>JBBQAQ010000027.1:0-53183 GCA_038316435.1 Bacteroidales bacterium | reverse complement strand
TGGCAACCATGTTCCAAGTGCAGACACAATATTGCGTGGGATAAAAGAACTTGCCACTAAAAATTCAAATTTTACATCCAAACAAGGAATCTCTTACAAGTTTAATATCAACGCAAAGCTTAATGATTTAAATATCAAGTCGTTAATACTGACTTAACAATTGGAAAAAGATACATATTATGATTTTGATTACGATAACCAGATAATTGCCACAGAAAAATACGATACCAAGCGTACTTATAAGCATACTAAAGGCTATTTTCCGGGTGTTGCAACTATCGGAAACAAAATAGTTTATATTGAAAATCGCGATGGTAATGCTAATGTGAAATTTGAACAGGCTTCCACGCTCCTCAGAGCATATAACATCCCCAAATCCGATAGATAATACACTCCCTTTGTAAATATTTATTTGCTACATTTGGCTTTTAGACTCAAAAAATCTCATAAAAAAACCAAAACAACGCAATGGTTTTTTCCTTGCGGATTTAAGGTAATTTATGAAAAAGAAGTAAATTCAATATATTACTTCAAAAAAATAAAAGTGATTACAGGCCGTAAAGCCAATAATTATATTGAATTGACAGAGCGACTTCCTTCAACCAAGGTATTGGTTAATGGTATTTATAATAATTACCGCAAGAAAGGATTCCAAAACAGCCAGTGTATATGCGGTAAAGTCGAATCCTGAACAATAAACTTAAAAATGTAGGCGCTGGCCATACCGATACAACGGTATGTTGGTGGTGGCTTAATGACCGCTGCTGTTATAGACCTTTGGGGAAATGTAATCGGTTTTATTTATAATCCAGAATTCAAATTAAAGTAGTTTATAGATGGCATCAGAACAGAAATTTGTAGATTTTATCATTGACCAAATTGGGTTTTTAGAGCAGGTTGCAAGCAAGAAAATGTTTGGTGAGTATGGACTGTATTTTGACAACAAATTATTTGGACTTGTTTGCGATAATAAATTATTTATTAAGCCGACTCAATCAGGAAGAAAATATATAAAAGATGTTGTTGAAGCATCACCATATCCAGGAGCAAAACCAAGTTTTTTAATTGAAGAAAACTTGGACGATAGAGAATGGCTGAGAGAATTAGTGAAAATCACAGTTAATGAATTGCCAAATCCGAAACCTAAAAAAATAAAAATTAAGTAACTATACAAGTGCCAGTTTAACTGCCAACAAAGGAGTTTCAGAGTGAGACATCTTTTCTTGGCAGTAAATTTCAACTATCTTCTTTACATTTCTAATTGCAAATTGAATTTTTGTAATTAATCCCCCAGCAATGCCAGTTTAGGTCGTTATACCAATTTGTGCATTTAACTCTTCCGTTCTTATCGGTAGTGTTCCATTGGATATCAATATCGTAAGAGTGGTCAACTGTTTGAATTAAAAACTGGGCATCTAATCCGGCCTCGTTTATCTTTTTGTATTCAAGGTAATTTCCTACACCAACTTCATAAGTATCAACAATTGTATAGCGCAAGCTGGTGTTTTTTACCCAGTTAGCATCAAAATACTTACGGCCACTAAATTCCGGACCCCTGTTTATATGCCATGTGGCAGTTGAACCATTGTTAGATGAAGTGCCTGTAAACCAAAGAAAGTCGGTAAAATTTGCGCCCAAACCATTGGTCTTTGACAAATACATTTTCCAATCTGAAGAGTTGCCATTTGCTTCACCGTCCAATTTGCAGGTATAAGTAGCTCCTAAGGATGATATAGAAAAGGATCTTCTCCAAATTGAATTTTCAACCAAAACACTCGGATGGTTAAATGATTCTTTGAATGCGGCTACTGGTACTGCCGAGTTTAGATAAGCTACTACATTCCAAATACCAACTGTAACTGCAGATGAGGTCCAGTTGTTGTAGGCTGAGGTGTCGTCAGTTGCTAAAGATTTTTTTGTACTACTCTGAAAATTCGAAAAATCCATCACCATGCTTTCAGCGGGTGGCAAAACAGGTTCTTTATTCTCATTATTCTCTTTTTTGCATGCCATGAAAATAGATGAGCCAGCTATGGCTATGACAATTGCTGTTGAAATAAACTTTCTCATAAATTTGGATATAATTTGTAACTGAATTGTTACGGCACAAAGGTGTATGGTTTGGGAATACTAAGTGTTACACAAAATCGGGAATAGTTTACATAATTCACATTTTTTTACAATCTATTTTACAACAATAATTTTTGTTTTGAAAGGTTATTAAATAATCCTAATCCGTAATAGAAATTACCTTTAAACTTCTCCCTCCACGTAAAGTAAAATCCAATCCATTGAGCTTCTCCCCATATTGATGTCCAAAATTATCAGTGCCTAAATCAAGGAAATCATTATGACTAAAAATTATAACCCAAATTAGTCCTCAAAATATAGTTTTTATCAGTTTGAGCATTTATCCCAATAAAACTAAAAATAAAAATCAAGTAAAATATCTGTCTCATATGTCTGTTTTTAAATGCACTACAACTGCTTTATATGTCGCATTTTTTCAGACCTACAAGCCGAAAATGGATCGCTAGGTCTGAAAAACGTGAGACGTTATATAAAGGTAACATCCCTTTTTCCGAAAAAACAAGAATTCGGTTAATCCTTTTCTAAATGCCGGAAAAGTAATTGGCATTGTGTTATCTTTACCACAGGGCTTTCAGACATTATGATTTTAAGGTTCCAGTTTTAAGGCCATTTATGCCATGCTATCGTTAAGATTGCTGCTGGTAGCCTATTAATCTCTCTATCAAAAGAAAAATTTTGGATATAACTGTAAAACTCAGTAATTCAGCTATATAAATCTTGATTTGCGCTAAAAAGCCAAGTAGTTTTCCCACGAAAAAATCCCTTATGTAGAATCAATAAGAATAAAACTTGTATTAATCTAATTCCGAAAAAAGATTTTACTTTTGCCCGATAAATATATGATTCTAGATATATACAGATATGAACAATGAATGGTTAGTCCTCTTCTTTCTCGTAGGGGCAATATTTGTAGGCGGAGTGTTGATTTTCTCGCATTTCGCTGCACCTAGTTCAACCAATCCCCAGAAGGAAGAACCATACGAAAGTGGCATTCCTACAACAGGGGTGACATGGCTCCAATTTAATGTTGGATATTACCTTTTCGCTATTCTATTTCTGATTTTTGACGTGGAAACAGTATTCCTTTTTCCCTGGGCAGTGGTGATGAAAGAAGTGGGAATGGTAGCGTTTATTGAAATATTAATTTTCTTTTTTATTCTGGGATTGGGTCTGCTTTACGCCTGGAAAAAACACGCATTAAAATGGGAATAAAGGGAATGAAAAAGGAAGAGTTCAAAGGCAACGACAGTCTTGAACTCCTCAAAGAATCGGGTGCAAACGTATTTGTAACATCAATCGATGATGTTATTAACTGGGGAAGAAAAAACTCCCTCTGGCCTCTTACTTTTGCTACCTCATGTTGCGGTATTGAAATGATGGCAGCCGGTGCCCCTCGTCACGACTTTGCCCGTTTCGGCATGGAAGTGTATCGTGCAAGCCCCCGTCAGGCCGACGTAATCGTGGTTGCCGGAACAATTGTAAATAAGATGGCTCCTGTTCTCAAACGCCTCTATGATCAGATGTCGGAACCCAAATATGTTATTGCAATGGGTGCCTGTGCAATTTCTGGTGGGCCATTTTTCCTCAATTCATATTCGGTGGTTAAAGGTGTTGAGCATGTAATCCCTGTGGATGTTTATGTCCCCGGTTGTCCTCCTCGTCCTGAAGCCTTACTCTATGGAGTTATGCAGCTTCAGAGAAAAATTGAACTGGATTCAGTTAAAACCCGCCGTAAACGTAATGCTGATAATTTTTAAGATATGGACAACCTGCAATTAGAAAATTTTGTCAGAAACCTTGTCCCTGAAGCTGAGATCAAAGCTGGAAAGCAGTTTTCTGAGGCAAGTATACCAGCTGAAAAGCTCCATTCTGTGGCGAAAAGTCTCAGAGACTCAAAAGAAACATGGTTTGATTTCCTGGTGTGTTTAACAGGAGTGGATTTTGGACAAAACCTTGGCGTCGTTTACCACCTCCGCTCTACAGAACATCTGCATACCGTTGTTTTGAAAGCGATGTGTTCCGACAGACTAAATCCAAGCCTTGCAACTGTTTCGGATCTTTGGATCTGTGCTGAATTTCTTGAAAATGAAGTTTTTGACCTGCTTGGAATACAATTCGAAAATCATCCTCATCCTCGCCGTTTATTCCTCGAGGAAACTGATGGTTTTCCGCTGCGGAAAGACTTTACCGACATTATTAATATCGTTAGCAAATAAGATATGGAAAAAGTGCTAAGCTCCGTCGTTGAAGAACAACAGGAATATATCATAAATATGGGTCCCCAGCATCCGTCCACACACGGGGTGCTTCGTTTGGTTTTATCACTCAAAGGGGAGACTGTATTGAATGTTGAGCCACATATCGGTTATATTCACCGGGGGATAGAAAAAATGTGCGAAAGTATTACCTATCCCCAGATAATACACCTTACCGACAGAATGGATTACCTCTCAGCTCATATCAACAACGAGGCCGTATGTCTTGCTGTTGAAAAAGCTCTTGATATAGAGGTTCCCGAACATGTTAAGTATATCAGAACGATCATGTCTGAACTTACTCGAATCCAGTCACATCAGCTTTGGTGGGCATCTTTCGGAATGGATCTTGGAGCTCTTACCTGCTTCTTTTATGGCTTGCGCGACAGGGAGAAAATCCTTGATATTTTTGAAGAAACCTGCGGAAGCAGAATGATCGTTAGTTACAATTGCCCTGGTGGCCTGATGTACGATATCCACCCAAATTTCCAGAAGGGCGTAAAAGAATTCATTAAGTATTTCAGGAAAATTTTACCAGAATACAATCAGCTTCTTACCGACAATGTTATCTTTCACGAACGTTCAAAGGGAATTGGTGTGCTGACACGTGAAGATGCCATTGCATTTGGAATTACCGGTCCGTCTGCCAGAGCATCCGGGTTCTCATGTGATGTAAGAAAACATGAGCCATACAGTGCATACGACAAAGTAAAATTCAGTGAGATTCTTTATTCCACAGGGGATACTTTTCACCGCTACACAGCACGCATTGATGAAATGTGGGAATCAATGAATATCATCGAGCAGCTAATCGACAATATTCCAGAAGGTCCGCATTTTGTAAAAATGAAGCCAATTATAAAATTACCTGAGGGGGAATATTATCAGAGGGTAGAAACAGCCCGAGGTGAACTGGGTGTTTATATTATTTCAGATGGAAATAAAAATCCATACAGGATTAAATTCCGCTCGCCCAATTTCTCGAATTTATGGGTAATGAATCATATTTCAAAAGGAATGAAAATTGCGGATCTTGTGGCCATCAGTGGTTCGCTTGACCTTGTAATTCCCGATATCGACAGG
Source organism: Bacteroidales bacterium (assembly GCA_038316435.1). Taxonomy (GTDB): domain Bacteria; phylum Bacteroidota; class Bacteroidia; order Bacteroidales; genus JACJXF01. The sequence goes on along the minus strand of JBBQAQ010000027.1, from coordinate 47,754 downwards.
TAAAACGCATTAATCGAAACGAAGCTATGTCATTTAATATTTACGACCTTACCTCATTCAACGAATGGATCCACAACAGCCTCACTCAGGCTATGTCGCCTGGCTGGGTTACATTTACTGAAATGGTTATTGTTGGGGTTGCATTCCTGATCTTTTACGCTATTGTGGGTCTTTTTCTGGTTTATGCTGAAAGAAAAGTATGTGCTTTCATGCAGAACAGACTCGGACCTAACCGCGTAGGGCCTCTTGGTTTGTTCCAGACTATCGCCGATTTAACAAAACTTCTGTTTGTTGAAATGGTGAACATAAAAAAAGCCGATAAAATCCTCTTTAACCTTGCACCATTCATTGTCATTATCGCATCTTTCATGGCCATTGCAGCAATTCCTTTTGCATTAGGACTTCATGCAATAGATCTGAATATCGGGGTGCTTTATGTGCTCGCAGTTTCTTCAATGGGAGTAATCGGGATTTTACTTGCAGGATGGTCGAGTAACAATAAGTATTCTCTTATCGGCGCTATGAGAAGTGGTGCACAGATTGTAAGTTATGAGCTTTCTGTTGGATTGTCACTGATTACTATAGTTATTCTTGCAGGCAGCATGCAGCTTTCAGTAATTGTAGAAGCTCAGCGAAATGGCTGGTTTATTTTTACCGGACATGTTCCTGCACTGATCGCTTTTATAATTTTCATCATTGCCAGCACCGCTGAAACCAACCGCGGACCTTTCGATTTGGCCGAGGCTGAATCAGAATTGACCGCAGGTTTTCATACAGAATATTCAGGGATAAAATTCGCATTTTTCTTTCTTGCGGAATACATTAATATGTTTATTGTAGCCTCCATCGCTGCCACATTATTTCTTGGAGGCTGGATGCCTTTCCATATCGGACACTGGGAAGGTTTTAACCGCATCATGGACTTTATTCCTCCGTTCTTCTGGTATCTGGGGAAAACCGGGTTTATCATTTTCATAATGATGTGGTTTAAATGGACATTCCCACGTTTGAGAATTGATCAGTTGTTAACACTTGAATGGAAATATCTTCTCCCTATAAACCTTGTAAACGTACTGTTGATGGCCTTAATAGTGCTTTTGGATTGGCATTTTTAATCGGGGGATTTAAAAAATTAATCAGATTCTAATGAAACCCACATGTTTCGAAAAATACAAACATCAATGAAAATAATTCAGCAACATGCGGGTTTACCTTCTGTGAGCCCTTCGGGGTTCATCCGACCACTGAAATAAATTATATACGGATGAAAAGCATAATAAAATATTTTTCGGATCTCTATTACGGTATAAAATCCCTTTGGGGAGGGATGAGGGTTACAGGCTCTTATTTTTTCCGACCCTCAACCATCGTTACTCAGAAATATCCAGAGAACCGCAAGACACTTGTGATGCTTGAGCGTTTCAAGGGAGAAGTGGTAATGCCGCACAACGATAAAAATGAACATAAATGCACAGGCTGCGGCATCTGTGAAATAAACTGTCCAAACGGAACCATTGAAATTATTAGTAAAATGGTTGAAACAGAGGATGGTAAAAAGAAAAAGGCCATTGATAAGCATATCTACCGCCTTGGAATGTGCACTTTCTGTGCCTTGTGCGTTAAAACCTGTCCATCTAATGCGTTGGCATTTTCACAGGAATTTGAACACGCTGTATTCGACAGATCACAACTCAACAAAATATTAAATCAACCCGGTTCACAACTAGAAAAAGGAGTAGAATAATGGAACTGAATCAAATTATATTTATACTGTTTGCTGCGATAGTAGTGGTATTCTCCATACTCACTGTCACCAGCCGTAGGATTCTCCGGGCAGCGGTTTCCCTCTTATTTGTTCTTGTTTCAACGGGAGGCTTATATTTTATGCTCGATTTTGCGTTTCTTGCTGCGGTTCAGCTTGCATTGTATGCCGGTGGGGTCGTGGTTCTGATAATTTTCTCCATTTTGCTTACACATCATATCAGTCAGAAAATGGACGCTCTGGAAATTAAGAAATCTGTTTTCTCGGCAATAGCAGTGCTGTTTGGGATGGTGCTTACAATCACCACCATTCTTCAATATTCCTTTGAAGCTACTAATCTGGCTGCGGCTTCAGTAGATATGAATTTCATTGGAAACTCTCTGCTATCGTATGGTGTAGACGGTTACGTGCTTCCTTTTGAAGTAATTTCTATTTTGCTTCTTGCTGCCATGATTGCTGCGATTATCATTGCTAAGAAAGGTAGTCCAAAGCCCGAATCAGAGAGTCAGAATAACGCAGTGAAAAATTCTCATTTCGACAAGCTCAATGTAAAAAATTCTAAATTCAAAATATGAACTCCGGTATCCCTATTCAATATTTTCTCGTTCTCGCTGCGATCATGTTTTTCGTAGGTGTTTACGGCTTCCTTACCCGAAGGAATTTAATTGGTATTCTTATGTCGGTTGAACTGATTCTCAATTCAGTGAATATCAATTTTCTTGCTTTCAACAGGTACCTCTATCCTGAAAGGCTTGAAGGTCACTTTTTTAGTTTGTTTGTAATAGCCGTGGCTGCTGCAGAAGCTGCGGTGGCAATCGCCATAATTATCAATATTTACAGAAGGTTTGCCACTGTAAACGTTGAACATGTTAATGAAATGAAATACTGATATTTTAAACTCTGGAAATTATATTATGACAGATTTCGGATATACAATACTGATTCCCCTGATTCCCTTGTTGATGTTTCTTTTATTGGGACTTGCAGGGAACAAACTCAAGGAAACCTTATCGGGACTCCTTGGAACAACGGGTTTAGCTGTGGTAGCGCTGCTATCGTATATAACAGCTTACAAATATTTCTTTGCAACTGAGAAAATCGCTGGAGCATTTCCTAAGATTACCTCCTTTGATATGGTGTGGCTGCAAATAAGCGATAAGCTGCATATCGACATGGGAATCCTCCTTGATCCCATTTCAGTGATGATGCTTGTTGTTATCAGCACAGTTTCGCTTATGGTGCATATTTACAGTCTTGGCTATATGAAAGGCGAAGTTGGATTCGAGCGTTTCTTTGCGTTCCTTTCACTCTTCAGTTTCTCAATGCTTGGATTGGTATTGGCTAACAACCTGTTTCAGATGTATATCTTCTGGGAGTTAGTGGGAGTTTCATCCTTCCTACTCATCGGATTCTACTATCAGAAACCCTCCGCAGTTCTTGCATCTAAAAAAGCATTTATCGTTACCCGTTTTGCCGACCTTGGATTTCTTATAGGGATATTAATGCTTTCCTATAATACCGGTACATTCGATTTTAATCTGCTTACCGATCCTAACGGCGCTGCAATTGCCACCGGAAGTGGCGCTTCATTTCTCGGATTATCCGTAATGACCTGGTCATTGATATTTATTTTCATGGGAGGTGCCGGTAAATCGGCTATGTTCCCGTTACATGTTTGGTTACCCGACGCAATGGAAGGCCCAACGCCTGTTTCAGCACTTATACATGCTGCAACCATGGTAGTAGCCGGGGTTTATCTGGTTGCTAGATTATTTCCAGTGTATGTTTTTTCGGCTCCTCAGGCACTTCAGGTTGTTGCATATATTGGAGCATTCTCATCAATTTTTGCGGCAGTAATTGCTTGTACACAAAATGACATTAAGAGAGTTCTTGCATATTCAACCATGTCGCAGATCGGTCTGATGATGGTTGGTTTGGGCGTTTCTGGTTATGCTGGACACAATGGTCTTGGTTATATGGCTTCCATGTTCCATTTGTTTACTCATGCAATGTTCAAAGCCTTGCTTTTCCTTGGCGCAGGAGCCATTATTCATGCGGTACACAGTAACAATATGACGGATATGGGCGGACTCAGAAAATACCTCCCCATAACACACATTACCTTCCTTATTGCTTGCTTGACAATTGCCGGAATTCCTCCATTTTCAGCATTCTTCAGCAAGGATGAAATTTTAGTAGCCGCTTACCACCACGATAAACTGATATTTGCAGTTGAATACATTGTTGCCGGACTCACTGCATTTTACATGTTCCGTCTGTATTTCAATGTTTTCTGGGGAAAAGATACCCATTACCACCATGCTCCTCACGAAGCACCTTTTACCATGACTTTCCCTCTGATATTCCTGGCTTTCCTTTCTATTTTTTCAGGATTTATTCCCTTTACAGAGTTGGTAACTACTGACGGTGTACCTTTCGAAGGCCATATCGACTGGGCATTGGCTGCGCCTTCTGTATTAATTGGTATTGTGGGCATTCTGGTTGCCTTTGTGATGTACAAAAAAGAAACTACTCTTCCCGATAAAATGGCGTCAACATTCAAACTTGGCTACAAATGGGCATTTAACAAATTCTATGTTGATGAAGTGTACATGTTCGTAACGAAAAAGGTAATTTTTGCCAGGATTTCAGCTCCAGTTGCATGGTTCGACAGGCATGTGGTTGATGCAACGATGAATGGAATTTCTTGGGTTGCGAATGCTGTTTCTTTTAGAATACGTGGGTTTCAGTCAGGACAATTACAAAAATACGGGTTTGTATTTATTTCCGGAGTTTTGATTCTTGCACTGGTTATGATTTATATGTGGACATAAACTTTTTGAACAATGAATATACTTAATCTCCTTGTTATAATTCCTTTGCTGACGATTACAGCGGTTCTATTTCTAAAGGATCAGCAAAAAACCCGTTTGGTTTCTGCTATTGGAATGGGTGCACAGCTGATTGTTGCGGCGGTTCTGGTATTTATGTACCTAAGTGAACGAAAGGCAGGAAATACAGATGAAATGCTATTTGTAAGCAGTTACGAGTGGTTCAAGAGCCTTCATATTTTTTATACCGTGGGAGTGGATGGAATCTCAGTCGCCATGATCGCACTGACATCCATAGTTGTTATTGCAGGAATTTTCGCATCCTGGCAAGTTGAAAACCTCACGAAAGAATTTTTTATATCACTCATTTTGCTGGCAACCGGAGTTTTCGGGTTTTTCATCTCCCTCGATCTCTTCACTATGTTCCTCTTTTATGAAGTTGCCGTTATACCTATGTATCTCTTGATTGGTATCTGGGGAAGCGGGCCAAAAGAGTATTCAGCCATGAAGCTTACCCTGATGCTCATGGGAGGTTCAGCACTTCTTCTGGTTGGTATTTTGGGAATCTATTTTAATTCAGCTCCCAACGGTGGCGAACTCTCTTTTAATATTCTTGAAATATCCAAAATAGTTATTCCAATTGAGGCACAGAGATTATTTTTCCCATTGACATTCGTGGGATTCGGCGTACTTGGTGCTTTATTCCCTTTTCACACCTGGTCGCCCGATGGTCATGCTTCTGCACCAACTGCTGTATCAATGCTTCATGCAGGTGTGCTTATGAAGCTAGGTGGATATGGCGCATTCAGAGTTGCAATGTTTCTCATGCCTGAAGCAGCAGATGAAATGGCCTGGATATTCATTATTCTTACATCAGTTAGTGTGGTTTATGGAGCATTCGGAGCAATCGTTCAGAAAGATTTAAAATATATTAATGCATATTCGTCAGTGAGCCATTGCGGACTCGTTCTGTTTGCGGTTCTTATGATGAACAAAACAGCAATGACTGGTGCCATTATCCAGATGATTTCACATGGTCTGATGACAGCCCTTTTCTTTGCACTTATCGGGATGATTTATGGACGCACTCACACACGACTTATCAATGAAATGGGCGGACTTATGAAGGTTATCCCTTTCCTTGGAGTAATGTATGTACTTGCAGGTCTTGCCTCACTTGGACTTCCCGGTTTAAGCGGATTTGTTGCGGAAATGACCATCTTTTTCGGAGCTTTCCAGCATCCCGACTTGTTCCACAGAGTAGTAACGATAGTTGCAGTTTCGTCAATTGTAATTACCGCTGTTTATATACTTCGCGTAGTGGGAGCTTTGTTATTTGGCCCGATAAAGAATGAACATTTTAATCACCTTGAAGATGGCACCTGGTTTGAAAGAGTTTCAACCATTACGCTTATAACTGCAGTTGCTGCTGTTGGTATTGCCCCATATTGGCTTTCAACAATGATTGGAACCAGTATGCAACCTATAGTTGATAAAATATTAGCTGTGAATCCATTTTAATTAAAGATAAATCTACCGGATAACGATATGAGTTTACAAATATTTTCCATAATGAGACACGAACTGCTGCTTGTTGCAGTTCTGCTTATAGTTCTGATGGCAGAGATCTTCTGGAATCCCGCCACAAAAAAGAACATCAGAGTATTTACCGTAATTCTCTTCGGAATAATTACAATCATTGGGTTTTTGCCTGCAACCTCAGGAGGGCTTTTTGGGGATATGTATGTGGTTACTCCCATTCGGCTGCTGATGAAAAATGTTCTGAACATTGGTGTGCTGATCGTTCTTATTCAGTCCATCACCTGGTTAGGTAAAGAAGAGAATTCCGATAAGGTAGGGGAGTACTTCATTTTGTTACTTTCTACGCTGGTTGGGATGAATTATATGATCTCCGCAGGACACTTCCTGATGTTGTATCTTGGCCTCGAACTTGCAACCATTCCACTTGCAGCACTGGCAGCCTTCGAACGTTATAAAAATAATTCTGCAGAAGCCGGTATTAAACTCATACTTTCTTCGGCATTGTCATCCGGAATATTATTGTACGGGATTTCCGTGATTTACGGAACCACTGGAAACCTATATTTCACTGAAGTTGCACGATTATTTACTGGTAGCAATCTGGGACTTCTCGGCTTTATCTTTTTCTTCGCTGGGATGGCATTTAAGATTTCCATTGTTCCATTTCACTTATGGACTGCCGATGTTTACGAAGGTTCACCTGTGAATGTAACTTCATATCTTTCAGTTATTTCTAAAGGAGCAGCATTGTTTATTTTTATCATTGTTCTATTTAGTGTTTTCCCAGCAATAGCTCCAGTTTGGCAAAAAATGATTTATGTTCTTTCCATTCTTACCATGACCATTGGTAACCTGTTTGCGATAAGACAGCAAAATCTGAAGCGGTTTCTTGCTTTCTCCTCGATTTCACAGGCAGGATATATACTTCTTGGGATTATCGGTGGAAACGAGCTGGGAATGTCGTCTTTAGTTTATTACATGCTGGTATATATTTTCTCTAATCTGGCAGCATTCGGTGTAGTAATTGCTATTTCAAATGCCAGTGGAAAAGAGAATATCGACGATTACAATGGTCTCTACAAAACCAATCCCGGCCTCAGTCTTGTAATGATGATTGCATTATTCTCACTTGCCGGAATTCCCCCGGTAGCAGGCTTTTTTGGAAAATTCTTCCTGTTTACTGCTGCTGCTGAAAAGGGATTCTTCATTCTGGTGCTTATTGCCATTTTAAATACCATTATTTCACTTTATTATTATCTTTTGGTAGTTAAGGCAATGTTCATCAATAAGAGCGATACACCAATTGAATCGTTCAAAAACGATTTTCCAACGCGATTCGCATTATCCGTTTGTGTTGCCGGTATAGTAATAGTAGGGTTTGCAAGTATTATTTTTGAGTATATCCGCACCCTGAGTTTTGGTATATAAGTTTAAATTCCCAAATTATGGCACTCAACAACGCTAAACATATTATTGCAGAATTCGATGGTGTGCGCTGCACAGTAGTAGAATCAGGAGTTTCAAAAGAAAGACTTTCGTTTCTGAAAGAGCTTCTTGAATGTAACAAGTTCGAGGTTAAAGTAAAGGAAGATGCTTCTGAAGTCGCTGGCGAACCAGCAAAAATCAGCATTGGAGTTACTGATTTGACATTTAACCCGGTTTTTGCTATCTTTGAAAGAAGCCTTAAAACAAAAGATGGGCAATTTGTTTCACCAGATATATGGAATCAAAAAACTACAGTTTACGACAGGATGTATTGGAACAAATAATTCAAAAATAGTGAGAATTCCAAAAAGCACACCACTTATTGTTTACTCTCTAAGTTTGTTGATTGCGTTCCTACTTGCCACCTTGTTTTTCTCCGATGGAACAGACAGTGTTAACAGATTTCTCTTTAATTCCGACATACTTTATTTTCCAACGCTCTATAAAGATTTATTTATAGATGATTACCACTTATCAGGATGGACGATTCCAGGCTCGCCGAATTTTTTTCCGGATATGTTGCTGTATTTTTTATTGATGTTTATTACAGGTAGTGTTCCACTTACTATTTACCTCTTTGGAATCATTCAGTTTTTCGCAATTCTTTTACTTTTTAGGATACTATTAAAGCAAGTTTTCCCTGATTTTACTCTCTACAATATTGCTCTAGGGAATTTACTAATTAGTATGTTTTTTCTGATTAGTTTTATCAGTCACGATATATACCTTAGTTTCCTTTTAGTTTCAAACACCTACCATCTTGGCGCCTTTGTTAATGTCTTAATTGCGTTGGTTTTTTCAATAACTTATATCAAAAGCAACAGCTTTAAATATCTTGTTTTTTTACTTATTCTGGGAATAATTTCTATTATTTCCGACAGGCTCTTTATAATCATGTACTGCGCGCCATTTGCGTCTGCACTGCTGATTTTTATTCGTAAATCCAGGAATTTTATTAATTCTTTATATATTATTTGTACAATTGCGCTTATGGTACTTATTGGGTTTGTTTTATTTGACAGAATAAGCCATAATAACACTATTCATGTAGCAAAAGCATATTTTAATATTACTAAGGAGGGTATGCATAGCTCTTGGAACGCTTTGTTTGGGACTCTGCATATTTATATAAGGCAACTTTCGTTTTTTGGCTGGATAATTATTTTGAGTTCGTTAAGCCTCTTATTGGCGATTCTATTTTTTTTCAGATCGGCTTCTTCACTTTGGAATGGAGTACTTCTTAACTCAGAAAGTGGTTTGAAGCAGTTTCTGAATTTGTTTTTTATAATTTTTACGGTTGCGGTCTTATTCGCACCAATCCTTACAGGTGGTTTTCAGGGCTTTGATACGATACGTTATAATATTTTTGTGTTTTATTTCGGCTTATTATATATGGGGAGTGTATTATTATATTTTTTTAATGAGAAAAAATGGATAAAGAATGTTGTTTCAGGATCTACTTATCTGGGAATACTGGGATTAATTTTATTTCTGGGGATTTATATTTCTAATAACAAACCATTAATCGGATTCAAGAAATATCTTAATTACTATCCTGAAGTAGCTAAATCTGTTGACTTATTAGACGAAAAATTTGAATTGAAACAAGGAGTCAGTACATATTGGCTTGGAAAAGTTGCAACAATGTTTTCTAAAGAGGGAGTTAGAGTTTATACGGTTTATAATGAGGACCTTGTCCCTTATTCACACGTGGGAAATGAAAATTGGTATTTTGAAACAGGGGTAGGGAAATATGACCCGCCGGTATTTAATTTTATACTACTTCAAAAACCAGTTTCTGAACTTGCTTTAGCTACTATTGAAAAGAGAGTGGGGAAAATTATTCTAACTGAAGAACATGGTGATTATATGATTGTTAAGGTTAACGATTTTATTTATAACAGGAATAATCCGTTTCCAGTGCCATTGAAGTAACTAACCTTTACTGATAAACAAATATGAGGATCATGAACATATTCAATAAGGCAAGTGTATACATTGGTTCTGTAAATTCAAACTTGCGTTTCGCCTTTATTTTACTGCTTTTTGCAGTGTTTTACAGCTACCCCTCAGTATTATTAAAAAGGCCGCAGTCAGTTCATCACTGGAGGCAGTCCGATTGCGCTTCTCTGGCAATGATGTACAGTCAGACAGGAATGCATTTTTTTCAACCGCAAACTCATAATCTAACGTCCGCAGATAATACGAACGGATACAATGCACCAAGTGAAATTCCTTTTGAATATTATTTCATTGCAATTCTCTATAAAATATTCGGTTATCATGATTTCATATTCCGATTAGTGAACACATTGATTTTCCTGACCGGTATTTTTTATTTATTTAAAACCTGCACTCTTCTTATTAAGGATTTCTTCTGGTCTTCGGCAACTGCCTTGTTTTTCTTTACTTCGCCTGTGCTTGTATATTACGGGAATAATTTTTTAACCGATACCTCAGCAATCGCATTCACATTGATAGCATGGCACTTCTTTTTTAAATACTATTTCGACAGAAAAACTGCATACTTCTTAATAGCAATAGTTTTTTTCATTCTGGCTGGGGCTTCCAAAATCTCCGCACTGCTTAGTTTAGCTGCATTAACTGGGATATTTTTTATGGAATTGTTCCGGATTCTGACATTTACAGATAAGGATAAACTATTTGCAAAACCCGGCCTAAGCATATTTTCCTTTATTGGTGTTTTTGGCCTTATTGCAGCATGGGTTTTTTATGCAAAGAAATTCAATGCACTTCATGGTTCCGCCTATTTTTCAACATGGCTGATTCCATTATGGGATATGAATGCAGAGCAAATTAAAGGCGTAATGGATGCCATTCAGGGTCTTTGGCTGGACCAGTATTTTCATGTATACGCCTTATTATTTCTGGCTTTTGCTTTCCTGTTTACAATAATCTTTATTAAGAGAACAAACCGCTTACTTATGAGCATTACTCTTTTTTTGTTTATAGGGACATGTATTTACATCGTTTTATGGTTTGCTACATTTCAAAGCCATGATTATTATACAATTAACTTGTATATTTTATTGATTTTTGCACTGATAAACTTTTTCTGGCTTATTAAAAACCGTTTTCCGAAAGTCTTTAGCAATAACTATTTGAAGTTTGTATTTACGTGTTTTCTGGTTTTCAACATGCTTCATGCCCGTGATGGAATGAAAGGCCGTTATTATGGTTGGTGGACAGAATACCCGGAATATAAGGATTATCATGAGGTAACACCTTACCTACGGTCAATAGGCATTGCACCTCTTGATACAGTGGTTTGTTTACCTGATGCAACACATTTTACGCTTTATCTGATGAACCAGCGCGGATGGACCGCATGTCTTGACCGTAATTACGATAGCGCTTCTGTTGCAAGTTCTGTTCAACATGGGGCGAAATATCTGATCGTTAACGGAGAAGAAACTCTTAAACTGGAGTATCTCAAAAGTTTTTTTAATGAACCTATCGGCCAATATAATACGATTAGAGTTTTCAAATTGAACAAATCATTATATTCACTTCCAAGCCCACCTCAATAAGCTTCTTAGCTTAAGAATAAAGAGTTTTATTATTATATTTGCTCGCATAAAATTCAATCTATGGTCTCAGAATTGTTTTCTTCAATTGCCAACTGGTACATGGCTCACATGAACTATGGCACGATTACTTTATTAATGGCAATTGAAAGTTCTTTTATACCATTTCCTTCTGAAATAGTTATTCCACCGGCTGCATGGAAGGCTGCTCAAGGGGATCTTAATGTATATCTAGTTTTCCTTTTCAGCACACTGGGTTCTCTTATTGGAGCTTTTTTTAACTATTATATCGCACTTTTTGTTGGAAGAAAGATTATTTATAGACTTGCCGATACCCGATTGGCAAATCTGATGTTAATCAACCCGGGTTCCATTGAAAAGGCAGAAGAGTATTTCCGTAAACATGGAAAAATTTCAACTTTTATCGGTCGACTCGTTCCAGCCGTCCGTCAACTTATTTCCATTCCTGCTGGCTTTTGTAAAATGAAAATAAGCGATTTTATATTGTTTACCATGCTTGGATCCATGATATGGAATGCAATCCTTACCGCTTTAGGGTACTTCCTGTATTCGCAAAAGGAATTGCTTGAGCTTTATTACAGCGAATTATCAATAGCATTCCTGGTATTAGGATTTGCAGTAGTGGGATACCTTGTTTATAAGGCATTTGCTTATAAGAAAACAAGTAAAAGTCAGGAAAAATTATAGTTTGCTTTTATTCTTGATTGTGGAAACTCTGATTCCTATTAAAATAATTTGAGCAAAATATTTGCTTTAGTGAATCCGCTTTAAGTATCTTTGCGCGTTTTTGTCCTGATTCGGGACTGTTGTAAAGCATATTAAAATGAGACCGCATTCGGGTAAAAGCTCAACTATCAGCAATGTTACACTTGCTGGACTTATTGTTACTCTGGGGATTATTTATGGAGATATCGGTACCAGCCCTTTGTATGTTATCAAAGCCATTCTTGCTGAAGCAAACGATAATAGCCAATTACTTCTTTATGGCTCATTGTCATGTATTATCTGGACGCTAACGCTTCAGACGACAATTAAATATATTACAATCACCATTCGTGCGAATAACAAAGGTGAAGGTGGAATTTTCTCCCTTTTTGCCCTTACAAAAAAGAAAAACAAATGGATAGCCGGTATTACCATGATCGGCGCAGCAACACTTCTGGCTGATGGAATCATTACCCCTGCCATTACCGTAACTTCCGCTATTGAAGGATTACAACTATTCAGTCCCTCTATACCCGTTGTACCTATTGTCCTTTTGATATTGGCTGCACTATTCTTTTTTCAGCAATTTGGCACCAACTTCGTAGGAAAGTATTTCGGACCTATGATGGTTGCCTGGTTTACTATGCTATCATTTCTCGGAATTTATCAGATATCTCATTATCCTGAAATATTACGGGCAATCAATCCAATTTATGCGATCGAGTTTTTGTCGACTTATCCGAAAGGTTTTATTCTTTTGGGAGCTGTGTTCCTTTGTACTACTGGAGCCGAGGCTTTGTATTCCGACCTTGGCCACTGTGGAATAAAAAACATTAGAATAACCTGGATATTTGTAAAGTCGGCGCTATTGCTTAATTATTTTGGACAGGTTGCTTACTTAATTCACAATAATCCTGAAGACGCAATAGTGAATCCCTTTTATGCCATTATGCCATCATGGTTCCTGATTCCTGGGATATTTATATCAACTTTCGCAGCCATTATTGCCAGCCAGGCACTAATATCTGGCTCATACACACTAATTAGTGAAGGGGTTTCACTTAACTTCTGGCCAAAAATCCGGGTTTTGCATCCAACTGATATTAAAGGTCAGGTTTATATTCCTTTTGTAAACTGGTTTTTATGGTTTGCTTGTAGTTTCAGTGTTATCTTTTTCAAGGAATCGAGTAATATGGAAGCTGCATATGGTTTGTCAATAACCTTAACTATGATTATGACAACCTTATTACTCACAAATTACCTGATTCAAAAGCATCTGAATAAAATCCTTATATTCCTGATATTCAGTATATTTATTACCATTGAAGGAACATTCCTTTACGCTAACTTACATAAGTTTGTGAATGGTGGTTATTTTACCATTGTGATCGGACTTGGGTTTTTCCTCATTATGTATGGCTGGTACTTTGGGAGAAAAATTAAAAATAAGTACATCAGTTTTGTGAATATCAGCGATTACTTTCATCTGTTTTGTGAATTAAAAAAGGATAAATCTGCACCAAAAATCTGCACAAACCTTGTATACATAATGAAGGCTAACCAGTTTGATCAGGTTGAGTCTAAAATCATGTATTCCATATTTAACAAGCAACCCAAAAGAGCGGATACTTATTGGCTACTCCATGTAAATATTGTTGATCAGCCTGACACATTCACCTATACCGTGCATCATCTGATACCTAACACTCTGATTAAGATCGATTTTAATCTGGGATTTAAAATGGAACCGCGGATAAATCTCTATTTCAGGGAAGTACTTGAAGATATGGAGAAATCAGGCGAGGCAAAATTGATTTCCAGCTTTGATTCACTTAAAAAACGAGGTTTCCATGGCGATTTCCTCTTTATAAATATCGAAAGGATAATGACACGGGATTATAAGCTTTCGGCATGGGAAACGTTTGTAATGAACCTGCATTATATTGCCCGCCTTCTGAGTATCAATGATGTTAAGGCATTGGGTCTGGATTCAACCAGTATTATTGAGGAAAAAGTTCCAATATCTATGGAGCGAAGTATTGACCGGCGTATTGAACGAATCGGAAAATAGTTTGTCTGAATTATTTAGTTAACCCAGAAAATAAACTTCACAAAAGTGAAAATCAGATCTTTTTTGTCAGCAGGACTAATAGTTTTTTCGCTAATTCTTATCAGTTGGGGAGGTGTAGGACATAAAATAATCAGTGCATATACTTTTCTATCCTTTAACAGGGAGATGGAACAGTTTGCAGATTGGAAATCTTTTCTTGTCGATCATTCATCCAATGCAGATTACAGGAGAAATACTGATTCCTATGAAGGTCCAAAACATTATGTTGATATCGATAATTACCCTGAGTTTATAAGCAATGGGAAAATTGCACAGGATCCTTATAAAATCGTTGCGCAGCACGGTACAAATTTCGTATTCGATAATGGAATTCTTCCCTGGGCTACCATTGCAAGCTATGGTTCGCAGATCGCCTATGACGGTGGTTCGGTAGAAATGTTTCTCAGGAATAGATGTCTCGAAGGTTTTTCCAAAATACTCTAACATATTTCGGATTTTTCAGGAAATAACTCCCCAGTTTACTTGATTTCTGTACAATCTTTTCAATTGTCTTTTTAAAAGTTCATTGGCCTCTTTTTTCATTTCCGGGTCGTCATCGATGATGCGTGAGGCGATATCTCTAGCGAATTGCAGAATTTGACCATCTTTCCCAATATGTGCGATCTTTAAATCAAATGCTTCTCCGCTCTGTTGAGTGCCTTCAATATCCCCCGGACCCCTTAACTGGAGGTCGGTCTCGGCAATCTCAAATCCATCATTGGTGCGCACCATGGTTTCAATTCGTTTTCTCGCATCAACGGATAGTTTGTAACCCGACATAAGGATGCAGTAAGATTGATCAGCGCCTCTTCCAACTCGTCCCCTTAACTGATGAAGCTGAGATAATCCGAATCGCTCAGTACTTTCAATAACCATCACGGATGCATTAGGGATATCTACACCAACCTCAATTACTGTGGTCGCCACCATGATATTAGTCCGGCCTTCCTTGAAATGCTTCATCGAGATTTCCTTTTCGGCTGATTTCATTTTGCCATGCACCACGCTAACCTGGTATTTCGGGGGAGGGAATGCTCTGGTAATACTCTCATATCCATCGCTAAGATCCTTATAATCCATGCTTTCTGATTCCTTAATCAGAGGATATACAATATAAATCTGTCTGCCGGCTTCAATCTGTTCTTTCAGAAAGCCATGCATTCGAAGCCTTTTTGAATCTGTAATATGAATGGTCTTTATCGGTTTTCGTCCCGGAGGTAGCTCATCTATAACCGATACATCAAGATCCCCATAAAGAGTCATTGCAAGGGTTCGGGGGATAGGAGTTGCTGTCATCACAAGAACATGTGGCACTGTATCGCTTTTTTTCCAAAGTTGTGCCCGCTGCGCCACTCCGAAACGATGTTGCTCGTCGATAACTACAAGGCCAAGATCTTTGAATTTTACTTTATCTTCTATCAGGGCGTGAGTTCCCACGAGAATATGAAGACTACCGTCCTCAAGTGCTGCATGAATACGGGTTCGCTCCGCTTTTTTTGTCGATCCAGTGAGAAGCTCTACTCGGATGCCGAGTCCACTTAGGAATTTGCTGAGTGTACGATAATGTTGAATAGACAGAATCTCTGTAGGAGCCATCATAGCTGCTTGGTAGCCGTTATCTAGTGCAATTAGCATACTCATTAGTGCAACGAGAGTTTTTCCGCTTCCCACGTCACCCTGCAGCAAACGGTTCATCTGCTTGCCGGTGCCCATATCCCGACGAATCTCTTTTAATACTTTCTTTTGTGCATTGGTAAGTTCGAAAGGAAGATTTTCAGAATAAAAACGGTTGAAATATTCGCCAACTTTTGCGAAAGTGTAGCCTTTGTAAGTAAGAATTCTGCCAGCACGGATTCTAAGAATATTTAGCTGGAGGAAAAAAAGCTCTTCGAACTTTAATCGAGTCTCAGCTTTCTGAAGACTCTGAGAATCAGTGGGGAAATGAATGCTTTGAAGTGCCAGAGGTAAAGAGATTAGATTTGTTTCCTTCAATAACCAGCCTGGAAGAGTTTCTTCGATCTTGCCGGCTGATAAATTCAGAAGAGTATTTACCAGTTTATGGATTGATTTGGAACTGAGAAAATTATCCTTAAGCTTCTCTGTGCTGCTGTACATAGGCTGCATTCGAGTAAGCAACTCCTTGGATTTTGAAACATCGTCAATGTCAGGATGAACGATATTTAAGCGATTATTGTAGGAGGATGGCTTACCAAATAAAATATATTCAACTCCGGGTTTATAAGTATCGATAATCCATTTTTCTCCCCTGAACCAAAGCAGTTCAATACTTCCTGTGCCATCGGTAAATCCTGCAACCAGACGCTTTTTACCTTTCTGTCCGGATTTTTCGTATCCTGTAATTTTTCCTTTAAGCTGGATATGCTGAAGATCAGGGGTCAGCTCTGAAATAGTGTAGATTCGAGTGCGATCGATATAGCGATACGGAAAATGGTAGATAAGATCACGAAATGTAGAAATGCCCAGTTCCTTTTTAAGGATTTCTGCGCGTTTCGGTCCTACTCCAGTTAAAAATTGTATATCCTGATCCAGAAAATCCGCCATAATCGTGAATTGCAGGGTAAATATCGGAAAAAAAACCTGACAGGTTCAAGAAAATGAATTTTTTCCATACTTTTAATGTCTAATAGCTGATATGATAAAAATTGCATTTCGTTACCTGATGTATAAACTGTTTGCCCCACACCGTAAAGGGTTTGGAGTGCATTCACCATTTGTTTTTCATCTGGTAAGCAGGGTTTTTACTAGGGAGGATGATGAAAATCTAAAGGATATTAAAGTCTGGCGGAATGAATTATCAGCCAATCACCATAAACTTACAACAGCCGATTTAGGTGCAGGATCAATTGTTCATATTGGCAAGGATAGGAAAATAAGCAGGATTGTTAGAAACTCGAGTATCAGTCATAAATTCGGACGAATATTATATGCATTGGTAAACGAATTCAAACCTGCTATAATCATTGAGTTAGGCACAGGAATAGGAATAAGCACGGCTTATCTGGCCAAAGCTTGTCCTGAATCACATGTGATAAGTGTAGAAGGAGATAGAGGGAAGATGGATTTTGCAATAAAATCAATTGAACTACTCGGGTTGAAAAATGTTTCATTTAGAAACGGGAGTTTTAAGGATGTGCTCCCTGGTTTAATCAGGGATTCAGTTCAGCCGCTTTTAGTTTTTATCGATGGAGACCACAGTTATAAGGGTACTATGGAATATTTCACGGAAATTATTACCTCAGTAAATTCTGAAACGGTGATTATCTTTGATGATATTCGATGGTCGCCTGATATGGAAAAAGCATGGAATGAGATTAGACAATATCAGGAAGTGAAAATCAGCGTTGATCTGTTTTTCATGGGAATTGTTTTTTTCAGAGAGGGAGTCTTTAAACAAGATTTTGTGATAAACTTTTAATACTTAATGTCCTTAATTTTCGTTATAATGACTAATTTCGTAACTATAAATTAATTGACCTGGTTTGTTACTCTGCATATATAAAATTTAGTTATAAAAGAAATGAACGATACCATAATTCACCTGGAAAATGTTGTAAAAAACTACATGATAGGTACAATAGTCGTAAGAGCGCTTCAAAACATATCCCTCGAAATAAAGAGAAATGAATATGTGGCGATCATGGGTCCTTCCGGCTCAGGAAAGTCAACTCTGATGAACCTGCTGGGATGCCTTGATACAGCTACTTCAGGAACCTATATTTTGAATGGTACTGATGTAAGTAAAATGCAGGATAATGAACTAGCAGAAATCAGGAACAGCGAAATTGGTTTTGTGTTTCAGACTTTTAATCTTCTCCCCAGATACACTGCCCTTGAAAATGTGATGTTGCCTTTGATTTACGCGGGACAAAACAAGCAACAGAGATTTGAAAGAGCTACAAAAGTTATTGAGGAGGTTGCTCTTTCGGACCGTTCGCATCATAAGCCCAATGAGCTTTCTGGCGGGCAGAGACAGAGAGTTGCTGTTGCGAGAGCCATGGTTAATAATCCTTCTATCATTTTGGCAGATGAGCCAACCGGAAACCTCGATTCTAAGACCTCAATTGATATTATGAACCTCTTTGGAGATATTCACCGTCGTGGTAATACCATGATTCTTGTTACCCATGAAGAGGACATTGCCCGTCATGCACATCGTATTATTCGTTTAAAAGACGGTTTTATTGATTCAGACGTTATCAATGAACATCCAATAGATACCCTTGTTCGGAGCTAAAAAGATCGCATGAAGATTTACACAAAAACCGGAGATACCGGAAAAACTTCGCTGATCGGAGGAAAGAGGGTATTGAAATCAGACGACAGGATTGAAGCCTACGGTACAGTAGATGAGCTTATTGCATACTGTGGCTTGCTGCGCGACACATTACCTAAGGATTATTATAAAGTATTGCTGATCTCTGTACAGGATCGGTTAATGGTTGCCGCATCACATCTGGCTGCCGGCGGCGAAGAATTTGAAAAGGAGCTTCCGAAGATATTTGAAAAAGATATTGAAAGACTGGAACAGGAGATTGACAGAATGGAGGAGCAGTTACCTATGCTTCGTTCCTTTATCCTTCCGGGAGGGCATCCAAGTGTATCCCATTGCCATATTGCAAGAACTATTTGCAGAAGAGCTGAAAGAAAAATCATCCTTTTAGCGGAAACTACTCCTATTGATCCCCTTGTTATTAAGTATCTTAACAGGTTGTCGGACTTCTTATTTGTGCTTTCTAGGCTGATTTCCAAGGATTTAGGGGTCAAAGAAATTCCATGGAAACCAGAGTTGTAAATATGGAAAAAATTTATATATTTGCGCAATTTTAAGAATAGACTGTTAGAAAGAACTATATTATGTATTGGACACTTGAATTAGCTTCGAAACTTGAGGATGCTCCCTGGCCAGCCAGCAAGGAAGAGCTTATTGATTATGCGATTCGATCTGGCGCACCATTAGAGGTGATCGAGAATCTTCAGGAGATTGAAGATGAAGGCGATATTTATGAAAGTATTGAAGATATCTGGCCTGATTATCCCAGTAAAGATGACTTCTTCTTTAATGAAGATGAATATTAAGAATATGATCTAAAAACGCCTACGGGCGTTTTTTTTATTTCCAGCGGAAAACATCGAGTTTATTGAGTGGGCGGTATTCTCCAAACCATTTAAAATTTTCAAGTTTAGTGGCTGATGGAGGAAAGATAGCCAGTGGATAATAGGTTGCGTCGGGTTCAGTAATAAAATTGATTCTTTCTATCTTTTTGTTAACCAGATAGATCCTCAGATTGGCGCTTTCAGCTTTATTTACACCCTGAAGCTCACCTTTGTCTTTTGCGTAGTAAATTGTCTGACCATTTCCATTTACATCAATTACCGACAGTTGGTTGTCTTTGAACCAACCTTGCATATCTCTTCCCTTAATCTGATTATATTTTGCTGTATCTTCCATTGATATTATAAATGCAGCAGTCTGCATATTAATTTTATTCAAACCTTTTTTGGTTGTTTCAATAGAAATAAATTCAGCAGTAATTTGATTTTCTTCTGACCATAAAACAGGTTCTCCATAGAATCTGAAGGTTGAATCGGCTTCAGCATATACAAGTGAATCGCATTTGCCCTGTAAATCGCTTCGATAAATCTTCACATGATAATATGCTTTAATCAGTTTTTTCTCGGGGATTGTGTCAGAAACCGTTTTAAGGGTGTCAGCATGAATAAACAAGCTGTCGCCATTTTCAATCTGAATCATCAGTGCGCTATCAGTAAGCATTGCGTAGTCAGAATTTTCTTCATAGATCACATAATTTCCTGCAAGCACTAGATTCTTCAATGTGTCTATGAGTTCCACATTCATAAATGCCTTACCTAAACCATTATCTCTTTCATAATATATGCTATCGCCTTTAAGAATTTTCTCTTTGTTCTGGAGGAATGCGTTTTTGTTAAATTGGGAGATGTTTTTATCCGTATCATACCAGCCATTTTCGCAATAAATGTAATTCTCATCGCTGATAATGTCTGTTGGCCCCAGGAAAAATGCAACCTTGGTTACAGTGTTGTATTTCAGGGTATCAGAGTACATTTTGTATTCAGGATTTGTAACTATAACGGAATCTTTAAAGAAGAACAGTTTATCCCGGGAATAATAATATCCGAGATCACTTACGAGTGTGTTTTCGCCACTTACAATTCTGCCTCCCCCGAAATAATATCCAAAATCATTCCTCATATCGTAATCGATATTCTGGGTAGTGAGATGAGTCTCCTTGTCATCAAGAACTACATTCTTTCTGACTTCTGCTAGCTTTAAATCGCCTTTATATTTAAGGAAATCACCATAAAGATCGAGAGTATCACCACGCCAGATATGTACACGACTAAAGGCGTCTAGCATGTTAAGGTCGGGAAAAAAATGAGCACTGTCGCAGGTCATGAAAACATCTTCGTGTCTGAATTCGACATTACCCAATAATCTGGAAAATTTTGATCTGGCGGTGTTATCAATCTCTGTGATATCGGCATTTTCGATAATAATCGTTTTGACTTTCTGGGCAAAGCCAATTTCACCCTGCCAAATTAAAAGCAGGAGCAGAGTAATTTTTATAAATGGATTGCTGACAGTTCTTCCCATTATTTTTGGCCGGTCGCAGGCTGTTTATTGAACGGACTCTTCGAGCCAGCCTTTCTTCAGAAAATCGCATTCAAGCATACTATTGTCAATATGAATGTATGTCTCACCTTGCTTCTCCTTCATCCAGTTCTGAATAACTTCTTGTTTTTTATTTTCAAGAGCCATATTCTGCAAAAGGAAATAGTCCTGACTCATATTCGCTTTATGAGGATTAGTCTTGGATTTGAGTCTTACGATCTTGTAAAGTGTTTTGCCGTTTTCATCAGTTGCTTCATAAGGACTCGAAATTTCACCTATTTTCATGTCGCGAACCACCAAATAGTCTTTTGATTCGAGCTGTTTTAATTCAAACAACGAGGAATTATTACTTGGATTAACGAGCATACCTTTATTTAAGCTGGTATTAATGTCTTCTGAATATCTGCGGGCGGCGTTTCCAAAGCTTATGCTATCGGATCTTATAAGGATCAGCACGCTATCAAGAAGGACGGTTGCTTTTTTACGTGCATCGGGAGTAATTCTGGGATTCATAAGAATATGTCGTGTATTTACCCGGTCGTCTTTACGGTCAATAAGCTGAATAAGGTGGTATCCAAAATTAGACTCGACAATTTTCGAAACCTGACCTTTTTTAAGGCTGAAAGCAGCTTTTGCGTATTCGGCATCCAGTTCACCTTTAGCCATATATCCAATTTCGCCGCCATTTGAGGCAGAACCGTCAGATGAGTAAAGAATAGCCAGAGTTTCAAAGCTTTCACCTTCCATGATTCTTTTGCGCAGGTCAAGAAGTTTTTCCCTTACTTCAAACACTGCATCTTCACTGAGTTTTGGAAAGACAACAATTTGCTCCAGTTCAACCTGCGCATCTATTGCCGGGATGCTATCTTTTGGTATACTGTTAAAGAATTCTTTGATTTCAGATGGAGTAATCTTAACATCCCCTGTGATATCGCCCTGCATTCTCTGTGTAAGCATCTGGTTTCTAATCATTTCCCTGAAATCGTCTTTAATTTGCAAAATTGACTTATTAAAATAGGCTTCAAGTTCCTCTTGTGAACCTATCTGACCAATGAAGTACTGAAGACGCTGATCTAATTGGGCTTCAACGGTGGATTCAGAGATTTCGATACTGTCAATTTTTGCCTGATTCAGGAGGAGTTTTTCTTCGAGAAATTGCTTGAAAATTAAACATTTCATATCGGGAATACTCTGTCCCTGAGCTTTATACTGTAGATATTGCTGTTCTATATCTGATTGAAGAATAGTATAATCACCAACAACGGCAACAACTCTGTCGATAATAAAACTTTGGGCGTTAAGGCCCAGAAATGTGGATAAGAACAAAAGGGCAAAAGAAAACAGTTTTTTAAAGGGGTTCTTCATTTGTAGGTTTTATGGGATCATTAATATATTTCCACCTTATTTTTGGCGCGGCCATCGTTATAAACCGATGTTTCCAGATCTTCAATAAATTTGATTTTCCTTTTGTTAATGATTACACTTTGAATATCTTCTTTAACAAGAGGTAAGGGGGCTACCTGTCCTTCCTGTATTCTTTCAATGATATGGATAAAGTAGTAAAATGAGGAGTCGTTTATTTCGATATTTTTGTTGTAATTCAGATAATTGGAAAGGTTGCTTGCTTTAAGAGGAGTGGCATCGAAAAGATTTGGAGCCCGGAGCCATTTTTCACCCTTGATCATGTAATTACTGGCAAAACTTATGCAATATTTCTCAAGCTTATCCAAATCCTCAGATTCTTCTGATTTGTACCATCTTTTAACGTCGCTGATCTGTGGAGCATCAATTTTCACCTTCACGTAATTTACTTTAACAACGTCATTATCAAGGATATAATTTGATGAGTTTAAATCATAATAGGATTGAAGTTCATCATCCTTAACCAAAGTGTCAAGATTTTGAGAAAGTAATTTTTGCTTATATTTAAATGTAAGTAAGGACGACCGGTATTCTTCGATTTGCTTTTTCACATCTTTTTGTTCGTCGGATAGATACTGTTCTGCACGGTTAAGCAGCAGCTTTTCCCTGACCCATTCGTTAGTAATTCTGCGGGCAATGCGTCCGCTATCTTCAGGAGCTACCCCGTCAGGTATTAGCCTGTCGAGATCAGAAGGATAAATGTACAAATCAAAAACCCTTGCAACCGGTTTTTCCTGTTTTTGTTTGTTAAGGCTTTTGCATGATGCAAGGACTATGAACAATAGGAAACAGATATAAAAACTCTTTTGAATCATAAGATTATTTTACTGTTTTCAATAATTCCATATCAACTTTTACAGGATATTTTGCTCTTAATTCTGCAATCCAGACTTTTTCAAGGAAGTTCTGATAATCAGCTGTAACAAGACCTCTGGCTTCATTTAGTTTTTTGATTTCAGGTTCAAGCACACCACGAACAAAAACAAAGGAAGTTACCCCGTCTGTTGTATAATTCTGTCCCGCTCCAACATTCCAATTAGTATTATCAACTTCCTGTTTATCACCTTTTTCGTATTTCCCTTCTGTGATATCAATACAATTTTTTACTGTATCGTTTTTGCACAGTTTGGAAAGAACGAAATCAGGAGAGAATTTTTTCTTTTTTCCATATTTTACTGCGAGAGCTTTTGCTGCATCAACAAGCGCTAAACTGTCGCTGGAGAAAACCATCACATTGGCGCGTTTTTCCCAAACGTAGTTCGATTTATTGGTTTCATAGAACTTCTCAAGTCCAACTGAATCTTCCACAGCTTTGGACCAAACCATTCTGTCGGTAAGATCGAAAAGCAATATGCCGTCGTGGTATTCTTTCAAAATGTATTTAAACTCCGGGTATTTGTTTACGAGCATTTCCTTCTGTTTTTCAAGCAGGATTTCCTCGCTGTAAACCTGGAATTTCTCGTTTATAAAAACAGAAATGCTGTAATAGTCAATTTTCTTCTGAGTATTCTTCAGATATTCTGCAAAATCGGCAA
Source organism: Bacteroidales bacterium (assembly GCA_038316435.1). Taxonomy (GTDB): domain Bacteria; phylum Bacteroidota; class Bacteroidia; order Bacteroidales; genus JACJXF01. The sequence goes on along the minus strand of JBBQAQ010000027.1, from coordinate 24,120 downwards.
AAGTATAGGCATCAGTTCCAATTGTGAACAGAATTTCTTTATTATTACGGAAGCTTGAATCACTCCACTGCCCGCCGTAGATAGAAGTATCAATCAGGTTGATGAATTTTTTAAAGTTTTCCTTATTCAGTGAATAGTTGAGATCAGTTTTGACCTTATTCATCGAATTTGCTTTTTTAACCGCAGAAACAGGAGTGTCGGTAATTTTAGACATGATCTCTGACCTTAACTCATCATAGGTTCCAAGCCCTTTGGATTCGATAAGTTGCAAAATGTGCCAGCCGTAAAATGAATTAACAGGCTTTGAGTAGTCTCCTGGTTTTTTCAGTGCAAATGCAGCATTTTCGAATTCCGGTATCATCTGTCCTGTTCCAAACCAGGGCAACTCACCACCTTTAAGCGAAGTTGATTTATCATCGGAATTATTTTTTGCCAGCTCACTAAAACTTACATTAAGTTTCAGACTATCATAAACAGCGTTAATTATTTTCTCTGTCTTAGCTTTCAATTCCGGACTCATATTATCAGGTGCTCTTAAAAATATATGAGCAACATGAACAGAGCCTTTACTTGGCCTTTGTTCCCAGACCTTTATTAAATGGTATCCGAACTGAGTTCTTATCGGCAACGAAACCTGGTTAACAGGAGTATTAAATGCTGCGTTTTCAAATTCATAAACTGTTCTGAAAGCGGTCAACCAACCTATGTCGCCTTCATTTTTAGCAACCGAAGGGTCTTCTGAGATAGACTTTGCTACATCCGCAAAATTTTTACCTGCCAGGATTTCTTTGCGGGCAGTTATTAATTTTCTATATGCAAGAAGTGTATCATCAGGATGAGCTTTTGGGTCGAGACGAAGTAAAATATGACTAACATGGAGTTCCGTTTTCATTCGTTCGTATTCCAGTTTCATAAGTTCTTCTTGAGTTGTGGAATCATTAAGATATGGTTTTGCAAGCTGGTCGCGGTAACCTTTTAATTCCATTCTGAAGCTTGTAGCGGTATCTAGTCCCATTTTTTCAGCTTCCAGAACTTTAAGCTTAAAATTTATAAACAGGTCGAGATATTCATCAACCGATTGCTTTTCATACACTCCGGAAACGTTATTTTTATTATAAATACGTTCAAATTCCTCTAAACTTACCTGCTGATCTCCGACAGTCATTAAAATTTTATCAGCCTGTGCAAAAGAGTTAAGAGCTGTAAATAAGGCAATTGTAATTAATAAAAAAGTACTTCTCATAATAAAAACGGTTTTAGGTTTTAGTACAAACGTAAAAATTCGGAGCTTATTATCTACTGTAATTTGGAGCTTCGCGGGTAATGGTAACATCATGTGGGTGACTTTCATTCATACCTGCAGATGTTATTTTTACAAATTTCGCTTCCATAAGTGTTTCGATGTTGGGAGATCCGCAATATCCCATTCCTGCACGAAGTCCGCCAAGCATTTGGTATATCACTTCTGCGAGGCTTCCTTTAAACGGAACGCGGGCAGCAATTCCTTCAGGCACAAGTTTATTGATATCATCTTCCACATCCTGGAAATACCGGTCTTTGGATCCTTGCTGCATCGCTTCAATAGAGCCCATTCCACGATATGATTTGTATTTCCGTCCGTTGTAAATGATTGTTTCACCGGGAGATTCTTCTACTCCAGCAAATAAAGAGCCCATCATAACGCTGGACGCGCCGGCGGCAATGGCTTTTACAATATCACCCGAATAACGAATGCCTCCATCCGCAATTACCGGAATGCCAGTACCTCGTAAAGCAGCGGCAACATCATATATTGCAGAAAGCTGAGGTACGCCAACACCTGCGATTATGCGGGTTGTACAGATAGATCCCGGGCCTATTCCTACTTTTACTGCATCTGCACCCGCTTTAACTAGTGCCATGGCGGCTTCAGGAGTAGCGATATTTCCAACCACTACATCAATATTGGGGAATGCTTTTTTAACTTTTTTTAAGGTTTCAACAACGCCCCGGGAATGGCCATGCGCGGTATCGATTACCACGGCATCAACTCCAGCTTCTACAAGTGCGGCAACCCGCTCAACTGCATCTTGGGTTACCCCTACAGCTGCAGCCACACGCAAACGACCTTTGTCGTCTTTGCAGGAGTTTGGCTGATCCTTAGCCTTGGTAATATCTTTATACGTTATCAATCCTATCAGCTTATTATTCGAATCAACAACCGGTAGTTTTTCGATCTTATGCTTTTGAAGAATTTCAGCAGCCATGCTCAGATCGGTTTTCTGAGTTGTGGTGATAATGTCTTTACTGGTCATTACCTCAGCAATCGGCCTGCTCATATTGTTTTCGAAACGTAAATCACGGTTGGTAACAATACCTATTAACTTTCCTTTTTCATCCACAACCGGGATTCCGCCAATTTTAAATTCTTTCATCAGGTTTAAGGCATCGGCCACTGTACCATTTTTCAGGATTGTGATGGGATCGTGAATCATGACACTTTCAGCACGTTTTACTCTTCTAACCTGATTAGCTTGTTGTTCGAGAGGCATATTCTTGTGAATTACCCCAATTCCCCCTTCGCGCGCAAGGGCAATAGCCAGTTCTGCTTCAGTAACAGTATCCATAGCCGCTGAAACAATTGGGGCGTTGAGAAAAATGTTTCGGCTGAATTTTGTTACAAGACTAACTTCTCTTGGAAGTACCTCAGAATAGGCAGGTAAGAGTAAAACATCATCAAAAGTTAATCCTTCGTATTTAATTTTATCTTCGATAAAGGACATTGCTTTAATTTTGGTTAAATTTATTGGCTGCGAAATTACAAAAAATTAGAGAATAATAATTTGTTTTTTAGCTTATATTAAGGTTCTGAAATTCCTGTTAATACACCTGTTTTGGATAAATTCACTCAAATACTTGCCCGTTACTGGGGATATTCGCACTTCCGCCCTCTGCAGGAAGAGATTATCCAGTCGGTTTATGAGGGTAAGGATACCCTTGGACTTATGCCTACCGGAGGAGGAAAATCCATCACATTTCAGGTTCCTGCAATGGCAATGGAAGGTACGTGTATCGTTATAACTCCATTGATCGCACTTATGAAAGATCAGGTTGAGAATCTGCGAAAAAAGGAGATTAACGCTATTGCTATTCATTCGGGAATGGGTAGAGAGGAGATTGATATTGCTCTTGATAATGTTATTTTCGGACAGGTTAAATTCCTTTACTTATCCCCTGAAAGGCTTGAAACAGAAATATTTAAGGTGAGGCTGGAGAAAATGAAAATTTGCCTTATCGCTATCGATGAAGCGCATTGTATTTCTCAATGGGGATTCGATTTCAGGCCTTCATATCTGAAAATTGCGGAGCTCAAAGATCTCTTGCCAGATGTGCCTTTTTTGGCTCTTACTGCTACAGCGACTCCTCAGGTTGTTGAGGATATCATGGAAAAGCTTGAGTTCAAAGAGAAAAATGTATTCAGGAAAAGTTTTGAGCGGAAAAACCTGATTTATGATGTTGAGAAATGTGAAGATAAAATCCAGAGAATCATCCGAATAATTAAGGAAAATCCCGGAACCGGAATCATTTATGCACGCAACAGAAAAAAAACAAGGGAACTGGCGCTAATTCTTCAAAAAGAAGGAGTACAAGCCGATTATTACCATGCCGGACTCACACATGCTGATCGCAGTCGCAAGCAGGAGGAATGGCAAAAGGATAAAATTAAAGTCATAATTTCCACTAATGCTTTTGGAATGGGAATCGACAAGCCCGATGTGCGTTTTGTGATTCATGCTGACCTTCCCGATTCCCTCGAAGCCTATTATCAGGAAGCCGGACGCGCAGGCAGGGATGAAAAACCGGCAAAAGCTATTTTGCTTTATAACGAGTCAGACCGGCGGTCGGTGGATCAGAGGATTCAAATAAGTTTTCCTGAATTGTCTGTTATTCGCGAAGTCTACAAAGCTCTCGGGAATTTTTTCCAGATTCCGGTTGGTAGTGGGAAAGGTCAGAATTATGACTTCATACTTACCGATTTTATCTCCAAATTCAAGTTCAATGCATTAATTGCTCACAATAGTTTAAAAGTACTTCAGAGGGAAGGATATATCGAGCTTTCAGAGGAAATAAATAATCCCTCCAGAGTGCATTTTGCGGTTCAGAGAGACGATCTTTATAAATTCCAGGTGGCTAATGAAAACCTTGATGGATTCATTAAACTACTTCTGAGGTCGTATAGCGGGATGTTTTCATCTTTCGTCCCAATCGACGAAACGCTGATGGCTAAAAGGTCAGGTGTAAATTTCGACAATATTTACAAATATCTCCTGAAACTTTCAAATTCAGGGATCATCCAATATATCCCCCGAAAAAAAAATCCGGTAATATATTTTACTGAAGAGAGACTCGATGATAAAAACCTTCATTTCTCTGTTGAAACGTATAACTTTTTGAAAGAGAGGTATATTGAACGTGCGAATGAAATGCTGCTGTATGCTTCGGGAAGTAATAAGTGCAGAAGTCAGATTCTTATTTCATATTTTGGAGAGAAAAACGCGATGCGCTGCGGACAATGTGATGTTTGCCGCAAGAGAAACGAACTTGATCTGAGCGCATACGAATTCGACCTTATTCTGGATGAACTTAAGGAGAGGCTGACAGATAAACACCTGAGCATTGACGAAATTGTAGACGGATTAAGCTATCCGGAGGATAAAGTGATGAAAGTATTTCGCTGGCTGAATGATCATGAGAAAATACTTCGTGATGAAAATTATTTATTTTATTGGACTAAGTAATATTAAGTTAATTAAATAGTGTCTGACAGATAATTTTTACCTTTGCGACGCAAATTTGGGAAAAACCTAAAATGCTGAAAAAATCGATGAAAGGAATTTAAAGATCTTGGTCGATAAATTTTTTAGAAAAAAGAATGGAAGATCAAAGCAAAATATTGTATTCTGAGGAGGTTTTGGAGTTCGTGCGTTTATCGAAAGAATATTGCACTCTGCTTGAAACAGAAATGGTTTTAAGTCAGAGTGAATTTATTCGCTTTAGCCTGTATAGTCTGCCATCTATCTATTCTGCCATGATCAGAATTCCCCAGATTGAACCTGTTTTTGACGAGGGAAGCGAGAAATTTGTCAGTGAACAGAATTGGTCTGAAGTATACCGAAAAATAGCCGAATGCATGGAAGGGAATAATGATTTCCTCGACATTCCCGGTGAAAGCGAATTCGACCGTTCAGACTTGATTACGCGGAAAGTCTCAGAAGACATGGCTGATTTGTATCAGGACTTACGCGATTTTTTGGAAATTTATAGAAATGCCCCTGAAGATGTTATGAATGATGCCCTTTGGGAATGTCAGAATAATTTTATGAGTTTCTGGGGATCTAAGAGTTTGCGCATTTCAGCAGCTCTTCATAAAATTTATATCGGAGAAATTAAAGCAGATGAAAAAATTATTGGCAAAGACTCTGAGTCAACTAAAATTGATACGAGAAACTGGTTTATTTCAAAAAGGCAGCAAGAATACGGAGACGACGAAGACCCGTTTTCTGGCTAGCATCACTCCTGAGCAGATTAACCGCCTCAAAGTAAAACAGTTTGAAGGAAAAATACGTGTTATTAATACACCTGAAGATGCTGCCGAAGCGGCTGAATATATTGGTAAACATGCCGTTATAGGCTTTGATACTGAAAGCAAACCCAGTTTTAAAAAAGGCAGTTCAAACAAGGTTTCCCTGCTTCAACTTGCAATTCCAAATGAGGTATTTCTTTTCAGGCTTTTTAATACCGGGCTTCCACCTGAACTTATTAAACTTTTTGAAGATGAAGATATTATTTTCACCGGAGTTGCAATCCGCGATGATGTTCGCAAACTTCAAGGAATAAAACACTTCAAATCAGCCGGATTTCTTGAGCTTCAGAATTACTCATCCTACTTTAAAATTGAAGATAACAGCCTTAAAAAGCTTGCCGCAATTGTAATGGGCATCAGAATATCTAAGTCACAACAGCTTTCCGATTGGGAAGCAAAAACACTCACCGAAGCTCAAATGAGGTATGCCGCCACCGATGCATGGGTATGCATCGAAGTGTATCGCATACTTCGCAACTCTAACATCCAATGACAAAAAACGTTCAGTTTGTCCTGAAATCAGGAAAAGAAATTTCGCTTATGCGAAAACATCCCTGGGTTTTTTCGGGAGCTATTAAAAGTATTTCAGGAGAAGTGCAGGAAGGAGATTTGGTAGATGTTTTATCCAATCACGGAGATTTTCTGGGGATGGGCCATTGTCAGCCGGGTTCTATTGCGGTTAGGATGCTCACGTTTAAAAAGGAAGAAATCGGTCTGGATTTCTGGGTTAAGAAAATTGAAGATGCTGTGCAACTCAGGAGAAATGCTGGTTTATTTGAAAATCCCCATACAAATGCCTTCAGACTCATAAATGCAGAAGGCGATCTGATGCCCGGACTGGTTGTGGATTTTTACAACGGGACGGCAATTTTACAGATGCATTCAGTTGGAATGTACCTTATCCGCGATGTTTTGGTTGAAGCACTTAAAAAAGTACTTGGAAATAAACTGAAATGCATCTACGACAAGAGTGAAGGAACTCTACCTTTTAAAGCAGGAATTGAAGCTAAATCTGAATATTTGTATGGAACGTCTGGCGGTAATTCTGTACTTGAAAATGACAACACTTTCTTCATCGACTGGGAAGAAGGGCAGAAGACAGGCTTTTTTATTGATCAGCGTGAAAACAGGAGTTTGCTTGGAGAGTATTCGAAGGGGCGTAATGTTTTGAATATGTTCTGCTACACCGGTGGTTTCTCGGTTTATGCCATGAAGGCAGATGCAAACCTTGTACATTCGGTGGATGCATCAAAAAAAGCTATTGAACTGACTGATAAAAATATTGAAGCAAATTTTAAGAATGATAAGAGACACGAGTCATTTGCCGTTGACGCATTCGAATTTTTCAACCGCAAAGGCACTGATTACGATCTAATCATTCTTGATCCTCCTGCCTTTGCAAAGCACCAAAAAGTACTCGAGAATGCTCTCCAGGGATATAAAAGAATAAACCGCGAAGCAATTGAGAAAATTTCACCGGGTGGAATACTTTTTACTTTTAGTTGTTCTCAGGTCGTGAGTCGCGAGAACTTCAGAAAAAGCGTTTTTGCTGCTGCTGCTGCTTCAGGAAGAAATGTTCGGATACTGCACCAATTGTCGCAACCGGCCGATCATCCAATTAGCATTTACCATCCTGAGGGCGAATATTTAAAGGGATTGGTGCTTCAGGTTGATTAAAATTTCTGTTTGGTTTATTGACATTTGCATTATAATTTTAATAACTTTCTAAAAAAAATTCGCTATGAAACGCATACTATTTATTATTCTGGCAATTTCTTTTAGCCTTAGTTTCTGTGTCTTTAATTTTGTAGATTTTATCTCAGGGAATGGAAATGTCAAAGTTGAATTCCGGCAAATATCTGATTTCAAGTCTATTGAAGCGTCTAATGGATTACATGTCCTCATCACCTTCGGAGAACCGGTTTCCCTCGAAGTAGAAGCCGACGAAAACCTTCATGAGATTATACGGACTGAAGTAAGTTCAGGTGTTCTAAGAGTTTATACCGACAGAAATATCAGGAATGCAACATCGAAAAATATTCGCATTACGGTTCCTTCAATTGAGGAATTTGAAGTATCGAGCGCTGCTAATATCAAATGTGAGAATGTGTTAAAAGTAGACCGGCTTGATATTTCGGTAAGTAGCGCAGCTGAGTTACGGCTGGAGACAGAAGCAAAAAAAGTAAGTATTAATGCAAGCAGCAGTGGTAGCATGGAACTTCGAGGGGAAGCAGATGAAATTGACATTGACGTTAGCAGTGCAGGAAGCGTCGATGCCGACAAGCTATTAGCAAAATACTGCAGAGTTTCTGCTTCAAGTGCAGGCAATACAAGAGTTTGGGTAAGCGAACAGTTGGATGCTCAGGCCAGCAGTGCAGGCACTATTCAATACAAAGGCGATCCTGCCGGTAAGAAAATTGATACCTCGAGCGCTGGGTCTGTTTCGCAGAGATAGCATCTTTTAGAAAAGCCCGCATCGATTCAAAATACGGGCTTTTTTAATTTTTCGTTTATTCGGTAATCCCTTCCAGCTTAAAAATAAAAGCATATTCCCTGGCAGTATCTTTATGCCTCTGGAATCTCCCGGAAGCACCTGAATGTCCGGTTTCCATATTGCAATACATCACCAAAAGATTATTATCGGTCTTCATATCCCTGAGCTTAGCTACCCATTTGGAAGGTTCCCAATACTGAACTTGCGAATCATGCAAGCCGGTTGAAACCATAAGATTAGGATACACCTGAGCCTTAACATTATCGTAAGGAGAATAGGATTTCATATAATCGTAGTATTCCTTAATTCTTGGATCGCCCCATTCATCGTATTCTCCTGTTGTAAGAGGGATACTTTCGTCAAGCATGGTTGTTAATACATCAACAAATGGTACCGCTGCAATTACACCATGATACAATTCTGGTTTCATATTAATAATCGCACCCATTAATAGCCCGCCGGCACTTCCACCTTCTGCATAAAGATGTTCCGGACAGGTATATTTTTCACTAATCAGATATTCTGCACAATCGTTAAAATCGGTAAAAGTGTTCATTTTCTTAAGAAGTTTCCCATCCTCATACCATTGACGGCCGTAAATCTGTTCGCCGCGAATATGAGCGATGGCAAAGATGAAGCCTCTGTCGAGCAGACTCAGTCTAACAGAGCTGAATGTTGGGTCAATTGTAATCCCATATGAACCATAACCATAGAGAAACATTGGATTCTTTCCGTCCTTTACCATTCCTTTTTTATACACAACAGAAATAGGAATCTGGGTTCCATCACCTGCAGTTGCATACAATCTCTTGGTTTCATAATCATCCGGATTGAAACTGCCCATAACCTCTTCCTGTTTCAATAATTTTTTCTCACGGGATATCATATCGTAATCAAATACAGAATTGGGAGTAGTCAGGGATGTATAACCGTAACGGAGAATTTCTGTATCGAACTCAGGATTAACGGATGTGTAGGCAAGATAAGCTTCTTCTCCAAAATCGAGGTAATGCTCATCTGTCTTGTCGTTCCAGTTTATGATGCGAAGCTTGGTTAGTCCGTCTTTTCTTTCTGAAACCACCATATAATCTTTGAAAATATCAATTCCCTCAAGTAAAACATCTTCACGATGGGGGATAACTTCCTTCCAGTTTTCTTTTTTTGTTTTATCGAGGGATGTTTCCATAAGCCTGAAATTTTTCGCATTCAGGTTAGTAACAACATAAAATTTATCTCCGTAGTGATTAACATCATATTCGAGATTCTTTTCCCTGGGTTGAAAAACCTTGAAGTTATCAAGTGGTAAATCAGCATCAAGAATCTGGTATTCAGTTGACATTTTTGCTCCGCTACCAATAATAATAAATTCCTTCGATTTGCTTTTGTAAACGCCGCAGGCAAAGGTTTCATCCTTTTCTTCGAAGATCAGTTTATCTTTTGCGGGGTCAGTTCCCAGAACATGTCTGAAAATCTGAAAAGGACGAAGAGTTTCTTCATCTTTCCGGGCATAAAAAATGGTTTTATTATCATTTCCCCAGGCGATTGCGCCAGAGAATTGAGGTATTACATCATTAAGCATTTCGCCAGTTTCGAGATCCTTGAAATACAGAATATACATGCGGCGTGAAACAGTATCTACACCGTAAGCGATCATTTTATTATCCGGACTAACCGATGTGCCTGCAACTTGGTAGTATTTATGACCAGTTGCCATTTCATTCACATTCAGCATGATTTCTTCGGCACCGTCCATGCTATCTTTTTTACGAGAATAAATTGGATATTCTTTACCTTCTTCATAACGAGTATAGTACCAATAACCCTCATATTTATAAGGAACGGAAATATCAGTTTGCTTGATTCTTCCAACTATTTCGCTATACAGACTGTCCTGAAACTTCTTTGTGTCGGCCATCTGAGCGTCGAGGTAGGCGTTTTCATCATCCAGATATTTAATTACTTCAGGATTTTCTTTTTCCCTCAGCCAGTAATAGTTATCAATACGGGTATCACCGTGAGTAATGAGTTCGTGGGGGACTTTTTTTGCTTTGGGAGCCATAATTTCAACTTTGTTTTTACATCCGGAAGAAAGCAGAATGCCTGATCCTGCTGCCATCATGATAATTAATTTATTGATAGACATGAGTTTCATAGTTCCGATTTTGTTGGTAGTAGTAAGAAAAAATCTGATTAATGAATATAACAAATTTAATACAATTTTGTTGGTAAGGCCGTTTAAATTACCCCCGGATTTTAGCAGGACTTTGTGCCTTTTGATAAAATTCGTTCTGAAGTTGCTGAATCATAGTGTTCTGTTTGAGGAACTTAATTAATTCTACAAATTGAGAAACGTCGCTTTTAATTTAAATCTTCCATTTTGAATGGTAACTTAGGCTGAACCTGTGCGTATAAAAAAACGTTTAGAAATAATAGAGAGAGAAGGGAAATTAATTTTTTCATAATCCAGAAGTTTAGATGATTAAAATTAATAAAAATTTCCAGATTATTACTTCAAAGTTATTTGATTGATTTTCGTCCAAAAAAAGGCAGGAAAATAGGGGTGTTTTCTGCATATTTTCTGAAATCTTCCCTATTCTTATATTTTTCCTCAAGCATAGGAACTCCAGAAACAAAGCGTAGCATCAGACTTATAACCAACGGGCCAGCAAAGCACAGCCAGTACCTGGAAACAGCAAAGCTGTATAGTCCAATTCCCCACCAGAGTAATGCTTCACCGAAATAATTTGGATGGCGGGTATACTTCCAAAGGCCAGAAGTGATTATTTTCCCTTTATTAGATGGATATGATTTAAAATGTTTCATTTGCCTGTCTGCAATTCCCTCGAAACCCAAACCAAAAATAAAAACGAACAGGCCTGCATACGAGAGAAAGCTGGGATGGGTGTTATGCTTAATGAAAACAAACATTATCGGAGTGGCAATAATCCACATAATTGCACCCTGAAGCATAAAAACTTTGAAAAAAGCTATCAATGGTTGTCGAGTGCCCCATTCCTTTCTCCAGTTTGCATATCGAAAATCTTCAGGTTTTCCGAGGTTTCGCATATAAATGTAGAAACTTAACCGCATACCCCAGACTAGTATCATAAGGCTTAAAATAAGCATTGAAGGGTAAATTTTTTCTGAGCCAAATACCAGTGCTAAGGTGGTTATCACGAAACCCATTCCCCATCCAATATCAACAATGGAATTGTCTTTTAAATACTGGGCAATAAAATACATGATTACCATAAATACAAAAATGGCAATCGCGGCGATAGAAAAAATCTGTGTCATAATGTGTTTTATTCTGCCATAACAGCCAGTGCTACCGTGCCTTTTCCGGCGTTTACTCCAACTACCGGAGAAATGCTGACAACAGAAGCAGGTTCAATGCTGGTAAGTTCAAGCATTTCTTTTCTGAACCAGGTGGCGTTTTCCTCATCCTCTGCGTGCATGATGATGTAATCGTGGATTTTTCGCCCAGCGAGAAATTTCCGTGTGTGGTTCATAACCTTACGCATATTGGCTCTTTGACTGAACGCTTTGTCAAATAATTCTGTTTTGCCTTCTTCCGTTACGGATATAATGGGAAGTATATTGAAAAGGCTGGCGATGAAGCCTTTTGTGCGACTAACCCTACCTCCACGAATCATGTATTTCAGGGTTTTAACACTGACATAAACCTTTGTGTTTTTTACCCAGTTTTCAGCTTCTGCAACAATATCATCATGGTTCATGCCACTTTCAATTGCTTGAGCGATTCTGAGAGTAACTAGTCCTAGTGAACCTGATACACTTCGTGAATCAATTACTGATATTGGTTTTCCAAGTTCTTTGCTGATACGTGCTGCGGCATTTCTGGAGTTTCTGATTGTTCCGCTGAATTTTTCTGAAACGTGAACTGAAATTATTGAATCATAATGACTTGCGAGGTGAGAATACATATTCAGAAAGCTGGACTCGTTAGGCTGGGATGTAGAGGGATAATTTTTCTCCGTTTGCACCAAGGTATAAAACTGTTCAGGCCGAAGTGTAATTTTATCGATATATTGAGTTTCTCCGAAGTGAACATTTAGTGGAACCATATAAATCTGGTACTTTTCCATCAGTTCTTCAGAAAGATCGGAAGTAGAATCGGTAACCAGAGCAATTTTCCATTTTCGGGAATACATGGCATCTTGCTGCTTCTTCATATCGTCGGCTTTCTGGTAATGGATTTTGCCGAATTTCCGAAGTTTTTCCAATAAGATATGAGGCTGATCGGTATGCATGTGCAGGCGAACCATAGTATCGGAACCTGCAATAACCAATGAATCACCCATTTCCGAGATAAGAGATTTTACTTCATTATGATCAATTCCCTTTCCATGAATCATAGCTTCAGTGCAAAAACGGAAAGTTGATTCTTCGTGGATTATGTTTCCGAGGGAGGATTGATCGATTTCATCGTGACGGGCAATAATAAGTTCATGAAGAACGGTTTTTCGGAAGCCTTCGATAATTCCTTCCAGAAAGAGTACAAATCCCTTCGCTCCTGCGTCAACTACATTTGCAAGCGTTAGGGCTTTGAGTTTAAACGTTGTTTCTGAAAGTGATTTCTGTGCAATCTCATAAGAGAATTTAAAAAGCTTTTTAAAATCGTCAATTTGTCCTTTCTGAGAATAAATATAATCGGCCCACTCCCTAATAACTGTCAGCATAGTTCCTTCAACAGGATTTGCGATTGCGCTGTAAATATAACTGACTGAGCGTTTTATGCTTTCAACAAATTCGTCGATTGTGATATGAATGGCCTCATTGGCTTCAATGCTTAATCCATATAAAAACTGTGCGAAGATAACTCCTGAATTTCCTCTTGCCCCATTCAGTGCAGCAATGGCAATGGAGTTTGCAGTTGTCTTGTAAGAATCAGAAGGTCGTGCGTTATCAATCACGGCGCGGAGAGTTGATGCAAGATTGGTTCCTGTGTCGGCGTCGGGCACTGGAAAAACATTGATTTTATTGAGTAATTTCTGGTTTTCGAGTATTTTGTTGGCACCAGAAACAAATATCTGGAAATAGAGATTTCCGTTTAAGCTGGTAATTTTCTCTTCGGATCCCATCAGGTTTAAATTTAGTGATCGAATAACAATGTGAAAATGAAATAGTTCACCCTCCAATGTATAACTGTCTAAAAATCAGCCCATCAACGATTTTTTATCAACTTTTTGGCCATCAAATGTAAGATATTTTTCGAAAATGCAATCATTAAATTCGTAAATGCTAAACGCTTAAAGTTTGTTAACGCATTGAAATATAGCGTTATAAACATAGCGCGACTGCTTTTTAATTTTAATCCTTCATTGACAATTGAATTCTCTTTCGTGCAGCATCTACTTCAAGGACTTTGACTTTTACATGCTGATGAAGTTTAACCACTTCGTTAGGATCTTTGATAAACCGGTTGGCAATCTGAGAGATATGAACGAGTCCATCCTGTTTTACTCCAACATCTACAAAAGCCCCGAAATTGGTAATGTTGGTTACGATTCCAGGTAAAACCATTCCCGGTTTAAGATCGGCCATTGAGAATACATCGGGAGCAAATTCAAACACTTCGATTTTGGACCGTGGATCACGTCCGGGTTTTGAAAGTTCTTGCATTATATCCTTTAACGTTGGAATTCCAACTTTTTCATTGATATAATTACGGATATCTATTTTGCTCCTCAGTTCGGGTTTTGCAATTAAGTCGGGAACGTTGCAACCAGCATCTTTAGCCATCTTTTCAACAATAGGATAAGTCTCAGGATGCACTGCGGAATTATCCAGTGGGTTTTCCGATTTGCTAATCCGAAGAAAACCTGCAGCTTGTTCAAATGCTTTTTCTCCCATTCGGGGCACTTTGAGCAGGGATTTACGGCTCTTGAATGCTCCGTTTTCTTTACGAAAATCAACGATGTTTTGGGCAAGTGTTGGACCCAGTCCTGAAATATAGGTAAGAAGATGCTTACTGGCAGTGTTAACATCAACTCCAACAAGGTTTACACAACTTTCCACTATCTGGTCGAGGCTATCTTTAAGTTTTCCCTGATCGACGTCGTGCTGGTACTGACCAACACCAATCGATTTGGGGTCGATTTTCACAAGTTCTGCGAGTGGATCCATCAACCTGCGGCCAATGGAAACTGCTCCCCTGACAGTTACATCATAATCCGGAAACTCATCACGTGCTACTTTTGATGCAGAATAAACTGATGCTCCGGCCTCTGATACAATAAACACCTGAATATCCCTGTTGAAATGAATTTTTTTGATAAAATGCTCGGTTTCCCTTGAAGCAGTTCCGTTTCCGATTGCGATTGCTTCAATTTTGTACTGTTCCACCAGAGTATCAATTTTCTTCATGCTTGTGCCTTTATCGTCCTGAGGTGGATGGGGATAGATTGTGGCATTATGCAAGAGGTTTCCCTGTTTATCGAGGCACACCAGTTTACACCCGCTTCGAAAACCGGGATCGATGCCCATCACCGATTTTTGTCCCAGGGGAGATGATAAAAGCAGTTGCCTCATGTTTTCAGCAAAAACACGGATTGCCTCTTCGTCGGCTTTTTCTTTGTACAAGGCCTTGAATTCATTTTCAATAGAAGGAGCAAGGAGTCTTTTGTAGGAATCTTTAACAGCCATTTCAACCTGTTGGGATACATCGAAATATCCTGATAGAAATATCCCGTTTAAACCTTCAAGAACCGGTTCCTCATCAGGTTCAACTGAAAGTTTGAGAAAACCTTCTTCTTCCCCTCTGCGTGCTGCCAAAATGCGATGAGATGGACATTTCTTAAGTGGTTCTGAAAACGCGAAATAATCAGTAAACTTAACACCTTCCTCTTCTTTTCCTTTAACCACCTTAGAAATGATAAGAGCTGATTTATCAAAGTGGAATCTGACAACATTTCTGGCTTTTTGATTTTCAGTAACCCATTCGGCAATGATATCGCGAGCTCCCTGCAATGCTGCTTCTGCATCAGGCACCTGATCATTAATAAAAGTTGCAGCTTTGCCAAGAATATCCATTTCTTTCTGCTTCATCATGATCGCAGCCAGAGGTTCAAGTCCCTTCTCACGCGCGACACTTGCCCGAGTTTTCTTTTTGGGTTTATAGGGAAGATAGATATCTTCAAGGTCTGTCATGTTAAGACAGGCCTCAATTCTAGTTTTGAGCTCAGGTGTTAGCTTGTCCTGTTCTTCGATCGACTTAAGGATAGCCTCTCTTCTTTTTTCCAGTTCTTTCAAGCGTCCGAGTTCATCTTTAACATCTCCAACCTGAACCTCATCCATGCTGCCCGTCATTTCTTTCCTGTAACGACTTATAAATGGGATGGTAGCGCCCTGATCCAATAATCCGATAAGGTTAGAAACTTCCTTTTCACCTAGTTTCAGTTTTCCGGCAATGAGTTTTGAAAAATCCAGCATAGTTTTTTTTTGAGGAAGCAAATATACAAAAAGACAATTGACTAAAACATTTGAATTTTTCCTTTGAATAGCGAATATCTATAATATCTGATAGCAGTATTATTAGCTGGAAGTCTTACAATACAGATTTATGTAATATTATTTCCGGTTTTTTTTCATCATTATTTTCCAATTGCATTTTGACTAAACGTTAAATGGTTAGGCTAATATGTTGTAAAACAAGCTATTTAGACAGATATCAGAGAGCATAATTTTATGACTTAGTACTTTTTGCTATATATTTGTATATTTGGATAATTTGATATTTAAACTATGTAAAGTTAACCTATTGGTTATACGCATCATATAAATTGTTATTAATTCGCATCATGAAAATGTTTCCAGATTAAAAATGGATTTTAAACAATTGAGTACACTATTTCATTATAAACCAATACCACAACATTATGAAAAGAAAACTTTTACTTTTAATGGTCATTTTTACTCTTTCTGTAAATTTTACCATGATTGCTCAAATTCCAACCCGTGTAGGTTGGTGGAAATTTGATGATGCAGCTGATATGTTAAAGGCTGATATTGGCGTTGCTCTTGAACTCGCAGGTTCTCAAACTTCAGTTGCAGGTCCTGTTGCTGGAAATCTCGCAACTCAGATCGAAACCGCAAGTTATTTGTCTATGACTCATGGAATCGCTGCAAATTTGGGTGGAACAATGGTAAATGAATATTCCATTCAGATCGATTTTTCTATTCCTCAGATAGATGTATGGAATTCTTTTATTCAAACCGACCCATCTAATGAAGGGGATGCTGAGTTGTTTATTAAAAACGCCACAAATGCAATTGGTGTGGGTGATCTAGGGTATTCAACCAAAGCAGTTGCGGCCGACACATGGTATAGAATGGTAATATCAGTTAGAAATGGTGAGTTTTACAAAGTATATATAAACGGCGCACTATGGCTTAATGCTGCGGCTATTCAGACAATTGACGGCCGGTTTGCATTAGCAAATGTTTTATTATTATTTGCCGACAACGACGGTGATGATGCAACTATTAAATGCTCGGAAATTGGTATCTGGGACGTTGCTCTTGAAGATTATGAGGTTACACAGCTTGGTGATGCTTATGGAGACCGCGTTCGTGCAAGAACTAAAATGGGATCCTGGAAATTTGATGACGCTGCAGATATGTTAAAGTCCGATGTTGGAAATCCACTTGAATTGGTTGGAACTCAGGTATCTGTTCCGGGACCGGAAGCAGGCAATCTGGCAACAAAAATCGGTGTTGGAAGTCAGCTAAAAACAATTCATGGAATTACGATTAACGGTGAAGATACATTGGTAAATGAATATTCTATTCAGATGGATTTTTCAGTTCCTGCAATTGGAACATGGCATTCGTTCTTTCAGACAGATCCTTTAAATGTTTCAGATGGTGATTTGTTTACTAAAAATGCAGATAACACTATTGGTACTACCGCAACCGGTTATTCGACCGATGCAATTTCAGCCAATACTTGGTACAGAATGGTTGTTTCAGTAAAAAACGGATCCTTCTTTAAAATATATATTAATGGTGAACTTTGGCTTGATGGTGCAGGTCAGGAAGTTGATGGGAGATTTGGTCTTAAAAAAGCCCTCCTGTTCTTTGCTGATGAGGATGGTGAAGATGGCGAAATAATTTGCTCCGAAATTAACCTTTATGAAGTAGCCCTTACACAGGAAGAAGTTACAGCTTTAGGTAACGATCCTTCGAATAAAATTCCGGACAGAGTAGGTTGGTGGAAATTTGATAATGCAACGGATAATCTTAAGGCCGAAATTGGTCAACCACTAGTTCTTACTGGGTCGCTGGAAACAGCTGCTGGTCCTGTTTCAGGAAATAATGCTGTTAGTCTTAGTTCAGGTAATTATCTTGCCATGGCACATGGAATTTCTTACAACGGTGGAGGTGCTATGGTGAACGAATATTCACTCCAAATAGATTTTTCAGTTCCTGAAATTTCAATCTGGCATGCCTTTTTCCAAACATCCCCTTTAAATGATAGCGATGCAGATTTGTTTATTAACGGGGGAGCATCCACGCCAAACGCAATAGGAACGGCTGCTACCAGTTATTCATCGAATATCGTGTCGGCAGATACATGGTATCGGATGTTAGTAACCGTTAAAAATGATGCTTTCTTTAAAGTTTATGTTAATGGTGAGCTTTGGATGGAATCAGCAGGTCAGGGAGTCGACGGCAGGTTTGCACTTGCAGATGTTCTACTTCTCTTTGCTGATGATGACGGTGACGACGGTACAATCGTTTGCTCTGAAGCTGGAATCTGGGATGTAATCCTAACAGCTGATCAGATTGCAAAACTAGGCGATGCAACTGTTAATCCTGGAGTGGGTATCCTGAATAATAAAATTGGAGAAAACTCTGATCTGGGTCAGAATTATCCAAACCCATTTACTTATTCAACAACCTTTCCATATCAGGTTAGTAAAACTGGAAATGTAAGTTTCCGTATTCTGGATCTGGCTGGAAGACAGATTGAATTGATTGACGCTGGAGTAAAATCTCCAGGAAAATACACCTTGAATATGGATTCTAAAAAACTTTCAGGTGGAATCTATTATTTCCAAATGACAAGTAACGAAAAGACTAGTATCAGGAAAATGATTGTAGTTAGGTAAATTGCAGCATTTTAAATAATTATGAGGGTGTTTCAATCATTGAAACACCCTCATAAATTTTTATTCTCCCTTTATGTTTAACTTTTCAATTATGTATCTTATCAGAAAATACTTTCTCACCCTTTTATTTTTTTGGTCTTTTGCGCAGATTCAGGCAGTCGTTCCTGAGCGGACTGGATGGTGGAAATTTGATGATCCGCTTAATCTAACCAAAGCAGAAGCCGGATATGGAAGTGACCTGTCACTTGTTGGTTCGCATACCTCAGCAGCAGGACCTGTTGGCGAAAATGGAGCAGTGCTCATTGGAGCCGGAAGTTATTATAAGATGCAACATTCAATTCTTCCCAATTTAGGAGGGAGTTTTGTAAACGAATATACCTTTCAGTACGATTTTAAAGTTAAGTCAATTGATGTTTGGCACAGTTTTTTTCAGACTTCCTCAGATAATGGGAACGATGGGGATTTTTTTATTAATCCTTCAGGAAATATTGGTGTCGGTGCAGTAGGATATACCAGTTATTCTGTCAAGCCTGAAGAATGGTACCGGCTGGTAATCTCAGTTAAAAATGGAAGTTCTTTTAACGCTTACCTTGATGGATCACTTGTAATGAGTGGTGCTTTACAAGCCATTGATGGCAGGTTTTCCCTCTCCGATTTACTATGGATCTTTGCCGACGATGATGGCGAAGATGGACCTATTACCTGTTCCGAATTGTCAATCTGGGATAAAGCGTTAAATGCAGGTGAGGCAAAGGAATTGGGTGGATTTGGGCATGATTTTAGTCTTAGCTTAATGACCAGAATTCCATTTTTGCAAAGCCCCGGTCAGAATACGATGACTATTAGCTGGCACGACTCTTCTGCGAACGGAACTCAGGTTGAATATGGAATTGATTCTGCACTAAATCTGTTAAGTTCAGGAAATAGTGAAATCATCAGTTTACCTTATCGCTGGCATACTGTAAAACTCACTGATTTGCAGGCGAATACGAGGTATTTATACCGGGTTTCAAGTGGTGATTCGGTTTCATCAATATATGCTTTTAAGACACTTCCTAATGAAAGCTATTCAGGTAAACTCAGATTTTTGATTTTCAGCGATACTCATTGCCCTGACACAACGAGAGCAAAAAAAGTACTGGATGCAGCCAAAGAAAAAATCATTGAATTATATGGACCGAATATTGAAAATGAACTTACCGGAATATTTCATTCAGGTGATGTCGTTGTTAGCGGAAATGCAGCAGATCAGTACACAACTCAGTTTTTTAATCCCTTCTCAAACTTATCAGGCAACGTCCCAACAATGGTGGTCGCTGGAAACCATGAAGGTGAAAGTGCATTTTTTTACAAATATATGAAGCTTGACGATTTATCAGCATTTCCCGGAACTCCGGCTTTAAACGAAAAAATATGGCAGCTTCAGATTGGTAATTCTCTGTTCCTGGGACTGAATACAAATATCATTGACCAATATGGAACTGCAGAGTCTGTCTGGCTAAACACCAAATTAAGCGAAGCTGAAATTAACCCAAATATTGATTTTGTATTTCTGTTTTTCCATCATCCCCCTTTCTCGGAACTTTGGTTTGATGTAAGCACTTTCGATGGAGGTGCAAATTACGTGAAAAACGTACTTTTTCCCATTATAAAAAAATATTCAAAAGTTCAGGAGTTGCACACAGGTCATACTCATGGCTTCGAACGAGGAACGATTACTTCAGGTAAGAAAGATGGGGATTTTAGAATAGTTTGCGGAGGTGGAGGCGGTGGTGCACTTGATTCCTGGGGCGCATTTACCAATCGCGATTATGAAGATATTCAAATTGCTTATGACCATTATTCGTATCAGATACTTGAAGTTGATATTGCTGATCATTCCTTCCGAAACACCATGTACAGTCTGGGCGATCTAAATAAACCAAGGAATAATGTTGCGATGGACAACTGGTATCGGAAAATCAATCAAAATGGCCCGGAAATGCCCCTTGCACAAAGCCTTGAGGTGAGTGGCGAAACGGTAAAGCTTATTGTTTCACCTTTTTCAGGGGATGATTCGCTTATGACCGTTGAGTTCCAGGTCATTGATAGTTCAATAAATTCCAAGAAAATTGCTGACTCTTTCACTCATTGGACAGATATTTATGAAGTCGATAAATCCTACAATCCCATAGACAAAAACAAGGGAATAGACCTATACGACCTAAAAGTTAACACATCACTGCTGGCAGCTAATAAATCATATTATTTCCGAGCCCGATACAGAGATCATAATCTGAAATGGAGTCAGTGGTCAAATGCACTTCCTTATCAGACTACTGGAATTGAAACGCAAAACCTGAACATTTCTGAGTTTGGATTAAATCAAAATTACCCAAACCCATTCTGTCTTTCAACCAGCATCGGATATTCAGTTCCTCAGCTATCAGGTGTGTATTTTAGCGTTTACGATGCATCCAACAGACTTGTATTTGAAAGTAATGAAGGCCTTAAACAACCTGGCGTTTACAGTATTAATTTTAGTGGTGAAAATTTATTTCCCGGTGTATATTTCTACAAAATAACTTCAGGACAGAATTCAACTACTATGAAAATGGTTAAACTCGATTAAATCTTAAAGTGTATTTATTACATTTCATGAAAATCCTTATACATTATAAAAGGAAAAGCTTGTTTTGCATCTGGTTTGGACAGGAACTGATTACCATCCAGATTTCATAAATATAATGCGTAAATGACTAAAACTTTACTTGTTGTTTTTTGTATTTATATTCTTGCAATTGCCTCTCTGTCTGATAGTTTAAAGGCTCAGGATACTGTATCATTCAATGTAAATGATCTCAGGCAAACCATGGAAGGATTTGGTGGTTCAATTGCATATTATGAAAACTGGCTAATAGCGCATCCAAAACGGCTGATGGTTTATGACTTTCTTTTCAAAGATCTTGGCATCAGTATTCTGAGAATCCGGAATTCTTATATGGTTGAAGGTGGTTATAATCAGGGGATTGTAGATTTATCGAATATTGTAAAAGAGGCTAAAAAAAGAGGAATGAACCCAACTGGGGACCGGGTTATGAAGGCTGTGTTTTTATGCCACTGGAACAATTAGTCAATGATGCAAAATTGGACAGCACTTACAAGGTAGCGTCCTACGCAACTGCCTTCAATGCTGTTTATGATACGATTGATGCCTATAAATCCAATCTGAATATTGTTCCTAAGATGCTTGGTCCCGAAGTTCTTGGAATAGAAAATAAATGGTCAGGACGGCCTTCGGATTACACGGATTTTATGGACATGTCGAAGTGTTACGCGGTAGCACATCATTTATATACCAGGGGAGATAAACTGTATCCCAATACTTTTATCAGTAACCTTACCCAGCTCGCAACCGACTTTCCCGACAAGCCAAAAATGCAAACAGAATATAGCGATAGCGACTGGAATTCAACTGCCTTGCTTATTCATAATTCTCTGGTTTATGAGGGGGTTGCTGCGTATCTTGTCTGGGATCTTTTCTGGCCCGGCGCAGACTTTCTGGATCTTGAAAATCCCTGGAGTGCAGGCACATGGGTAAACACCAATGGTTTTAAGGTGGGGACAAAGTATTATGTATTTAAACAATTTGCTGCATTTATTAAACCCGGGTGGACACGCATCGAGACCATTACCAAATCCAAATCCGTAAAAAGCACTGCTTTTATTAGCCCTGACAGTCTGAAAGTCTCACAGGTATTGATTAACACTAACGGACTGAGCCAGAACATTGTTTCTGATCCGCTTTTATATAATGTTACTTCCGGTAAAGTTTATAGAACTTCAGCTACCGAAAATTGCGTATTGGTAGGCGATTATGTTCCAGGCGTGATGGCACTTCCCGCTAAATCCATTACCACAATAGCTTTTGAAGGAAGCGAATTTCCTTTAAGTTCGAAGCCACGGTTGATAACGGAAAAAACATTGGAGTTATATCCAAATCCTGTT
Source organism: Bacteroidales bacterium (assembly GCA_038316435.1). GTDB lineage: Bacteria > Bacteroidota > Bacteroidia > Bacteroidales > JACJXF01. The sequence goes on along the minus strand of JBBQAQ010000027.1, from coordinate 1,880 downwards.
ACAGAAGAATCCGTTTTAAAGATTTCCGGATTCGGAGCTAATGTAACCGTTATGGTTGTAAATCTTCAAGGGCAAATAGTATCTAAAGACTTGATCGACAATGAAGAAGAATTCCGTTTAGGTAGAAATTTAAAATCAGGATTATATATCTTACAAGTTTCAGATGGCGTAAAACAGGAATCCCTGAGAATTGAGATCAGGTAGACTTGCTCAATGAGCAAAAAATCAAGCAGGCTATTACTTCAGTGTCATAGGGATCCGATCTCTTAAAGAGATCCGATCTCTATAGGCAAAATGCTTATTTGTTTAAAGAATTTATAATCAGGTCATTATATTTCTTAACAATATCCATTGTCGAATCGCTTGCAAAAACTGAATTAAGTCCTTGCGCTTCCTGAGGAGGATCACCCAAATAATCGTCACCAGACTGCCACATGTTATCTTCCCTGTTAGGATTAGGTAGTCCGGTTCCGCTGAATGTCCAGAAGTTAGCACCAGCCATTACATCCATTTTTTCTACACTTTGAAGCACGCGTGAAAAAGAAAAATCGTAATACCGGTCACGGATTGTTACTGGTGAGCCTGGTGTAAAGAGAAAACCATCACGAGGAAGTCCAAATTCTTCAAATACAATTGGCTTATTTAATTTGCGTGCGATTACCATATGATCGTCCATATATTTTCCTGTATTAGAAATGGCGACCTTTATAGTGCCCGTTATATCTGATGATTTTACCCATCCCCAATTAAATGGCCAGATATGCATAGTAAGATAGTCTATGTTTTTCGAACTGTGAATCTTTTCAAACAGACCCATATCCATCTCGCAACCCCAGCTTCCTTCGGTACCGGTTGTAACCAAATGATTTGGATCTAATGATTTAATGAGTGCAGATGTTTTATTCACCCAATTAAGCATTAAATCTTTATTTGAATCGGAAAATGCTCTTGGCTCATTTGCCAATTCCCAGGTCATTATGGTAGGATCCTGGTTATAAGCTATTCCGTTGATTTTATTCGTTCTCCCCAGCATAAATTTAATATGATTCCGAAACATTTCCTGACACTCCTGACATTGATGGAATGTGCCTGAAAATGTCATAAATTCGCTCCATGTGTGTCCATTGGTTTCCGGATAAGGAATTGGCCCTTTGCCGCTCCATGCAAGGTATTGAGAAAAACCGCCCGACCATTCCCATGCATTATTCAGGAAGAGTATTGCTACCATATCTCTTTTTGACATTTCAGACAGTAGAAAATCTAGACCTTCTAGCAGATCTTCATTGTAAACGCCAGGAGAAACCTGTAAAGCAGGACTTACACGTCGCGGCTCACCATCAGGGCCTTCGGCACCTGCGAGCACTCTAAGATTATTAATCCCACTTGCTTTCATAAGGTCAAGCTCTTCAATAAGTCGCTTACGGTTTCCTTCTTTGCCATTTGAGCCGAGAATGGCCCCATACCAGTAGTTTGTGCCGATGTAATAATAAGGTTTTCCCCGTTTGATGAAATGTCCGTTTTCAACTTTAATAAATTCAACTTTTGCTGGAACTTGCGATTTACAGGATGTTATTCCAAATAGGATAATGCAAATCAGGATCAGAGAGTTTTTCATATTAATCGTTTTTCTCCTTTTATAAATCAATGTCGTTTACTTAAGGGTGTCCGAAATCTTCAAAAATCAGCCCCACCCCAACCCTCCCCCAAGTTGGAGGGACTATCCAAGATTTGCAAGTGATTTTTCTAGAACAGAAGTTAATATTCTTCCCTTTTCTAATTTTATCTTCATATTTAAGTCAGACTTGCCCCTCCAACTTGGGGGAGAGCCTGTCCCGAACTCGGGAGGTTGGGGTGGGGCATTTTTTAGAATCGGAAAATTT
>JBBQAQ010000026.1:0-55726 GCA_038316435.1 Bacteroidales bacterium | reverse complement strand
GGCGCAAGTCCGATACTCGTGACGATCCCCGGAGCAGCAGCCTCAGGCAACTATCAGTTTACTATAACTGTAAAGAACGGAAATAACTGCAGTTCAAGTTCACAAAACTTTAACCTGACGGTTAACCCCTTACCGGCAGCTATCACAGGAATCACTAGTGTATGCGTAGGATCAACCACAACGTTAAGCGATGCCACAGCACTTGGTATATGGAGCAGTGGTACCCCGTCAGTAGCCACAATCACAGCAGGCGGAGTAGTCACGGGAGTAACAGCAGGCAGTTCGATCATCAGTTATACTTTACCCACAGGATGCGCAGTAACCGCAACAGTTACAGTAAACCCCATACCGGCATCAATCACGGGGATCACGAGTGTATGCATCGGATCAACCACAACCTTAACCGATGCCACAGCAGGCGGCATATGGAGCAGTGGAACTCCGGCAGTGGCCACAATCACAGCAGGAGGTGTTGTCACGGGAGTGATTGTTGGAAACTCATTAATAACCTATGCTCTTTCAACAGGTTGTTCGATTACTGCGATGGTAACAGTAAATCCTTTACCTGCTATTACCCTTGGACTTGTACCCGATATTTGTCAAGGATCAGTAAGTTTCAGTTTGCCATATACAGCAACTTCAGGTGTACCATCAAGTTATAGTATTTCAACCGGTATACCTGCAATGGTTGGGTTTACACCTGTAATTAATGCAGGACTGGGAGCAAGTCCCTTAAGTATAACCATCCCGGGAGCTTCACCTTCAGGGACTTACCAGTTTGCTATTACAGTAAAAAATGGTAATAATTGCAATTCACTTTCACAAAACTTTAATCTTAACATTAATCCTTTACCTGCAGCTATCACAGGTCTTACCAATGCATGCGTAGGCTCAACCGCTACTTTAAGCAATGCTACTGCTGGAGGAATCTGGAACAGTGCGAGTCCGGTAGTTGCGAACATTGATGTAGCAGGCCTAGTAACTGGGATTTCTGCCGGAAGTACAATAATAAGCTATACTTTGCCAACGGGATGCTCTGTAAATACGCTGTTTACAGTGAATACACTTCCTGATAATACACTTTCTGTGAGCGATCCTACCGTCTGTTTTTATGAAAATGCTTCTGTAACAATTACTGCGTCTGAAGTTGGCGCAAGTTACCTGTTACAGGATATTTCGAATATAGCAGTCGCTGGTCCAGTAATTGGAACTGGTGGAGATATAAGTTTTATGCTCAATTCTAATGTATTGGCAGTTGGAACTGTAAATTATACTGTTCTGGCAGCAACTGGAATTGGATGCAGCATTGTATTACCAGATCCGGCCACAATTACTAAAAGACCGGAAACTACTTTCACATTTGCAAAAACAGATATTACTTGCAATGGTTTGTCGGACGGGATAATTAATGTAACCGCATCAAACGGAACCGCTCCATATACAGTATCTACTGATGGCGGGCTTACTTTTTCAAATAGTGAAGGTGTTGACATAATGGTCGGTAAAGGCAATTACAACCTGATGGTTAAGGATGCAAATAACTGTTTATCTATTGTTCAGATGGCTGTAATACTTGAACCAACAGTTCTGTCAAGTTCAGCATCAAAAACAGATATTACCTGCAATGGATCCAATAACGGAACCGCAACTATTACTCCTTCCGGAGGATCATCTCCATATACTTATTCCAATGGAGCATTACCATATCAGGCTTCCAACCTCTTTACCAATCTTTCGAAAAGCAGTTTTACTTTTAATACTAAGGATGCTAATTCGTGTGTTAGCACCACTATAGTTTCAATTGATGAACCTCTTCCATTATTAGTACTTAGCGAAGGAAAAGTTGATAATAACCTATGCTATGGTGACAGCTTGGGTGAAGTGCACATATTTACCGTTACTGGTGGTGTCGTACCTTACGAATATTCAATTGACGGAGGAATAAATTATTTTCCATCTGGAAATTTCCAAAAGCTTCCTGCTGGGAACTATCAGACTGTTGTTCGGGATGCAAATGGATGCACTGTAAATGGCGGGAATAACCTTATTCATCAGCCAGCGAAGATTTTTATAAACAGCTATTCTCAGGTTGATGCAAGCAGTTGCTTTGGCAGCAACAATGGACAGATTAATATAAATGCTTCCGGGGGAGCGGGTTCCATTTCTTATTCCCTTGACGGAATCGTTAATAATGCAACTGGTATATTTACACTAGTTTCTGGTGGGAATCATCTGATAACGATGACTGACACGAAATTCTGTACCATTGATACTACAGTTGAACTTTTGCAACCTACTAAGATAGTTTTTTCATCACTTACAATTACAGATGTAACCGGTTGTAAAGGTGATATGAATGGGGCTATAAATGCTGTTGCCGGAGGAGGCGCAGGTTCATATACATATGCTTTTAATGGAAGCGCATATCAGGCCTCGGGATCATTTAACAGTTTAGCAGCCGGGAGTTTCACTCTTTCTGCACAGGATGCTAATTCATGTATCAAGGATTCAATTATTGTTATTCTTGAGCCTGCTCCTATAAGTATGCTTAGTCAGACTGCAATAAGTATTAGCTGTGCAGGAGCAAATAACGGAAGCATTAATGTAAGTGCAAATGGAGGAACTGCACCTTATACCTTCGTTCTCAATCCCGGAGCAACAGAAACCAACAACACCGGAGTTTTTAGTTTATTATCTCCCGATATATACACAGTTGATGTAAATGATAATATGGGTTGCGGGCCTATTACTTCGCTTCCAATAACTATTTCTGAACCTTCAGCTATGATGAGAGATTCAGTGGTAAATAAGGAAATAAGCTGCGCCGGGTCGGGAAATGCAGAAATTCATATTTACGTTTCAGGAGGAACTTCCCCCTATACCTATAGCAATGATGATGGTTTGAATTATGGCTTGACATTAGATTTTATTAATCTTTCTCCCGGCACTTTCCAACTTAGCGCTCAGGATGCAATGGGATGTCTTTTGAATCTCGACACATTAGTTTTTTCAGATCCTCTGCCAATTTTGTTTGTAAGTGAGAGTAAGCTTGATATTGCAAGCTGCTCAAACGATCCGGTTGGTGAGCTTGATTTTGTTGTAAGTGGAGGCAAAGGAAGCATTGAATACAGTACAGATTTAATAAACTGGCAGGCTTCTGGGCACTTTACAGCATTAACAGCTGGAAATTATACTGTTACAGCCAGAGATCAGAACTTGTGCAGTCTGAACTCTTCACTTTTAACTATTACTGCTCCAACTGCAATATCTGCAGACATTGCCACTACCCCAGACCTGAATGCATTTAACAAGGGAACAATCACCATCTCCAATGCAACAGGAGGCACAGGAATACTCGTCTTCTCTATAACAGGCCCAGCCGGAAGTTTCAGTTCGCAAACAGACTATGCAGGGCTTGATGCAGGAACTTATCCCGTAGTTCTTCGCGATGATAACAATTGTACTTTTGAACAATCCGCAGATGTTTTATCTATACCCACACTTGACGTTACAGTTTCCTATACTCACTCAAGTTGCAATGGAAGTGATGATGGAACAATTACACTTGTTAGTTCCAATGGACAAGATCCCCTTGAATATTCAATAGATGATAGCACAAGTTGGGTAAGCACAGGAACATTCATAGATCTTACTCCTGGAACCTACTACATTTTTGTCAGAGATGCGCTAAGCAGATATTTTCAAGATACTATACTTTTGACTGAACCTATTGTAATTAACATTTTTGGAAGTATTACTCCAGCTACATGTTCGTCATTTAGTGGAGACGGTGCAATTAATGTAACTGTAAATGGAGGAAATTCGCCATATACATACCTATGGGTAAGTGGAGAAATTACACAAGATCTTTCAAGTCTCAATGCTGGTTCGTACACACTTTTTGTAACTGACGCAAAAAACTGCAGTAATGAAAACAGTTTTGATGTGCCTGCAATAACAACTGTAGTAGCTGATGCAGGGTCCGATACAACCATTTGTTTTGGAGAGAGTTTAGTCCTTAATGGATCAGGTGGGTCGGTATTTAGCTGGTCGCCTGTTGACGGATTAAGTAATCCAAATATTGCTAACCCTGTTGCCGATTTGACAACTGACATGAGTTATGAGATGATCGTCATAGGATTTAATGATTGTTTTGATACCGATAGCTTAAACGTTAGTGTTAGACCACTTCTAGGACTTAGTGCAGGAAATGACACATTAATTATAAAGAATCAGGAGATAGAATTACATGCAACGGGTGGCAGTTTTGTAAGTTATAGCTGGGCACCCGTAACAGGATTGGAAAGCCCCACTCAGCCTACAACTCTGGCAAATCCATTGGCTACAACAAATTATATAATTTCGGCACTTACAGAGTTTGGATGTACTGAAAGCGACACAATGCTTGTGAAAATTGCAGAAAATCTCATTGTTTATGATGCGTTTTCCCCAAATAATGGTGACGATCTGAATAATTATTTTGAAATAGAATATGCCAGTTTGTATCCTGAAATCCTTGTTGAAGTTTATACACGTTGGGGAGAAAAGCTTTTCAGCTCAACAGGATATCATGACGAGCAACGCTGGGATGGAACCTATAAGGGAAAAGACGTTCCAATGGGAACATACTATTTCGTAATAGTTCCTTATAGCGGTGCTGAGGCAATTACCGGACCCTTAACAATTGTGAGATAGGAATGAAGAATATAGCCATCATATTATTATTTATTTTAGGGGGATATTCTTCCGTGCTGGCCCAACAATCGCCTCATTTCACTCAGTATATGTTCAACGACTTCGTTATAAACCCTGCCATTGCAGGAACCAACGACTTTTATCAGATACGGAGTAATCATAGGTTTCAATGGATTGGTATTACGGATCCACCACTTACGAACACCTTAAGCTTTTATGGACCACATTCAAAATTGCCAATGGGTTTTGGCGCATATTTTTACAATGACGTAACAGGTCCTACTAGTCGCACCGGTATTACAGGATCTTATGCTTACAACATCGAGATTACAAAAGGAGTACGTTTGTCAGGAGGTTTATCCTTCGGGTTAATGCAATACAAACTCGACGGCACCCAGGTAAACCCAAAAGATCTTACAGACCTTGCCATTCAGCCTGTTGTGAATGCTTCATACATGCCGGATGCAGCGATCGGATTTTACCTATATGCTAAAGATTATTATGCCGGATTTTCGGCCAACCAACTTTTGAATAATAAGTTGAAAATATATGATGTAAAGAATGGTCTGAATAAACTTAAATCTCATTTTTATCTTACAGGGGGATATAAATACAGGATCGACAAGGACTTTGCGGTTGAACCATCAGCCATAATCAAAGTAACATCCCCGAAAGCTTTTCAGTTCGATTTTACTGCCAGAGTAATATATCAGGATATGTTTTGGGGAGGTTTGTCATTTCGTATGAAAGATGCCTTTTCAGTATTGATTGGATATAACTATAACAATAAGTTCAGCTTTGGTTACGCTTATGATATGGGGATAAACGGTCTGAGAAAATTCAATTCCGGTTCGCATGAACTAATGATTGGGTATAGGTTTAATGATGTTAAATAGTCATTAACGAGTAGTTCAAATCGCCAATTTTTTTTGATCATCTTACCATAAATCATTCGGGGTTTAAACCCCTCAAGAAAGAAAGCTTATTCATACTTATTAATGCGCTATATTTCAAAATCTCTGCCTTTTTATTTGACTTTTTCACGACCTTTTCAAAAAAATCTCAACGGGGTTTAAACCCCGCAAGAAAGAAAGCTTATTCATACTTATTAATGCGCTATATTTCAAAATCTCTGCCTTTTTTTTTAACTTTTTCACGACCTTTTCCAAAAAATCTCAACGGGGTTTAAACCCCTCAAGTTTAATGTCGTGAAAACCTAAAAAATCAGCTTGTCATAATAGTTTTTTTTGAAAATCGCCAATTTTTTTGATCACTTTACCTCAAATCTTGCAAAGGCAGAACAAAACAAATGTTAGAAGTACCGCATTATCCTTTTTAACGAAAAACCCCGCCATTTATCAGAACTTTCTTTAACCTTTATTCCAACACCCTGACTCGTGATTCTTTTTTCAGTTGAAGGTTCTGTAAATCAACATTTTCGAGCAATAAAACACCTGGTTTTTTGCCAGACTCAAAACTACCGCACCAATCATTGATTCCCAAAGCTTTTGAACCGTTTTCGCTTGCCCATAATAGTAATTCTGATAAGCTGATTTCCGGATATATTGACTGCAGTAAAAACAATTCTTCGAGAATTGATAATTTATCATTTGAAGCCAGACTATCAGTACCAATGCATATTCTATCAGGAAAAGTGTCCATCAGGTATTTTCGCGGATAAACTCCCCCAATATAAACATTCGATTTCGGGCATAGAACCCAATAGATATCTTTGTTTTCGGCTAGTGACAATAGGATATCTTTTTGAGCAGTATAAATATTATGAACCAATAAAGTTCGGATATTTTTAGGTATTTGATTCATCAGCCACTCAAAAGAGCCCATATTTCTGGGTTTGATGGAACTCAAATCAAAACCCAGTTTATAAAAGGAGTTATATAAATCCCCTGAAGCACCGGAAATAAGTTCATCCTCGGAGGTTGATTCCTGATTGTGAACCGAAATTAATACGTCCTTTGCCGTCATACCTTCCCTGATCAGTCTAAATAATTCCTCACCAAGACTGTATGAAGAATGTGGAGTAATACCGGCATTTAAAGAATATTTCTGTCTTGCTTCCTGCACAAGGGATTGGCCATTTCTGTATATGCTCTCCGCAGCATTTGCGGCAGTCCCGAAAAGTTCAATAAAACTCTGGTAATGAATCGGACTCAGGGATTTTGTTTCAAATGTATCCGGCGAATTACAAATATCTGCAACTGCAACAATACCTTCAAGCTGCATTTCACGGTCGGCATCTTCAATAGATTTTGATATTTCCCGACTTTGTGCCTTTCTTCCGGGGATTATTTTTTCAAAAAAGCCATTAAGTCCGGTATTTCGAGGGATTTTTCCCCGCATATGAGATAATTCGAGATGGCAATGGGCATTTACAAAACCGGGACAAAGTATGCCATTGTAATGCTCCAGATTTGCCTCTTCTGCGAGCTTACCTTTAGTATCATCAAGACTAAGGACACGCCCATCTTCGCAAAGATTCAGTATGCCATTTTTTAGAAAACCTGATTTGCCTGCGAAAATATAGCTTGCTGAAATTTTTCTGATTTTCATTTCACCCTATTCTTCAATGGCTTGATTTGAAAACTTTGGGGTGTTCTGTTTAAGAGTATCCAGCATGTAATTCATTTTAAGTAAAACATCGTCATACACCTTTAAATAAATATCGGGCTGCCGGATATACATTGCAACGGTGCTGTCGAATTCTGATCTTGTGATACCATACTTATCAAAAACAGCCTGATTAAGCACAACCGAATCCCCTGGCTCAAATTTTCGGGTAAAAGCAGGACCATTGGTTAAAACATCCATTATATGTATGCCTACGAGGACATCAACAAATTTTTCACGCGGGAGAATGCCTTTTTTATTGATTTTGGTAAAATCATCTGTGCAGGCTATCAGAGCTGCTAAAAGGAATAAAATTGAAAAAAGTCTTTTCATTTCTGTTTATACTTTGGCAATATTACGAAAGAAATAGGAAAGAGTCTGTATAAGATTGCATCAGATTGATAATCGAGATGGCTCTCTTTTATAAATTAAACGGCCTGAGCTTAAAGTTTAGGCAAAACTTTTATTATTCTTTGATCCCGGCACTTTTAAGATAATCTACTGCCGCAAGGTCGTATCCAAGAATATGTTCATGGAAATAATCCGTCATAAAGGAAAGAAGTGTCTTGCAAACATCATTTCTCCCCATAGCATAATCATTTTTTAAATTTATAATTCCTTCAACAAAAATATCATGTTTCAAATGGTGCTCTTTAAATCCGGAGTATTTTAATCCCATGAAATACAACTCTTCCTGAATCAGATAGTGGTCGGCATAATGTACCATGGAAAAAAAGATATCGGAAATATTGTCCTGACACGACCGCGACTTAATTATACCTTCAAGCGACTTGAGGACTTTAAAGAAATACTGATGCTGCTCATCGATAAATGCAATATTTACATTGAACTCACTTTGCCATTCCGCGGGAATAATTTTTTGTTCCATTGTTTTCAGTTTTCAATCCATCAAAAATAAGATAGGATTAGCTAATGGAATATGATGAAAATCATTAATAATAGCAGAAATTCTTAATTAATATGTAAGCATGATTTTTCTTGCATATTCTTTCCCATCCACCAGAGTCCTCACAAAGTAAAGTCCAGAAGGATAGCCTTTTAGATTAAATACAAATCTTGAATTATCAGGACTGATATCAATATTTTCAGTATAAATAACTGATCCTCTTGATGAAATAACTGAAATATTTGCAGTTTTCGGAAAATCGTTTGATACAACGACATTTAAAAGTCCGTTTGTAGGATTAGGGAAAACGTCCAAACTATTTGCTATCAGTGAAACAATTACGCTTCCTGTGTCTGCATCCAGACTTTCAACCTGTAACCAGTATTTTTTCCCTGCGGTTACTTCGATATTCTCAAGTAGGGCCGACAATTCGAGGGCAGATTGGTTATCATTGGCAGCAACTATCCTGTAGCGCGTTGGTTTTCCAGAGATGATTTCAGCTATCGAATCTGCCTCGTAAACCGCTATCCTGTCGTTAATTCCTTTAGTGTCAATACTGATTTTACCTGTTGAAGGGCCAATGAAAGCAAACCAGATTGAGTTTTGAATTCCGTCAGCAGTAGTTCCCGGACACCAGTTTGAATTATTATAACAATTGAATGGCCCTGGAAAAGGCTCTTTTTTCTGACCTGAAGAACAGTAATTTGAGAAAGGTCCGTTATTTCCAGAGTAAATTAATATTGCATCAGCAATATCATCATTTACAGGAAGTACAATATTTAAAAGGACACTGTCAGAACTGGTGCAGTTTCCAATCGACCCATCCACTCTGAAAATAGAATTAAAGTTCCCGTTTTTTTTCTGATCATCCCGTAAGGAAATCGTTGCAACATTAGAGTTAACAAGCATATCGACCTTTTCCGATTTTCTAAAGGTAAAGAGATAATCATTTGCTCCGGTTGCGGTTATTTTATAATCATTTAGATCACATCCGCATATTTGATTGCCAACAGGAATCCCCTGAAGTGATAAATTAACTTCGCTCACCACAACAAAAAAATCGGACTTTTGAAGGGTATCAGACCCCCATTCATTAGAACTTATAAGCGTTACAGAATAGTTTCCGACTTGATTAAACTGTATTTCAGGATTTTTTGAGTTTTTTGAAGTTCCATTCACAAACACAAAATTCTCCGGACTTATTGTCCAACTCCACTCTGTAGGTTCATACTTACTATTATCACTTATTAATACTGTATTATTGAAACAAACCTTAGTATTTTCGGTTGAAAATTGAGAAAGGGGAAATGTTTTAAAGAATTTGCCGCCAATAAACTTTATTTGAGTGCCGTCAGGATCCAGCCAGTGTTTAAGTTGTGATTTAATGTCTTCGTTTCTATCCCATGAAACCTTAAATGCACCATAGAATGAAGTATTTTCGCCTCCGCCATGAAGTTGCCCAACAACCCTGTGATTGTCGTCGAAAAAAGGTGAGCCTGACGATCCTCCTTCAGTAGTTCCACTATTGAATTTAACCATCCAATGAGTACTTGGATCGGTAACCTGGGAATTATCCCAACTTATACTGCCAGCATATAAACTGACAGGGCTTGATTCAACGGAGATGGCTTTTGGTTTTCCTGCTGGATGATGAATACCTGCGCCACTTAAAGGGCTCCTGCCACTGGCATCCCAACCTGCAAGATAGGCTCTGTAAACCGGGGGTGGAGTCTCATTCATCAGCATGAGCGAAAAATCAGATGCAGCGCTGTTTGAAATAAGTTTTGCCCCGGAGAGTGTCTGTCCATCACTCGCATCCGAAGAATTACAATCTGAATTCTCGTAATTAAAATATGTAACCAAAGTTGAGGCCGAGAAACTTGAACTTATACAATGGTTTGCAGACATGAAATAGGGGTTGAGATCCTGTCGGGCGTTGTTTACCAAAAATCCTGTGCAATAATATCCTGAGCCACCATCCACAAATGTCATCCTGCACACAGAGCGTTTTTCGTCCTGCCAGTTTTTACCCTGACTGCAATTAATGTCAATATTCGCCTGAATTGAAAAAATTGTATAAATATCCCTATATGCTATTGAAACTGAACCAAGAATAAGCTCTCCCTGAAATTCAGGATCATAAGGTTCAAAATATTCAATTATTGCATCATTATACTTAATATCTGCTGTTGCAAGTATGGAGAATTCATTATTATTCAAATGGGTAAAAGCCCCAAGTATCTGGCTATGATCGGGTGAGTAAATGAAAACTTTTCCTCCTTCCGGTAAACGAAATGATTTGAAAATAATCCCAAGTGAGAATGCATTTACTGATGTAAGTTTGTATTGCCAGATGTACCCTTTTCCTGGTATTTCTGTCTTTATGGAAAAATCCCTGAGATTAACATTTAACTCTTGCACAATGCTGTACCTGTTTGGAATTCCGAGTTCAGTATCCGCCCGCAAAAGGCTATCAATATTAATTGTTTTGAGTTTTTTATCGGGCAATGAAACACTTTTTTTCTGGGATAAAAGAAAGCTTTCTGGCACTCCGCCAACTGAAATCTGAGAAAAGGAATTATATGAAATTAAAAGAAGCAATACACACCAAAATCCATGTTTTGCAATTAGATGATGCTTTTTTTGAAAAGATTTTATAACGAAATTCATTGATTTTATATCAGGCATTAAAGTTGTAAAAAATAAATTGGAATCTATAACATAAATTCAAATGAACTTTAGAAAATAGCAATTTCTCTTTTCTGTGAAATACCGTATTCTTTATTCTAAAAAACTACCTTTGCCTTCTAATTTGAATTTCCCTTTTTTGCATTGATTTGAAATATTTTTTTAATGTCCACATTTCTGTTTGATAAAATCGTTTTTGGACCTGTTAAGTCGCGCAGACTAGGGGTTTCACTGGGAATTAATCTCCTTCCTGTCAATAGTAAAATTTGTAATTACGATTGTATTTATTGCGAATGTGGTTGGACAGAAAAATTACACCGCAGGAAGCCTGTATTACCTACCCGTACTGAAGTAAATTTGGCATTGAAGGAACGACTTCTTGAAATGTCAGCGAAAAGTGAGTATCCCGATGTAATTACATTTGCCGGAAATGGCGAGCCAACAATGCATCCCGATTTTGCTGGAATCATCGATGATACGATAGAAATCCGTAATAACTTTTGCCCGGCAGCAGGTATAGCAGTACTTTCAAACGCAACTCTTATTTATAAACCGGCTGTTTCACTCGCCCTGTCAAAAGTGGATCAGAATATCCTTAAACTTGATACTGTTATTGAGAATAGCTTCAGACTCATTAACAAAGCTGCAAAGAATATCAGTATCGAAAAAATCATCGATAATCTTGTTAATTTTAAAACAAAAGTAATTTTACAGACCTTATTTCTGAAAGGAGAATTCGGGGGAGAAAAATTCGATAATACCAGCGAGGATGAATTATCAGGGCTAATCAATGCATATAAAAAAATTAGGCCTGAAAAAGTTATGATTTATACTTTTGAAAGGGACACTGCTGCTTCGGGGCTTCAAAAAATCCCGGCTGAGAAGCTTAAAATAATCGCCAAAAGAATCCAAAGCGAAGGTTTCGCTGTGGAAGTAAGTGCTTAGTCTCAGAAAAGAAAAAGACATATAGCCATTGCGCAAAATCCTGTCAAAAAACCCGCATAAATTTGTCCGGGAGTATGTGAACTTAGATAAAGCCGCGCAGTACCTGTAATTCCAGAGGCTAAAAGCGAAAGCAATACCCATGGAAAAAGATTAATCTCCTTGGTGAGTGTAATGATTACCAAAAATGCAGTGAGACCGCCAAGCCCAATCATATGCAAACTGATTTTCCATCTAAGATTAATAATAAGCGCTAGTAACACTGAGGTCAGTGCGCCAAGCATAAAATTGTGCAAAAAACCATATACCAGAACTTTTAGAAAAAGCACGTAAGTTAGAAGGTAGAAAATAAAACAAAGCGTGAGCGGGATGTTTCTCTCCAGGCGTTTCTGCAGCATAATATCTCCCTGAAAATAAGCCAGAGGTAACATGAGAGCAGGAAGGAGAAGTGTACCTGATGCAAATAGCAAAACAATCATTTTCTTTGCAGCAAGAGGGAGAAGGGATACATAGCTGCTTGTAAAAAGTAAAATTGATATACCAGCAAGGGGCATTAAAAGTGGATGGAAAATAATTGAAAAGAAAAGAGCTGTTTTTTTTAGCATGCGATACAAGAGTGAATCAAAGTTCTTTTCTAAGCCGGGCAACGGGAATATTTAACTGCTCCCGATATTTTGCTACAGTTCTGCGGGCAATAAGATATCCTTTTTCCTTAAGTATTTCTGCTAGGCGGTCATCGGTAACGGGCTTCCGTTTATCCTCGGCCTCAATGCATTCTTCAAGAATTTTCTTTATTTCCCTCGTAGAAACTTCTTCACCTGAATCCGTTTGTAATCCCTCGGAAAAGAAATATTTTAGAGGGAAAATACCGAAATGTGTCTGAATATATTTGCTGTTTGCAACTCTTGAAACAGTAGAAATGTCCAAACCAGTAACATCGGCAATATCCTTGAGAATCATCGGCCGAAGCCTTTTTTCATCTCCATCTAAAAAATAATCTTTTTGATAATGAAGAATAGTGCTCATGGTCATCAATAGCGTATTTTGCCTTTGCCTGATAGCGTCAATGAACCATTTTGCAGAATCGAGTTTCTGTTTCACGAAATTTACAGCATCTTTCTCTGTTCGAGTGTGGTTGTTTTTTTTGGCGCTGAAATTCTCCAACATTTCGAAATAAGTACGGCTAACACGAAGATCCGGTACGTTCCTGCTGTTTAGGGTAAGTTCCAGTTCGCCGTCGTTGTTTTCGAGAATAAAATCGGGAACAATATGCTCAAGGGTTTTATTCAGGGGATCGGAGTAGCTGCCACCAGGTTTTGGGTTCAGATGAAGAACTTCATCGATGGCATCTTTAAGTTCGTCTTCAGTAATATCAACACGACTCAGGATTTTATCATAATGCCTGCGGGAAAACTCATCAAAATGGAACTTAAGAATTTCATGCGCATTAAGAACTGCCGGATCGTTCAGGTCTTTTTTTCGGATCTGAATGAGAAGGCATTCCTGCAAATCACGGGCTCCCACTCCGGGAGGATCAAAATCCTGAATAATATCAAGGATTCCCTTAAGCTCTACTTCATCCGTTTTAATGCTCAATGCAAATGCCAGATCATCAACAATAGCCTCAAGCTTACGACGCATATACCCGTCTTCATCAATATTTCCAATAAGGTATTGAGATAGTAATTTCTGTCTGTCGTTCAGCAACCTCAGCCCAAGCTGTGATTCGAGAAACTCATGAAAACTGTTTCCAACCGAAAACGGAATTTCTTCAAATTTATCGTCTTTTGAATAATTGCTGGCACTAAGCTTGTATTCGGGAGTATCATCGTCGCCTATATAATCCTCAAGCGAAAATTCATCCTGTTCCTTTTGTATCTCAGCAGCATCTTCCTCTTCAAATCCCTCATCCTCTGTAGGCTGGTCAAGTTCATCCTCAACACCTTCTTCAAGTGCAGGGTTTTCTTCAAGTTCTTTTTTTATCCTTTGTTCCAGCTGCATAGTAGGTATCTCCAAAAGCTTGATCATCTGGATCTGCTGTGGAGATAGCTTCTGAAGGAGCTTTTGCTGGAGACGCTGGTTTAACATTTAGTGCTGAAATAGTTATAACTGCTACAAATTAAAATCCATCTAATAATTGATCCCGTCAAGATAAACGATAATTGTTTAATGTCAAAAGTCAGATTTAGTTTTTAAAACATTACTGATCCCGTATCTGTTTTTAACACTTTGTCTTGAAAGACTACCTTTAAAATCTATTCATTTAGAATTCTGCGTTTCTTGGTGTTCTGGGGAAAGGAATAACGTCACGAATATTTGCCATCCCAGTAACAAAAAGCAACAAACGCTCAAAACCTAGTCCGAATCCACTGTGTGTAACTGTACCATATTTACGGGTATCAAGATACCACCATAATTCCTTTTCTGGAATACCCATTTCGCGAATCCGGTTTAATAATTTATCATAATCTTCTTCGCGCTGCGATCCTCCAATGATTTCACCGATCCGGGGGAACAGCACATCCATGGCTCTTACTGTCCTTCCATCATCGTTTTGCTTCATATAAAAAGCCTTTATTTCCCGAGGATAATCAGTAAGAATTACCGGGCAGTGAAAATGTTTTTCCACCAGATATCGTTCATGCTCAGACTGTAAATCAAGTCCCCAGCTAACGGGAAATTCAAATTTCTGACCGGAAGATTTCAAAATATCGATAGCTCCCTCATACGACATCCGTATGAAGCTGTTATTCACAACAAATTTTAATCTTTCAATAAGTTCTTTGTCAACCATTGAATTCAAAAATTCCAGATCGTCAGCACAATGCTCAAGTGCATAGTTAATCAGGTATTTGAGGAAATCTTCAGCCAGGTTCATATTATCCTGAATGTCGTTAAATGCCACTTCAGGCTCAATCATCCAGAATTCGGCAAGATGCCTGGGAGTATTTGAGTTTTCCGCTCTGAAAGTAGGTCCAAAAGTATACACGCCACCTAAAGCCAATGCAGCAAGCTCGCCCTCCAGCTGACCGGAAACAGTAAGGTTGGTAGCTTTACCAAAAAAGTCTTTGCTGAAATCTACTTTTTTATCTTCGGTTAGAGGGAGATTATCCGGGTCAAGAGTACTAACCCTGAACATTTCACCGGCACCTTCTGCATCGGATGCAGTAATTATTGGAGAATGAAGGTAAAAATATCCAAGATCATTGAAATATTTATGGATTGCAAAAGCCATTGCATGACGTATGCGGAATATAGCCCCGAAAGTGTTGGTCCTAACTCTCAAATGGGCTATTTCCCTTAGAAATTCAAAGGAATGACCTTTTTTCTGAAGGGGATATACTTCAGGATCGGCTTCGCCATAGACTTCAATTTTTTCAGCGATTACTTCTACTTTCTGACCCTGGCCTTTTGATTCAACCAATTTTCCGTGAACGCCAATACATGCGCCAGTGTTTATCCGTTTTAGCATTTCTAAATCGAATGACGCAACATCAACAACAATTTGCATATTGTGAATGATGGATCCATCATTGATTGCAACAAACACCACAGTGTTATTGCCACGTTTTGTCCTAACCCAACCTTTTACTAGAACTTTGGAATCAAATTCAATTGATTTAAGCAGATCTTTTATTACGCTTCTATTCATTCTGTTTGTCCTTATTATTAATATGGAACGTATATACAGTTGCAAAAATACAATTTTGATTTGAAATTTAACGTTTGTTAAAGTAACGGGCTTAAATACACATCTTATAACTGCACAAAGCAAAGTATATCAATGCTTTAATCTATTCTGGCCGTAGTTTTCATGAAGGATTGAGATAGTTTAGCCGCTGGAGCAAGTGATTTTCAGAATGCAAACTTCATTAGGAAACCGCAGATATTTTAGGTTTCTTTTGATACTTGCTTAAATTACCTAACTTTGTTTTATATAAAATTTTAGATACTATGGTTCAAGGGAAAAATGTCTTATTAGTTACCTGGGACTTCACCGGGATGTCGGAAAATGCATTGCTTCATTCTATCAAGCTTTCGCGTAATGTTGAAACGAAAATTCGTCTTGTCCATGTTATAAAACCAGGAGATCCTCAGATTCGGTTAGATGCAGAAGAGAAGATGAAAAAGGATATTAGCCGGATACAGGAGGAATACAAAATATTGTGCGAATCTGTCATATTGGAAGGGAGTCTGTTTTCAGCGATTACAGAATATCTGCGAGACGGAGATGCAATTATGGTTATAATGGGAACTCATGGGATTAAAGGTCCGCAAAAATATTTCGGAAGCCATGCTCTTAAAGTTATCATCGGATCTGAAATTCCATTTATAGTAGTTCACGATAAGCCTGCAAATATGGAGAGGGTTGCTAATATCGTTTTTCCAATTGATTTTAAATCCGAAAATAAGGAGAAACTTCAGTGGGCAATCTATCTGGGAAAATATTTTAATTCAAAAGTCCATCTTTTTAAAGCCCCGGTTACAGATTCCTCTTTAGTTAAAAAAGTTAACGTAAACCTGAATTTTGCCATTCGCTTTCTTATTCAGAATAATCTTGATTATGAGATACATACGGCTAAGAAAAACGGAAGTTTCTCTAAGGAAATGATTTCATTTGCAAAAGAAATTGATGCAGACCTTATTCTGATTACAACAACCAAACATATTACTTTTCTCGATTATTTATTCGGAGCTTCGGAACAATATGTGATCGATAATCCTGTAGGAATCCCAGTTATGTGCGTTAACCCTAAAGCATCCTTCGCACAGATGGGACAGTTTATGTATGGGAATACGTGATTTTGGATTGAAGAAAACAGAATCTATTCACTAAAATTTGTCTTTTTGATGTCTTCGTATTTGGCTGTTTTGTATAACCGGTTTAATACAATTCGCCTGTCTATTTTACTACCCCACCAAATCGCGAGGACTGACAAAATAAATCCCGGAATAAGCTCATACAAATTTTCTGATAATCCCGGAATACTTTTCCAGAATATCACAGTAAGGGCGCCGGTTATGACTCCAGCTTTAACCCCATTACTTGTAGATTCGCTCCAAAAAAATGTAAGTAAAATGGCAGGGCCAAAAGATGCGCCCAATCCCGCCAGAGCAAATAACACAAAACCATAAAAGCTTGTATCCAGTAATGCTCCTGCTATTATTGCGATATATGCAAGAATTACAATAGCAATACTGCTAATATATCTAAGTTTGTCTTGGGATATGCTTTTTCCTCTGCTTATTGTTTTTTCATAAATGTCGATAACCAGACTTGATCCAGCAACGAGAATATTGGAACCTGCCGAAGAAAGTAATGAACCAAAAATTGAACACAGAACCAACCCAATTAAAAGTGGATGAAGTATTGCCCCTGTTAGTCCAATAAAAACGTTTTGAGCATCTGCACCGGGAATTGAATCAGGAGTAGGAAAATAGATTCTGGCAGAAATTCCTGTAAAAAGTGCGGCCACGGTCATTAAAAGACTTACTAAAGTGGTTATCACCGCTAATTGAGGGAATTTTTCGGAATCCCTCAAAGCAATATATTTTAACAAAATTCCAGTATTGCCAGATGAGCTGAGGCCTAATGATAGGAACCCTATTAAAGTTCCCGTTGATAAAGCCCCGAAATCGAAAAAACTCGAATTTGCTTTGAGTAATTCGGAATGTATAACATCAATTCCCTCATTACGGAATAATACAATTACAGGCATAATAGTCAACACAAAAAGAATTAAGAGAGCATTCAAAACATCGGTATCATTAAGCGATTTGTATCCCCCTATAAGAACAAGTAAAAGAACAATTACTCCGGTTATAATTATACCATGCGTATTTGAAATACCCAGAAATGCGAAAAAAGCAATCCCTCCTCCCATGAACTGAGCTGCAATAAATGATAAGGAAAAGAAAATCAGAACTATCGAGAGAACTATTCTCAGAGAAATCGTTTCATCTTTATAGCGGGATGCAAACATATCAATGAATGTCACACTACTATTAATTCCAGTGAATTTTCGTACCTGCGGAGCAAGGAAAACAAACAGAAAAAACTCGGAAATAAGAAAGCCCACAATAAGCCATATTGCTGAAAGTCCATTTATATATGCCTGAGCTGTTACTCCAAATAGCAACCAGGCACCTCTACCGGAAATGGCGGCTGATACTGCCGATGTGTATGGGCTTACATTCCTGTCGCCTAAAAAAAAGCCTGTCAAATCCTGAGAAGTTTTCCGATTGGTAAAATAACTGAAAGTAAACAGAATGAGGAGGTAAATTAAGAAGGGAATAAGTATCAGAACTTTCATGAAAAGAGCGTTTGTGACATTTGTAAAATTATTAAAATTTTCTCTTCTTGAATCGTTTCATAGGTTTTTATAAAATGGTTTCGAAATACCGGAATTTAAAGTGTTAATGGCCTAATCTATAGTGCATATGAACTTAATAATGAGATCAATTCAGGTAATTAATATCTTCATTTTATTTTGCTGAGATCTTTTAAGCGCTTTCTTTTGCTTCAAAATTAGAACAAATCACAAGGGATATATGAATGAGATCATTGTATTCTTTTCCTTTGCACTTTTAATTAAGTATGTTTGCAGTAAAGAATTCAACATGTCGATCAGCTTAATAAACGTCAGCAAATATTATGGACAGCAAGCTGCCTTAAAATCAATTAGTTTTGAGGTGGAACGTGGACAAATCGTTGGTTTTATTGGTCCAAACGGAGCCGGAAAATCAACTACAATGAAAATAATTACAGGAATTATTCCTGCCAGCGCTGGAGAAATTATAGTCAATGGTTTTAAGGTTGAAGAAGATTCTCTTTCTACCCGCAGACTAATGGGGTATCTCGCAGAAAATAATCCTTTGTATACCGACATGTATATCAGAGAATACCTTTCATACTCGGCCGGCCATTATCCTCTTAAAACAAATAAAAAAGAAAGAATAGAGCAAATAATTGATGAAACAGGACTAACTCCTGAAAGCCATAAAAAAATCTCTGCATTATCTAAAGGTTACAGACAGAGAGTCGGACTTGCTCAGGCTCTGATCCATGATCCGGAAATATTAATTCTTGATGAACCAACTTCAGGGCTTGATCCCAATCAGATTGTTGAAATACGTAACCTGATTTTAAAAATTGGCAAAGAGAAAACAGTCATACTTTCAACGCATATCATGCAGGAGGTTGAGGCAATTTGCGACAGGGTGATAATTATTAAAGAGGGAGAAATTAAGGCAGACGGGAAGCCCGGGGAAATTGCACTGAATGCAGGAATTGAAAAAGAAACCATTCTTCTTGAGTTCGATAAGAAACCTGATTCAGAAAAGCTTCAGGCTATCGGGGGAGTCTTAAAACTGAAATATATTTCCGAAACTAAAATTCTTGTCGAAACAGATCCATCTAGGGATATGAGACCTGTGCTTTTTAATTTTGCTGTATCCGAAGGCCTTACTGTTTTGTCGATGCAAAAGAGGGAAATGTCGTTGGAAGAGGTATTTCAGGAGCTAACTAAATAGGGGTATTTAACGCATGATCTTTTCAAATATTTAATCTTAAGGAAAAAATAAAATTTCTTCCCGGGGCAGCTACACCGGAAGCAAATGATTTATACAAACTGTCAAAAATGTTTTCAAGAGCAAACTGAGCCTGTATTGAATTATTGAACGAATATATTGTTTTCAGGTTCAAGCAGTACCAAGCCGGGAAACCCTCCGGCGTTCCTTCAGATTCATTATCCTCTCCCAAAGGAGAAAAATCTTTTTTATGCTTCCAGCCATTATAGTCAAGGCTTAGTTCTGCTGAAAATTTATTTTGATTGTAGTTTATCGCTGTCCTTCCAAAGACAGGTGGGATATGCGCAAGAGGCTCATCAAAGGTTTTATCCCTTCCATAGGTAAGGTTCAGGGTGCTTGACACGAGAAGTTTTTGACTGAAATCTGAAACTAGTGCAAACGTTAACCCTCTGATATAGGCACTGCTGGCATTTGAATTAGTTATCATTCGGTATTTATCACCATCATAAACCAAGCTATCTTGTCCGTTAAATGAATAACCGGTTCTTACAATAGCATCTGAAAGCAGCGTATAATAGCCCGTTCCGCTAAGTTTCAGGTAGCCATTAATTGTTTTATTTATTCCAATTTCGAAATTGTATGTATACTCGGGTTTCAGGCCAGGATTAGGAACGGTTACTTCACCGTCTTTTGTTCTTACCTTTCCATAGTCGTCAATATTCGGACTTCGAAATCCGGTTGAAACAACTGTATTTATCTGCCATCCGAGTCCGGGATGATAAACAATGCTGGCGCTCCCTGTAAGTGCAGGATTGCTTATATCTATTGCATCATAGGGTAATACTCCACCTATAAAATCTGAATGAAACGAAGCATACTGATATCGCAATCCTCCCGCAATAAAATATTTTTCTCCGGGTGTCCACTTGTAACTCACATAGGTTGCAGCCGACCAGGAATAGCTCCCTCCGTCGGGATAACGGGTTGGGGCAGGACTCAGTGATTTGTCGACAATATTTTGATAATATGCCTTAGAAATTGCCCGGTTGTAAGTAGCTTCAACTCCATAATTCAGTCTTTGATTTTTTGGTAAAAGCTTCAGGTAATCCTGATTAAATGTGAAAACACCCACATCTTCCTTTTGTGCCATCAGTTCGTTTCTCCGAAACTTACGGGTAAAACGGTCTTCATCAATTCTCTGATAAGCTAGGGTACTTGTCATATTTGTAAACAACAAGTTTTCTTTTTTCACAAGGGATTTCAATGACGCAAACAAGCGATTTTGCGGCCCGTAATAGTATTGTGAATATGCCAGATTATCTCCATCTGAATTATAATCATTCAGGAAATCAAGCCTGTCAATTTCGGAGCTGGTGGAATATTGCAGATTAAGAATCCAGTCGGAGTAGAGTGAAGGGGAGTACTTAAATTTCTGAAGAACGTCAACTTGAGAATACCCAGTATTTTTCTGCAGAAATTGATCTGAATTTGAGACGGTTGAATCAACACCATTTATCCGGGACACAAAATGCCGGACCAGACCATAATCACCAAAAGAAGGATCAATATTTTTTCCCATGCGGATATCCCCCAAATTTTTATAACTGAAACTGCTCAGCGAAGCAAATTTTAAACTGCCAATATTAAAGTCGAGATGCACTGTTTTACCCGAATTAGCTGTAGAATATCGGGTACCGGCCTGTAAATTGAACGTATCTCTATGCCCATTAGCCAGAGCAGGATCACGGGTGTAATAGTGTATCACTCCTCCCAAAGCATCGCTTCCATAAATTAACGATGTTGGTCCAAAAATTACCTCCACTCTTTCCAGTATGGAATTATCGATTGTAATTGCGTTCTGAAGGTGACCGCTTCTATAGATGGCATTATTCATTCTCACACCATCAAGAACAAGTAATATTTTATTTGCTTCAAATCCCCGTATAACAGGACTTCCTCCACCTCCCTGGGATTTCTGAATTGAAATATTTCCACCCGATAACAGAATATCAGCTGAATTGTCTGAAGTACTCTGGCGAAGTTCTTTTTCCTCAAGTACATCAACCATAAAAGGCATGGCTTTCCTGTTCTCCGCATATTTTGATGCCGAAATTACAAACTCTTCCATGGTGATTACTTTCCTACTTAAATAAACAGTATTTAACTTTAAAAGCTCCATTTTTAAAAAAACACAGGATTCAAAAGATGGATGTTGAAAAAAAATACTGTCACTCTCATTGAAATATCTGATATTTGCGTTACCATAAGCATCTGTAAGTGTTGAATATTTGTGATTGGAATTATAAAGTGCAAGATTTTCAATTGGTTCCTTAGTTAATTCATTCAAGACGGTAATAATCTGAGCATTAGAATTGCCCAGACTTATCAGTGAAATGAAAAGTGAAATAATAGAACAATAAGAAAATCTCATAAAGATGCTTTGTAGCAGTTTCCCGCAAAAATCATTCCATAAGATGCTTGTTTGGCGTGGTTTTCAAGAGGGAAAATTGAAAAGTAATGAAATAATCTGACAATAATAATGGGTCTTTTCAGGAAAATATCTGTGGTTTTTATGTGGCTTTTGCTGCTTGTGGCTATTATAACAGGATTTCTTTGGTTCAAATCACGTAACTCAGGTAAATCCGATCCGCGTCTCGTCCTTCCTGAAAGTACTGCAGTTTTCTTTGAATGCTCTTCAATACCTTCACTTATTAGCGAGCTGAACAACAATAACAAAATGTGGGCTGAGATTTCGTCTTCCGGAATGTTTGAGGACTCATCCATAAATCTCGCAAATATCGATAGCCTCCTGAAAAAAGATTCGCAGATTCGCGATTTCCTAAGCAGAAAAATATGTATTTCAATTTCACTCAAGGCGAACAAATCGCCTGGAATTCTTTTTTGCATCCCTGCTTCGGTTAGGAGTCAGGATAAAATATGGCTAAAGTTTTTCGCTAAACAGCTTCCCGGATTCTCTTATATTAAACGGCGTTATGAGGGCAAAACTCTTTATGATTTAAGCTGGAAGAGCGGGCCAGACATAAAGAATTTCTGCTTTACAATTTTAAATGGAGTGATTGTCGGATCATTTGCCGCTGAACTTGTTGAAGAATCTGTGAAACAATTTGATCCTGAAAAGAACCTCACCAATAATGTAAAATTTGCCAGTATTACCAAAACAATTGGAGATAAGGTATCGGGGAATTTATTTGTGAATTATGAATATGCGGCTGAGATTTTAAAGTTCTACATGAATCCCAGAATTTCGAAAAGCTCTTATTTCCTTAAAAACCTTGCAAGCTGGGCAGCTCTGGATGTTGAAATTGTTTCTGATAAACTTATTCTCAATGGTTTTACTAATATTACTGATTCACTAAATCAGCAGTTCATGATACTTAGCAAACAGGAACCTATTGAGTTTGATTGCCCAACATTTCTGCCGGAAGCCATTTCCTATTTTAAGGCCTATGGATTCTCAGATAAGCAATTGTTTTTCAAACAATTATCCAGGTTTTTATCATCTGATCCGGAATCTTTGGATTTGTTGAAACGGAAGAAAGATCTTCTTACAAATTATGGCATCGATCTTGATAAAGTGTTTCAAGACCTTATTGCTGATGAATATGGTACTGCAGGAATTCAATCTGGCAGGACAACCAGCCCGTTTTTTTTCATGGAGCTTAAGAGCCAGAGCCTTGCCGAACAACAATTTAAAGAATGGCTTACAACCTGGGCACTGAAGAACGGAAAAAGCCCCAGCGAGCTGATGCTTGAACACAAAATTGATAATAATAATTCTATTACTGTCTTCAAACTTCCTGTAGGTGGCATCCCTTCAATGGTTTTTGGCCTTTCATTTAAATCCCCCGAAAACGATTATTTTGCATTTATTAATAATTACCTGGTATTTGCAAATTCATATAGTTCACTAAAAGATTTCATTTATCAGGTGGTCCTTGGAAATACGCTGGCATCAGGGAGTTCTTATTCATCACTTGGGGAAAATATTTCAAGTCGTTCCAATATGTATCTCTTTGCCAAACCGGGAGCTATTGCAGAAAGCAATGAGGACGCATTATCTGAGCCGGCACAGAAAATTATGCATAAAGGCAAAGAATCTGTTTCGAAGTTTAATGCATTTAGCTTACAATACTCCGCAGCAGATGATCTTTTGTATACTCACCTATTTATCAATTATTCAGGTGTTTTTAGCGGCAGTGTCAATACAGTATGGGAAAGCAGACTTGATACCAGCACTGTTTATAAACCTGAAATTGTTATAAATCATCTTACCGGAGAGAAAGAAATATTTATTCAGGATCAGAAAAATCAAATTTACCTTATTAGCAATGCTGGTATTATCCTTTGGAAACAGATGATCGATGGGCCAATGAAATCGAATGTTTTCCAAGTAGATTATTTTAAAAATAGCAAGAAACAATATCTATTCAATACCCAGAATAAAATATATCTTCTCGACAGGAACGGGAATCCGGTTGAAAAGTTTCCCATAGAAATGCGTTCACCTGCCACCGCAGGCATATCTGTTTTTGATTATGATAAAGATGGAACAATTCGAATCTGTGTACCCGCTGAAGACAGGAAAATTTATATGTACGATAAAGACGGAAAAATAATTCCTGGTTTTCAGCCAGACCCAACCGATAACGAGGTAATTCAGGCAGTTCAGTATTTTCGCGTTGGGAGTAAAGATTATATCGTTGCTATTGACCGTTACAAATTCTATATTCTCGATCGTAAAGGGAAAAACAGAGTAGATGTTAAAAAGTATTTTCAGGTATCACGAAATAATGGATTTTATCTTGATATTACTAGGGGAGAGGCTCTTGCAAGAATTGTGACCACAGATACTTCCGGGAATATTATGAGAGTTTATTTTAATGGGAAAGTGGAAAAAATTATGGATCAAAAACTGAGTTCCGATCATTATTTTGTTCTGGCCGATATCGATGGCAATCAGAAATACGAATTTATAAGCGCTTCAGGAAATACACTTATTGTGCTGGACTCAGGCCTCGAAGAGATTTTCAGGCATGAATTCAATGATATAATTTCTTTTCAACCTATAGTTTATAAATTTTCAGCCTCCAACAATAAAATTGGAATTGTGCTCAGGAATCAGGGAAATATTTACCTTTATAATAATAATGGAAGCTTATATAATGGGTTCCCTCTTGAAGGAGCAGCACCTTTTAGTATAAGCAGTTTCAAGGAATTAAGTGGCAGATTTAATATGATCGTAGGCTCTAAAAACAACTTTTTATATAACTACTCCGTACAATGATTCTGTTAAAAAAAAAGGAAATGAAAGAAAGCGCTAGTTCACGAAAAAAAGCTTTGATTATCATTGTTGTATTTATGCTTTTTGGTTTGGCATCCTGCCTCGATAGCAATTACAAATTTGATAATATTTCAGATGAGATTGAACTGACTCCGGGTCTTAGTATCCCTTTGGCTTACGGTTCCCTTAAACTGGACGATATTCTGAATGAAATCGATACCGGCGATTTTGTGAAGCAATTCGCTGATGATAGCTTGCTTTATATCACATATTCTGCGAACCTCTTGTCTTATAAGGCTTCAGAAGTGATTGATGTTCCCGATCAGGATTTTCTTCAGCTTTTTATTGGGGCAGATATTGCCGCGTCAACACTTTTGCCCGTTCCTGTTGGAGAAACTGTAACCTTTACGAAAGACAAAAACGGGGAGTTTTCATTTACCAATGGAGAGAAAATTGATAGCCTGAATCTCAAATCCGTGCGAATGTTTATTGATGTCAGTTCCAGTTTTCGTCACACTGGAAATCTGAGAATCCATTCAAATAATATCCTGGTAAATGGCATACCCTTTAGCAAAGTTATTCAGATAAGCAACGCAAGTGGCGCCTTTACCTATTCTTTTAATGAAGTAATTAACAATGTAAAAGTTATCCTTGATAATACCGATCCAGATACAACTTTCCTTCCGCTGAAATTTGACCTTAGTCTGGTTAATAGCGGCGCTTTGGTTCAACCCGGAGAGAAATGCGATATTACAATGTCTTTCAGAGAAAACAAGTTTTCCTCAATATTCGGTTACCTTGGCAATTATGATATTCTTGTTGATAATGGGCAATTAGATGTTTCTATTTTTAATGAGACAGTTCAGGGGGGGAATCTGTTTTTCGCTGATCCAATGCTTGCCCTTACTATTAATAATTCATACGGAATTCCCATTCAGATCGACCTTTCAGGTATGGAAGTAGTTTCTGCAATCAATAACACAACCACTCCCATTACTTTCAATGGAGTAAACCCATTTGATATTCTTGCCCCGGAACTGGTTGATTTTGGCAAATCAAAATATTCCGAAATACCTATTAACAAAGACAACTCGAATCTTAAAGAAGCTATAGAATCATCTCCAAATCATCTTAATTATACTGCAACTGCAAAAACAAACGCTAACGGTCCGACAGCGCATTATAATTTTGTTACCGACAGCAGCACCATGGATTTGGGAATCGAAGTCATTCTTCCTCTCTGGGTAAAAGCTGAAGGCTTCTCACTGGAAGATACTCTTGACTTTGATTTCGAAAAAGAAATTGGTTCAGACATCGACATGATTGATTATTTCAGATTAACAATGGATGCAGATAACGGAATTCCGATTGAAACTAAGTTGCAAGTCTATTTTGCCGATGGAGCCTACAACATCCTGGATTCAATGTTCAGAGATAATGAGATATTACTTGAGCCTGCCATTGTTTCTGGTGAAAAGGTAACTGCACCCAGCAATACAATAAATCGCGTTGAATATACCAAATCAGATCTTGAGAAAATCAGGCTTACAAAGTACGCTTTAGTTAAAGCTTCTGTTAATACACCTGCATCAGGGACAGGTTATTTTAAATTTTATTCCTATTACGGAATTGATTTTAAGTTAAGTGCAAAAGCTGATTTTCGCATTAACTCAAATAATTTCTAAGCTATAAACCAGAGATATCATGCAAATGAAAAAAAGAATATATCTAAAACTTGCAGTTACTGCTTTATTTCTATTTACTGCTTTTGAGGGATTTTCTCAACTAACCAACTCCTCATATTTTATGAAGGGTGTACCTCAGGTTTATCAGATAAATCCAGCTTTTCAACCAGGATGTAAGTTTTTTATTGGTTTACCGGGCTTGTCACCGCTGCAATTGAGGGTGCAAAGTGAACCACTCGCTGCTCTAAAAGATGTAATTTATTATAATGATGAAGCTGGACAATTAATTACTTTTCTTGATTCTCTTGGTGATAAACAGGCATTTCTGGATGCTCTCAACGATCGGAACTTTATTAATACTGACGTAGGCGTTCCCATTCTTTCAATAGGCTTTGGTTCTCCTTCTAAAGGGAGCTTTGTAGCTTTTGACATTACTCAGCGGGTTTCATCACAAGTCAATTTTCCTGATGATCTTTTTAGATTACCAATTCTCGGCCCCGATTCTGCAATGTATTTCGACTTTAATGGATTTGGGATAAACACAACGGTTTATACTGAATTGGCAATGAATATTTCTCGAAAGCTTGGTGATAAGGTAACTGTGGGATGGAGGGGAAAAATATTACTTGGACAGGCTAATCTTTCAACAACTAAGTTTGACGTTACCCTAAGCACTAGTGAAGAATCCTGGCCAGTTCATTCTAATATAGTTATGGATGCCACACTCCCGTTTCTTGATGTGAAATATGATCAGAATGGAATGATTGATTTTAATAAAACAGCCATGCTACCTAACCTCCAAAAGGAAATCCCTTCTCTAGTTTTTAATCCTAAAAATATAGGTCTCGCAATGGACATTGGGGTTGATGTACGCCCGTTGGATTGGTTACAAGTTTCAGCAAGCGTAGTGGATTTCGGTTCTATTAAATGGAAGGATAAAGTTTACAACCTGAAAAACACTGCTGATTATGAATTTAATGGTCTGGAAGCTACCCTAAATGGAAATAATGTTTTTACAGCTCTTGCTGACTCATTGGAAAAAATTTTCACATTTAAACCTACAAATGATCCTTACCGTACCTGGTTGCCAACCAAAATATATGCAGGTGCTGCTTTTTATGTTCATCCTAAAATAAGCTTCGGATTATTATCCCGTTCTGAGATTTACAATAAAAGCCTTCGGCAGCAGTTTACATTTTCGGCAAATCTTTACCCCATTCGTATGTTAAGCACAACATTTAGCTATTCAATTTTAGAGGGATCGTACAAAAATCTTGGATTAGGACTTGCGCTTAAAGCCTTTCCATTTAACTTCTATATCCTTACCGATACTGCACCATCTGTTTTTTTCTGGCCAACAGAAGCTAAATACATAAACCTTAGGTTAGGGTTTAATTTAATGTTTGGATGTAAACAGAAAAAGGAACCTAAGTACGACAGACCTCTGGTTTAGTAGGGTCTTTAAGCTATAAAGTTTATAAATACAGCTATTAGTCAAAAGGAATGATAGCTGTATTTTTATTTTAATTCGTCCAATGCAAAAAATAATCAGCAATGTGTTTTCAAAGAAAAGCGGAATCCTTAGCTTTGCATCAATGATTTAAAAGCAATCAAAGTGGTAAAAATACTCTTAGTAATTCTTCTGGTCTACCTTGTTATCCGCATGTTTAGCAAGTTAAGCGTTTCTTCCTATGTTTATACTGATCAGAGAAATCAGGATCAGAGAGGATCTCAACAAAAAGAAGGGAAAGTTACCCTTGAGAAGAAGGATAAGACTGAAAAGAAAATCTCCAAAGATGAGGGAGAATATGTTGATTATGAAGAAGTTAAATAAGTATTGAACACTCCATGTCAGAAATAACGCAGTATTCAATCTTTATTCTTTATTAGCACCCTCCTTGCACTTTCTTTTTTCCTGCTTTTTTAATTATTGGTTTTGCTGCTGATTGTGTATCTGTTGAAGATGAAGGAGCAGATGATTCAGCACCTCCACCTAAAGCCATTGATGCACCTTTTCTGAAATCATATTTAGCAATTTCTTCATCTGGATTTGTTGATGCCGGAACAGTGGGATTCATAATAGTTTCTGCCCAATAGTTTAGACCACCTTGCAAAACATAATTATTCTTATATCCCAGTTGCGTAGTGATCATCCAGGCTTCATTTGCCTGCAAAGTTCCGTTCGAATACAGCACATTCATCTTTATTTCCTGATCGAGAATGTCTTTAAATTCATCGGAAAGCAAATCAGTTAAAGGAATATTTATTGCCCCAGGCAAGCTGAATTTCATGAATTCATCTGGGGTTCTTACATCTATCAGCTGAAGATTTGGATCCTTTTGTATCAGGAAATCTGCAACTTCATCCGGACTTAAAAACTGAGAGCTGCTGTTGGCAACAGCAAGCATCTGCGAAGCGGTTAGTTTGTAGGGTCTGGTAACGTTTTGCGGAACTGCAGCAATGATCATTCCAAGAGGAATAATGAATAGTGCAAGATATATTCTAGGTTTCATGATGTTGTTTTTTTGTTATTTACTGGTAATATTTCAATAAGTTGAATAGCAAATGCTTCAGTAAAAAATTAATATTCAGGTTGTGGGAATTTCTTTTCAGCCCATTCAGCAACCCAAAACATTCCAAGGGCCATCAGAATGAGAATGAAAGCAAATATCCCGTCAGATAATCCCAAAACCTCACTTAACTTGGGATATCCCATAAATTGTGCTTTGAAGAAATCTTCCCAGAGTGGATATCCTTCAGCAAATAGAAGAACGCCAAGAAACAGGCCACCAATGAAAACAAATGCATCGATTTTACCTATTGATGCCCCGCAAAAGCTTGTGCCGGGGCAGTACCCGCCCATTATGAAGCCTGCTCCCATGATAACGCCACCTGCAATCGCAGAGTATAAATATGTTGGGTTTACGTAAACCAGTTCAAGGTCTATCCAGCCAAACAGACTGAAAAATAATAGGCCAAGCATGGCGGTTATGGCAGCAGTAAAAAAAACTTTCAGAACCACTGCATCGTAGCCATAAAAAATTCCTGCTAACTTCCTGCTTGAAGAAAAACCGCTGCTTTCAAGAACAAAGCCAAATCCGATACCAATTATAAATGCGAGTAATAAATTAGTATCCTGTGAAATAAATTCATATGTAACTAAGGGTCCCATGTTGTAATTTTTAAAAGTTAAATCCAGTTTTTACGAAAAAAGTAAGCCAACGCAAAAGCAGTACCAAAAATGCAGGCCATTGTTATGAAGCCTCCCATTGAAATTACCGCCATCCCCGTCAGTGCTGATCCGCTTGTGCAGCCTCTGCCTAACTGCGATCCAAAACCGAATAAAACACCGCCAGCCAATGCAAATGCAAGTCTTCTTTTGGAAGTTATTTTTGGAGAATGTTCCACTTTAAGTTTTAGTCTGCCTGCAAGTGCACCTGAGAGAAATCCACCTACAATTACTCCGGCCATCTCAAAAACCAGCCAAGATTTCATCGGGCTTCCTTCATGAGTTTTGGCATCTTCTTTATAAAATTTTGCGTTTTCTGCATGCCCAGGCGCTATTGCATCAACAGTTGTGATTACTGTACTTTTAATGGCACCACTGGCACCAAGTCCTCTCCCCGATACAAAAAAGGCGGAAAGCAGCACCAATCCCAACAAAACACCTCCAAGGTAGGGGTTCAGATACTTCGTTGTTTTTGCGATTTGTTCTTTTTTAACCATGATTAGATATTTTATATCTTTTTTAATAAAGCCATCTGCTCGATTGTCCCGCAAAAGTCCATATAAAGCGGAAAAGTAATCCTCCGACAATAACTAAAACAGCAGGAATAAATATTGGGATTTTAAAATTTTTCAGTTCGAGAAATTCTAGAATTCCCGGAAGTACCATCCCGAAGAAAACTACCAGAATCCAGAATGGTGCTGTATAAGGCCCTCCAAGGAAGAGTTTTGCTGCATCGATTTGTACCTGTGTGCTTGCCAAAAATCCCATGAAAATGTGAACGATCAGAAACAATTCAATACCAATTAACATGAGGTCTATTCTTGAAAAACTGTGTCTTTCATGTTGAGTTCTGGCCATTAGAATATTTATAGCAGCTCCGGTTGATAAGCCTGACGTGAGAAATAGAGGACCCAAAATGGATGTGTTCCAAAGTGGCCGCGCATTAAAGGCTGAAAATAATATTCCGGTATAAATTCCTAAAATCAGGGAATAAATGATCATGATCCATGCAAGTATTCTTTTATATCGGGAAAAGAAAACTTCCAGAACATCCAGCCATGCAAAAGGCCATTTCCAGTTTACAAATGTTTTTTTCACATGAAGTGCTGCCCAAATAATTGATACGGGAGTTACAACCATCAATACCCAAGCACCCCATGACATAGGAGATTGCAGATTTATTGAAGTGTAAAGTCTCCAGAAATACAGCTTGTGATTTAAGTCAAGAAATAGTGCACCAAGGCCAATTATCAGTAGAAATGGCACAATTAACGGGGTTTTTTCAATTGCGGATGGAAACTCCTTTTCTTTTCCTATGAGGGTATAAAGAGCTGCAAAGAAGAGTATTCCAGCTGCCAATCCTCCCAAAAAGAGGTAAAAGGGGATCTCCCATGCCCAGATATGTAACTGTGGATCAATAGCTACATTCATTCTGCCACTTGTAATGAGTTCTTCTCTCATGATTGTGATTTCAAAGTTTTATCAAATCAGAAAATATAATTCGGGTTTTGTGCCTGCCTCAGGAATTAATGTTTTGAATTTCCTGGTTTTCAGCACCTTCGAGACGGGACTACTCGGGTCATCCAGATCTCCAAAATACATGCATTTTGTAGGGCAGGTAGCCACACAAGCAGGCAATTGCCCTTTTTTTACGCGGTGCAAACAAAATGTACATTTATCAACATAGCCATCAGGATGAGGATAACGTGCATCATACGGACAAGAAGCAATACACGCCCCGCATCCAATACATTTTTCGTGGGTAACTATTACAAATCCCCCTTCTTCAATATGACTTGCACCGGTTGGACAACAACGCACACACGGAGAATTATCGCAATGATTGCATCTTTCCGAACGAATTTCAAGTTCAAGTTGAGGATAAGTTCCATCTACAACTTCCACCACCCAATCTCTGCAGTACCCTATGGGAACATTATTTTCTGTCTGGCAAGCTACCACACAGTCACTACAACCCACACATTTTCTGGTATCAACGGCCATTGCATATCTCATGACGCAACCTCCTCTGGTTTTTCGGTTAAGAATGTTACAAAATTACCTCGCATACCCGTTCCTCCCATTATCGGGTCAAGCATTACATTGGTAATCATTTCAGTATCGCTAATCCCTTTTCCGTATGTTCGGCTAAGTTGTTTGGTTGCATGACCAAATCCATGCACCATATAAACAGAATCCCAACGGATTCTTTCTGTAATTCTAACTTTTATGGGGAAATTTGAAATTTTACCATCCTGGTTTTTTAGCCAGATTTCTTGAGCTTTTTTTAATCCCCATTCTTTAGCAACTTTTGGATTTACCCATAAAGTATTTTCATCCATTAAATCGTTAAGGTTAGGGTTATTGGATGTCCGACTAAAAGTGTGCATTGGTGCCCTGCCGTAATTTAGACGGTAAAAGCCGGAAGGAGGTTCAGGATGAGCAGTATAAACAGGCAAGGGATCAAATCCCTCATCCAGAAACGCGGTTGAATAAAGCTCAATTTTTCCGGTAGGTGTAGAGAATTCATGATGTTCCCCAGGCTGAAAGTAAAGATCATCAGCCTCTCTTTCAAATGTTTTAACCCCAATTCTTTGCATTTCCTCGAGTGAAGACCCAAGTTTTTTTAGCTGCCAGTCGAGATAATCTTCAAGTTTTTCAAATGGAAAAAATTGAGCTAAACCCAATCTAACCCCAATTTCTCTGGCCATCCAGTATGCAGGTTTTGTATTGTTTTTTGGTTCAAATGCAGGCATTCGTAAAGCAATTGCCGGTTTACGGTGAGGCCCTGTCCGGATGCTGTCATATCGTTCGAGATAAGTACATTCTGGAAGAACTACATCAGCCCAGCTTGTTATTTCCATAGGCATGGTATCAATGACTACCATCAGATCAAGATGTTTTATTGCTTCAATTGTTTTTGACTGATCTGGGAATGTCATAATGAGATTGGTGCCATATACAATCCAGGCTTTAAAACTAAAGTTTCTAACCTCAGAAGGTATTGTGGCATCACAAATTTTGGATGATACAGATTCATCGGCGAGATGGAATTGGTCAGGAAATGCGTCTCTCCAAGTTGTTTTTGGAGTTGGAAATGGTGGATGTGGATAGGTAGGAACTGCGTAGGTGGCTGGGTTATAGAATCCTCCTCTACGTCCCCAGGATCCTAAAATAGCATTTAAAATGGCAACTGTACGTAATCGTTGCGTATCGTCACCATACCAGGTTACATGTCTTCCGGGGTGAACAATTACAGCTGGAGAGGCATTATACATCTCTTTAGCTGTTTTACGAATAATATCCGGATGAATTCCGGTAATACCGTAAGCCCATTCAGGAGTCATTGACTTTACGTGATCTTTTAGCAAATCATATCCGTAAGTATTTTTTTCAACATAATCCTTATCGATCCAGTTTTCAGTTACAAGAACATTTATCCATGAAAGCAGTAAAGCTAGATCGGTGGCTGGTTTTATTGGTAGCCAAAATTTGGATTTACTGGCTACAACTGAAAACCGCGGATCTACTGTGATTATTGTAGCTCCTTTATCAATAGCATCAGACATTTCCTGTACTTGCCCGTTATGCATGTTTTCACCAATATGTGAACCAATCAGAACTAGGCAACGTGTATCACGAATATCTGTCCTTTCAGGCGATTCAACAGCCTCTCCAAAAGTATTAATAAATGCCACTTCCCTAGGTCCGCGGCACTGAGCATACGAAGGAGCTGCAATATTTGTAGAACCATATGCTTTAAGAAGATCCCCAAAATACTTACCTCCTGATCCGTGGTTCAGTAGGGCAACCGACTCAGGTCCATGTACAGATGCAATGCTTTTCATTTTTTCAGCAATCAAATCAAGAGCCTCTTCCCAACTTGCTTCTCTGAATTTATGTTCTCCTCTTTCTCCAGTCCGTATCAGAGGTGTTTTAAGTCTGTCAGAATCATTATAGGTTCCTACACCACCGGTACCTCTGGGACAGAATCTGCCATTACTGTGCTGGTCTTCATCGTTTCCTGTAATCTTCCAGATACTTCCATCCTCTCGTTTATAGACCCAGCCGGCACATTTCCAGAAGCAAATTTCGCAGTAAGTGGGGGTGCGGCTAAGATTAATTTTAAGCTCTGCTTTTCCCTTCTCCAAACTACTAAAGTCGCTGACATATTTAAACGCGGATAAGCCGATGCTCAAGCCTCCAAGGCCTAAGGCAGATGTTTTTAAGAATTGTCTTCGGGAACCCATGCTTTTTGTTTTAAATACTTAAGAAGCAATATTTGAAATCATGTTATTCTAATAACATAAACAAATTTATTAAAAAATATAATAATCTAGATATGTGGGGAAACACATATTTAATTGTTTTTCAGAAATGGGTGTGTAAATATCAAAATATCAGGTAAATAGGAGTTATTTAGAATAGAAATGAATTATTAAACATTAATTATTGGGAGAGGTAAGGAACCAAAATCGCTCGGGTAATTAATATTTTGAAAGCTTAAAGCTGGGCTCTCGGGAAAGGGAACAAACCTGGTGTTAACCTTTGACAGTAATTCCTGCATTTTATAGTTTCCATGATTAATCATTTCTTCCATAAAGGGGATTACAGCAACATTATAAATTCCAACAAGAGGTTCGGGGAGATTTTGACGATTTAAAGCAATAGTTATATCGAAGTTCTCCGAGTTTTCAATTAATATATCAATTATTGATAAGGTTATTAAGGGGAGATCGCAGGGTAGGACAATAGCATTTTGGCATTTTATCTGTTTGAGGCATGAAAATATTCCCCCAATTGGACCCAATCCAGGCATTTCGTCTTCAACAATTGTGCAATCTGCTTGTTTGAAGAGCAGGTTTGAAGAACTCAAAAGAATATTATTCGAGAAATGCTTTAGGACGGAAAGACTATATTCGTAGAGGAAATACTCACCATACTTCATGAATGCTTTATCCTCGCCCATCCTTGAGCTTTTTCCCCCTGCCAGAAGAATTCCAGAATATTTTTCAGAGAGATTCTTCATATTTAAGAAGTCTGCTCATTTGATTTTAATCAGTTACGGAGTTTTTTTGCCAGATTTGTCGCAAAAACAAAGTCGTTAAGTTCTGTGCAATCTGTTGTAAGGATCTCATCATTACTCCCTTCCCAGATTTTTTTGCCTTCGTAAATAAAAACAACCTTATCACCTATTTCCATAACTGAATTCATATCATGCGTATTGACAATGGTTGTAATATTGAATTCTTCAGTAATATTTTTTATCAAATTGTCAATGACTATGCCGGTTTGAGGATCAAGTCCCGAATTAGGTTCATCGCAAAACAGGTATTTCGGATTAAGAGCGATTGCTCTTGCGATTGCTACGCGTTTTTTCATTCCTCCGCTGATTTCTGAGGGGTACAAACGATTAACATCACTAAGGTTTACACGGGCCAGGCAGAAATTAACCCTATCAAGTTTGTCTGACAAATTCATATCTGTAAACATATCCAGCGGTAGCATGACATTTTCCTGAACATTAGAAGAATCAAATAAGGCTCCTCCCTGAAAAAGCATACCGATTTCCTTTCTAATTTCCTTCTTCTGTTTGAAATTCAGAGCGTTATATTGCCTGTCGTCGTACCAGATTTCTCCCTTATCAACGGGGAAAAGGCCAACAATTGATTTAAGTAAAACAGTTTTTCCGGATCCGCTTTGCCCGATTATCAGGTTTGTTTTACCCTGTTCGAATGTAACATTAATGTCATCTAGGACGATCTTATCATCGAATTTTTTTGTAAGATTTTTTACCTCTATCATGACAGGATAAGTTTAGTAAGGATGAGGTTTGCGAGTAGGACAACGATTGAGCTATATACAACTGCTTTGGTGCTGCTGCGGCCTACTTCAAGGGCACCACCCTTTGCAAAATATCCCTGATATGCTGACATAGTTACAATGATAAAGGCATAAAAAAAGACTTTAGTAACGGAGTAACCTATGTAATGAGGGTAAAACATATATTGTATACCATAAATAAAATCACTGGGTAATAATATATCTGTGAAAAGACACGTTAAATATCCTCCGAAAATCCCAACAAACATGCTAAGTAATGAGAGAATAGGAAAGAAAAACATGGCTGCTACAATCTTCGGTAAAATCAGATAGGAAGCAGAATTTACTCCCATAATTTCAAGAGCATCAATTTGTTCTGAAACCCTCATGGTACCTATTTCAGATGCTATACTAGAGCCTACTTTTCCAGCAAGAATAAGGGCAACCATTGTTGACGAAAACTCCAACAAAAGAGAATCTCGTACAGTGACTCCTACTAAATATCTGGGTAGAAGGGGATTCTCCATATTATAATTGGTTTGAATAGTTATTACAGCTCCAACGAATATGGAAATAATAACAACGATACCAAAAGAGTTCAGGCCAATTTTTTCTATCTCACGAATCGTTTGCCTGTAATACAAATAGTATTTTTCAGGTCTAGCAAAAACTTTGGAGAGTAAAATAAAATATTGCCCAGCATGTTCTAAAAACTTCATAAACTTCAGTTTTATGCAAAATTAGGATTATTATTGATCAATCCGAAGTGAATTGTAAAACATTAGCGTCGCTCCTGTGAAAACTTAAAAAAACTGTATCTTTGATTCCTAAAATTAATGAGAACCAGTATTAATGAATAAACATCATTATTGCATAATAATGGCAGGCGGCATAGGCAGCAGGTTTTGGCCTCTGAGTCGTTCAACAATGCCAAAACAATTTCTTGATATTCTGGGTGTTGGGAAAACATTATTACAACAAACATATGAACGTTTTGTACAGATTATTCCTGCTGAAAACATTTATATAGTTAGTAATGCCGAATACAGAGATATAATTGAAGCACAACTTCCGGATATTAATCGTGAAAATATACTTTCAGAGCCTTATCGCAGGAATACAGCACCTTGTGTTGCTTATGCTGCTTATCGTTTAAAACAGATTGATCCTGATGCTATTATGGTAGTTGCACCTTCCGATCACTTAATTTTAAAGGAAGAGAAGTTTTTAAATCAGGTTCAGGCGGGGTTGGAGTTTGTAGCTGCGTATGATGCATTGCTTACTCTGGGAATGGAACCAAGTCGCCCGGAAACAGGATACGGTTATATTCAGGCAAATGGAGAAAAAGCAGTTGAAAAGCACGGTAATATTTTCCGAAAAGTGAAAACCTTTACTGAAAAGCCTGACCTAAAACTTGCTCATATATTTCTAAAGAGTGGCGATTTTTACTGGAATTCAGGAATCTTTTTCTGGTCTTTAAAAAGTATTATTCAGGCCTTTGAGTTTTACCTTCCGGAAATTAGCTCCTCTTTTGAAGAAGGTAGCGGGGTATACAATACTCCGGAAGAGAAAGTTTTTGTTGAAAAAACCTATGCAGGGTGTAAAAATATTTCACTTGATTACGGGATAATGGAGAAGGCCGACAATGTCTATGTACTTACGACAGATATTGGTTGGTCAGATCTTGGAACTTGGGGTTCTCTGTATGAACAAAAAGGGAAAGACACTCATAACAACGCTCTCATTGGGGACAATATTTTTGTATATGACGTAAATAACTCTTTAGTAAGTGTTTCCGGAAAACAGCTTGTTGTGTTGCAGGGTTTGGATGACTTTATTGTCGTTCAAAGTGATGATATTTTATTGGTTTGCAAGCGTGAAGAAGAGCAAAGGATAAAAGTTTTTGTCAATGATGTGAAAATTAGCAAAGGGGAAAGTTTTGTTTAAAACGGAATAATTCTTTCGGTTTTAGAAATAAAAAAAGGCCATCCTTAGTAAAGATGGCCTTTTTTTCTGAAGGGGATAAATTAGAATTCCCAAAGATCATGTTCCATCTCCATAAGAGAAGATTTAATTTTTTCTGATTCATATAGAATATCGTCACCTACGAGGTAGTCAACAATATAACGGTTTTCAAACACGTTTGATTCGCCATAAATATAAGAACCAAATCTTCTTTGCATGAAAAGATCGTCGAAAGAAATGTTCTGAGCGTCACTAAAACGGTTGTAAATCTCATATTTTGCAAAGAGTTCTCTGAATTCAGGAAAGTAAATCCAAAATAAAATTTCACGAGTTACCTCCGGACTAACAGTTATGCTACCATTAGCATCCTTTAGCTCTTTGTTATATACTTTAATAGGAGCAATACCAACTATCTGAACCCTCATCGTGGAATGCTGTTTATCGAAAAACCATTTTTCTTTTACAAGAAGCTGTTTAACAAGGTTAGTTTTTAAGCGGATTTCTCCACCAAGCAATGTGTCAGCCCCCAATTGAGCTACAAGGTCTTTATAACCAAGCATAGTTTTTGATGA
Organism: Bacteroidales bacterium; assembly: GCA_038316435.1. GTDB lineage: Bacteria > Bacteroidota > Bacteroidia > Bacteroidales > JACJXF01. The sequence goes on along the minus strand of JBBQAQ010000026.1, from coordinate 17,760 downwards.
GAAGAGATTATACTTATCATCTTTAAATGCATGAAGGTTATGTTCTCTTACACCATACATTACCAAGCCAAAGAAACTCATTCTTTTGCCGATTGAAGTTGTAGGAAAGTAAAGAGGCTGGTTCATCTTTTCACGTAAATCGATGATCCTCCATACATCTTTTGCCCACATTACATCGGCTTCTCTTATGGGTACATAAGGAATAGGTTTTTTCTCGGCGATATGAATTTTATCATAAACATCCACAATCTTCAGTGTATCAAGAGTTAATTGCGGATTGGGCGTTGCAGGCTGTGTACTCTGCGTCACAGTATTCTGTGACCACATTACCTGAGCGATGACAAATGTCCCAACCAGAAATAAAGCAGCTCTTTTCATTATTCTAGGTATTAATTTATTTTCAGTACTATTGAATTAAGTGTCCTGGTTTTACCGTCAGGACCTACGGCTTTAATGCTTTCAAATGTTACCCTACCCCCAGTTTTTACCTGAGAAATAATTTCGACCTGTGCCTTGGAATAGTTAGCACCTTCTGATTTTTCAGTTTTAGTAAAACCTCCAGATAGAACGGCTGAAACTGTAAATTCAGTAACTACGAAATCAAGGTCAAAGTCAAAGTTTTTAAGAGTAGCTTTTACTCCGCCAGCTTTTGATAGTTCACCGATACCAATTAAGCCCTGCGAACGACCTGCAACTTCAGCAACCGGATCAGGAACATCTTTTACCCTGAAGTCCATGCTGCCCATAAAACGTGTTGTATTATCAACTTTTGCTGAAACTCTGACTGTAACAATCTCGCCTTCAGGGCCTGAACCGGGAAATACTTCCCACTCATTACCAACGCGTTTAATACTTCCTTTAGAAATATCGGCTATAAGATTTTCTTTTGGTACACCAGAAACTGAAATCGAAACAGGGTTTTTAACACCACGATAGAAAACATTCATTTTTGTTGGCGAAATAACAGCACTTGCTTCAGCAACCTGATACTCCTTTTTAAATTCTCTACGAATTACATTTCCATCTCCACCATCAAGTACAATTGTACCAGCCCAGGTGCGGGTTCCAACTACACTACCTACAGCAGTATAAACGCCTTTACCATCTTTTACCGGAAGTTCTGTTCCGTTTTCCAACTGTACAGTGGGAAGTTTTGTGGAGTCGTATGCAGCAAGGAAAACCTGAGCTTTGTATTCTTGTCCTTTAAAAATATAGTCTGAACCTGAAATTACAACCGCATCAATTTTATTGAATTTGAATGATCCGGCGTCGATCTGACTAAGTAAATAGTTTATTATATCTGATTCGCAATTTCTAATGTCGCTTTGTAATTTAGATAACATAGTAATTACAGCAGCGAGAGGTAAATGCTCGAAATGTTCTGATTCCCAACTATGAAGTTCTCCCGATTTAAGTGGAGGAGGATCTTCTGTATCAAGGTTAGATTCCAGAGAAGCAATAAGCGAAGCATACATTTCCTTATCTTCAATTAATGAAATAAGATATTCCCTATGTTTAGCAAGGGCTTCCTTAAGTTCAATACCTTTTTTATTAAGGATCATAACTTCGGCAGGAATATTTGTATTATCTTTTCCTTTTACCTCCTTTAAAATGACTTCTTCTTCTGTGACAGCAGGAGTTTCGGGTCCTTCACCTTTTATAACAATAAGCTTCTTATCTTCCTGCATTAAATCATAAAGCTCCTGAGTTCTTTTCTTGACCTCTAAGGCCTTATCATTCCAGTCAGCAACTTTCGTTTTATTTAATTGATAAGCTTCTTCGAAATCGGCATAAAGACTTTCGTTCTTTTGAAAAAAGTTGTGGGTAGTCTTAGTCAGACCTTCATCAACAAGAATGAATGCATTTAGGACGTCTTTGGAAACGTTCATTGCCAATAATGCGGTGAGTACTAAGTACATCATACCGATCATCTTTTGCCTTGGGGTTTCCTTTCCGTGACCCATAATGTATTGTATAAAATTAAAAAATTATTTTTTAGAAATTACGCTCATAGCTGAAAGCATATTTCCATAGATATTATTCAATTCTGAAAGATTCTGGCTGAGTTTGCTGATTTCATCCTTATACTTCTGAGTTTCATCAACAGAAGATTTCAGATTCTTCATCATGTCATCCATACCTTTGTATATTGACTCTGAGCCTTTGATATGATCCTGACTACCCTTAACCTGCTGCATGTATGCAGTATTCAGTTCAGCAAGATTTTTATTCAGAGAGCCAAGCTGCTCACTAAATTGTTTGTGACCCTGTGTAATATTAGTATAATCTGACTTAACAGTTTTTGAAAGTTCTGTATAAGTGGAAGTAATATCAGCACTTGACTGGGTAAATTTTTGTGCGATTTCCTGACCTGATTTATCAATCATTTCAGCAGTTTTCTTATAAGAAGAAGACAGTGCATTTACTGAACTTGTAAGCTCACCAGAGTTTTGAGTGTAGATATTGGAAAAAGAATTAACTGACTCTGAAGCAGCTTTCATATTACCAAGATAATCTTTAGTAGCAAGACTTGCTGCGGTAATATCGTTCAAATTTCCAGCTGTTTTATTAAGGCTAGTTAGACCCGTACTTAAACTGGTAATTGTTTCGGGTCGAATATCCGCCTGCTGGAATAATTCATCAAATTTCTGTAAACCCACACCTCTTCCTGAAATGCTTTCTTCCTTAAACTCTTCCATTTCGTCAGGATCTGTCATACCTGCAAGCTCGGGGTATACAAGTGTCCAGTCAAGCTCTTCATGTAGAGGTTCGAATGCAGAGAAGAAAAAGATGACAGCTTCAGTACCCAGACCTACAGTAAGCATAGGACCTGCACCTGGCCAGTGCATGATTTTAAATAAGGCTCCAACGATAACAACGGCAGCTCCTATACCATAGAGCTTGGCCATGAAATTCTTCCAGCCTGAACTCTGAACTATTTCGGCAATGTTCATAATATTAGGATTTTATAGTTTTAGTTTGTACCAAGGTAAGAACGAACGCATCTGAAACCAACGTAAGATTTAGCTGTGTCTTGATATTCATAGTCTCTTACACTAACTTGTAGAAAATGTGCAACATCTTTCCATGACCCACCACGAACAACTTTTCTTTTCATAACAGGGGGATCGTCTGGTCTTGCATTATATTTATAATCCGGATTCATATTGTGTGAGAACACATATGCAGATTCGTCATAAGCATTAGAAGTCCATTCTGCAACATTTCCAGCCATATCGTATAAACCATATTCATTTGGTGAATAAGAACCAACTCTTTCAGTTATGAGAGCACCGTCATCGATATAGTTACCACGTAATGGCTTGAAGTTAGCTACGAAACAGCCCAATTGGTTTCTGATATAAGGACCTCCCCAAGGATACATGCTTAAAGCAAGGTTTCCACGGGCAGCATATTCCCATTCTGCTTCAATAGGAAGTCTGTAATCCTGAACAAATGGCTGGCCCTGAGCAGACAGAGCAGTATTTAAGTATTGCGTTCTCCATATAGAAAAGGCAGTTGCCTGTTTCCATGTAACTCCAACTACAGGATAATTATCATATGAAGGGTGATAGAAATACATATTTGCATAAGGCTCATTATAAGAGAAGGTAAAGTCAGCTATCCAGCACAAAGTATCAGGATATACAAGAACCTCATCTTTAAATACAAATGACTGACGGCCTTCAACCTTTGCAGTTGATCCATCAAGTTTGGTTATATTTCCCTGATAAGCTTGTGATTTTGCATCATAACGGTTTGCTCTTTTTGCAGCTTGTTGCAAATCAATCCAATAATAAGTATAATTAAGTTTTTCAACTGCAATATCCTTACGATTGAAAAATTGAGCATCACCTGTGTAATACAGACCAATTCTCTCAATAGAAGCGTTTACGTTTTCGTCTTTGCCACTATAGTCAAGAGGTTGTTCCCAATTGATTGCAGAAGCATCGGGCTGCCCATTTTTATTAATTAATACTGGATTTCCCTCTTTATCTTTGAGGATAAATTCATCGATCTGATCATCAACGAGAGCTTGTCTAACGATGGAATCTCTAACCCAAGTTACAAATTGACGATATTCATTATTTGTAATTTCGGTTTCGTCCATCCAGAATGCATCAATAGAAACTGTTTTTGATTGTGCATTTTGTGAAAATGACAAATCCTGATCACTGGGGCCCATTACAAAACTTCCGGTGGGAATAAAGAGCATCCCAAACGGGTCAGGCTCAACGTATGCTTTACGTCCCTGAACGCCAATCAGTTCTCCAGTATCTAAAGAGGAACAGCTTCCAAGTATTGCCAACAGAATCAGCAAGGGAACAAACTTTTTCATAGCTTTTGGGTATTATTTGCTAAAACAATCTTTTTTTCAATGTGTAAACTAACTAAAAAACTCCATAAAAATAGTGAAATTATTATAAAAATCTAATACTCTTATATTTTTGTGGTGATTTATCTAAACTTAAATCAAAACAGTATCCTAATGTAAGTTCATGCGAACCATCACTATATTTGCCAATTTTGGAGGTGACAAAGTCGTAAGAATAGCCAACCCTAACCCCATTAAACAACTCCAGACCCACTTGTCCAACTACTGCATCTCCCGCTCTATATGAAACGCCACCCCAAAATCTTTTATTGTATCTGACATTTGTATTCAGATATAATTGATTCGCTCTTCCATCCGTTTTCAAAATAAAATAAGGCATAATTTCAAACATAGGATTGGGTAACTGCAAGGTATAACCAGCTGTAATATAGTAATGTCTGACCAGCCTGGGCGTTGCATTAGGGTATTTTATACGTCCCTGATTAATATGTGTTGCAGAAATTCCCATAAAAATATTATCAGTACGGTAAAAAACTCCAAGTCCCATGTCAAAAGCCGTTCTGCTGTCTTTGGTTGCCGGAATACTAGGATCCCCTTCAGCACCGTCCTGAATTTCCCCTGTAGTTCCAATGGTTTTCCATTCCGGATTAAGAGACTTATTAAGTATTCCTGTATTTAACCCAATACCTAGTTTTCCTGAGCCTAAATCCAAACGGTACGAATATTGAAGATTAATACCTAAATCGGAATTAAAACCATAATTATCATTCAAAATTGAAATTCCTGCTCCCAAATTTTTACCGAAAATACTAAATGCTCCATCTGCACTAAAATATGATGTTGAAGGTGCATTTGGAAAACCAACCCATTGTTCACGATGTACGGCATTCAGGCAAATTCTGTCGTGACTCCCAACGGAACCTGGATTATACAGGCTCGTTGCAGAGTTATGTTGACTGAATTCTGGATCCTGTTGAGCATACGTCATAACAGTTATGAATAGTAAGGTAATATGTAATAATATTCTCAAAATCTTCAATCGTATATGCCAGCTATTTATTGTTATTCTAAATAAGTTTCAATAGTTCGTTAAACTTTTTTATATTACTCATTATCAATGCCTTATAAAATTTGATTTATAATATGCATAGAATTAATAATCAGCACTTTGCGTAATTTCATTATGTCAATTCCTGAAAGTTTAACGAACTATTGTAAGTTTAAAAAGAGTTGTAAAATAAGTAAAAATCCACAATAGAAACAAATTTTATTAACACATTATTGTTAATAAGTCAAACTATCTTGGGTTTCAGAACTTGTAGGAGGCTAATTATCTCTGAATAAGAGATTTTGAATGTATAAAAAAATTGAATCTTAGACCAGTCTATGAAAAGCTTTCCACCAACGTTCGGGAATCTCATTGGAACTTGCCATCTGATAATCCTCATAATTACAGGATATTAAGTAATTCATCTCAGTTATGGGGTTTATTGCCGGGATTTCCAACCACCATCTTTCTGTTTTGAGGCTTTTATAAAAGGAGATGTCTTGTCCTGCTGATTCAAGAGTAACGATAAATTTAGTTGCACCGGCAATTTGCGGGTTTTCCTTTATTCTAATATATACTCCTTCGAGAAAGTACCATATTGTTTGAGCGGCAAGGTGAGATGAGTGTCCGTTGATGTCATTTTCCGGGGATAATTCAAATACCCCGAATGCTTTTAATTCAGGAGCAGCTCCGGCGTAACGGGCAAGTTGGCAAATTTCCTGCCCGAAGAAACCATTTGGAGAAGGTAGAGTAACTCCTGGAGCGTCTGATTGCCTGACAGAACTCATATCCAGACTTAAGAAGCTAGTGTCTCTGATCTGAGGTTCAATGGCAGAAAGATTTGAACGCACGTACCCAAGACGAAGACTCTCATAGCCTTTTTTATCAATCATGTCTTTTAATCGGTCGGGCGTAAAATAGGTCTGATGTCCGATATTTGTATAGTTAAAGAATCTGGGATCCTTATTAGGTAAAATAGTATCAAGATAATTTCTTGAGCTGATGGTTTTCTCTTTAAAGCCCAGGTCAAGGCGTGCATCAATACTTAGAAAACTATACATTGAATTTTTCTTATTCAATGCCAAATCAACACCATAGGACAAATCCTGGCTTCCACCAATTAGTAAGGCAATCACAGATTTTTCAGTAAGCTCCGTAATAATGTCTCTTAAGGCAAAGTAGGTATCATTGCTGTTCGCTGTCTGCTTGAGATTTCCAAGGTCAATAATTTTAGTTTTTCTGTTTATACTTGCAAGCTGGTAAAGCTTACTACGAACAGCATCAGGTGCATCTGCAGAGCCTTTTATAAATGCATTTTTATCATCCGGCACGCCGATAATTGCAACATCAAAATCAGAAATTTTCTGAATTTTATGGTCAGCAGTATGGATCTTAATTTTCCTGCTAAAACTGAGATCATGAGGAATCAGATGGATGGCAGGTTTTTCGAGGCTTACCGGGTTAAAATAATCATTTAAGTCCATACTTCCTTATTATTTTTTCTTCTTTTTTATCGGTTTGGCACCACCTGTCTTAATAATAGTGCGGCATTCCTCAAGGGTAAGACTTGCAGGTTCTTTTGCTTTAGGGATTTTGAAATTGTTCTTTTCAAAAGCAATATAGGGTCCGTATCTTCCATTCAGTATTTGAATTCCCGGTTCTTCCGTAAAAGTTTTAATGACCTTATTTTTATCGTCACTTCGTTTATTTTCAATAAGTTCGATGGCTCTTTCCAGGCTAATTGTCATCGGGTCATCCACTCCTTTTTTAAGGGAATAGAATTTGCTGATATGGCGCACATAAGGGCCAAAGCGGCCAACACCAATAACGACTTCCTGATTTTCGAAGCTCCCAACAGTTCTTGGAAGTTTAAATAATTCGAGGGATTCTTCCAGGGTTATTGTTTCTAGGCTTTGTCCTTTCTGAAGACTAGCGAATTTTGGTTTTTCTTCTTCTGTAGCCAATCCGATCTGAACAACGGGTCCATAGCGACCTATTTTTACCAAGACAGGTTTACCACTTACAGGATCGATGCCAAGAGTTCTTTCTCCATTAGAGCGTTCCCCTGTTTTATTTGTGTCATCAACCTTTGAATGAAAGGGGATATAGAACTTATCAATCATTTTGCTCCACACCAGATTTCCGTCTGCAATCTGATCAAATTCAGCTTCCACAGTAGCGGTAAAATTATAATCCATGATTTCGCCGAAATACTGTTCGAGAAAATCATTTACGATCATTCCGATATCTGTAGGGAAAAGCTTAGATTTTTCGAAACCGTAGTTTTCTTCTTTCTGAGTTTCTTTAATACTTGAACCAGTAAGTACGATAATTCTGCTGACTCTGGTATTTCCCGGGCGATCTTCCTTAATTACGTATTCTCTGGTTTGAATAGTAGAAATAGTTGGTGCATAGGTAGATGGGCGTCCGATTCCAAGTTCTTCCATTTTCTTAACCAAGCTCGCCTCAGTGTAACGCGGAGGATGCAATGTGAATTTCTCAGCTGCTTCAATCATTTTTAGTTCAAGGGGATCTCCCGATTTTAACGGTGGGAGAAGGCCTTTGGATTCTTCGTCGGTGTTTTCATCATCGCTTGACTCCATATATACTTTAAGGAATCCGTCAAATTTCAGAACTTCCCCTGAGGCTACAAATATTTCCGGTGTTTTTGAATTACTGATACGGATATTGGTTTTTTCGAGAACAGCATCGCTCATTTGAGAGGCGAGCGTCCTTTTCCAGATTAGTTCGTATAATTTTTTTTCAGTTGCGTTCCCGTCAATGCTGCTATGCTCCATAAATGTTGGACGAATAGCTTCATGCGCTTCCTGGGCTCCCTTTGATTTGGTTACAAAATTGCGGGTATGAACATAATCCTTTCCGTACAGCGATTCAATTACAGACGAAGAACCTAAAATTGCAGTCTGTGAAAGATTAACGCTATCCGTTCTCATGTAGGTAATCTTCCCTGCTTCGTAAAGACGCTGGGCTATGGTCATTGTCTGTGCAACAGAGTATCCAAGTTTTCGGCTGGCTTCCTGCTGCAAAGTGGATGTTGTGAAGGGAGGTGAGGGAGATTTTTTCCCTGGCTTTTTTGTAACGTCGGCAACTTTAAAGGAGGCTCCGATTAATTTTTCAAGAAGACTTTTTGCAGAAGATACTTCTGAAATTCGTTTTTCGAGCTCAGCCTGAAGTTCAGAAAATTTCCCTTTTGGGTCGTTGATGTTAAATAGTGCAGCAATCCTGAAGGCGGAAGTTACCTGAAAGGCATTGATTTCACGTTCGCGCTCTACAATAAGTTTTACGGCAACCGATTGAACACGGCCGGCTGAGAGTGAGGGTTTAATTTTTTTCCAGAGAAGTGGCGAAAGTTCAAATCCCACTAAACGATCAAGAACACGACGCGCCTGCTGAGCATTAACAAGGTTTACATCTATAGAACGCGGATTTTTAATAGCATTGAGGATAGCGTCTTTGGTAATCTCGTGAAAAACAATCCTATGCGTTTTTTCAGGTTTTAATCCTAACTCCTCATACAGATGCCACGAAATTGCCTCTCCCTCGCGGTCCTCGTCAGATGCCAGCCAAACAGTTTTTGCACTTTTAGCCAGTTTTTTCAGTTCATCAACAACTTTTTTCTTATCGGGAGAAACGATATACTCGGGCTTGTAGTTGTTGGTTAAATCAATACCAAGGTTCTTCTTCGCCAGATCCCGAATATGTCCAAAACTAGACTTCACCAGATAATCTTTACCCAGAAACTTCTCAATAGTTTTTGCCTTCGCAGGCGATTCAACGATCACCAGGTTATCTTCCATAAATTAATTTCCTCTATCTAATGAATTTAAAATGTGCAAAGTAAATCAAATACAAAGCACAGATCAAAATTTTGAATGAAAATAATTGTTAATTTTGCATCAAAGCTATAATGCTATGTCCTTAAAAAGCAATCAGAACTCTCGTTATCTCAGAATATTATGGGGTCTTTTCGCACTTCCCATTTTAATAATTATAATTCTGTTTATACTGATATCACAAGGTAAACTAGGCTATATGCCAAGTTTTGAGGACCTTGAAAACCCCCAGAATAATCTTGCTTCGGAAGTATATACCGAAGATAATGAATTATTAGGAAAGATTTTTATCGAAAACAGAACTTTCGTCGAATATCGCGATTTATCCCCAAATCTGATAAATGCGTTAATTGCAACAGAAGACATCCGGTTCAGCAAACATTCGGGTATTGATATCAGAGGACTAGGCAGAGTTTTTTTTAAGACAATTCTTGGCGGTCAGAATACCGGGGGAGGTAGTACGATTACCCAACAGCTGGCAAAAAATCTTTTTGATACAAGAGAAATAAAAGGCAGTAACAAGCTAGCCAGAAAAATTAATCTCTTTCTGATCAAACTTAAGGAATGGCATACCGCTGTTAGACTTGAGAGATATTATACGAAAAATGAAATTCTGGTGATGTACCTCAATACGGTTACTTTTGGTCATGAGGCATTTGGAATTAAATCAGCTGCGCGAATATTTTTTGACACTACACCTGATTCACTCAAAATAGAACAGGCTGCGATTCTGGTAGGAACTTTACGTGCGCCTACATATTATAGTCCGGTTCAAAACCCTGAAAATTCTTTAAAAAGAAGGAATGTAGTGTTACGTCAAATGGAGAAAAACGACTTTATTACCAAAGAAGTTTGCGATTCGATAAAGCTTATTCCTATTGAGTTGAACTATCGGGTTCAGAGCCACAATGTCGGTTATGGAACTTATTTCAGGACTTATCTTAGAACATTAATGATGGCCGGAAAGCCGGAAAAGGCTAATTATTTTACCTATTCAAAATATCAGGAAGACTCTGTAAAATGGGAAACGGACCCGCTTTACGGATGGTGCAATAAGAATTTTAAACCTGATGGCACTCCTTATAATCTGTATCGAGATGGAGTGAAAATATATTCCTCTATAAATTATAAGATGCAACAATACGCTGAAGAAGCTGTTGAAGCGCATTTGGGAGGCACACTTCAGGGTGAGTTCTTTAAAAACCAAAAGGGCAACAGAAAAGCTCCGTTTTCAGACGATCTCACTTTGCAGGATATTGACAGAATCATGTTGCAATCTGTCAGACGAACAGATACTTACAGGAACCTGAGAGCAAAAGGCCTTGAGCAGGATTCTATTATGAAAATCTTCAAAACTCCGCGGAAAATGAGAGTTTTCACATGGAAGGGCGATCGTGATACTATTATGACTCCTCTTGATTCTGTAAGGTATTACAAGTTTTTCCTACAATCAGGGTTAATGGCTATGGAACCCACCACCGGATATGTGAAGGCTTATGTTGGGGGACAGAATTTCAAATATTTTCAATATGATCACGTGACTCAGGGAAAAAGGCAGGTAGGCTCAACGATAAAACCATTTCTGTATACTCTTGCGATGCAGGAAGGCGATAAGCCCTGTGATTTGATCCCGAATGTGGCGGTAACCTTTGCTGATCAGGATTCAACATGGACTCCCCGTAACTCCGGCAATTTTGATATGGAAGGAAAAATGGTAACGCTCAAATGGGGTCTTGCGCACTCGGTTAATTTTATTTCTGCGGCACTGATTAAAAAATATAATCCTCAGGCAGTTATTGATATAATCCGTAAAATGGGTGTTACAAGCAAAATTGATGCGGTACCTTCTGTTATTTACGGTACTTCTGATATCAGTCTGGTTGAAATGGTTGGTGCATTTAACACTTTTTCCAACAAGGGAGTTTATATCCAACCGGTTTTTGTAACACGAATTGAAGATAAAAACGGGAATGAACTGGCAAGTTTCCATCCCCAGCAGGTAGAGGCTATCAGCGAAAAAACAGCTTATCTTATGGTTCAGCTTCTCAGGGGAGTGGTGGACAGGGGGACAGGCCAGCGCCTCAGATGGTTCTTTAATTTCTCGGGAGAAATGGGAGGAAAAACCGGAACAACACAAAATCAGTCGGATGGATGGTATATAGGAATTACTCCAAAACTGACAGCTGGCGTTTGGGTAGGCGCAGAAGACCGTTCAGTGCATTTCGACAATCTGAGTCAGGGTTCAGGAGGTTACATGGCACTGCCGATTTATGCATATTTCTTTCAGAAAATATATGCTGACAGCAGTCTCAATGTTAAACAGGAGGATATATTTACTCCCCCAATGGACTTTAACGTAAACCTTAACTGTCCTGATTTTGAAGGCGACAGGTATTATGAAAATGCTGTTAGAACCTATGATGTTGATGCAGAGGAATACTGATAACCGGGGATGGAGCTTACCAAAAGCTTTGTGTATTCCTTTTCCGGGGCGTTAAAAATTTGTTGAGGGCTGCCTGTTTCTTCAATTATTCCAGAACGCATTACGATTATTCTGTCAGACATGTATTTTACAACTGAAAGGTCATGCGAGATAAAGAGATAACTGAGACCGTATTTTTCTTTCAAATCACTAAGCAAATTTAGCACCTGAGCCTGAATTGACACATCAAGCGCAGAAACTGACTCATCAAGGACCAAAAATTCCGGTTCGGGTGTAAGACTTCTGGCAATGCTGATTCTTTGTCTTTGTCCACCTGAAAACTGATGAGGATATTTGTACATATCAGACTCTGCAAGTCCCACACTTAGAAGAAGTTCAATCATTTTCTGTTTTCGCTGTTCAGTTTTAAGTTCAGGTCTGTGAAAATGAAGCGCCTCAGATAGCATTCCCTGAACGGTTTGTCTGGGGTTCAGTGATGAAAACGGATCCTGGAAAACAACTTGCACCGACTTTCTGAATTGCTTTAATCTTCTGCCTTTCAGGGAATTTATTTTTTCTCCCCTGAAATACATAGTACCATTAGTGCTCTGAATGAGTTTAAGAATAGTTTTTCCCAAAGTTGTTTTACCGCAGCCCGATTCTCCAACTAAGCCAAGTGTTTCGCCGGGGTAAATTTCAAAACTGACCTTATCAACTGCTTTGAACTGAGTTTTCCGTGACGACATGAATCCCCCGGGAACATTGTAGTTTACACTAAGGTTTTCGATTTTCAGAATGGGTATTTGCTCGTAATCTATTTCTTTCTTTTTAAACTCCTCCTGAGTAAACCTTCCCTCAGCTGCTTCAAAATCCCTGATGGTAAGAAGTCTGCGAGGGGAACTATTAAGCGGAGGTTGACATGCAATAAGTCCCTTTGTATAAGCAGATTGTGGATTTGTGAAAAGTTTTTCTGAACTGGCATATTCCAAAACTTCGCCTGATCGCATAACCAGAACATCATCGGCGATTTCTCTGATCAGGCGAAGGTCGTGTGAGATAAAAATAATAGCTAAGCCCCTTGTTTCTTTTAGTTTGCGTAAAACTTGAATGATATTTTTCTGCACCGTTACGTCAAGAGCTGTGGTGGGTTCGTCGGCAATAAGAATTCTAGGATCTGCGCTAAGAGCCATAGCAATCATTAGTCTTTGGCGCTGTCCGCCGGAGAGTTGGTGTGGATATGCTTTATAGAGAATATCAGGTCGGGGGAGGTTAACTTCCTGCAAGAGAGAAATTACTTTTTGTTTAAGGACAGAACGATTCATTTTTTGGTGAGCGAGAATAGCTTCTTCAATCTGTTTACCGCATTGCATCGATGGATTGAGAGAAGTCATTGGTTCCTGAAAAATCATGGAAATGCATTTTCCCCTGTATTTGCGGATATTTTTTACCGGGAGGGAGCTGAGGTCAATCGATTCATTAAAGTCTTCAAATATAACTTTGCCTGTTGAGATGCGTATATTTTCCGGAAGTAGTTGCGTGATAGTGAGGGCGGTGAGGGATTTTCCTGAACCTGATTCACCAACAATACCCAATACTTTTCCTTCTTGAAGGGAAAAGTTTACATTAGTGACAAGAGTTTTAGCTGATTTTCCCTGAAGTTTCAGACTTAGGTCTATAACCTTAAGAATAGTAGCCATTTAGATATGTTTTCTGGTAATCTGAACTTTATTACCATCGAGACTAAGGTCCCAAAAAGCAGGATTAACTACTCTGGCTGCAACACGGTAATACAATCGGGTACGGATACTCTCTTCTTTTTCATCTCTCATATCTTTAAATTCACCAGCAAATTCATAAGATGCCGAGTAAGGATGGTTTTCGTGGTATATACGTACCACCTCGATCATGGTACAAATAATCTGATATAACTCGCCACGATTTGTTTCGGAATACTCATCCTCATAATCATCACTTAAAACACTGAAATTTACAATGTTATTCAGATAATTATTCTTCTTTTTCCCAAAGGTAACCTGATATCTTAATCCGCTTCCCGTCTGAAAATAATAAGTACTTCCTGATTCGATATCAGGTTTTTCAATCGAATAGTATTGGATGGGTGATTTATAGTCTTGTTTTAAAAGGGGAAATCCGTCCATAGAAAAACATTTTACTTTGTTCTAAAAATCTTTTCAGTTGATGAGAATGAGAACATAATTAATTTTAGCCAAACAATATTTTTGGAATCTGCTGCACTTTTGAAACAAAGGTAATCTCCATTTTATATCTATCAAAATCGATACCTTTTTTACTGTATTGGGAAACAATCATTCTTTTAAAGCCTAATTTTTCTGCTTCCGAAATTCTTTGTTCAAGTCTGTTAACAGGGCGAATTTCACCTGAAAGGCTTATTTCTCCTGCGAAGCAGAATTGATTATCTACGGCTATATCAACAGTTGAGGAAAGAATTGCGCTAATAACACCGAGATCAATTGCCGGATCGTCAACCCTGATTCCGCCTGCAATATTGAGGAATACGTCTTTCGCAATTAGTTTAAAACTGGCACGTTTTTCGAGAACGGCAAGCAGCATATTTAATCTTCTCAGGTCAAATCCGGTTGCAGAGCGCTGCGGAGTTCCATAAGCTGCGGTACTCACAAGCGCCTGAATTTCAATAAGTAAAGGCCTTATTCCCTCCATAGTTGCTGCCACAGATACTCCGCTAAGTTTTTCAAGATTTCTTCCTATAAATATTTCAGAGGGATTTGAGATTTCCTGCAGACCGCTTCCCAGCATTTCATAAACCCCAATTTCATAGGTTGATCCAAAGCGGTTTTTCATCGATCGAAGGATACGGTACATATGTTGTGAATCGCCTTCGAATTGTAAAACCACATCAACGATATGTTCCAATACCTTTGGCCCGGCAATACTTCCATCTTTAGTAATATGGCCAATCAATATTACCGGAGTGTTTGTTTCCTTAGCAAATTTCAGGAGGCTTGCAGCACATTCCCTGACCTGAGAAACGCTTCCCTGCGAAGATTCAATGATTTCGGAGCTAAGGGTCTGAATAGAGTCAATGATTATTAGTTCAGGTTTTTCGTGGTTTGCAAGGCTGAGAATATTTTGCAGACTTGTTTCAGTATAGACTAAAGTATCTCCGATGGCTTTCCCGCCGCCCAGTCGTTCTGCGCGAAGTCTGAGTTGCTGGCTGCTTTCCTCCCCCGATACATAAAGAACTTTAAGGTGAGTGAGTTTGAGGGCCAGTTGTAAAACAAGGGTTGATTTGCCAATTCCCGGTTCTCCTCCCAATAAAATAAGGGAGCCGGGAACAATACCCCCTCCAAGGACACGGTTAAATTCGCCATCAAGAGTATCGATACGAACGGTTGACTGAATACTGATATCTTTTAATTTCTCAACTCTGGCAGGCTCATTCTGAGATGTAAAGCTAAGAGATCTGGATTTTTTTGTAAGAATTTCCTCCACATAGGTATTCCATTGGCCACAGGCGTTGCATTTACCAATCCACTTTGGAGAATCGGCGCCACAATTCTGACATACATATACAGTTTTGGTTTTGGCCATGAGAAATACTTTTACGAAAAGTACTAATAAAAATGCTGTTTAGTTTTAGGAGTTTTAAACAATTATACCATTTGCATTCGATTGAATCATGTTAGCAGCATAAGGTAAGCTCTTAATCTTGAAAAAGTGATACGAAGATATTGGAAAATTAATTGGTTTATAAAAAGTTGGAATAGAAATATATAGTTTTTTGCACTTTTAAAGAATGCCGGGACGGTTTTATAGTTCTGATTTGGAAATCTGATTGTTGAGTATGCAATAAATTAACATTCCTCTCAAAGCTATGTACACTAGTTTTATCCATGATAATTTGTAAAATAAAAGTTTCAACATTTAATTTAAAATGACCATAATATTTAGTTTAATTCAATATAAATATGATGAAAATTTAGGATTGCTTACACGTGCAAGAAAGGTACAGGATTGATCTTTGTGTTGTTAAATATTTAACTATTAAACAATTTAAACTAAAAATTATTTTTATGAAAAGAAATGTATTCTTAGCAGTCGCCTTATTAGCGACTACGATTGCACCAAGTTTTGCCCAGAATAATCTTGGGCAGGATTGTGGATGTCCACCTGTTTCTTCCAGGACAAGTGTTGCCATGAGCACATTAGCAACAGCTGGTGTTCTAAATGCTAACACGACCCTTACTTGTGACAAGATCTGGGTATTGGATCAGAAAATTTATGTTACAAATGGTAAAACCCTGACAATTCAACCCGGTACAGTTATTAAAGGAGCTGCGGCTGCACAACCAGTAGATGCTACTGCTCTTATTATTTCCAGAGGTGGAAAAATTATGGCTGATGGTACTAAAGATTGCCCTATCGTTTTTACTGGAGCAGATGATAATATGGATGGAACTTATTCTCTGACAAATGTTGGTAGATGGGGTGGCCTTGTGATTTTAGGTACTGCTTCTAACAATTTGACTATTGGTAACTATAGCTCTAGCGGAGCCTCCGGTTTTATTGGTACTGCAATACCTGGAGTTGGGTTTATTGAAGGTTTTGACAAAGCTAATGTTTATAACCTTTTCGGAGCAGGAGCAGGTGATGCTTCATTTCCAGCTTTTAATGACGACGATAACTCAGGTATTATCAGATATGTATCTGTAAGACATGCCGGAGCTTTAATTGTTAACGGTAACGAGCTTAACGGAATTTCCTTAGGTTCGGTAGGTAGAGGAACTACTTTCGAACATGTTGAAGTTCTTTCTGCAGCTGATGATAATATCGAATTTTTTGGCGGAACAGTAAATTTAAAATATGTATCTACCTTGTTTGGTGATGATGATATGTTTGATTATGACTTAGGATATTCAGGAAAAGTTCAGTTCTTTTTTGGAATAAGTGCAGATAGCTTAACTTACGGTGGAAGTGCACCCCTTTTAACAACAACTGATAATGGATTTGAAGCTGACGGTGATGATAAAAGTACAGCTACAGCAGCCGGCAATCATTCGAATCCCGTTATTTACAATGTTACACTGATTGGTAATGGTCATATTATTCCTAGAGCTGACAACACAGGTCCTGCTGCTATTCATGCAAAAGAAATCACAGGTGGTCAGATTTATAATTCAATTTTCGCAAATTTCAGATCAGGTTTAATGTTGTCAAACAAAAGATCAACAACTAGTGCTAAAGGTGATGCTTATGACCAGTGGACAAACAACTCTGCAAATGCTTATCTTGTAGCAAATGGCGGTATCGCTCAGTATCAGGCTTTAAAGGTTAAAAACAATTACTTTATTAATTGTGGAAATAGGGGTAGTTTTAGCACTCTTACCTATCCAATTTCAACAGGTTCTAGTATGGTTACAGGTACACCTATTGTTCCTAAAGCTTTAACAATGGTAACTACAGCTGACACTTTGCAATTTTTCCAGACAGACAACAACAAAGCTGTTGCATCTGTAGCTGGAATTGATTGGAAAATGGGTTTCAGCGCTGATAAATCACAGATGATTGATCCTTACCATGCAATTCCTTCAGTTAATTTAATTTCACCAGCAACTGCTCCTAATGATGGTTTCTTCTCAACAGTAAATTACATAGGTGCTTTTGACGCAAATAAATCAGAAAGTTGGTTAAGCGGATTTGCTCAAATGCAAATGCAGACGATTCAGGGTGCTAACCCAACCGATTTAAATGGAGATGGAATTACCAATGTTACTGACTTCAGCATTTTCGTAAATATGTTTGATAAAGCAAGTTTATAATTATAAATAACTTATAAAAAATACAACAATGAAAAAACTTATAATAGGATTATCGCTATTATTTATGGCTCTGATCATACAAGCTCAGGGACTTGAAAAAATAATAGTAGAAAAGTATTACATTTCAGATGCTGCTGATGCAGCTGGCAGTTCCGGAACACTTCCTATAGGGAGTGTGACATACAGGATCTATGTGGATATGCTACCGGGATACAAATACACAATGGCTTATGGAGACCCGGCTCACACTTTATCATTGACCACAACCACTGAGTTTTTTA
>JBBQAQ010000025.1:0-56558 GCA_038316435.1 Bacteroidales bacterium | reverse complement strand
TGTTATCTATTTGATAATCAGCTAATAAATTATGATTGCAACAGAAAAAAGTATCTAACCAAATATGTGGCGTAAATCCGTTTGTCAAAATATAATACCTGCTCATCCTTTTTTACGGCATTTAGGAGGAATATTCATATTTTCCTGAAGGAGAAACAGCAATGGCCTCCATAAAAATATTCAAATATGAATTCCAGATTTGCACTTCTTAAATAATGACTACTAGCTTTTGTCTACTCTTCAATTAGTTTTCCAATTCGAACTGTTTTTCCATTTATTTCATATTTCAGGAAATACATTCCTGGTCCCGCACCAAAATCTTTTGCGGAGAAACTGATTTCATGCATTCCGGATGATTTTTGTCCGTGATCTATTTCAGACACCAATTGTCCCAAAGGATTATATATTTTAAGCGAAACATTCGAATCACTTTTTAATTCGTAGCGGATATGGACATCACTTTTATATGGATTTGGGAATATCAGCAGGTCATTGTCTGAAAAGCTAATATCATTAACAATTGTGGCATTCAGGCGATTGTCTTCAAGATTGCTTAGTGAGTGCACATAAGGTCCACTGCTGACTTTTTTACCATTATCAAGATTAATGGTAAAAGGTGTTTTTACAGAAACCTGGTAATAAAAGATTTCACCGGTTTTTGTAGGATCAATCCATTTATATGAGTCAATTCCCTTGACTGATTTTACTGAATCAACTATAACTCCGTTTAGGGTAGTTGTACCTTTGTAAATATAGAAATAGTCATATTGAAAGCCGATATACCTATTCCAGTTTAAAGAGGTAAAGTCGTTTGCTTCTCTTACAACATTTAGATGT
Organism: Bacteroidales bacterium; assembly: GCA_038316435.1. Taxonomy (GTDB): domain Bacteria; phylum Bacteroidota; class Bacteroidia; order Bacteroidales; genus JACJXF01. The sequence goes on along the minus strand of JBBQAQ010000025.1, from coordinate 55,721 downwards.
GATGTTCTGTGCGCCTTATCCAAACTCAATTTGGAACGATTCCCACATGAATCTTCAGCCTGGAGGTTGTAAATTTTTGATCCCTGATGCGCATCGGTATTCTGATCAATTATAAGATTCAAACCAGTGAAGCCTGTTGAAGTCACAGAATCAACTACTGCGGCTCCCGTATATAAAATGTATGACCTCGTTCTTTTGTTAGATGTTCTTCTGTATATGGCTACAAATTTGTCTTCCTGATTATCATAGGTAACTAACAAGATGCTATCTTTTTCGTAAGGATATTGAAATTCCACATTTTTTGATCTGAACTTCTGGCAGCCATATTGATCGGTAGCCGTAAGTGTAATTGTTTTTGAAGTATCTATACTGACGCTGGCGACATTACCTCCCGAAACGGACCATGAATAATTCTTAATAACCGCCGTAGGATCTACTTCAGCGATCAGGTCAATTACTTCACCTTTGCAAAAATAATCCCTCAAAGGAATTTTAATGGCAAGATTAAAGTCAGGCGCTTTTGAGATATTAATCGTGTCTGTGGCTTTATTGGCACAAATATCGAATACATCCACCCAGTATTTTCCTTGTGAAGTGACACTGATATATCTGCTGGTTTGGCCTGTGCTCCAATGATATTCATCAAAATCGCCTGCGTCAAGTAATAAGGCACCATCAGTACAAATAACTGTATCATTACCTAGGGAAACCACCGGTGGATCACAGATGGGTTTACCAAATAAGTTCGTCGGGAGAATATTAAGCAGTAAAATCGAGTAGAACACCATACCTATTTTAATTATTTTCATTTTCGTAAGTTTTATTAAATCAATAACCCATCAAATTCAAAATAGTTTAGTCCGGAGACTATATAAAGAGTTGCTTTTCATTAAAAGAGTTGCATATGATTATTGTCAGCGTTATATTCTCAACAGCATCTAAAAACTAATTTTAACCAATTCAAAGATAAATTGCAAGTGGTTGTTTCCTGATTATGAGTTAATTGGATTGTCAAATTGTATTCCTTAGGCCAACTGTTTGTACAGTACTTTTAATCTTATTATTAGGAATTAAGATGAAAGCAAGAAATTATTTTTTATAGTATAAAAAGTATATTTTTGCATGTGATGAAACTTTTTTTATGCTGATGCGATATTTGAATTTAATACTATTCTTTCTGCTGCTGTCCTTTAATTCTAATGGGCAAACGAATCCTGTTGATAGTTTAAGAATTATATTGAATCATTCAGAAGGCTTAGAAAAAATAAAACTTTATCAGGCAATCTCGATAGAATTATTCAAAACAGATCCTTTGAAAGCTATTGATAATGCCAATCAGGCAATCATTTATGCGAAAGACACAAAAGATGATGAAACTATTGGCATAGCCTACAAAAACCTGGGTGTTTTCTACATTGAAAACCTGAATGATGACTCTAAAGCAGGAGAGGCACTTTTAACAGCTTTGCCGTATCTCGAAAAATCGGGAAATAAGGAAGAATTGGGTTCAGCGTTGAATAATCTTGGAGCAATAAATAATTTCTTGAATAAGATAGATTTAGCGATTGAATATAGTCAAAAAGCAATTATTATTTCACAGGAAAGAAAAGATCTCAAGACCGAATCCGGCGCTTATTATAATCTGGGAAATAGTTACTACAAGCAGAATGATTTTGAAAAAGCTCTGGAATATCATAAAAAATCCCTCGAAATAAGGCAAAAACAAGGCGATAACAAGCAGATAGCCAGTTCACTAAATCGACTAGGAACCCTTGCTTATTCCAAGCAAGATTTTAAGCTTGCAGGCGAATATTACCTTCAGGTTCTCGATATCAGGAGAAAAGAAAATGATAAAAGAGGAGAAGGAATTGCTCTTTTGAACCTTGGGAATGCCAATAACCAGCTTGGTAATATGGATAAGGCAATTACCTATTACAAGGAGGCATACGAGATTTTTAAAGCACTTGATTTTAAAAGAGGCATTGCTTCTACTCTCAACGGTATGGGTGTAATTTATGAACAAAGGCAAATGGCTTCAAGTGCTCTTCAGGTTTATATGGAAACACTTGGCATTGTTGAGGAATTGGGCGATGAGAAGGAGACAGCTAACACGCTGACTAATATCGGGATTGTTTATAATAATATGATTATTGATACTCTGTCCAAAATTTATAAAAATGATTTCAGAGACAGTGTTTATATTAAGAAGCCGAGGTTGAATTTTGAGGTAGTAAAATCTGCCATCCGGTATCATAATCTTTCACTTGAAAAGCGAAAGCAAATTAATGATATCAGGGGGATCGGAACCTCTCTTGCAAACCTTGGAATTACATATTCCGATATTGGCGACATTAAAAAGGCCAGGCAATATTTTGAGGAATGGCTTTCTATCGCCGACCAGATTCAGGATGCTGATCAGCAAACAACAATTTACATTTCCCTCGGACAGTTATATAGTTACGAAGGGCGGTATGACAATGCAATTGATTATTTTAACAGGGCTCTTGTTACAGCCACCCGGATTAACATGAAATCCCACTTGAAAAACATTGCGGAACGGCTTTCTCGGGTATATGAATTAAAAGGAGATTTTCCCTCTGCCTTTAAGCAGTTTAAAATTTATAATGAGCTCAAAGATTCCATAATGACTAATGACGGTGTAAAACTCATTCATGATCTTCAGATAAAATACGAGACTGACGCAAAAGAGAAGGAAAACCAGCTACTCCGGAAAGATCAGGTGATTAACGAAACGCGACTTAGACAGCAGCGATTTGCTATTATTACTTTTATTTTCGTTATTCTAGCAGTTATTGTGTTTGTAATCATGTTAATCCGCCAGAATAACCAGAAGAAAAAGGCCAACCTCGAACTGGCTAAAAAAAATGCTCTTATTACGGAACAGAAAAAGGAAATTACTGATAGTATTCAATATGCAAGCAGAATCCAGAATGCCATTCTTCCGCCAGCAGAGTATATTGATCAGCTTCTTCCGGAACACTTTATTATTTACCGACCCCGTGATATCGTAAGCGGTGATTATTACTGGATTACGGAAAAAGGAGCCAAAGTTTATATTATGGCCGCTGATTGCACTGGACACGGTGTACCCGGCGCTTTTATGAGTATGCTGGGTGTGGCCTTTCTGAATGAAATTGTAAGCAAGCATTTGGAAATCTCCGCAAACATGCTTCTCAATGAATTAAGAAAACAAGTGATAAGTTCCTTGCATCAGACAGGCCGGGAAGGTGAAAATCAGGATGGAATGGATGTTGCTCTTTACATTATTGACAAAGAAGAAATGAGTCTTGAGTTTTCTGGAGCAAACAATTCGCTTTTAATTTACAGGGGAGAAGAGTTTATTGAACTTAAGGCCGATAAAATGCCCATCGGGATTCATCGTTTAGCAGACAATTCCTTTACTAATTACAAAATTGATTTAAAGAAGGAAGATATGATTTATTCCTTCTCCGATGGCTATCCGGATCAGTTTGGAGGTCCAAGCGGTAAAAAGCTTATGATAAAGAGTTTCAAAAGAACCTTGCAGGAAGTACATTTTAAATCAATGAAAGATCAAAAAAGAATACTTGAAAAAACTCTTGACGATTGGATGAGTGGAACCCACCAAATCGATGATATCCTTGTAATGGGTGTCAGAGTCTGATGGAAATAAAAAAATCCCGTGAGCAAGTTGTTCACGGGATTTTTTAGTGATAGTAATTCCTAATCAAGTAATTCAGCCAATTTAGCTCTTAATTCTTCACCTTGAAGATTCTTTGCCAGAATCGTCCCATCCTTACCAATCAAGACTGTATGAGGAATGCTTGCAACACCATATAATTCTGCAGCTTTACTATTCCATCCTTTCAGATCAGACATCTGGTGCCATACTAATCCGTCTTTTTCAATAGCGTCCTTCCAGCCTTTCCCATCGGTATCGAATGAAACTCCAACTATATCAAATCCTTTTGAATGATAATCCTGATATAGCTTAACCACATTGGGATTTTCGCGTCTGCATGGGCCACACCAGGATGCCCAGAAATCAACCAGAATCACGTTCTGACCTACAAAATCAGATAATTTTACTCCTTTGCCATCAACACCAGGGAGGTTTATGTCAGTATATTTTTTACCGATGGCAACTTTTTCAAGTACAGTGATTTTTTCCTGAAGATCAATTGAATAAACTGACTTAAGTACAGATTTATCAAGCGATGCAACCAGACTTTTCAGTTCATCAAGCCCAAGAGTGTAAAACATTGCACGTCTGATTACAAATGGTGTAACAAAAGATGATTTATTCTGAAGCACAAAGTTTCTGTTATAAGCGCTCTCCTGTTTATCAAGTTCATCGAATTTGACTTCTAGCTCAGTAAGTCGTGCAGCATTTTCAGCCTTTTGAGCTGCGCGATATTCAGTCATAAGGGCTTCCTGAGCGGATGTAATAGTGTTTAAACCTTGATTATAGGAATCGAATTCCTTATGAACTGCAGATCCATCAACCTTAGTAAGGGAAGGATCATCAAAATCAGTAAACACATTGATCACTGAGTTTTCTGCAAAAACCGGAACCAGAGAGTTTGAACCAGTAATTCTGAGATAGAGCATTTCAGGAACGTCCTGCTTTCCTTTTAATACAATTGGAATTATTGTTGTCTTTGCAGAATCAATATCTGCCATTGCACCGTTTTTTCTGCGGGAGATGTAAATCCAGTCTTTCCCTGCATTTTCAGCTTTAACCGTTATTACAAAACCCTGTGCGGGTTTACTGGTCTGGGCTTCTGTTTGTGGTGGAAATACATTTAGTGCAAAGAATAAGCTGATAATCAGGATTAGTTTTTTCATGGTAAGAAAGATTAATTAAAAAAAATTAGTGCATTTAATCACTCAAACTTGTAAGGTCTTAGACTTGACAGGTTTGAATTATCTGCAAATTTATATTTATCAATAGCCAACGCGTTAATTATTAATATGTTTAATCATATTTAATCAAATATTTCGGTAAGCATTTAACAATTTGCCGGCTGCCTCAAAAGAACTAATATTATTTTCAAGCACCTGTTTTTCAAGCAATTCAGTCAGTTTTTGAATATCAGGGTCATTATAAAATTGTCTTTTAAGTTGCTCATTAATTGTTTCGTACATCCAATATTTCGACTGTTCATTTCTTCTCTTTGCAAAATAATTGTTTCCATTGCAAAGTTCTAGATATTCTTTAATGATTTCCCAAATTTGTGGGACTCCATCGTTTAATCGAGCGCTACACGTCACTACTTTTGGGCTCCAACCCGATGGTGAAGGGGGAAACAAATGGAGGGCATTCCGGTATTCGGCGCTTGCGAGATTAGCTTTATCAATATTATAGCCATCAGCCTTATTAATGGCAATCATATCGGCCATTTCCATAATCCCTCTTTTAATCCCCTGAAGTTCATCGCCTGCCCCGGCCAGCATGAGAAGTAGAAAAAAGTCAACCATAGAATGTACGGCGGTTTCCGATTGTCCAACTCCAACTGTTTCGATAAATATTGTATCAAAGCCTGCAGCTTCACAAAGGATGATTGATTCTCTGGTTTTCCGGGCCACGCCTCCCAGCGTCCCACCTGAAGGAGAAGGTCGGATAAAGGCATTTGGATCTGAAGAAAGTGACTCCATCCGGGTCTTGTCTCCCATGATACTCCCACCCGAACGTTCGCTGCTTGGATCAATAGCAAGAACGGCAAGTTTATTTCCAAGGGAAGTTAAATACGAACCGAACGATTCAATAAATGTACTTTTTCCAGCTCCGGGCACGCCTGTAATACCTATTCTTACTGATTTACCTGAATAAGGAAGGCATTTTTCAATTATTTCCTGAGCCATTTGTTGATGGGAAGGCAATGAACTCTCAATTAGGGTTATAGCCTGACTAAGTATAGTCCGGTTTCCTTCGAGGATTCCATTTACAAAAAGTGATGAGCCAGGGTTTTTCCGACGTGCAGAACGAATTCTCTCAGCAGCTCCCTTGCTTACTGATTCGGGCTGTTCAATACCTTTGCTTACACTTAGTGCCGAGTGTTTATGTTTTTCTTTGTCCATTTTAAAGTAGTACAAATATACATTTTGTGTATTCATGAACTAATAGAAAAACTCGAAAAAAAAGCCTGAACGTTTATGTCCAGGCTTTTTCTCTATTCGGTGATTTCACCTTTTACCCAGAGAATAACCTTTGGATTCTGAGGATCATTGGTAATTACAGTAATGGTTTTGTTCTGAGTACCTGTTTTTCCGGATGAATTAAATGTGGTTTTTATTGAACCTGAAGTACCAGCAGGAATCATGTCGGCAGAGGTAATTACCGCTGTGCATCCGCATGCTGCCGTTACTTTTCTTATTAATAAATTTGATTTACCGCTATTGGTAAATTTATATTCATAAGAAACAGATTCTCCCTGTTTAATAGTTCCGAAATTAAAAGTACTGTTATCGAAGTTTATTTTTGGTCCATTGGCAATTTGAGCTTCAGAAACTTTTGAAAAATCCTCTTCAATATTAGCACTGACAATTAATTTATTTGCGTTCTCTGTAACTCCATTAATAAAGATGTCCATACGATCAATGATAAAACCCCAATCGTCTTTTTTTGCTGAGTTATAACTAATTTCAATCACACCTTTTTGATTAGGAGCAAGAGTTGTAGGAGTAATTTTAACTGAAAGATGAGCCGGAATATTCTCAAGTTTTACTGTCTGTGGCTGTGTAGAAGTATTGATCATGGCAACCTCCTTTACGTCAAGCTGGCCTTTAAATACTGTTCCAAAGCTTAGATGATTCATATTCAGACGAATAGCCCCGAAGGCAAATTTATACTCATCCTCAATGGTTAGAGCTTTTGGAGCTACGTTCCCACTAATGGTAAGCTTAAGTACGGGAGGCTCAGCATTTGACTGCACAGTGATATATTTTTCGAAAGGTCCTGGCCGTCCTGCTGGGTTATATGCGGCACTTACAAATCCCTTTTGCCCAGGCATAACAGGTTCTCTTGTCCACTCAGGAGTTGTGCAACCGCAAGAAGTACTGACGTTTTGAATAATTAAGGCTTCACCACCGGTGTTGGTAAATTCAAATTTGTGGGTCTGTAGACCAGATGATTCCTCAATAGAACCAAAATTAAAACTCATTTCATTGAAAGCAATAGCGGCAGTTTTTGATTGTGCGATGACGCCAAAAGCAAAAAGGCCTGAAATCATGGAAAGAAGTAAAATCTTTTTCATTGAATTGTTTATTTTTATTGACTGATATGTTTTAATAAAATTCATTTCGAATAACGATCAAATTCCGTGCTAAATTGTTATTCCCACAAAATTAAAATTTTTCCGAGCCTTATACCATAAATACATGTTAAAAGTTTCAGCGATTAATATTGATCTTTAGAATCTGAGATGAATTATATCACGCATTGACCTAAACACAAAAGGATTCAGGTTTGTTTAAAGATGAGGAATCTATTTATCTTATATAATCTCAGGAATAATTAACTTTATGCCATTCAATTAATCTTTGCATTGAAATTCAGAAAACTATATATCATTATTTTAATTGCCGCATTCTTCCTGATACCGGCATTTATGAGTGCTCAGTTTTATAACGGGCATCAGATGAAATTTGGAAAAAACAGGGTTCAGTTTAACTCTTTTTACTGGAAATTTTACCGTTTTGAAAGATATGATGTGTATTCATACGAAGATGGAACAGAACTTTCGCTTTATGTGGCAGACTATGTGAATAAGGAACTTGCAAGACTTGAACGTTTCTTTGATTATAACTTTGAAAAGAGGCTGATCTTCGTTGTTTACAACAAAATGTCGGATTTCAGACAAAGCAACATCGGCCTAGGTTTGGAAGACGAGGATAATTCGAATATTGGAGGGGTTACTCGCATTATTCAGAATAAAATCTTTATTTATTTCGAGGGAGATCATCTGAAACTCCAGAAGGAAATCACTCAGACTATTTCCGAAGCCCTAATTCAGGAAATGCTTTATGGCAATGACTTCAAAGACAATTTTACAAACTCAACTCTTATTCAGATTCCGGAATGGTATCTTAAAGGATTAGTTTCTTACGTTACTGAACCGTGGAACTTTGATCTTGAAAACAGGGTTAAAGATGGAATTATTTCAGGAAGATATGAGAAATTTAACCGGCTTTCAGGACCAGATGCTGTAATTGCAGGGCATTCGTTTTGGAAATATGTTGCCGACACATACGGGGCATCTGTGATTCCCAATATTTTATATTTAACTCGCATCAATAAAAGCGCCAATTCTGGTTTTCTTTATGTTTTAGGTCTGCCCATTAAGGATCTTTCCTACGAATGGCTTGGGTATTACATGAATATGTATGAACCTGCTGAATCTCTGGCAGAGTTGCCAGAAGAGGGAAAAATCTTCAAAAAAACAAAAAAAGCACGAGTTTATAACCAGGTGAAACTTAGTCCTGACGGGAAAAACATTGCTTTTGTCACCAATGAATTGGGTCAGTTCCGGATTTTCGTTTATAACACGGAAACAAAGAAAACACGACGAATTCTTAAAATGGAGCATAAAATTGATCAGATAACCGATTATTCCTATCCGATTCTGGCATGGCATCCATCCGGAAAAATACTTGCATTCGTTTCTGAAGAGAAGGGATTGCTCAGACTTAACTATTATAATTTTGAAGATGGACTACTTTCCCAGCGAATTCTTTTAATGTATGAGAAAGTTCTTGATCTTTCCTATTCAGATGACGGATTTCGATTTGTAATCTCGGGCATCGTTAAAGGGCAGACAGATATCTATATTCATAACATTGTCTCAGCTACCAATGAGCAAATCACCAATGACCTTGCAGATGATTTCAATCCCCGTTTTGTAAACAAATCAAATGAAATTATTTTCACATCCAACAGGAGCTATGATTCTTTGTTACCAGCTGATCCGGAAGACATTGAAAATAACATATCAGATCATCTTTCAGTGTTTTCTTATGATTATTCTTCAAAGGGAAATGAATTAAAAAGGATAAGTGAACGCAATTATTTCGATTACAAACTGCCATATTCAGTCAGTAATAACCAGTTCACCTATTTATCAGAAGAATCGGGAATTGTAAACCGCTATGCCGCTAAATACGATAGCACAATCAGCTTCATAGATACTACAACTCATTACAGGTATTTTAGCAAATCTTTCCCGCTCACCAACTACCGCAGAAGTATTGTAGATCAGGATATTGTTCCCTCGCTAAAAAAATATGTTGAACTAATTTTTCATGACGGACGGTATAACCTTTATACGGGGAGTATCGACCTGCAGAATTCCAAGAAAAATGAAATTCAAAATACACCTTACCGTGATCAATATGTAAAAAAGTCGGAAGTTCAGGATAGTATTAAAAATATTAAGAAGAAGACTATACTTATCAGAAATGTTAAAGACAACAGTTTCATTTCCGGGAATGATACTTTCAGGCTTGATATCACAGCAATCGATATCAATAATTATATTTTCGAAAAGGAAAAACTTAATCTCTATAACGAAAGGTTCAGGGAAAACGGCTTCAGCATGGAGTTGGATACCGTCGTAGAAAGCCGAAAGATGTATATCGATTATGAAACCTCGTTTTATCCTGATTATCTTGTTAACAAGGTGGATTTCAGCTTTTTAAGTGAATCTTATCAAGCATTTACAGGTGGAGCTGTATATTACAATCCTGGTTTTAATATGCTGTTTAAAGTTGGGGCAACTGATCTTTTTGAAGATTATAGGATTATCGGGGGAGTAAGGTTTGCAACCGACTTTGATAGCAATGAATATCTCATTTCTGTTGAAAATCTTAAAAAGCGACTTGATAAACAACTGATTTTTCATCGTCAGGTATTCAAAACAGCAAATGAGTATTCGTACCTTAAAGTATTTTCCCACGAATTATTTTATTCACTGCGATATCCATTAAGTCAGGTTGCTGCTTTCAAAGCTACAGCTTCTGTCAGAAACGACAGAATTGTTTACCTTTCTACAGATCTCCAAAACCTGAATGAAAAGGACGATTTCAGACCATGGATTGGCGTAAAAGGAGAATTTATTTTCGACAACACAAGAAGCCTTGGTTTAAATTTATATACCGGTGCAAGGTTTAAGCTTTTTGCCGAAGCCTATAAAAGAGTCAATGGCGCAAAATCGGGTTTATATGTTGTTGGAGCTGATTTTAGGCATTACACTAAAATACATCGAACACTAATACTGGCTAATCGTTTTGCTGCAAGTTCATCTTTCGGAGGAAGTCCGTTGATTTATTATCTTGGAAGTTTGGATAACTGGCTAAACCTGTTCGGAAAAGTTGCCACCTTCGATGAATCAGTTCCAATTGATCGCACAAAAAGTTATGCCTATCAGACACTCGCAACCAACATGAGAGGGTTTACCCAGAACATCAGAAATGGGAATAATTTCGCTTTAATTAATACAGAACTTCGCTGGCCGGTGTTCAGATATTTTGCAAATCATCCAATTTCATCGAATTTCTGGAATAATTTTCAGGCTGTCGGCTTTTTCGATTTTGGAACGGCTTGGTCGGGGTTACATCCATGGTCGGGAAAAAACGCCTATGATAAAGAAACATACGAGAATGGGCCTGTTACAGTCATAGTTGATTCAAACAGGGAACCTCTGGTTGCTGGCTATGGCTTTGGACTCAGATCTCAGCTGCTGGGATATTTTGTGCGCGCTGACTGGGCATGGGGAGTTGAAAACAGGGTTGTACTGCCAAGAATTTTCTATTTGTCGCTAAATTTAGATTTTTAAGTTTTCAGATATTATTATTTCAGCTTGTTTGATAAAGTAGTTTCACGCATAATAAGCTGATAATTAGAGAATATGCTATGGAAATACACCTTAAGATAAAAGAAATTGCCGCTGCAATTTATCCTGAAATTTTAGCCATCCGAAGGCATATTCATTCCAATCCTGAGCTTTCGTTTGAAGAATTTGAAACCTCTGCATATATCTGTGGTGTCCTTGATCAATGGGGAGTTTCCTATAAAAATGGCATTGCAGGAACCGGCATTGTTGCAGTGCTTCATGGGAAAAATGAGGGCAAAACCATTGCATTCCGGGCTGATATGGATGCACTTCCAGTTACAGAAATGAATACAATTCCCTATAAATCAAAGAATGATGGAAAAATGCATGCTTGCGGGCATGATGTACATACTTCCTCTCTTCTGGGTGCAGTGCGTATTCTGAGCGATCTTAAGGAATACTGGAACGGAACCATAAAATTTGTATTTCAACCCGGTGAAGAAAAAATCCCCGGAGGTGCAAGTCTGATGATAAAGGAACATGCTCTTTCACCCGATGAACCCGAAATTATTTTGGCACAGCACGTTTTTCCCGATATGGAAGCGGGAAATGTTGGGTTCAGATCAGGTCAGTATATGGCTTCCAGTGATGAAATCTACATTACAATAAAAGGAAAAGGCGGACATGCTGCGCTTCCAGATAAATTAGTTGATCCAGTGCTTATTACAGCCCATCTGATTACTTCTTTGCAGCAAATAGTCAGCAGAAATGCTAAACCGGGGACTCCCACCGTATTATCGTTCGGTAAAGTTGAAGCAGCGGGCGCAGTAAATGTTATCCCTGATCAGGTAAAAATTGAAGGGACATTTCGAACAATGAATGAAGAATGGCGGGGAAAAGCACATGAATTAATCCGGAAGATATCCACCGATCTTTGCACTTCAATGGGTGGTAGTGCTGAAGTGGAAATACGTCACGGTTACCCTGTTCTTGTTAATGATCCCGAAGTAACCCAAAAAGCAAAAGAGTTTGCAATTCAATTCCTTGGGGAAAAGAAAGTGCATGAGTTGGATTTTCGAATGACAGCTGAAGATTTTGCCTATTTTGCACAAAAATATCCCGCTACATTGTTCCGGCTTGGAACCAGTGATCCCGGGCAACAAAGCTCAGCATTGCATACCTCCACGTTTAATGTAAATGAAAATTCCATTGAATTGAGCATGGGACTTTTGGCGTTTTTAGGAGTGTCTTTTTTGGGAGAGAGTAATGATGTAAAATGAAAGAATTCGGGCTGATTGAGTGATTGTATGCACTTCTCAGCCAAACTCCCTTAACTCTTCCTTCTTCCTAATTAAGAACCATTCAAAATAGCAGTACAAATAAACAAATACCTTTTGCAAATCAGTTTAAGAATATAACTTTGCAGCAACAAATTCTTGTTTAAACAAAAGATTAAAAAAATGGCTTACGTAATTAGTAAAGATTGTACTGCTTGCGGTACATGTATCGATGAATGTCCCGTAGAAGCAATATCAGAGGGAAGCATCTATAAAATTGATCCGGAACTCTGCACTGATTGTGGTGCTTGCGCTGATGTTTGCCCAGTTGAGGCAATTTCACCAGCTTAATTTATCCGGTAAATATTTGTCTGGCCGCCTCTATGATGCGGCCTTTTTTTATGCTTTTTCGTGACTTTTATCGCGGGTAGGAGTACTGTGAGTGAATATTTTTTAATAATCAAAATGAACTTTAAATATTTTGATAGCCACATTTATAAACAAAATCCTCTTTTAATTGTCTTATAATTGGTATTTTTGAAAATCATACTTAAAAAGCACAAAAAATTAATAATCCATATATCATGAAGTACGACGTTTTAATTATTGGTACTGGTCCGGGAGGATATGTTGCAGCCATCAGAGCTTCACAGTTGGGTCTTAAAGTGGGAGTTGTTGAAAGAGAATCATTAGGTGGAATATGTTTGAACTGGGGTTGCATTCCGACCAAATCCCTTTTAAAATCAGCCCAGGTGCTCGATTATTTTAAACACGCTGAAGATTATGGAATTAATGTTGAAGGAAAAGTAAGCGCAGATTTTTCGGCTGTTGTTAAAAGAAGCAGGGGAGTTGCCGATGGTATGAGCAAGGGCGTTCAGTTCCTTCTGAAAAAGAATAAAGTTGAAGTGATTACAGGAAATGGAAAACTTGTGTCTGCCGGTAAAGTTGAAGTAACCTCAACCGACGGAAAGAAAGAAATTCACGAAGCCACCAACATTATCCTAGCAACTGGTGCGCGTTCCAGGGAGCTGCCTAATCTGAAACAGGATGGCAAAAAAATTATTGGTTACCGGGAAGCTATGACACTGCCGAAATTGCCTGAATCAATTATTGTAGTAGGCTCGGGTGCGATAGGCAGCGAATTTGCCAGTTTCTACAATAGCATGGGTTCAAAAGTAACACTAGTTGAGTTTCTGCCCAACGTGGTTCCAATTGAAGATGAAGAAGTTTCAAAACAACTCGAACGATCATTCAAAAAGGCTGGAATGACAGTGCTTACGGGCTCTAATGTTAAATCAGTAGATACCTCCGGGAAACTTTGTAAGGTGAAAATTGTAACTCCCAAGGGAGAAGAAGAATACGAGGCTGAAATCGTTCTTTCAGCAGTTGGAATTTCCCCAAATACCGAAGATCTTGGTCTTGAAAGTTTAGGTATTGAAATGGATAAAGGGAAAATAAAAGTTGATGATTTCTATAGCACCAATGTTAAGGGAATTTATGCAATCGGGGATATAGTCCACGGACCAGCACTTGCTCATGTAGCATCCGCAGAAGGAATTGTATGTGTTGAAAAGATTGCTGGAAAAAATCCTGAACCTGTTGACTATAATAATATCCCGGGCTGTACTTATACGAATCCCGAAGTTGCATCCGTTGGACTGACAGAAAAAGCAGCGAAAGAAGCAGGTTATGCCATAAAAGTTGGGAAGTTCCCTTACACTGCATCTGGCAAAGCAAGTGCCGCCGGCGCAAAAGATGGTTTTGTGAAGCTGATCTTCGATGAGAAATATGGCGAATTGCTTGGCGCCCACCTTATTGGTTTCAATGTAACCGAAATGATCGCTGAACTAGTTGTTGCAAGAAAACTGGAAACCACCGGTCACGAACTGATCAAGGCTATACACCCGCATCCTACTATGTCTGAGGCAATTATGGAAGCTGCAGCTGCTGCTTATGGAGAGGTTATACATTTATAAAATTAATGTGCATTGGCAATAATTTTAAATTGAGAACCAATAATTTAACTTAATAAGAAAGAAATTTCCGGGTGAGATTTTAAAAAGCTGTTTCATTGAACCAAACATATCCGAATTTATAGGATTTGCAGATACGGTGCGATCGTCAGACCAAACTAGGAATAGAAATGAACCGAGTCTGTATTCCCATTGTGCCACCATATTGGAACGGAACTGATGAAAATTGAAATCGGGATTGTCGAGAGCCCCCGAATATGGAATAAAACGCTGAGAATACCCGGAAGCATTGGGGTTAGTTACTTCTTTATAATCAGTAAACTTTCCTTTTGAAACGAATGGACTACCATAATATTGAAATGAGAGTTCGGGCGTAATACTGTAATCGACCCGAAAAGTGAAATTCAAAGTTTGCTGGTTAATTTTCCCAAGAATATAGGAATCATTCGGCAAGCCCGGAATACTTGTAATGTATTGCAAATCATCTACATTTTCCCCGTAACTGTCAGAGATGTTGAATTTCAGCGTGTTAATCGAGCGGATGGTTATACCGGGAGTTAAAAAACATCCCAACGCAACCTTTTGATAAAAACTTTCATCTCTAATTAAAGAAAAATGGGAATGGGTAATGGTCCAGCCTGTTCAATGTTATACTTTTAGATAAAATTTACTGAGAGTTGGCGGACATACCTGAAAAAATAATAGATGGCTGTAAAAAGGGCAAAGGTCGGTACCAGGAAGAACTGTACCGGATGCTCGCGCCAAAGATGTATGGCCTTTGTCTGAAATATGCAAACGACAGAGACGATGCAAAAGATATTATGCAGGATGCCTTTATCAAAGTTTTTCAAAAAATAGAACAGTACAGTACAAAAGGTTCTTTCGAAGGCTGGGTCAGGAGGATAATGATCAATACCGCTTTAGAGAAATACAGGAGTCAGGTAACCATTTATTCACTCGATGAGCGGATGCCGGTATCAGATGAAGGTGTAAACAGCACGGTAATTGAAGATTTGTCGGCAGAAGATCTGTTGAATATTATCCGCGAGCTTACTCCAAAATACCGAATGGTTTTTAATCTTTATGCCATTGAAGGGTATAATCACAAGGAAATAGGCGAGATGCTCGGAATTTCAGAAGGAACCTCCAAGTCGAACCTTTCAAGAGCCAGACTGATTCTCCAGGAGAAAGTAAAAGAACTATTTTGTATTACAAGGGATGCCAAATAAAATGAAAGATTTGCAAAACGATATGGATAAGATTTTCAGGGACAAACTGGGTGATTACCAGCAGCAAGCCCCTAAGGAAATCTGGATTGGGATAAAAGCCGGACTGGGTAAGAAACCCACAAGGAAAATTCTCATTCCACTTTGGCAGGTCGCAGCAGGAATGGCTTTGTTTATAACCATTGGGAGTGCTTTGTATTTTTTGAACAGAACACCGCAAAATCAACTTGCAGATCAGTTTATGATCGTGCCTCATAATGTGCAAACGGCACCAGAGCTGGCAAAATCAGGCAATAATGAAGCTAAGCCGGAAATCGCAAAAGAGTCTGAAATTAGAAAAACCAGAGTTTTAGACTCAGGAAAATCTGAAAAGGGTCAAGTAATTGCCAGTAACGGAAACAATGGACCTTTGGAAATTACTAAGAAGAATTTGCAGACCGCTCATATTGAAGAGATTAGGTCTGACCAAATGTTAAAAAACGGCCTCTCAGCTGATCGGATGACCGCAGCCTATATTCAATCATCAAGGAAAGATGAAATCCCCCGAAAAAAAATAACCATTACTCCAAACTGGGATATGCTTACCGCAGGTTTGGAAGTTATCCCTGAAGATGAACTGAGCTATGATAAATTATCACTAACGGCGCAGGTTTCACCTACCTATTCATACAGAGATATCGGAGGTAAAGGATCGGAGAAGTTTAGCCAATATGAAACCGGTAAGATTAGCTATTCCGGGGGATTGCAATTTGGGATCAAAACCTCCGAAAGGCTCAGTTTTTATGGTGGAGTAATGTATGCTCAGCTCGGATACAATATTGATAATGTGGAAAGGTTTAACGACTATGCACTTGTTAATAATACTGATATTGTGTCGGTTCCCGAAAGCAGAAATGAGGTTTATTCAGTAAACAATTCCATTGGAACAATAAGCGCGGCTTCAGACAAAGGTAAATTTATCGGAACAAACGGCTTTTCAAGAGGCGATAAAGCTTATGAAAGTGCTAATTCGGATTATCTAAGTGCACCTGTACTTAATTCGACTAATAAGGAAGGGGAAAAAATTGAACAGTATTTCCAATATTTAGAGTTACCTTTTTTGGTGCGCTATAAAATTATCGATCGTAAGCTGGATGTTAACCTTCTTGGAGGAGTAAGTACAAATATTCTTGTTGGAAATCATGCCAACTTAAACTCAGGGGATCAAACCAGTAATATTGGAGGTTCAGGAGATGTCAGGAATCTTAATTACATGGGAAATATGGGGCTTGGCTTCGATTATTCGATCAGAAAAAATCTGGTTTTTACAGTTGAGCCACAGTTTAAGTATTTTCTGAATTCCATCAATGAAAGCCAGCTTGTTGCAAACAGGCCTTATCTTTTGGGAATGTTTACCGGTGTAAAATACGTTTGGTAGACACGTATTGACCTAGGTTGAAAGGCCAAACTATTAGCCCGCCTGATTTTTAAACTCCGAACTCGTATGAAAAGTCAAAGCAGGAAAGGTTTCCATGGCAGTTCGTAAGGTCCATTCGCTGTCGGCAAAGAACACAGGATTATCCTCCTTATCGTAGGCCATGTGGTCTGATTTTCTCAGGGTAAAATTCTCCAGCGAAGCCTTGTCTTTCGTGGTGATCCAGCAGGCTTTATGGTAGTTTAGTGGAGAGAATGTGCATTTTGCACCATACTCATGTTCCAGTCTGAATTTGATTACATCAAACTGCAATTCACCAACTGTACCAATGATTTTTCTATTACCAGGTTGTTGTATAAACATCTGGGCAACACCTTCTTCGGTAAGCTGACGCACGCCTTTGTCGAGCTGTTTTGTTTTGAAAGGATCCCTGTTAACCACTTCTCTAAATATCTCGGGGGAGAAACTCGGGATGCCCTTAAACTGAAGTTCTTCTCCCTCGGTCATAGTATCACCGATTTTAAAGTTACCACTATCGTAAAGACCTATAACATCTCCCGGAAAAGCCTCTTCGATGATGCTTTTAGCATTTCCCATGAAGCTTGCAGGCGAAGGAAACCTAAGTTTTTTTGCATGCCGCACATGATAATAGAATTTGTTTCTTTCGAAAGTACCGGAGCATATCCTCAGAAAGGCAATACGGTCGCGGTGATTGGGATCGAGATTCGCGTGAATTTTGAAAATAAAGCCGGTTAGTTTTGTTTCTTTCGGATCAACAATTCTTTCAGTTGCGTGTCGCTCTCGTGGGCTTGGAGCCATCTGGCAGAAAGTATCCAAAAGCTCTCTAACTCCAAAATTATTGATGGCACTGCCAAAGAAGACAGGTGCGATGTTTCCATCCAGATAATCCTTAACATCAAGAGCTTCATAAACCTCTTTGATCAGATGAATATCTTCACGAAGTTTATTAACGTATTTTTCAGGAACATGCTTTTCAATTTCCTCACCAAAAACATCATCAATTTTAATACTATTTTCGGTTTTCTGTCTTGAACTTCCCTCGAATAAATTCAGGTTCTGCTCATGAATGTTATAAACTCCAAGAAATTTATTTCCTTGTCCGATAGGCCATGTAAGAGGGATGACGTGAATCGACAATTGTTTTTCGACTTCATCCAGAAGGTCAAAAGGATCTTTACCTTCAGAGTCCATTTTATTGATAAAAACCATCACCGGAGTGTTACGCATACGACAAACTTCCATCAGCTTCAGAGTCTGCTCTTCAACCCCTTTTACACTGTCGATTACCAGGATAACGCTATCCACAGCGGTAAGGGTGCGAAAAGTATCTTCAGCAAAGTCCTTGTGACCAGGTGTATCCAGAATATTTATCCTTAAACCATTGTAATCAAAGGCCATTACTGAGGTGGCAACCGAAATACCGCGCTGTTTTTCGATTTCTAGAAAGTCGGATGTTGCCGTTTTCCTTATTTTATTGCTTTTTACCGCTCCTGCAATCTGAATAGCACCGCCGAAAAGTAGGAACTTCTCTGTAAGAGTTGTTTTTCCTGCATCAGGGTGAGAAATGATAGCAAAGGTTCTGCGCTTTTTTATTTCGGAGTTAAGATCCATGGATTTTTTTAAACAATTGGGAGGGCAAAAGTAGGTAAAATTTTAATAATGTACTCAAAAGCTTATTGCCGAGGTACTTATTTTTCGAAAGCAAATGATTTGAAATTTCCACTTTTCACTTCTTCCCTTTCACTCCAAAGTCCTTTTTTTTCACTAATTTTGCGTTTTTGCAAAAAGCAAGGAATGAAATTATTAATTTCTCAGATCATGGTTTTAATAAAAAAACTAAGCATAATTCATTATGTATTGATAGTCAGTGTTATATGCGTGTTTTCTTTTGCCATTTATAACATCTCTGGCTTGTGTGTATCTGATGAAAAGGATCCAGTTAATGATCCTAAAAACAGTTATGCGGTGTTTTCGCTCGATATGCCTGAGGAAATTGATTTCGCAGGTGAAAAAGTCCCGCTTAATCAATTGGATATTTTTGAAAACCTTGATCGTGAGCTATTGGTTAATACATACTGGCAATCCCAGACTTTGCTTTTCATCAAAAGGGCCAACCGTTTTTTCCCTGTAATCGAACCCATATTAAAGAAAAATGGCATACCGCTTGATTTTAAATATCTTGCTGTTGCTGAAAGTGGACTTACAAATGCTATATCGCCTTCAAATGCAGTGGGATTCTGGCAACTGCTCGAAGGCACTGCAAAAGATTATGGTCTTGAAATAAATACGGAGGTGGATGAACGATATCACCTTGAGAAATCCACTGAGGTTGCTTGCAAATATCTACTTGAATCACACAATAAATACCTTAATTGGACTCTTACAGCAGCTTCGTATAATGTTGGAAGAAAGGGAGTTGATAAGCAAGTAGAAAGACAAAAGGAATTGAATTATTACGATCTTTTGCTGGGAGAAGAAACCGAAAGATATATTTTCAGAATACTCTCATATAAGGTTATTATGTCGAATCCTGCTCAATTCGGGTTCTATGTAGGCGAAAGTCATCTCTACCCGCAAATTCCTTATTATGAAGTTACGGTCGATGGCAGAGTCGATGATTTCGCGTCATTTGCTAAGCGCTACGGTATTAGTTATAAAGTATTAAAGTGGATGAACCCATGGCTCCGTGAATCGTTTCTTACAAATGCAAACAAAAAAACATATTACATTAAAATTCCAAAAGAAGGGTTTTTTAAAATGAGTGAAGCATTGGTGGATTCGGTGTTAATAAATAAATAAGCCATCATTTTAAAAGTAACACAGGTAATAATCGGAAAAATATGGATCAGAGGGGAGAGCAAAAGTGGATTCAGGTAATGGGAGCTCGCGTCCATAATCTGAAAAATATCGATGTGGGTATTCCACGTAACAAACTTACCGTTATTACCGGTTTGAGTGGAAGTGGTAAGTCATCACTGGCATTTGATACTATTTATGCAGAAGGTCAGCGTCGATATGTTGAGACATTGTCCGCTTATGCACGTCAATTTCTGGGTAATATGGAGCGTCCTGATGTTGATAAAATAACAGGTCTTAGTCCGGTTATCTCCATCGAACAGAAAACCACCAATAAAAATCCACGATCCACTGTTGGGACGATCACTGAAATCTATGATTTCCTGCGTCTACTTTACGCCAGGGCATCTGATGCTTTTTCCTATGAAACGGGTGAGAAAATGGTGAGGTACACTGATGATCAGATTATCAAAATCATTATTGAAAAATACCAGGGGAAAAAGATTTATATTCTTGCGCCGGTGGTCAGAGGGAGAAAGGGGCATTACAAGGAACTTTTCGAACAAATTAGAAGGAAAGGTTTTATTTCAGCTCGTATCAACGGTGAAATAACTGAACTTAGGCCAAATATAAAGGTCGATCGGTATAAGGCTCATAATATCGAGATACTGATTGATAAAATGGAAGTAACTCCTGAGGGTGAAAAAGCTTTAAAAGATTCCGTAAAGATAGCAATGGAGCATGGCAAAGGCATAATTATGCTTCTGGAAAAGGATAATTCTGTTGCCCGCTTTTTTAGTCGCACTCTGATGTGTCCAACTTCCGGAATATCTTATGATGAGCCTGCTCCCCATACATTCTCCTTCAATTCTCCGCACGGAGCTTGTCCGCATTGCAATGGTTTAGGCAGTGTAAGCGAAATTGATATTGATAAAATTATTCCCGATCCTGAATCCAATATTAAAAAAGGTGGAATTTCCGCCTTAGGTCCTTATAAAAATTCGCTTATTTTCTGGCAGCTCGATTCACTGCTTACGAAGCATGGTCTGAGTCTTACCACTCCCATGAAAGAAATTCCTGAAGATATCATGGGAATTATTCTTTACGGGAGCGATGAGCCCTTTAAACTCCAGAATACGCCTTTGGGCAACTCGGCGAATTACTTTCTTACTTTCGAGGGAGTTATTGCCTATATCCAGAATCACAATAATGAGGAAAGCAGCTCTTCTGATCAGAAATGGGCCAACCAGTTTATCAAAAAGGCAAAATGCCCTTCCTGTTTGGGAGCAAGGCTAAAAAAAGAATCACTTTACTTTAAAATTGACGACAGGAACATTGCATCTCTTGCCAAAATGGATATTAATGAGCTGAATGAATGGTTCAAAGATGTAGAAACAAGGCTTTCGGAACGGCAGAATAAGATTGCAAGAGAAATTTTGAAGGAAATCCGCAATCGTCTTGGTTTCCTGCTTGATGTGGGATTAAATTATCTGGCACTTGACAGGCCTTCGAAAAGTCTTTCCGGGGGAGAAAGTCAGCGGATCAGGCTGGCAACACAGATAGGTTCGCAGCTTGTAAACGTTTTATATATTCTGGATGAACCGAGCATTGGGCTCCATCAGAAAGATAACCTCAAGTTAATTCATTCTCTGCAACAGCTGCGTGATAATGGGAATTCCATCATTGTGGTTGAACACGACAGAGATATGATAGAATCGGCTGATTATGTTGTAGATATGGGGCCATTGGCCGGAAGGCATGGAGGTGAAGTAGTTGCATTTGGAACTCCAGAAGAGCTTAAAAATGCATCAACTCTTACAACAGATTACCTGCATTACACAAAGTTTATTGTAGTACCTGAAACCCGAAGAAAGGGAAACGGAAAGAAACTGGTAATAAATGGTGCAAAAGGAAACAATCTGAAAAATGTTCATGCAGAGTTTCCCCTGGGACTTTTTATTTGTGTAACCGGAGTTTCAGGCAGTGGCAAATCAACTCTGGTTAACGAAACGCTGCATCCGATACTTAGCCAGCATTTTTTCAGATCGAACAAAGAACCTCTGGAATATACCAATATTAAAGGGATTGAGAATATTGATAAAGTTATTGAAGTGGATCAATCACCTTTGGGTCGCACTCCGAGGTCAAATCCCGCTACCTATACCGGAGTTTTTGGCGATATCAGAAAAATATTCGAGCAAACACCGGAAGCTAAGATCAGAGCATACGGAGCCGGAAGATTTTCATTTAATGTAAGTGGGGGTCGTTGCGAGACATGCAAAGGTGCCGGAGTGCAGACAATAGAAATGAATTTTCTGCCCGACGTATATGTTACCTGCAAGGAATGCAATGGAAAAAGGTACAACCGCGAAACCCTTGAAGTGAAATACAAAGGGAAAAATATTTCCGAAGTTTTGGACATGACCATCAACCAGTCACTGGATTTCTTTACCAATGTCCCGTCAATTAATAGACGCATTAAAACCCTGAAGGAAGTTGGACTTGGCTATATAACACTCGGTCAACCTTCCACAACTTTGTCGGGCGGTGAATCACAAAGAGTAAAACTCGCTTCTGAACTTTCAAAAAAAGACACCGGACAAACCTTATATATCCTGGATGAGCCCACAACCGGATTGCATTTTGAAGATGTGCGAGTATTGCTTGAAGTGATTGGGAAGTTAGTAGATAAGGGCAATTCGGTGATCATGATTGAACATAATATTGACGTAATAAAAACTGCAGATTATGTTATCGATATTGGTAAAGAAGGTGGGAATAAGGGAGGGGAAATCATTGCCTTCGGTACACCGGAGCAGCTTGCTAAAAATAAAGAATCCTATACCGGATTTTTTCTGGCGAAAGAGCTGAATGTTACAATTCCCTCTAAATAAAGGGAATAAGGTATTATATTTTTTAGGATTAAAATTTTAGGTGTTAAGGATAAACCAGATAAGTTTTTATTATATTTCAATTCTGAAAATACGTTTTAAATAAATGTCTATGGCAACCTCAAACGAAGAAAAAATCTTAAGAGCTTTTAAACAAAAAGACTGGAACGAAATTAAATCATCCGATTCATGGCAGATTTTCAAGATCATGGCCGAATTTGTTGAAGGATTTGAAAAACTGGGTTCAATTGGTCCATGTGTTTCAATTTTCGGCTCTGCCAGAACTGCTCCAGGGTCTGTATATTTTAAGTTAGCGGAAGATATTGCGTACCTGCTTACACAACAAGGTTATGGAGTAATTACCGGTGGAGGCCCCGGGATTATGGAAGCCGGAAATCTCGGAGCTAAAAGAGGAAAAGGCAGGAGTGTAGGCGTTAACATAGACTTACCTTTTGAACAATCACCAAATCTTTTCATCGATTCCGATAAACTCTTAAGTTTCAAGCATTTCTTCGTTAGAAAAGTAATGTTTATGAAGTACGCTCAGGGATTCGTGGTGTTACCCGGTGGTTTTGGTACGTTTGATGAGCTTTTCGAAGCAATTACACTCATTCAGACAGGTAAGATTGGAAGATTCCCAATTGTTTTAGTCGGAACCAAATATTGGGGTGGTTTGGTTACATGGATAAAAGAAGTTATGCTGGAGCAGGAAGGCAACATCAATCCTAACGACCTTGAACTTTTCACAGTTGTTGACAAAGCTGAAGATGCCGTTGACGTCATTAATAAATTCTACAGCAAGTACCTTTTAAGCCCTAATTTTTAGGATTGTTAATAAGCATTGCCCATTGTTAATATCTTCGGGGTGTTCGCTGTTTTAATATCCTTGAAAGCTTCTTACTTTGCGCACAAATTATTGATAATCTTATGATTAGAACATTTGTGCTACTAATTAACTTTGTGGGAATAATCCTCTTCTCATGGTTGTACGAACAGGAAATCACTGTAAACATGGAGGTTCCGGCTGCTGTTAAGGCAGGACAGGACTTTCAGGTTAAGCTAACTCTCAACAAAGGCGACATCACTAGTTTCTCCCGGTTTCAGCAAGACCTTCCTTATGGTTTAACTGCTGAACGTCAGAGTAATCCAAATGCGGATTTTACTTTTGAAGACCAAAGACTCAGGTTGATTTGGCTAAAACTTCCTGTGGATCCAAAAATTGAAGTAATTTATAATGTTCATGTTCATGAGCGTTTGAAAGGAAACTTCACATTACAGGGCGAGTTTTCTTTTATCGAGGGAAATGAAAGAAGAACAATGAAAGTAGTTGGTTCATCTGAAATCAGGATTATACCTGATTCTTCAATTGCTACAACCATGCAGGTTGATATAAAAGATTTTGAAAGGATTATTCTGCCACAGTTACAAGCTCAAAAAGGAATCAACGATTTATCAGTTTTACGCAAAACACCTTCTCAGATAAATCCCCGTGAAATCCTCGTTCAAATGCAGGTCAGCAAAGGTCAACTTGATAAGTTTGCTAAAATTGAGGAATTTGTGCCAGCTGGATTTACAGCAATTGAAGGAAATTCGGCTAATGGAATTTTTAGTTTCTCTGAAAGTGTAGTGAAAATTTTATGGATGAATCTTCCCTCAGAACCTGTATTCACAGTGTCGTATAAATTGGTTCCGGCACGTGATAAAACACTAAATGACCTTAAAATTTCAGGTACTTTTTCATTTATTAATGATAACCAGACGAAAAGTCTTGAAATTATTGAAAAAAATTATGATCTTGCCACTACAAATGGCGAGATTGTAGAACCGAAACAAGTTGAGGCAAACACTCAAGCTGGAAATGATGCTCTAAAAGGGAATAGCGATTCCTTGGTTGTAAATAGTAATACAACTGTTAAAACCGCTACCAAAGCAGAACCAAAGACCACTACAAAAGTAGTTACTAAAGTTCCCGCTCAGGCAAAGGCAGCGACGAAAAATCCGGTAAAACAGGCAGCTAAATCACTTCCGGGTGATGAAACCTTTGCCTTGCAACCGGAAAACGGTGTTTATTACAGGGTGCAACTGGCAGCTGGTCATACAGCAGTTAATGTTGCTAAGTATTTCAACAAGCTGAGTCTTGATAAAGAGGTTAAGCTGGAGTTTCATGAAGGTTGGAGGAAATATACGGTTGGATCATTCTATGTTTACAAGGATGCCCGCGACTACCGTGTAAATGTTTGGGATAAGACTCCAGTAAAAGGAGCTTTCGTTTCGGCTTACAATAATGGAAAAAGGATCACAGTTCAGGAAGCTCTGATGCTCTCTAACAACCAGTGGTACCGGTAATCCAGTTAACTCGCCCATAGTAAAAAAATATGGGATGACAGGAATCAGAAAGTTTTTTTTCGTCTTCATTTTTATAAGTTCAGGGCTCTACCTTACAGCTCAGGAAGATATTGACAGCATTCTGAATCAGGAGGTAGCTATTGATAATCCCGTTTATAAGCCTGTCGTATCAGTAGGTTCCGGAGTTTTCAATTTTTATGGTGATGTAAAAAACAATTTCGTTAATCCTGTTTTAGGTGACTTTGCATATAAAGTAAACATCTCCGCATTTGTTGATCAAAACCGGTTTTATAAAGCGAATTTCTTTTTAATCTACGGCCAATTAACTGCTGATCAGCGCTCATATACTAATCTGGAGCAGAATCTTAATTTTAGCACCAGCCTGATTGATTTTGGGGTAAATATTGAATACGGTTTCGGCCACATCTTTAAAAAGCAACAATTCCTACAACCTTTTATTTCTCTGGGATTGGAAAATATCCAGTTTACATCCAAAGCAGACCTTTTAAATGCTGATAACGAACCCTATAATTACTGGTCTGACGGTTCAATCAGAAACCTTCCACAATCAAGCCCCGGAAGTGCAATTCTGCATCGGGATTTTGTTTTTGAAACCGACCTTAGACAGCTTGAAAAGGATAACGGTCTTGGAAAATACAGTCAGAATGCATTTTCTCTCCCTATAGATGCCGGACTCGATTTCAGAATTTCCGACCGGGTTACTTGCCGTCTGGGAACGTCTATCCATCTTACGTCTTCCGATTTTATTGATAATGTAAGTTCAAAGGGAACAACCGTGGTTGGGAAAAAAGGTAACGATAATTTTACATTCAGCTATTTCAGCTTACATTTCGATCTGTTCTCACAACCCAAAACCATGATTATTGAGAAAATGTTTGCAGAACTCGAAATTGATGATGTTATGTTTGATGATGAAGACGGCGATTTTATTATGGATCCGGTTGATAATTGTCCGGGAACTCCGTATGGAATTGTTGCTGACAGCTTGGGTTGCCCTATAGACAGCGATAAGGATGGGATTCCCGACTACCTTGATAAGGAAGTTGAGAGTTATCCAGGTGTTTGGGTTGATAAAGACGGGAAAACTTTAACTGAAGAAGCATTTCTTGCAAAGTTGCTTGGAAGATCTGATGCTATGAACAGAGCCGATGTAAAAGCTTACTTTGAAACAATTGGCAAAGGTTATGTTAGAAAAGCGGTTACTGAAATTCCTGAGAAATACAAAAAGCTTGATATCGACAAGGATGGTTATATTGCCTTTGAAGAATTATTGCAGGCTATTGATGCGTACTTCGACTTTAAACTTGATTTTAAGGTTCAGGATATTTATGAGCTTAATAATTTCTTCTTTGAGCAGTAGGTTTTATTGGTAATGGGATCAAAAATAGTTGGCGATTTTTTAAAAAAAGTAAATAAGAAACGCTGATTTTTAGTTTTCTCGCAACATTAAGCCAGAGGGGTTTAAACCCCGGTAGTTTGTTTTTGAAATTGAAGGAGCAAATCCAATATTCATTGAATTCTGTATCGCCATTATTTAATTTTCCCTATCCTGTCTGTCTGTCGCTTGGTATCTTTTAATTTTATTGTTTCCCTCTTATCGTATTCTTTTTTCCCTTTTGCAAGCGCAATATCGAGCTTAACAAGTCCCTTTTCATTGATAAAAAGACCCAAAGTTACTATAGTTAAACCGTTCTCCTTCACTTTTCTATGGAGTTTTTTGAGTTCAATCCTGTTTAGAAGGAGTTTACGTTCTCTGCCTGGCACGTGACTGTTATAACTGGCCCATGCATATTCAGATACCTGCATTCCTTTGACAAACAACTCATTGCCCTCAAAAAAGCAATACGACTCTACCAGACTAACTTTACCAAGGCGTATAGATTTAACCTCGGTACCCTGCAATTTCACTCCCGCAGTGTATTTGTCAAGTATTTCGTAATCGTGATAAGCTTTTTTATTTCGGACGTTTATCTTCTGCATTTCTGCTGGCTTAATTGTGCATCAAAGTTAATAATTTATAAATAAATTCGTGTTGTTGAGAATTCACGGGTTAGTTGTTAAACAAAATGCCCTTAAATCAGCAATTACGAGGAGCATTTCCAAGGAGCTTGTTTCTCATAAAGAAGCGTTTCTGGCAATGCTAAAAAGACGACATTTCTCATAATATTTTTTAGAATTTTGACAAATTAGAACTTGAAAATTGTATTTTTGACAGTATAATGGCTGGCAAAGCATACATAACCCCAAATGTTCTAAAATGGGCAAGAGAATCGGCGCGAATGAGCGAAGAAATTTCTGCTTCCAAAGTTTCTGTGACTATCGACAAGCTTCAAGAATGGGAAGCTGATAAGAAGGCAATACTTAAATTAAAACAAAAATTAAATTCAGGTGGACCAAATCCCTACTTATTGCGGCTTAATAAGAACAGCCGACTTTTTACACAAGTAGTTTTAGATGCATTAAGAGGTGGATTCGTTCAACCAACACAGGCAAGTTTATTACTTGGAACACCTGTAAATAATTTTCACAAACTCGAAGCACAGATTTATAGATGAGTTCAATAGTACATATATATTGTTTAGACGCCAATGTTCTCATTCAAGCCTGGCAAAAGTACTATGCACCAGATATATTTCCTGACTATTTCAGATTGCCATGAACACAAAGAGAATTAAAATTCCAAATGTTTGTGATAATATGGGTATAAGGTGGATTGATGATTTTACTTTTGTTAAAGAACTCGGACTGAAATTTTCATGTCAACTTTGATATAAAAAGCGAGCCGCAAACGATTTTTTTTGTTTCCTACATTCTCACATTCCAAATGAATGCTTTACATGATTTTAATTTAATTTGCATTTTGGGCCCAACAGCAAGTGGCAAAACACCTTTTGCTGCCAGGCTTGCCTATGAAATTGGTGGTGTGGTAATTAGTGCTGATTCCAGACAAGTTTACAGAGGGATGGACATCGGAACTGGAAAAGATTATAGCGACTATGTGGTAAACGACTCGCAAGTCCCATATCATTTGATTGACATTGTTGATGCCGGTGAGGAATACAATGTTTTTCAATTTCAAAGAGATTTCTATAAAGTGTTCGAGGAAATCAGTAAAAAAGATGCAATTCCTGTACTTTGCGGTGGTACCGGGCTTTACATTGAAGCTGTTTTAAATGGATACAGACTGATTCAGGTTCCGATAAATGAAATCTTAAGGAATGATTTAATTGGAGAGACAGTAGAATCTTTATCATTTCGCCTTAAATCATACAAAAACGTTCACAATACCACCGACACGATTATTCGCAAACGCCTTGTCAGAGCCATTGAGATAGAAGAATACCTTCTATTACACCCTGAATCTGATGAAAAAATCCCCCTAATAAAACCGATTATTTTTGGAATGGATATTGACCGCAACTTCAGGAGAGAGAAGATTACCTATCGTCTGAAACAGCGACTTGAACAGGGAATGGTAGAAGAGGCAAAACATTTACTGGCTTCAGGGATCAGTTCTGAAAAACTTGAGTTTTACGGATTGGAATATAAATTTCTAAGCCGCTACATTGATGGAAAAATCACTTATGATGAGATGTTCAATTCGTTGAATGTCGCAATTCATCAGTTTGCAAAGCGACAAATGACATGGTTCAGAAAGATGGAAAAGCAAGGGACGAAAATTCACTGGATTGATGCGAGTTTGCCAATGGACGAGAAAATACGGGAAGCACAAAAGCTACTTTTCTAAAACTCCCATGGTATTATGTAAATAATAAAGGACAATACCAGTGTGGTAAACAGGTTAATTGCGGTAAATGCCAGATTATAGTTGGTGCGGTATTTATTAAATTTTCTGCGAAGCATAATTCCAAGATTCGGAATAAAAAATGCGAGAATTACCGTGATGTAGTAAATCAAGAATGGGTTTTTACCAACCGGATTTTCTTCATCCTCAGAAGGAACGCTTGAATAAAACAAAACCAGATAAGCTAACAATAAAAAAGCAAGTAGGTAAATCAAATAGCTTACTTTAAGCGTAATAGTTGATACTGGCCTCTTTTGATGAACTCTGAATGGCTTTAGAATAACGATTGAAACTACATATAGAATTATAAACGTAGCAATAAAAATTAGGTGCAGCAGGAAGTTCAATTTTGTTGGTTTTAGATTGTATAAGTATGATAGCACCAAGATAAAAAATATTTCTTTAAGCAACATAATATTCTTTCAAATTTTGAAAATTCACTATGTTGCTTAAGGTCTATATCTATTTCAGCCACTTATCCAGCCAGCCAAAAAACTCCCTTTGCCAGAGAATTGAATTCTGAGGTTTAACAACGAAATGAGTTTCTTCGGGAAATACAAGTAATTTACTAGGAATCCCTCTGAGTTGAGCTGAGTTAAATGCTTCAAGACTCTGGGTATATGGTACTCTAAGATCCATTTCCCCTGTAATTATCATTATTGGAGTATCCCATTTATCAACAAACAAGTGAGGGGAGAAACTGTAACCTTTGGGTTGTGGTTTAGCCCAGTATGGTCCGCCATTATCATGATTTACGAAAAAGGTTTCTTCTGTAGAGCCATACATACTTTCCAGATTATAGATTCCGCAATGTGAAATGAACGCTTTAAATCTTCCTTCGTGATGACCTGCAAGATAAAATACTGAGTACCCGCCATAACTGGCACCTATAGCACCGAGTTTATCTTTATTTACAAAAGGTTCCTTGCTAACATTGTCAATTGCACTCAGATAATCTTTCATGTTCTGTCCGCCATAATCGCCTGATATCTGGGCGTTCCATTCTTCACCAAAAGTTGGGAGTCCCCTGCGATTTGGAGCAACAATAATGTATTCATTTGCAGCCATTAACTGCAGATTCCAGCGAAATGAGAAAAACTGACTAACTGCAGACTGTGGACCACCTTGGCAATATAATAAAGCGGGATATTTTTTAGCGGGATCAAAGTCAGGTGGATAAACAACCCAAACGAGCATATCCTTATTATCAGTGGTTTTAACCCATCGTTCTTCCACCTTGCCCATTTTTACAGCATCATAGATGTTTTTATTTGTAAAGCTTATTTGAGTTTCTTCCCCCGAAACCGGATCAATTCTAAATACCTCGGTAGCCATGGAAAGCGTCATTTTTTCTCCCACTAAAACATTTTCAGCATATGAAAAAGCTGTGTAATCATGGTTTCCTTTTGTAATAGGATTGATTTCACCATTGCTTGTATTGATTTTATATATCTGGAATGCCGCGTGATACCCTGATATGAAATATATGGTCGTATTATCCTTATCCCAAAGCATGTTTGCTACATCCTGATCAAAACTTTGGGTCAAATCCTTTTTCTCTCTGGTCTTGATATCCATCACAATAAGTCTGACTTTATCGGCTTCATAACCCGGAGTTGACATACTTTGCCAGGCAATTTTGCTTCCATCGGGACTAAAAACTGGATATTTATCATAGCCCGGCATTCCCTGACTAAGATTTTCAGTTACCGAAGTTTCGGTGTTGAAAAGGTAGATATCTGAGTTTGTGCTAACGGCAAATTCTCTGCCTTTCATTTTCTTACAGGTGTAAGCAATAAATTTTGAGTCTGGGCTCCAACGGATTTCTGTCTGGTCAAAATAAGGTGACAAGGGAGAATCAAATGCCTCATCGGTCATAATATCTTTTCCTTCTTTAATTGGAGAATTGCCAAGTTCAGCGGTAAAAATGTGACTGTACGCATAATCGCTCCACTGATTCCAATGCCTGTACATCAGATCGTCGATGATTCTTACGTTTGTGAGCGGGAGATCAGTGTAAATATCCTGGGGTGTTTTTTCCATTTTCACATCCTTCAGATAAAAAATATGTTTCCCATCAGGTGCAAACTCAAAACCATTGATTCCGCCATCGATTTCAGTAAGTTGTACTTTGTTTTGCCCATCAATTCCCATTTCCCAGATCTGAGAAGAGCCACTTTCCGACGAGATGAAATCTATTTTATTACTTGCAAGTCTCCAACGCATGTTTGTACCAATGCCAAGATCAGTTGGGTCGCCT
The DNA here is from genome assembly GCA_038316435.1 of Bacteroidales bacterium. Classification (GTDB taxonomy): domain Bacteria; phylum Bacteroidota; class Bacteroidia; order Bacteroidales; genus JACJXF01. The sequence continues at coordinate 24,862 of JBBQAQ010000025.1, read as the reverse complement.
CCCTCAGAAGAAATTTTAAATATTTTAGTTTGACTTTTATTTACAGATGCATCATATCTTGTAACATTATACAATATATTTTTCCCATCGGGGGAGAGCTGGTGATCGGCCACGCGACCAAATTTCCAGAGCAATTCCGGTGTAAGTTTCGCATTGCTTATTTCTTCCGGAGTCAGGGCATTAGAAAAATTTCCAACTACGGGCTCTGAAGATTCTTTGTTTTGGGCGCAGGAAATGAGTCCTATACTCAGTACTGTCGCAACGATGATACTATTAATGTGTTTCATAATTGAATAGATTGGATAAATGACAAAAGCTTCAAACCTCTATAAATCAGGGTTTAAAGCTTGTGTCTTGTTTTCATTATTGTTTAGGTTTAAAACCTGAGTTTTAGGGTCAATTAGTGCTGTTTACTTTTTAACACCTCTCTGATTTTAGCTTCGAGTTCGTCAGCAAGCTCCTGATTGTCTGCAAGTAAAGCTTTCACACCATCACGACCTTGTCCGAGTTTTGTTTCCCCGTAACTAAACCATGACCCGCTTTTTTTGATGATATCGTTTTCCACGCCAAGGTCAACGAGTTCTCCGGTTTTTGAAATGCCTTCACCGTACATAATATCGAACTCAGCTTTTCTGAAAGGTGGAGCCAGTTTGTTCTTAACAATTTTAACTTTGGTTCGGTTCCCGTTAATTTCCTCACCATCTTTCAACTGACCGGTTCTGCGGATATCAAGTCTGACCGATGCATAAAATTTAAGTGCATTACCACCGGTTGTAGTTTCAGGGTTACCGAACACTACTCCAATTTTCTCACGAAGCTGGTTTATGAAAATGCAACAAGTATTGGTTTTATTGATGTTAGCGGTCAGTTTTCTGAGTGCCTGAGACATGAGCCTGGCTTGCAATCCCATTTTTGAATCGCCCATTTCACCTTCGATTTCAGCTTTAGGTGTCAAGGCTGCAACGGAGTCAATAACAACAATATCAACGGCACCCGAACGAATCAGGTGGTCGGTAATTTCGAGTGCCTGTTCGCCATTATCAGGTTGGGAAATCAAGAGATTTTCAATATCAACGCCTAGTTTTTCAGCGTAAAACCTGTCAAAAGCATGTTCAGCATCTATGAAAGCGGCTATACCGCCTGCTTTCTGAGCTTCGGCGATTGCATGAATTGCAAGTGTTGTTTTACCTGATGATTCAGGTCCGTATATTTCAATAACTCTTCCACGTGGTAAACCACCAATACCTAAAGCCACATCAAGGCCGATTGAGCCGGTTGAAATAGCAGGTATATCAACAATTACACTATCACCCATTCTCATAATGGATCCTTTTCCATAACCTTTTTCAATCTTATCTAGGGTAAGTTGTAAAGCTTTCAGCTTTTCAGTATTAACGTTTACCGCTGCTTTTTTTTCTTTGCTCATATTGCTTTTTTCCTATTAATGTTTCTAATCTTCAAAAATCTGCCTGCTATGTTCATTTATTTTTACTTTTTCAATAATTTTTTCAATAATTCCTTTTTCGGAGATCACAAATGTCTTCCTTAAAATCCCATCATAAGTCTTTCCGTACATTTTTTTCTCACCCCAAACCTGATAATCTTTAATGATTTTTTTATCCACATCGGCAATGAGAGAAAAGGGGAGGCTGAATTTTTGAATGAACTTAAGATGTGAAGCAGGACTATCGGCACTTACACCAATCACGCCATAACCTTTATTTAAAAGTTCATCATAATTATCTCTAAGATTACAAGCTTCAGTAGTACAGCCTGGAGTATTGTCTTTCGGGTAAAAGTATAAAACCAGTTTCCTGCCATTAAACTGAGAAAGACTTATAATCTTGCCGTACAGATCAATACCGCTAAATTCAGGTGCTTTATCACCAACTCTCAGTAAAGTCATGTGTGTTAATTAAAGGATTGTAAATGTACAAATTCAAGTCGAAAATGCGCTTAGGTTATTCCAATGTTTATTAACAATTTCGATTATGTGAACATGAGATTTTTATTTAATTTCTAGGGAAAACAAAAACCGTTTTCCTTGTTAATTAGTTTTTCTAACAGGCTTCATACTTTATGCTATTTTTACCAGAATTATTTATAGTCTCAATCAATTTATTTTAAAGCAGGCAAGTATCATGATCAGAAATCGGTTCTTAGATTTTAGGGGAGTAGTATTCGTTTTTATATTCAGTTTTAGCGCAATTCTGAATGCTCAGTATGAAAACAAAAATACGTCAGATTTAAAGACGGAGGCTGCTAAAAGCTTTCAGGCAGGTAATTATAAAGAGGCTCTGACCCAATATCAGAGTTTACTGGCAAGGTATCCTAAAGATGGCTTATTCAGTTATTACTGTGGATTATCGCTGTTAGAGATGAATAAGGATATTTCAAAAGCCATTGAGTATCTTGATTTTTCATCATCGAAGGCAACAGTTCCTTATCAGGTCTTTTATTATCTTGGAGATGCCTATACCCGGAATTACCAGTTTCCACAGGCAAAAAAGGCATATAGTCAGTTTGCAGATATTGCTACAAAAGCAGAAGAAAAAGAACTTTTATCAGCCAGACATTCAGAAATGTCGGGAAATGCTATTTCATTGACAAGCTCGTATAATCAGGTGGATATTCTTGCATCTTCACTTTTTTCATTCAGGGATTCCTCGTTTATCAAGCAACTTAGAGCTCCCGGAGGAACACTATCCTTAAAACCTTCAGAGCTGTTGCCAACTCAGGATGGTATTAAAGACATAACCAATTTGATGTTTATCCCCCGAAATATGGAAAAAGGAGATTTTCTAATTTTTGCAGGAACTGGAAAAAACAAAAAACGAGGTTCCGAATTGTATATTGTAAAGACCGGAAATGGTAAAAAATATTCGGAACCAATTGCCATCGAGGCGCTTAACACCGATTATAATGAAATAATGCCATATTATGATCCCATTGGGAAAGACCTGATTTTCGCATCAATGGGTCACAGCAGCATGGGCGGTTTCGATTTGTTCAAATCGCATTATGATTCAGAAAGAAATAGCTGGACACCCCCAATAAACCTTGGTTTTCCTATAAATTCCCCCGATAATGAATATTTGATGATCCCGGGTACCGATATGGGAAGCATTATGCTAATTACCGACAGACAAGGTCTTGATTCTATGATCACTGCATATATGCTGAGAATTCACGAGCCTAAGGTGCTGGTTACTAAAGTTGATCCGGCAGAGCTGAAGAAAATAGGCAGGTTTGGAGGGATTGAAGCCATTCCCGATATGGTTGACATGAGTTCAGAAGATATGCTTGCAAGCGCTGAGCCTAAAACAGCTCCAGCTCCGATATTGGCTGCTGCAAACAGACCAAAAAAGGAAGATGTGAGAATGGAAATGCCTGCTGAATATAGAAAGTACCTAAAACTCGCACTTGATCAGCAATTTAAGGCAGATTCTCTTTCCAGATTAGCCCGTGAAGCAAGGGTGCAGGTCAAAAATATTCCTGAACCTGATGAAAGATGGAACATTCAAAAGAAAATTATTTCATGGGAAAAAGGATCAACAGAGTTCCAAACCCAAGCAGATGAATATTATTTGAAGGTGAAGCAAATGGAAAATGGAAAGACTGAAACAAAAAAAGTAACGGAAACAATTGAAAAGGACACGATTATAAATAATATTACTGTGTATAAATATAAACCTTCAGAGCCCGCAACCACTGTAGTTTTGCCACCAGCACCCATCAAGTCTGATGTGAAACCTATTGAAACTCCTATGGTTACCGCGACTGCGACAGTAATTCCCGTTGAAACCACTGTAATAGCAGCTCCTTCAACAGTGAAGTCTGCTGGAAATAGTATTAAACAGTTTGAAATTAAAGGCAAATCATCATATTCACCGGCAAATCCCTTTCCGGAAGATGTAAAAATGCCTTCAGGTGCGTATTACAAAATTCAGCTGGCTGTATTAAGTCAAAATCCAGAATGGACTGCTTTTGGAGGAATCACGCCGGTTACGTTCGAGCCTGTTACTGGAAAGGCATTGAAAAAGTATTATGCCGGCCGGTTTACGAATTATGAAAATGCAAAAATTGCTCTCGAGGAAGTCAGAAGAAATGGTTTTCCTGAAGCATTTATTGTAGCCTGGTTTGACGGACAAAAGCTGACTGTAGGAAAGGTAGTAGAGTTGGAAAAGTAATTGCACATTCTAAAACTCAATAGTCATTAAAAGCATTAAAGTAACGATTCGAATTCCTTCACTTTGAGTTTTTGAATTGTCGGAATGACATTTTTTTACTAAATTTGAATAATTTCATGGAACAATGAATCAGAAATTACACATAAAGCCAATTTTTAGTACTTCTAAGTCATCTCAAAGCGCCGAGGCTCATTTTCTCGTGTTGTATAATGATGAATATAATACATTTGAATTCGTCATAAAAAGCCTTGTAGAAGTTTGTGATCACACATCTGAACAGGCTGAGCAGTGTGCAACCATTACCCATTACAAGGGAAAGTGTGAAGTAAAAAAAGGTGTAAAAACAGAACTGCAGCCTATGCAGATTGCTTTGGTAAAAAGAAATCTTAAAGCTTTAATAGAATAACAAGTTCATGACAGCGGTAATCATACTCATTTTATTGGGGATTTTTTTGTTTCTGGTGGAGTTGTTGTTACTTCCAGGAATCACAATTGCCCTTATTGGTGCGGTAATAATGACAATCTCAGGTGTTTATCTGGCCTTTGAGAGGTTTGGAACCAAAGTTGGATCCTTGGTATTATTATTCACACTAGTTTGTTCACTGATAATTTTTATGTTTTCGCTTAGGGCAAAGACATGGAAGGGAGCGATGTTAAACACCAATATCGACAGCAATGTGTCTGAAGAATCAGGCCTTGACGATATTCACGAGGGCGATAAGGGCGAATCTATTGGGCGTTTGGCACCAGTGGGCATGATCAAATTAAACAACGGTAAGGTTTTTGAGGCTAAATCAATTGCAGGTTTTCTTGATCCTCGCACACCTGTTGAAATAGTAAAAATTCACGGATCACAAATCATTGTAAAACCAATAAAATAGAACATTATGGACATTGAAATTGTTATTATTGTCGCCGCATCCCTTATAGGTTTGTGGATTATTTTTTACTTTATTCCCATTGGACTGTGGTTCAGAGCCCTTGTTTCGGGAGTTCATATTTCATTACTTCAGTTGATTTTTATGCGTTGGAGGAAGGTGCCACCAGGAGCAATTGTGCAAGCACTTATTGTTGGAACCAAAGCAGGTATCGATCTGAACCGTAATGATCTGGAAGCCCATTTTCTTGCAGGCGGACATGTGGAAAGAGTTGTAAACGCGCTGGTTTCAGCAAACAAAGCAAACATAGATTTGTCGTTTAAAATGGCGACTGCGATAGATCTTGCAGGTCGTGATGTTTTTGAAGCTGTGCAAATGTCGGTTAACCCAAAGGTAATTAATACACCACCTGTAACAGCAGTTGCAAAAGATGGTATACAGTTGATTGCCAAAGCCAGAGTAACTGTTCGCGCCAACATCAAACAACTTGTCGGAGGTGCTGGTGAAGAGACCGTTCTTGCAAGGGTAGGGGAAGGTATTGTTTCCTCAATTGGTTCTGCAACAAACCACAAGGAAGTAATGGAGAACCCGGATAAAATTTCTAAGGTAGTTCTCGATAAAGGACTGGATGCTGGTACTGCATTTGAGATTTTGTCTATCGATATTGCCGATATTGATATCGGTAAAAATATTGGAGCTGTGCTACAAATGGATCAGGCTAATGCAGATAAAAACATTGCACAGGCAAAAGCAGAGGGCAGAAGGACGATGGCTGTTGCACTTGAGCAGGAAATGAAAGCCAAAGCTCAGGAAGCACGTGCCAAAGTAATAGAGGCTGAAGTTGAAATCCCACTTGCAATGGCTGATGCATTCAGAAAGGGAAATCTTGGTATTATGGATTATTATAAATTCAAAAATATTGAGTCGGATACTAACATGAGAGATAGTATTTCAAAAGGAGGTAAAGATAAAAGTACCGGAGAAAAAAAGAGCTAGGTAATATTTTTTAACCCGCCAATTTCGTTTTTGAGACGGAATTGGCGGGTTTTTATTTTATTTTTAATTTGTCCGAAAAAAGTAATGTCTTCTAAAAATTATTTTTTCTTCTCGGTACTAAATCCAAAAAACGAATAAAGTGGACAGAAACTCATAAGACTTGTTGCAACAAAAATTACTGCAAATACAAGAAGAACTATTGCCAGTGTTCCTTCAATTACTTTCATATACGCAAGAACAGCAATTACAAGAGCAATTATAATTCTTATTGCCTTGTCAACAGTACCCATGTTTTTTTTCATTTTTTTAATTGTTTGGTTAATGCAATTTAGATAATTTATTATTCTAGAAGAATTTATTTTAGGAATGTTTCTGAATTTGTTTTAAAAGGTAATCCTTTGTTTTGACACCTGCAAATCGGTCTACTTCAATACCGTTTTTGAAAAGAATAAGTGTTGGAATACTTCTGACACTGTATTTTTGAGCAAGCGATTGATATTGTTCAATGTTTACTTTAGCAACATTGGAGTTTCCGCTTAACTCTTCAGCTACTTCATTAAGAACCGTTGCCATCATTCTGCATGGAGCGCACCAGCTTGCCCAAAAGTCGGCAAGTACCAATTTATTTTTTAGCTGTTGCTGGATATTTTTATCGGTAAGAATTAGAATTTTTTGATGATCGGCAACCTGTGGAATATTTTTCATAGCTGCACGAGCTCTCAAAATCAGGAAGGCGAAAATGCTAATTACGATGATACTTACAATAAGTGTGGTTTGCATTTATATTTTTTTATGAGTTTTTTTCTAATACAATAAATTGGTTGCTGCAATATCAAGACTGTAGGATAAGTTCTGGCTTTGCTTTACGCTCATATAAAAATGATGATGCGGTTAGTGCAGCAATTGTTCCATCACTCACTGCGGTTGTTACTTGTCTGTAACGTTTTACAATACTATCTCCGGCAGCATAAACGCCTTCAATATTTGTTGACATATCAGGCTTAACAAGTATTTCACCCCATTGGTTCAAATGGATTTTATCTTTCAAAAATTCAGTATTTGGTACATACCCGATAAAAATGAATACACCATCAGTCTTGAAGTTTTGAGTCAAACCGGTACTAAGATTTTTTATAGTAACACTTTCCAGATTTTCCGTACCAAAAAACCCTGTTATTGCTGATTTCATCCTGAAATGTATTTTGGGGTTATTTGTAGCTTCTTCTATTGCGTGCTCAAATGCCTGAAAATGGTCAAACTGATGTAGAATGGTCACTTTACTTGCATAGCGAGTTAGTGAAACAGCCTCTTCAAGTGCTGAATTGCCACCTCCAACAACCATAATTTCCTTATCGGTGAAGAAGTCACCATCACAGGTTGCACAATACGATATTCCTTTCCCCTTAAAAGAGTTTTCCCCTGTAACTCCTAAATTTCTTGATCTCCCTCCTGGCGAGAGGATAACAGCATCAGCAGTATATATTTCACCATCTGACAGGTACAGAGTTTTAACTTCTCCCTCTAAATCAATACTGCGAATAGTAATGTTGGACTTGATTTCGCAACCAAATGACAGTGCCTGTTTTTTCATGATATTCGACAATTGGTATCCACTGATACTTTCTACCCCTGGGTAATTGGCTATTTCATGAGTGAGCACCATTTGTCCACCTACTGTCCCTTCGTTCAGAATTAAGGTTTTTAAACGGGCGCGGGAAGCGTAAATTCCTGCTGTAAGTCCCGCTGGACCTGCACCTACAATAATAACATCAAAATGACTGGCTAAATTCATTGGTTTATCTTTTCTTAAGCTGAAAATTCTTTATCAAGGATGGATATTACCTGTTCTTTGGTTTGAATGCTGGATGTGGCCTTAACAACAACTCCATTTTTATAATAGATGGTGAAAGGTATCCCCATAAAACCCTTGACTTCAGGAATAGTGCGTATTATATGTGATTCGGGATTATCAAACTCCATGTCGCAAAACTTCACTTGGTTATATTGACCTTCCAGTTCTTCAGCAATTCCATAAACCGGAATACACATTGGACCCATTCTGCCACATATTACCATTACATTTTCATTTTCGCTGATGATTTTTTTATGCGCATCAGCTGATTCGATGTGTTTTAAATTTGTATACAACATATTTTTATGTATTTAATATGAATGCAAAATTACAGTGTATTTAGGTGGAAATATTATATTTAAGGTGTTCATCGGACAAGCTTTGAATTGAATTCCGACAGTTTATTAATTGTTTTAAATTAACTTTATGCAGATTATTAGAAGGGTATAGCATGAAAACCATATTAGAAACAGACAAAGATTTTATTTGTGATATAGAAGCACCGTGTTTTCAATTGCTTTCACAGGAGGAGATTGAGCTCGTTCGAGCAAGCAAGACTCAGGTGCTTTTTCGTAAAGGCGATAATCTTACCAAACAAGGTGCTTTTGCATCGTATGTGCTTTTTGTAATCAACGGAATTGCCCGGCAATATCTTGAGGGTGATCAAAGCAGAGATTTTAATTTACGAATTATTAAACCGGGCGAGTTTGTTGGCCTTTCAGCAATTTTCTCCAAGAATACTTTTAATTATTCATCAATCGCAATAACTGATTGCCATGTATTTTTGGTTGAAAAAGATGCTATTTCCAAAGTTATAAAACAAAACGGGATGTTTGGTTTTAGCATTATTAAAAGGTATTGCGAACAAAATACTGATCTTTTAAATGTTGTGCGAAATCTGATGTACAAACAAATGAACGGTCGCTTGGCCGACACCTTATTATATATTGAAAGCCTGAAACCTGAAAATGACTCCATTTTTCAACTCTTATCAAGAAAAGATCTAGCGGATTTCGCGGGAATCTCAACTGAAAGTGTAGTGAAACTATTAAAAACGTTTGAAAAAGATGGTTTGATAAAACTGGATGTAAAAGAGATTACTCTCCTCAATCACTCAGCTCTTCAGGAGATAAGTAAGAGGGGCTGATTCTGGTTTCTTCTTGGTTTAAAAATTTAAAAATTGCACAAACCGTGCATTTTTTTTTGTCCCCCATTAAACCTTTTTGTTATTCTGTCATCAAAAGACCAGACGATCACAAAAATAATTTTCAAACAAATTTTATTAATAAATACGAACGATTATGAAAACAAGAATTGCAATTTTTGGCCTGATGGCTATTACTATGTCTACCTTGATTTTTACTCAGTCATGTTCAAAAGAAAAAGACGGCAGTATTTCTGCTTCTGACTTATCACTTGCACAAGATGAAGCGTATGCTGATGCTTTGTATGAAGAAGTCGACAATCTGGTATCCACCGAAATCACTACCCTGGATAACAACTCTTATTCTACATCCACGCTAAAATCAACCGAAGAAAGTTTTTGCTATACAGTAAGCGTAGATCATCCCGATTCAACCAGCTTTCCTAAAGTTGTTACAATGGATTTCGGTTCCGGTTGTTCAATTGTATTTAATGGAGATACAATTACCCGCTCAGGCCAGATCATTGTTACCGTTACTGATCGTTGGTTTGTTCAGGGTTCAAAGCACATCGTAGCTTTTAATAATTTCTTTATGAACGGAGTTAAGATAGAAGGAACCAAAACACGGACAAACCTGGGTTTGAATTCTGAAAATCATCTGGAATTAGGTATTGAACTTGTATGTGGAAAAGTTATTTTCAACGACACAGTTATGATGACCCGCGAAGCAAGCCATGTCCGTGAGATTATCAGAACTTTTAGTCCCCAAAATGACACCATTCTAATCACAGGTTCAGCTAATGGTACAAATGTATTAGGTCAGACCTATACCAGAGAAATCATTGAGCCTTTGGTAATGGTTCATTGCACAGATTACAAATGGCGTTGGGTGATTATCGATGGAATAGTTGAGCTTACCAACAGTGAAACAGGCACTTCAACAATTGATTATTCTGCAAGTGGTTGTGATGGTGGAGTAATTGTTAACAAAAATGGTTACAGACACAATTACGATTTCAAATACAAATACAATCACCACAAATTTAGACATTAAAATTCATAGGGTTTGATTTATTTAGTATTGAGAAAGCGGCTTCGGTCGCTTTTTTTTTGCCTTATTTCTCTGAAGTCAGCAAAAAAACCGGGTAATTCAGTCCGTCAGCACGGTTTATCGTAAAACAATTTGAATGTTCAGCTTTTGAAAACCCTTTTTGAAGTAGTGTAGCGGAGAGTAATTCCGGATCAAAACCATGATGCACTTTAACTTCAGAGCCGTGAAAAGAGCCGTCTTCAGGGTAGAGATCTGCTATTGCCAGAATTCCCCCAGGATTAAGCATGGAACTGAATTTATTCAGGATCAACTCTATATTAACGACATGGTGTAACACCATCTGGCAATAAATTACATCGAACTTCTCATTAAAATCGCTATGTTCAAGATCAAACCACAATGGTCTGAAGTGCTTGGTTTTATAGTATTCTTTTTTTTCTTCACAGACTTTTATCATTTCCTGTGAATTATCCATTAAAACAACTTCTTCAAAAATATCCTTAAGCTGAAAACTTAACAAACCTGTTCCAGCTCCATATTCAAGAGCCTTAAGAGATTGTCCAAGTGGTAATATCTTTTTTAATTCGGCTGCTATTGCAACGGAACGGTTAATATGGATTGGATTATTGTCCCACTCACGGGCACGGTCATTAAATTCGTTCATAGATATTTATTTTAATTAATGCCCTTTGACTCTCCTGTACACGCAATTCACACTCGAACACAAAGTACATTGGTAATCGCGGTATTTTACATCAGTTCCTATACCTATTATACCGCTTGTTGATTTAACGGGATGCATAAGTGCCGAATGTGTCAAACTCACACCACAGGGTGATTCGTCGAACAATGAAAATAATTTATGCTGGTCGATGACGCTCCAATTACAATATCCGGGGCTATATCGGTTGGTAATTTTTTTTCCGGAATTCAAAACTTCATTTTTTATATAAGACTGGATTGAATCTGCCGCAGCTTCTGCGATTGCGCTACCCAGTACATCATAAACATAGCCTAAAACAGGGTCTTCACCTTTTATAAGTGTTGCCGATTTTTCGCTGATTAATTTCCCGGCGGTACAGATATAGAATGCAAGACTTTCAGAGGATTCAAGTTCTGAGCACACTGTTTTTCCCACGTTGAAATCAAGTCCTTCAGCCGATGCAATGCGGTTTTTCTGATCAATTGAAACATTTGCAACAATCCGAAAACAGGCTTTTATATCTTCGAGTTTTTCAGCTTCATTCAAAGCTTCCTCAAGGTATAAATTAAAAGGCTCAGGCAGATTCCCTTCACTATAGCCTAAAACCTCATGAATCAGAGGAATATCAATTTTCAGTTCATCAAAACGAAAGCTAAATTCTTTCATCATTTGTCACAAAATGTTTCAAATTTCTGATTGTAGTCCACATTTTTAGGAATAATGCCCAGTATAACCAGTTGAGTTATTTCAGCGAACCATTCAACCTCCTCAAAAGTATAATAATCAAAGCATCCCTGTACTAAATACTTTTGTTTTTTTCCGGTGTTCACATATCCTTTAACTCTGATTATGTCGCTTTTTAAATCGTCAATGAATTTCCTTAGGTTTTCAAAATCAATGATACGACTGCTTTTTAGTACAAAAGATTGTAAATCAGGTTTGTAACTATCGGTATTTTCTTTTGAAAGAAAGAATTTCAAATCTTTCTTTTCCTTATCAAACGGGATTTTGGCGTATGTGCTTCTGATAATTGATGCAAATGGATTTATCTTTTTTAAATCAGAAATAATTAGCTCAATTCCATTTCCGGCAAGATCAGTTTTATTTAGCACAATGGTATCTGCAATGCGGATCTGGCGTTCGATACGGGAACGAATTGAAGTCAAATTATAAAAGTTCCTGGCATCAACGATAGCCCAGGAATAGCCCAGAAATACTTTATTTTTCAGTTCAGGGGATTGAAAAATCTGTCCAATGCTTATAGGATCAGACATTCCGGAAACTTCCATAATGATTTCATCCAGGGAGTTATCATCGATAAATGCAGCAAGAGAACTTACAAACTCGCCCAGCAAACAAACACAAAAAACGGAACCATTATTAATTTCAAGCATTCGGTAACTTCCAGTTTTTTTTCGGATAATTTCACCATCCACACTGGAAGACGAGAATTCATTCTGAACAATACCGATCTTTTTGTCCTTCCCAAACCGCTCTATATAATGTATTAAAAAGCTAGTTTTCCCACTTCCTAGAAATCCTGTTACCAGATGGAGGGGAATTGAAAGCATTGGTTTACAATGATTTTACAACATGATTAATCTTGCAGATATGATCTGGTGTGGTTCCACAACAACCACCAATAATGTTTGCACCGGCTTCAATAATTTCTTTCACCCAACCTGCCATGTCTTCAGGAGTTTCAGGGAAGCAAGTCTTACCATCAGCCAATATGGGCATACCTGCATTTGCATGTATAAGAATCGGGATGAAAGGATCAGTCAGCCTGATTTCTTTAACAATTCCAATCATATCAGCAATTCCATTTCCACAATTAGCACCTATTACAGAGGCTCCCGCTTTAATAAGGGTATTGGTCATTTCTGTAGGGGATATTCCCATCATTGAACGAAACTCTCCACTAAGGATTTTATCAAATGTCATCGTGCAAATCACATCACATTTGGTATTTTCTCTGGCCGCCTTAACTGCAATTCTGGCTTCTTCCAGATCGGTCATGGTTTCGATAACTATAGCGTCAGCACCTCCGGCTTCTAGAGCCATGGATTGCTCACGGAATGCCTCATAGAGTTCATTTTCGGTAACTTCTTCCATAATGAGAAGCTTACCTGTTGGGCCAACGGAACCCAGAACAAAACGATCCGGACCGGCGGCTTTCCGGCTTATTTCAGCAGCTTTTCGGTTTAGTTCAGTTACTTTATCCTCAAGGCCATAATTGGCTAGTTTGAAGCGACTTCCGCCGAAACTGTTTGTTTCAATCATATCTGCTCCGGCTTCAATGTAGCTTTTTGCAATATCCAGAACATCTTCCGGACGCTCAATATTCCACATTTCCGGGCATTCTTCAGGTTTGAGCCCTTTTTTATGAAGAAATGTGCCCCAGGCTCCGTCCGATACAAGGATGCGGCCTTTTTCTATTTCCTGAATTAGTTTACTCATAGGTGGATTTTAATCTATTTGATTTAGACTTAACTTATTAATGGCAAAATACTCTGATAACAATACGGTTAAACATCTTTAATCCATTCTTTTATAACGTCAAGTGAAGGTATGATTACCTCTGATTTCAGCTTATAATTGACTAGAATAGTTGCAGGTCCTCTTTTAACACCAAAAGATGCGAGTTGTTCCTTATCGGTAATTACAGATATCTGAGTATTCTTGCCGAGTTCGGCGATAGCACGTTTAACAAGTTTGTTTAATTCTTTGCATTCCTCTTCAGTTTCTCCCAGGATAAGAATTTCGCTATGTTTTGACCTTATTTTAAGTTTAATTTTTTCATTGATGCGTTTTTGAATCGCTTCAATTAACTGACTTTGAGGCGGAATTTGAGAAACAAATGCAATCTTTCCATCGATACAAATAGTTGGAATATTCTTAACCATCAGGCTCGACATAAATGACACAGCTTCCATTTTTTTTATTGAATGCTCTCGCCATTCTACCACTCCCTCAAAATGAGGAGCGATTCTCTTCACTACTTCAACCATATACTGGCAAGGTGCGCAGGATTCGGAATCCAAAGTAACAATATCAACAATAACTTTATCCGACTTACCATAATCTCTCATGTTGAGGATATCAAGTTTAGAATCCTTTTTTTCAAGATTTCGGGTAACATCCTGCAAGTACTGATTGTAAATCAGCTCGGAAACTGCCTGTATATTTGCTACCGGCGTGGCCATTGGTAAATCGCAACCAGGTGAAAGGATGAATCCTTTTTTTCCACCAAGGTCTAAGCAAGCTAGTGTATCATGTCTCACATCCTCAGTATCACCCATGAGCAATACAACGGTAAGCTTAAGATTCCCTCCAAAACTAATGTTTTTAGACAAGGCGATCTCCTTAACAAAATCCAGGGGAATGTTTTCATCGATGGAAATATTATCTGGATGGCAGTCGCACATCACTTCAATATTCTGCTGGGCATGACCGCAAACGAAGAAGGCGCTGAATTTGTTCCTGATACGAATTAAATCGAAGATATTTTTAACATGCTGACTAACGAATGTTTCGAATGATTGCGGGTCAATCTGGCTGGTCATTGGATCAACAACGGCAATAACATCGCAACCTGCCTCTATAAGCAACTCAGCGTGTTTCATTCCTACCCGGGAGCAAAAGTCCATTACCTTTTGCACTGTATCTGGATCTTCAAACATCTTCATGAAGATTTCCGTTCCCATTAAGTGTAAAGCGAGTGTAAAAGGGCCGGTAATTAGTCCATACAAGGCAATGTCAGGATATTTCTTTCGCAATTCAGCAGTTGCCTCCAAAACAACAGGAAACCTGCCATCGGTTTTTTCAGGAATCTGCAAACTACTCAGGTTAATTCCTTCTGATAAAGGATGAGATACTACAGCCGGAGGATTTTCTTTACTCCATATAAGCTTGCAGCCAAGGGTTTCTGCTTCAAGCTGGAGGTCAAAAACAACAGGTATGCCATCTGGTTTATACAATTCAACAGATTTGCTGATGCCGGCAACAATATGTTTTGAGGATTTCAAATAGCTTTCAGCATCCACTCCAATCAGTTCTGCACCATGAACCCCAACAAAGGGTACCCAGGGAACTCTTTCAGTTTCTTCGAGTCTGAAAGTTTTTCTTATTAAGGACAGCCCATTCATTGTTGCTTGGGTTACTTATGCTAATTGTTTGTTCAAAAACTCAACCACCCCCTGTGGATCCTGCGCATAGCCGTCGGCTCCGATTTTATTGCAGAAATCTGAAGTAACCGGTGCGCCACCTATGGTAACAAGGGTTCCAGGAACTGCGGCTTTTATTTCAATTGTGATTTTTTCCATATTCACCATAGTAGTTGTGAGTAAGGCAGACAGTCCAACCACAGCACCCGGGTGTTCCTTAACCGCAGCAATAAATTTTTCTGAACTAACGTCGGTGCCAAGATCAATAACCTTATATCCACTGCCCTCAACCATCATTCCTACCAGGTTTTTCCCAATGTCGTGAAGATCCCCTATAACAGTTCCAATAATAAAAGTGCCTTTTTGTTTTGCTGCTCCGGATAGAAAATGGGGTCTTAAATGGAGCATTGCCGTACTCATTGCCTTGGCCGACATAAGAACTTGCGGGACAAACACTTTATTCTCACGAAATTTTATTCCAATACGCTCCATTCCGGGCATTAATCCTAATGTTAATACATCTTGTGGATTAATTCCCTGTTCGAGTGCTTTGGCAGTTAACTCATCAGCACCTTCCTGCCCTTTCATCTGAGGAGGATATGGAGATGCCATGTTTATTTTGCCAAATTCAATGCAATCCGAAAGTTGTTTTAGAATTTCATTCATTTCTATAGATGATTTTTAATTTTAAAAATTTAAATCTAACCACAATGAAAAGTTAAAAAAATAGTGTTTTCTTTGATAAAGATGTAATATATTACTTTTTTATTAGCGTGGGAATCACGTTTTTTAGTCATAATATTATCCGAATCTCTCAAAATACGCAGGTTTTATGATTACTAACAAACGATATTACAGACTTCCTGCGAATCTGATTACGGAACAGCAGCAGAATCCTCTAACCAAAGATTTGTATTTGTGTGAACTCACAGAAATGATGATTGATAAAGATACTCTCTGGTCGGATCACACTGTTTTAGACCATCATCTGTTGATTTATTGTACTAAAGGCGGTGGAATTATACAAATCTCCAATGATATGGTACCATTCATTCAGAATCAGTTTTGTATTATTCCAGAGGGATTCATTTTTAAAATTCAGACGGAGCGGGCTGGTCAATCTACGTTTTTGACCTGTAAATTCAACGGTGAGAAAGCAAGAATAATGGAAAAAGATTTTACCGTGATTCGCGATCTGATTCCTTCAGTAAATAACATGGTTGCCAACCGGATCATGCTTTTTGATGAATTATTTAACAATCTTACAAAAGGGTTTTATAATGCAAATTATATTTATATAAATTTTTGTTTCGGGCATCTACTGGCAACCTTTCTGTATGCGAGCAAAAACAGTGACGATATATTGGAAGAACAGAATCCGGGTATAAGTAAGGCTATACAGCTCATGAATCAAAGTCTAAGCAGAAAGTTAAGCCTAAATGAAATAGCTGATGTTTCAGGTTATTCGCCATCCTATTTTACAACTCTTTTCAGCAGAAAAACCGGATATAGTCCTCTGAGTTATTTCACTCACTTGAAAATTAGCAAAGCCTGCGAATATCTGGATCTCAGCAAGCTTAAAATAAAAGAGATTTCATTTAATCTGGGATATACAGACCCTTATTATTTCTCGAAAGATTTTCAGAAAAAAATGGGTCTGTCGCCTAGAAATTATCGACAAAGAGTGAAAATTTAATCATCAAACCTGTCATGTCTGAGACCTGACAGGTTTGATTCGCACTCTGCTTCGGCGGACGAGAAGGAAGTGGATTAATTACCCGATCCTCTGGGTCGGAAAATAAGAATTCCATTTGATACCTCAATAGCTCTGCCTCGGGGTAATTCATTTTTTAAAATGTAAAAGATTTCTACTGAGCCTGTCGAAGTCTTACACTGAGCCTGTCGAAGTGTGTGTTTTCACCTTAATAATTTTTATTATCCTGCGAAATAGTCTATTTGCCCATCTTTCGTATCTTTAGAGGCGAACAATTTATTTTTTCACTTAGAACCTGAAGCCCAGATGGATAAAAACAGAGCAGTTGTTGTCACCGGAATCGGAGTTTTCACATCCATTGGATGTAATCGTAATGATTTCTGGAATTCGCTAATATCAGGCAAATCAGGAATAAAAACCATTCAGGCATTTGATCCGGCGGGACATAAGACAAAAATTGGGTCGGAGGTTCTGAACTACAAACCTGAAGATTATTTTGACAGGAAAGAGGCTCGAAAAATGGCACGCTTCTCGCAATTCGCTTCGAGTGCCGCAATTGAAGCATTAAAAGATGCCGGCTTAAACCTTGATAATGAAGACAGGCTCAGAATCGGATGTGTAATAGGTTCAGCCGCTGGAGATTACAACCATCTTGAGGAGCAATACCAACGATTTTCGAAGATGGGTCCCGGTTCAATAAATCCACTGACTGTTCCTCGGATTATACCCAATATGCCGGCGTGTAATGTTGCCATGACGCTTGGAATATACGGGCCAAATTTGGGAATTTCTGCTGCCTGTACTACTGGTACTCATTCCATAGGAGTTGCCCTTGGATTAATCAGGGGAGGAATGGCTGATGTAATTCTGGCTGGTGGTGCAGAATCCACAATGACTCCCATGGTTCTGGATGCCTACTCAAGTATGGGGGTTCTTTCATCTTTCAATGAATTCCCTGAAAAAGCCAGCAGACCATTTGATCTGAACCGCGACGGTTTTGTAATGGCTGAAGGAGCCTGCGTTCTGGTTCTAGAAACTTTTGCACATGCCGAAAAAAGAGGCGCAAAACCATTAGCATACCTTAGTGGGTTTGGAATGACTGCAGATGCATACGGTATTGCCGCACCTGAGCCAAACGGAACCTGGGCTGCAGCAGCCATGCAGCTTGCAGTTAAAGATGCAGGACTAGCACTGACGGATATCGGATATATCAATGCTCACGGGACATCGACAGTTGTTAATGATAAAACAGAAACCCTTGCAATAAAAAAAGCCTTTGAAAACAGGAATATTCCGGTAAGTTCAACCAAATCAATGATTGGCCATGCTCTGGGTGCCGCAGGAGCAATTGAAGCTGCAGCAACCGTTCTTTCATTATATAACGGAATTCTGCCTCCAACTATAAACTATGAAACAAAAGATCCGGAATGCGATCTGGATGTCGTTCCAAATATTGCTAGAAATGTCAATATTAAAGCTGCTATTTCCAATTCCTTTGGGTTTGGAGGACAGAATGGGGTTTTGGTTTTTGAAAAGGCATAAAGCATAATTGTTAATGAAAAAATTAATATCTAATTTAGGACACTTAAAAACTCTGTCCAGGGGGTTTTAAGAGCATTAATTAGAGCTACTTAAAAATCCAGCTAATAATTCCTTAAATGAAAAAAACTATCCGACACTTCCTGACGTTTTTTTTATGCTTCTTTCTTCTTTCCTTTATTATCAATAGTTGCAAAGACGAAACCGTCTTATGGGAGACGCAAACAACCTCACAATTAATTGCTGAATACATTAATACAAATCCCCAATACTCGGAATTTGAAAAAATTCTTGAAAGTGTTGACCTTATTAGCCTTATGAGCGTGAGAGGACCTTATACTCTCTTTCTTCCAAACGATTCCGTGATGCAGGAGTATTATGCATCAAAGGGAGTAAGTTCATTTGAAGAATTAAGTCCGGAGTTTCTGAAAAAATTGGCGTTTAACCACCTTATTCCCAAGGAAATTAAAACAGATGATATTGGTCGGGGTGCACTTCGTGATACAAATGCATTAGGTGATTACCTGGTTACAGAATTCCTTCTGTCGGATATCATTTTAAATAAAGAAAGTAAAATTGTTAAAAGGAATATTCCCTGCGCAAATGGTGTTATCCATTTAATTGACAAGGTAATTGAACCTGTTACAATCGATGTATATGAAATGGTGGCATCGAATCCGGATTATTCTTTATTTACGGAAGGTCTGAAACGAACTGGGCTTAAAGATACCCTGCAGATTATTTCTTTTCCGTTTGGCACAAGACTGGCCCGCACACGGTTTACCGTTCTGGCTGTTCCTGATACAACTTTTAACCGCTACGGTATAACTGATATCGATCAGTTAATTGCCTATTTTACTGATGCTCCTGACAGCGTAACATTTATAGAAAACGGATTCTACCGCTATATGGAATATCATTGTCTGGGTGGAACTTTCTTCCTGAATTATCTGGAAACTAAAGCATATCCTATTTTATCATATGATAATTACATCTCAATTACTATTGATGTAGACGATTACAAGCTAAACTACGACAAGAAGACAAAAAAATATACAGGTTTTATTCTAGACCAGTCTAACATGCCTGCAAAAAATGGCACTGTTCATGCAATCATGGATCTCTTGCCTGTATTTCAGCCCGAACCAATGATTGTTACCTGGGAAACAACTGACCATTTTGATTTGAAGCAGGGCGATTATTACGATAAATACTATATGAGATGGTCAGATGGACAAAATACTTTTAAAAATATTAAGTGGGGCGGGGATTACATGTTGTATTACTATAAACCAGGCACTGCAAGTTGGAATCTCCATGGCGATTGTTTGAGTATGAGCGGTTGGTGGTGGATAGAACTGACTTCACCTAAAATTATGAAGGGAAAATATAGGGTATCCGGAAATATATGGAGCGGTGGTGATAAATCTAATTATTCCATTTCTATTGATGGGGTGACCACTGCCTTTGTACTAAATTCAGATCCTGCCATTACAACTTCGTGGGGAATTTTTGAATGGGACAAAACGGAAACCCATACCATCCGTGCAACAGCAAAATCATCCGGACTAGTTTTCTGGGATACAGTGGTGTTTACTCCGGTTAACTAAATTGGAGAGGGTTAAACAATTTTAATAGATTAGCATTTTTATCTTATTGATTTAGTGGGATTTCCATTTATTTTTCTTAGGCTAATACTCCCGAATACCATAGCTAAAGTACCAAGTGGGAGTGCGGCAACAAATAAGCCCAAAAAAGCAAAGTGAAATTGGGAAGGTGAAATTGTGAAAAATTAATTTCAACTCAAACCACTTTTTTAATTTATTAAGACACTAGCCTCCAAAATTATTCAACATAAATCTAATTCTTTTCTAAAATTCTTCAACCTATTGGCGCGTTGGGGCAGAGGGTTGAGCGCCAATGCGAGTTACACAAATAGCCGATGCAACCGTGGCAAAACGCAAGGACTCTGTCAGAGATTTACCTCCTACTTCAGTAATTGATAATCTTCCAAAGCAATATCATGTTAGTTGCCGAAACGGATAAAAGCTTCTTCCATTATAGCAACTGTAGCTGTCGCTCCGCTACGCGCGCAACCGGCCTCTTTCACGGCAAGCAACTGATCGAGTGTGCGGACACCTCCGGCTGCTTTTATTTTCACTTTAGAACCAACAGTGTTTTTCATTAATTTCAGTACCGGAATCGTAGCGCCCTTGTAGTTAAAATCGCCATTGGCCTGTTTTACATAGCCAAATCCGGTTGATGTTTTAACATAATCCACTCCAACCTCTGTACAAATTTGGCACAATCTTACAATATTGGCTTCCTGTGTTATGTAATCGATCTCAAAAATCACTTTTACGATTGCACCATGTTTATGACAAGCATTTGTAACTGCAAGAATTTCAGTTCGAATATAGTCCCAATCACCTTGCAGAGCTTTACCAATGTTGATGACCATATCAATTTCAACTGCCCCTGCCTTGCATGCCGTTTCAGTTTCAAAAACCTTTACCGAAGTATCCGAATTTCCGGAAGGGAAGCCGATTACACATCCAACTAAAACATCTGTTCCTTGAAGGATTTCTTTTGCCTGCTTTACCATATAAGGCTTCACACATACTGAAGCCACATTATACTTTTTAGCCACTTCACATTCTTTTTTTAGATCTGCATCGGTATGAGTTGGATGTAAAATCGAGTGATCGATCATTTTTGCCAATTCTTTAACTTTTTTGTTCATGGGATTTAACTTTTAGATTTCATAAGTGATTGGCGAAGATACAAATTCAGCTTGTACGTACAAGTTGAATTTGTATCTTTTTTTAGAAAAATTTGTTTTATTTTAAAGAATTAAGTTAGCCTCATTAATCCGGTAAGCCATCCGGCACTGTGAGGAATCCAGTCTTCATCGGTTAATGAATTAGGTTCATCGTTAGCCTTCTTTGGCTCCACATCATATACAAATTGTTTTCCTGTTGTGAATCCGTTGCAGATTACTCCTCTTGTCTGAAATCAGGTGCCTGCCCATCTTTTACCAATATGGCAAATCATACTGGCTGGTAATGCTACTCCTTCAGGAATATCTACGCTGTAAATTACGCATCCTTCCTTTACATTGGCAGCAGTAATTCCTCCGTTTAGTCCGGCAATCCACTGCAAATTGGCATAAGCAATTTCTTTCAGTTTTGGTTCATTGAAGATCTGGAACAATTCGAGGGCGAGTGCTGCTATATATCCGTAAATCGTGTTGGTTCCGTGGAATGTACCGCAAAACCAGACCGGACCTTCATTACCAAAAATCCCTTGAGGCACAAGAAGGAAGGGATTTTTTTCGCAAGCTGGTATCAGGTAACCGAATGTGAAAAGTTCGAGAGATGAACGCCAGACTGCTGCATCTTTATGAGAAGGATAAAGTTTGAGCAGATCTATTATTGGTAGGAGGTAGTTGGGATAAATTCCACCTATATCAACGCCGAATTGATTCTTTACAATGCCATGGATCCACGATGTTTCGGAGTGTTTCATGCTGGCAAATTCGTAGAAATGACCAAAAAAGCCACTCTCAGCATTCTCTTTTTTGCGTTGACGGGTCATGACTTGTTTTGCAAAGTTAATAGCTAGTTCGTCGGCATTAGGGAAGTCAAGTTTTTTCATTTCGAGGGATGCCCTGCACATCATTAACACATCTCGGTGAGCCGGCATCCTGCCAACCTACACCCAAACCAGTGAAATGTCTCCTGCGTTCAAGCATATCAACCGATGACCATTCGATAGTACTATTCCAAAGAATGTCTTTTGCAACTTTTAAGCCAGTATTCTGAAACACTACTATTCCATTGTCATTAATTTCGATGTCCCATTCTCCGGGTTCGTTGATTTTGTTAAACGTTGCGATCCACCAGTGACTTCCCCAAATCTCTCCCCAATAAATACAAGTTGACTCGTAATTTATTTTATTATCGACTGGAATAAACTGGCATGATGCCTTGGCTGAAAGTGCCTCTTTTTTAGGTAGTCTGACGATTATTTTTACCGGATGGTTCAATTCATATCCAACCTGAGAAAATAGCAAACCAGCAAAACTATCGGATGATTGATAGCCCTCGCCACTGAATCGGGGAAAAGGGGATGGTTGTTTGTACGAAACGGAGGGAGAGCACGCTGCCATTGATATAGATCCAAGAATTCCGGCAGAAATTAAAGTGGACGATTTTAGAAAATCGCGGCGCGAAGTTTGGCTTTTATTCATTGTCAGGTAAATTGAGTAATTGTTTTTATTTTAGGAAATAGCTGTTCCCAATAGGATATTTGGTTGTGTTGCAATACAATTGACTATAAATATTCAATGATGGATTACTTGTCATGAATTTAATTGTGATTTGCAGTAACGGGAATCCAGCTTTGATTTGCAGCAGATTGGAAATATATTCATCGGCAGGCAATGCGCGAAGTTCCTGCTCCGATCCAGTAATTTCTATCAAATACCGTTGGCTAAGTGTTTTGAAGAATGAACCATCGATGAAATCCTGACCAACAAAATCTGGAATATATTTTGCACTTAACCAATTGTTTTCAAGGGTAATAGGAACATTGTTTACGCACCTAAGACGCTCGAAATGAATACAATTCGTTTCAATTTCTTCCGATGTTGGTCTATAAGTAAGGTCTAAATTCCAGGTGCGGATAGCAGGTTTCTGCAAAAAAATGGTTTTTACATCGTGGCCAACGGCTTCTGAAAATCCCTTTACATTCAACAGTCCGAGTGATTCGCGTCGTTCCCTTACCATGCTTCCTTTTCCCTGCTGCCGTACAATAAAACCTTCTTTCATTAACTCATCCAAAGCTTTTCTTGCGGTGGTCCGTGTTATGTTGTGTGAGGAGCATAATTCATTTTCAGAGGGAAGGTATTCACCGATATTAAATTTTCCCTGTTGAATTTGTTCTTTGAGTATCTTTTGTAGTTTTTTATATCGGGTCTCTTTCATGATCAGAATTTGATGCTGAAACAAATATATAATTTTTACTTGTACGCACAAGTGAATTTCATATATTTATCGAAATTTACCAGCAAGGTATCGGTATCTTTAAAGTATGTTATCTCCATAATGTTATTTTTTAAAATCCCTATCAAAAAAAGCATTGTGAACCGTTTCGCCATCTTCCAGAACTACAACACGTAAATATTTATTGACTTCTTTAATATATCCCCACTTCCGTTTGCGGCCATCTGTTTGCGTTTGTTCATGTTCCGGGAACTCGTAAACCTGTTCAATCCATTCCATTTTAATTTCCTTTCGGTCTGGCCATCACGACCTTTTCGTCTTTGGTACAATGCTCTCATTTTAGAACCCAAGAGTTCTTCAAGAGAATAAGTTAGTAGCTCTGCATTGCCATTATACCAGCTTGAGTGGATAGCTCGATCCACTTTTTCATGTCCATAAATGCAAAGATATTCCCGGCAGTTAATTTCAACTTTTAACCGGATTGGGTTTTTTGGAGGAGCTGTTGCCTCAAATTTAAAAATAATGGTATTATTATTAAGCTTTTGTGAAACCGCTGATTTTCCAATAAACCCAAGCTTTTTTTGAAGTTGCATAATTGTTGGTTTAATTGGTTCTGCGTTTACCTGAACCAAGTCTATATCTTCGGAATATCTTGATTGTGGGCTTAAATATAGTTTATGAAGTGCCGTTCCACCTCTGAACGCAAGCCTGTCTTTCAGAAATTCATCGCTATAAATTTCAATTAAAGCTCGTTCAATTACAAGATCTTGTTCAACCTGTTCATTTAATGGCCAGGGAGCTTGGTTACTCTATTCAGTTAGATAGGCATTTGGAATCATATATCGCTTTCTAATTCAAGATTAGGAATTACTTGCCATTTTGGGTTTATTTCGAATCCTTCTTTGATGGCTAATTTATTGTTCCGGATTTTACGCAATGGTGTTTTTTTAACCATCAGGCAATATTCCATTGGCTGTTGATGAGCTGCTCCCGAAGACAATCCCGAAAGTGTTCATTTTGTTCATACCAAATACATTTTAGTTGTTAATAATTCAATTTGGTATGCCAGGTCACCTGTAACCACCCAAAATGACCTCCAAAAAAGACTAAAAACACCTAAAAAATATTCACCAACGAATTGTATATAAATTATTTACAAGCAATTCGGTGACCCAAAGATAAAATTAATTTTAGGTAACCGAATAGGTATCAAATACATTGGTTTTAATTGATTCGATTTTGTATGAGAAAAAATAAAAAAGCCCGTAAATCATACGATTCACGAGCTTTTGTTGGGATTTGATTCCCTTGTTGTCGGGGTGGCCGGGCTCGAACCGACGACCGCCTGGTCCCAAACCAGGAACGCTACCAACTGCGCTACACCCCGAAATTCTTTTTAATGGAGTGCAAATCTAAAAATTAATTCCGTACTGCCCAAAGGTTACCTTTAAATTTTATTTGAAGTGGTAAGTTCAACTCCTTCATGTGTTAGCTTCTTCTTAATAGCTTTATACTCAACTTCATCAAGAGGCATTGAGGCATCTGTTACGAGAATTGAATGAAAACCAAGCTTTATGGCATCATCAATGGTATACCAGACGCAGATATCAGCAGCAAGTCCGC
>JBBQAQ010000024.1:0-57974 GCA_038316435.1 Bacteroidales bacterium | reverse complement strand
AAAACAAGCGTGAATATGAAAAATCACTGTTTCCGGAAATGCAGGGGGCTTACTTTTGAAAAACTAAAAAAGAATGACTGATTATCAGGCAAATAAAAAGAAATATTAACTATATTCCGGTTTTACCGGACAACAATGATTTGCTTTATAAAAAGCAGGAATATGATTCCTATTGCTATTCTGTAGTATCCAAAGTGTTTAAAACCGTAATTTTCAACAATTTTCAGGAACACTTTTACTGCAAGCCAGGCAGTGATGAAAGCAACGACCAATCCGATACTTAATAGGAGCAATTCATTTCTCGAAAAAATAATCGGCGTTTTGAGTAAATCGTAGCCTGTTGCTGCAAACATGGTAGGGACAGCCAGTAAAAAGGAAAACTCGGTTGCCTGCTTTTTATCAAGACCATTAAAAACTCCCCCGATAATAGTGGCAGCCGCCCTTGAAACTCCCGGAACCATTGAAAAGCACTGAATTAAGCCGATAAAAAATGCGTTTTTATAAGAAATGTTTTCTACTTCATCGGTTTTACTTTCCTGATTTACAAGCTTTTTGTCTATAAAAATCAAAATTATTCCCCCAACAATAAGAGAAATGGCAACAATTGTTGCATTGAATAAATAGGCTTTAATAAAATCATAAGCCAGAAATCCTATGATTGCAGTAGGAATAAAAGCTGCGCCTAGCTTTAGATAGATAAAAATTCCTTTCAGAAACTTTTTTGCGTAAAGCATTACAATGGCCATAATTGCTCCAAGCTGAATAGCAATTTCAAAAGTTTTTACAAAAGCATCATCCTGAATTTTCATGATGCTGGAAGCCATTATCATATGACCTGTTGAGGATATCGGAAGAAATTCAGTTATTCCTTCTATAATTGCCAGAATTATTGTTTGGATAATGCTCATGGGGTAAAGTTAGAATTTAGGATTTATTTGAATTTAGAATTTCTAAACTTTGAATTACACTCGGTCTTTGGAGGAGGAGATTATTTATTTTGAACTTTGAGAGCAGTCATTTCATGAATTAAGAAAGAGGTAAATCAAAGAAAAACTCGGTACCTGCCTGTTCTGTGCTTGTAAAATATACTTTTCCTTTAAGAAAACGCTCACCCAGAAGTTTCATGCTATAGGTTCCTAAACCTCGGTCGTTTCCTTTTGTAGAAAAACTTCTTTTAAAAATCTGAAGTTGAATATTTCTTGGAATAAATTTCGGATTATGAATTGAAAACCGAATGGTTTGCCCGGCTAGCTTTGCTTTGACACTTACGGTATCACCGTCGGAAGACGCTTCCAGTGCATTTTTAATCATGTTTTTTATAATACGGGCAATCATTGATTTGTCGCTTGAGAAACTAAAATCCTGAGAATCGGCGGAAGCAACTAATTTAAAATGGTTTTTAGGCTGAGACTCAAATTGTTTTATTAGAGTGTCTAAAAGCTCCGAGGTATTTATTATGGAGGTACTCAGAATCAGTTCTCCTGATTCGGCAGCAGATAACTGTCTTTGATCAAGAATCTCTTCAACCAGTTCATTACTAACTATTTTCATCAAAGTTAGCATTTCATCTTTCTTGGAGGGATCTTCTATATGCGATATCAAATCGCTAATATTCTTAAGATTTCCCGCAGTGTTAAGGATATCATGAAAGAAAATTCTTTCGAGCATCCTTTTTCTTTTAACACCGCTTATATCAGCGATTGAAAAGATGGTATATTTTTCACCGTTCCAGGTAAATGGCGAGGCCGTTACTTCAAAATCAAAATATTCTTCAGTGCCTTCATTATCAGTAGTAATGCGGCATTCGTTAACCACCTTCCTGTTTTCTCTTATGCTTGCTGTGATTGTGTTTACAGCACCGCAAACACGGCAATTTTCGGAAGTTCCACAACCTTCCTCCATGGTTTTTGAGTGGATGCAATTCAAAGCTTCTCCGGGGCGTTTACCCAATAAGACCCTAAAATCGCTGATATTGAGGGATTGTACCAAAACCTGATTCGAATACACTATTTGCCTGTTTGCATTCAAAACGGTTACCACATAAGGAAGAGCATTAATAAGCTCCGAAAAATAATCGTTTTGACTTAAAGCAAGAAACTGATTATTAACAATTTCAGTTGAAGATCTTTCAGGGGACGCGTGGAATGTTTTCATATCAAATAACTGGATTTGAACCTTTGGCACGAAGACGCATAGGTTTGGTGCGCTCTTTTTTCGAAAGGCCTTTAAAAAGCAATCGATAACTTAGAGTAAAGAATAAAATGCAAGCAAGAGCAATTCCCGCAGAAGCCATAATACTTGATGACCCAACAGAAAAGAAAACCGGCAGCATTATACCTGTTGCCATTCCGATTATACCTGTTGCGATGGATATTTTTCTAGTTGTAAGTGCAAACAGACCTATCATAAAAAAGCTTAGTCCAACAAAGGTATATGAGGCAATGATGTAAATCTCTTTTTCACGGGAAAGACTGTATACGGAAAACCTAATGGCCTCAGCAAATTTAACATCTGCCTCCACGTAATGATTCATAAGGTCGATAATGGTAAATCCCTTTATCCCTGAAATACAAAACATCACTGAAGCCAGAATCAGAAAAAATCCTTGCAGAAATGCCAGAATAGGCCCATGCGGATGAAAAGCGACAATAAATGCTGCTCCGCTTAAGGTGATAAAAAGAGCAGAAATTACCCAGATCAGTGAGTTTATTTTTAAAAGGATAAGATTTTCATTAAGGTAGGTAATATCCTCCTGAATGGAAGAAATCATATTCACAAATTCAATGCGTGTAAGCAAGGTTGCTACCACTGAAACGCCTGTAAACAATGCAAATATGCCCGCTACTATCTCAGGGTTCCTTCGTTGTTTTACTTCTGTAATCATTGCGCAAATTACATATTTTTTCAGATTTATCCTTTCTAAGACAAAATTGATTAATTTTGGAAGATAAATCTGTGCAAATGAGGAAATACGTTTTATTGCTTATCGTTACTGTATTTCAATGCTTTACGGCGTTTTCACAAACTCAGAATGTTAATGGTATCCATGGTGATATGCTGGGAAAATTAAAACACTTTCACGATTCTAAATCAGAAATCAGTATTAATATGGGTCCTTTCATTGAAGAAAACTACTACAAACATATACTTTACAATCAGAAGGAGCCCGGCATTTCTGGTTACAGGATCCGGATTTTCCGCGATTCAGGCACAGATGCCAAAGAACGGGCAAATGCCGTGATGTCAAACTTCTTGTCGAAGTATGAAGATATCGATTCAGAATTAAAATATGTAGATAATATAGATTGGGTGATTTATGTTGGAAATTGCCGTACCCGCTCAGAAGTATTAAAACTTTACAATAAGGTAAAGGTTGATTTTCCATATTCCTTTATTGTATCGCAAAGAATAAGTGTTTCAGACGAATAAAAGCAGATCAGGGATGAGTGAAGAATTAAAGCACAAGTGTGGAATTGCATTAGTAAGGTTATTAAAACCTCTTGAATATTATCAGGTAAAATACGGTACATGGAGGTATGGTCTGCAGAAGCTCTATTTGTTGATGGAAAAACAAAGAAACCGCGGGCAGGATGGAGCCGGAGTTGTAAGTCTTAAATTCGATGTGGCCCCTGGCAACAAATATTTTAACCGCCAGCGTTCGATGGACGATTCGGCCATTAACGTTGTTTTCGATAAGATTTATAAG
The DNA here is from genome assembly GCA_038316435.1 of Bacteroidales bacterium. GTDB lineage: Bacteria > Bacteroidota > Bacteroidia > Bacteroidales > JACJXF01. The sequence continues at coordinate 54,268 of JBBQAQ010000024.1, read as the reverse complement.
CAGTTCAGAAAAATTGAAAAGTATAAACCAGAGCTAATCAATGATCCGCACTGGGCAAAACTAAATCTTCCTTTCGCTGCCGAACTCTACCTTGGACACCTTCGTTATGGAACATTTGGGGATAACTCCCTCGATAATGTGCATCCCGTTATGCGACAGAATAACTGGAAATCAAGAAACCTTGTTTTAGCAGGAAACTTCAACCTTACCAATGTTGATGAGCTTTTCGACCATTTACTTGAATTGGGCCAGTCGCCTAAAGATTTTACCGATACAGTAACCATGCTCGAAAAAGTCGGGCATTTCCTCGACCGGGAAAACCAGTTCCTTTTTGATAAGTTCAAAACTCAGGGTTATTCCAATATTGATATTTCCAACCTTATTGCCAAGGAGATGGATGTTGCCAAAGTTCTGACTGAAGCAGCCAAGAGATGGGACGGGGGATTTGCAGTTGCCGGAATGATTGGACATGGCGATGCTTTTGCACTTCGCGATCCATGGGGGATACGTCCTGCATATTATTATCATGATGATGAAATTGCTGTGGTTGCCTCTGAGCGTCCCGTGATCCAAACTGCATTAAACCTTAGTTTTGAGCAGATTCATGAAGTTCCACCCGGACATGCAGTTATTATTAAAAAAGACGGTGATTTTTCCATTCAGCAAGTCCTTGAACCAAAAGAGAAAAAATCCTGCTCCTTCGAACGTATTTATTTTTCCAGGGGATCCGATATCGATATCTATAATGAAAGAAAAAAACTGGGTGAACTGCTGGTTCCCTCCATTTTAAAAGCGGTAGATAATGACCTCAGAAACACTGTTTTTTCATTTATTCCAAATACTGCTGAATCGGCATTTTATGGTATGGTTAAAGGTGTTGAAGACCATATGATGCAAAAGAAAATGGATTTACTTCACAGTAGGAACGGTAAAATTTCTGATGAAGATTTGAAGCATATTCTTTCCGAGCGCCCAAGAGTGGAAAAAGTTGCCATTAAGGACATAAAACTCAGAACTTTCATTACTCAGGATAAGGGGAGAAAAGATTTGGTAGGACATGTGTACGATATTACGTACGGTACCGTCATAAGTGGCGTAGATAATCTGGTGGTTATTGACGACTCAATCGTAAGAGGAACAACACTCAAACACAGCATTCTTAGAATTCTGGACAGGCTCGGACCCAAGAAGATTGTTGTTGTATCTTCATCTCCACAAATACGATATCCCGATTGCTATGGAATAGATATGGCTAAACTTAGCGATTTTATTGCCTTTAAAGCTGCCATAGAATTACTGAAAGAGCGAAATAAGGAATCGGTTATCAATGAAGTTTACCGTAAGTGCCGTGAGCAGAAAGATCTCCCCAAAGAAGAATTTGTAAACTATGTAAAGGAAATTTATCAGCCTTTTACCCCGAGTGAAATATCAGCTAAAATAAGTCAGTTGTTAAAAGCAAAAGAATTAAAAGCCGAGGTTGAAATTGTTTATCAGACCATCGAGAATCTTCATGTGGCTTGTCCAAATGATAAGGGCGACTGGTACTTTACAGGCGATTATCCTACACCCGGCGGAAATAAGGTTGTTTCGAATTCCTTTATTAATTTTATTGAGGGGATTAATAAAAGAGCCTATTGAAAATTGATGGAGTGATGAAGTGTTACAAAAATACGTAACCACATCACTCTATCACTTATGCCACATTACTCAAAAATCCTTATCATCAGGATCATACGAATTCACATGCCTCTCAACTTTCTTATGATACAAATCGTTGATGGTGATCATAATGGCGGTTTCTTCAACGTCGCCAAAATAGGGATTTAATGCAGTTCCGAATGTCTTAAATGAGGGCGACAGATTCATATAGGCATTGATAAGTGGAGGGATATTCTCACCAAAAGCCCTGACTGTCTGAGAAAGTATCTTGTAGTCTTCCAAGTAGGTATTCCCCACAAATACTCTATTCATCTCTTCACGGTCAATTTTGATATCAAGGGGAAATTTTGGAATTACCAGGTTTTCGGTATCAGGAAAATGCTTTTCCAGGAAATATAAAAGGAAGTTTCTGGCTCTCTGATTATAATTTTGGTACATCGTAACTTTTCCAAAGAAATACTGCTTTTCCGGATAGTCAATTATCAGACTTCCGAGTCCGTCCCAAAGATTATCAAGTGCGTAAATTCCTTTACTTCGTCCTTTACTCAAAGCTTTTGTTGCCTGATAATGCGGCTGGACAAAAGAACGTCCCAGTTCAATCATGTTTGGGACATAGTCGTGAATGAATTTTTTAGAGAAATTAAAAAGCTCAGTGGTAGCAATATTGGATTCTCCATGTTCATTAAAAGTCAGATCGTCACATAGATGAAAGCGATATCCTCCCAGGATTTCCTTTTCTTCAGGATCCCAGACTATTAACTGTTTATAGGGATTTTCGTTAGTATCGAATGCGTCAATATCAACTGAAAGCCCTGTGCCACCTCCGGCTTCCCTAAAAGTTTCCTCTCTAAGCCTTCCGATCTCTTGCATAACATTGGGAGAATCCTGATGTGTTAATATATACAGGTGGTTGCCAGCGTTGTTGGTTTTTCTGACGAACTTATCTTTAGTAAGCTCACTTTCAATGATTTCCTTTGAAATGGGAGGGATGATAGGTTCCATTATGGGTCTATTTTTGATGGACAAAGTTAAGGAATTTTTAATAAGTGCCGTCAAAGGGCTTTATATTGCCTTCTCCAAGTGAATACACGTATTTCTTTAGGCTTTTTGCCCAGTCTTCCGGCCGCTTGGATTTGTCAAAATAAGCATAGCTGACAGGAGTACCAAAAGTGATCGTAATATGTTCATTCCTATGCTTATAGGTTTCATCTGAAAGATAAAACATTTCTATATTAGATTTTATACCAAGGAATTTTCTAAAATTCGATAGATTATAGAAGAAGTTGGTACAACGGCCTGTAACATGAATCGGTACAATATCCCGTTTATATTGAACCGCTTTGGTGACGAAGCTTTTTTTCCATACAGTATCCTCAATTTTTCCCTTAGTTCTTCTGCTTACAAGGCCTGAAGGAAAGGAGAGAATCTGAATGTCGGAACTCAAAGCCTCATTAAGAATTTGTGCAGACTCATGCGACATTGAGCCATGCTTATTTACAGGGATAAACAAAGGTTTGAGATTCTCAAAATTCATCAGTATATCATTTGACAAGGACCGAACATCATGGTATTTCTTACTCAGTACTGTCAATAGTAACATACCGTCAAATCCACCAAGCGGATGGTTGGAAACAAAAATAAATCGTCCTGATTCAGGAAGGTTTTTTTCACCTTTTAGACTAACAGTTACATTAAAATCCTTTATTACAGCTTCAGCAAAATCCAGACCTATTTTTTTGCCATGAAGTTTTAAAAAACCATTTATTTCACCGATATGAAGGGCATGGTTGAGATATCCATAAACAAACCCGGGAATATATCGGGCAAGTCCGGGATTTTTATCTTTGAAGACTTTTCGCAGATCAATAAAAACAGGCTTTTCATTGATTGTTTTATCATTCATCGGCATGAGCATTTTCGTCTAACAGTTTACGAAAATACTAAAAAAGCTCAATAAATTGATTTCAGGATTGTTCTAATGCAGAATTAATGATATCTGTTGTTTCTTCTGAAGCAGATTTCATAGTGTCCACAATACTTGCAGGCAATTCAGAAATCATTGCAGAGATGTTAATAAAGGAAACATAGGTTTTCCCATCAACTTTTTCATAAACAGAAATACGACAGGGCATTAACACAGAAGCAATTCTTTCATGATTTTTCTCAAGCAATTTCCCAGAGTATTCAGGTTTGCAGATTTCTAAAATCTGAACTGGCCTTACTTCTTTACCCGATTTGGCTAATGATTGCTGAAGGTTATGAGTGGCAGGATTTTGCCAGTCTTTTTTCGTTGCAGCTGAAACCAGTTTTTCAATGGTATCTGGTACATTAAAAGGGCTAAGCTTTTCGATAATTAGTTGGTTCGTGCTCATGATTTGTTTGTATTACTGATTAATTCATTTCTTTAGCAATTGCAATGGCAGCAATGGTTCCGTCAGCAACCGCAGTTGTAATTTGCCTGTATTTTTTGCTGATGACGTCACCTACAGCATAAACTCCCGGTAAACTGGTACACATATCTTCATTAGCTTTAATATATCCCCATTTATCGAGTTCTAATTTATCCCTGAACATATCGATGTTTGGTTTCATTCCGATGAAGACGAAAACACCGTCACTTTCCAGACTTTTAATTTCACCTGTTTTTAAATCTTCAATTTCTGTAATGATTTTATCTCCATTGCGTGTAAATGACCTTGGCTCATGTTTAAAAAGAGTTGATATTTTTGGATTTGCAAATAATTTCTCCTGAGCTTGTTTGTTTGCTGTGAATGCATCAAACTGATGAACCATAGTTATTTTACTAGCAAATTTACTAATAAATCCGGCCTCTTCAACAGCCGAATTTCCTCCCCCGATAACAACAACTTCCTTATCCCCATAATATTTTGCGTCGCAAGTCGCACAGTATGAAATTCCTTTGCCTTTCAATTCTTTTTCTCCGGGGATTCCCATTAAATTGGGAGATGTTCCTGTAGCTATGATAATTTTCTTTGCTTTTATTGTTTCGAATTCATCTACCACAACTTCTTTTTTTACAAGATCTATTTTTGTCACATCAACAGCCACCTTATAAATGGTGCCACACAATTTCGTTTGCTCCGACATATTATGCGATAGAAGATAGCCGGGTTGCGGATCGATAAACCCCGGATAATTCGATACTTCATGGGTTGTGGAAACATGACCTCCCGGGAGAGCAATATCAATAAGTACTGTATTAATTTTCGATTGACACAGATACAAACCTGCTGTGAGTCCGCCCGGCCCAGCGCCTAAAATAAGCACATCAAATTCCGAAACACTAGGTTTTATAAGCGTTTTGATTTCTTTTACTTTTTCTTCCGGAAGCATGGTATCTAACTGGTGAATGATATCACTTCGTTTTATTCCTCCTGTCAGCACATTTGTGGATTGCACTCCGTTTTCAAAAAACAGCAGTGTTGGCGATGATTTAACCCCCAGACTTTCAGCAAGTTGTTTATTTTGCTGACGGAACATTTTAACGAACTTTATATCCTTGCCATATAAACCGGCCAATCCTTCAAATTTAGGTGCCAAGGCATCACAAGGTGGACATTCTGTGGAATAAAAATCAAGAATGACTTTTCCTCCTTCCAGAACTTCTTTTTCAAATTCTAATGTGCTTATTTCTTTCATTGATGTATCTTAAAATTTTGTAATTCCATAATGGGTTCATTATTGTGGACTCTGTCTTTTACTATTAAAGTGGTTGTGTATGATTTTATTTGCTTTTGGAATAAAATGTCATGACCAAGACAAAGCCCGATAGTTATTGTTAGATCAACATTTTCACTGTTAATCTGTTCGGCCTGGGCAAGAGGATTACACGATACCGATTCGATTTCACTATTCTGGTTAATTTCAGATTGTTTAAATCCTCCGGTAGTACAGGAAACGGGGTAAGTTTTAAAACCAGATTCTTTAAAAAACTCATTGATTAGTATTGAATCTCTTTCCATTCCATAGCAATAAGCTATTCCAATTTTTTTAAAGTTCATTTTTTTTGAGAATTCAACAATTTCCTGCAAACGTGACAATGTTCCGGCTCTGCCATTGTCAACAAGGATTGCTGCCGCCTGAACGATTTTCTGGTTATTATGTAAATGATATGTTGACATCAATTCTTCAGTATCAAACTTTTGAGCTTTGCAGGAATCGGTTGTCCTGCAATTTTTTGTCCTGCACTTAGTACAATCCATTATTTATCTACAAGATATGATGAAAATCCTAATTCAAGCAATTCTTTCACAGGTCTGCAATCAGCTGAAACAACATTTCCTGTTTTGTTTTTGGCGATTGATCCGCAGCCGCCCCCGCATGCAAGTTGCAAATTGCAGGTTGAACACTCTGAAATTGAGGTAACGTCGCGGTTTTCCCAGGCATTAATCATATCCTTCTTTTTTGAGATTTCAGGATAAAATGTTCCGAGAACTTCATCAGCCTTTCCAACTGTAGCCGTACAGGAATAAATGCTTCCGGTATAGTCAAATGCCCATTCTGTCTTGCATGCAGGGCAGGAGTCAAATAGGGGATCAGGTAAAGTTCCATTTTCAGAGAGGAATTTTGAAATGGAATAGGCCGGTTTGTAAAACTCAATAATATGAGGATTTTTTTGAATCAGATCATACAGGTATTCATACAAAGAAACCCGGTTAAATAGTTTATCAGGAGCCGACTGGCAATGATGCAATTCATAGTTACGGCCAATTTGAGTTTTGAAATAAGGGCTTGACGTCCAGCCTTTATTAATAGCATAACGCGCCATTACAGGAAGATTTTCTATATTTTCCTTATCAATAACCATTCTCAAATTGATGTGAATGTTGTTTTTTAGGCAGGCATCAATCCCCTGAACAATTTTATCAAAACTTCCTGCCCCTCCCTTTAACATTCGGCGAGCATCATGAGCAACTTTTGTTCCATCAAGTGTCACCTGAATTTCACGGATGCGGCTATGCTTTATAATATCGATATATTCTATAAGTGTATAACCATTTGTTACAAAGCAAATATCAAGTTTTGCAGCATTTGCTTTTGAAATAAAATAGGAAATCAGCTCTTTTTGCTTAGTAGAATTGAGTAGTGGTTCTCCTCCAAAAACTGTTATATATTTATCTCTACCGGCAAATTCTGAAGTAATGTATTGAAAGAACGAATCGATAATCTCAGTATTTAACGATTCCTTTTTCGGCGCATATTCATCCTGATAACAATAAGAGCAGGCAAAGTTGCAACTGTAATTAGGAACGAAAAATAACTGCACTTCATCTTTATCCCGGCTATCAATAAAATCGAGGTATTTGATCCGATATTGATTAGCTTCTGCTTCTACATCAACCCAATATCCTTTTTCAGATAATTCGTTGAGGATAGTATCTTCCTCAGGTACTTCATTGTTCAACATTTGGGTAATTATTGCGGCATCTTTTGGATTTAAGATATCAGCATTCCCCGAAAGAAGGTTAACAATAAAGTAGTTTTCAGAATCCTTTATTTTGGAAAATATATTGTGTCGTGAAAAAATCATAAAGATTTATTTTACCAAGTTAAGAAATTGAAGAATACGAGGTTTCCTTCCCCGGAAACACAGATCGGATCCCCTAAAAACTAATCATGACAACCGGCAACAGTTTTTGAAGTTTTTGCACAGCATTGTGCAATTTTTTGAGATGATTTAACATCTTTTTTTCTAATCAGACTCTTCATAATAATATGTATTAAAAGATTAATTTACCAATAAAATTTCATTTATAGCTTTAATCAGATCTTCCTTGGGTAATGCACCCATAGCAGTCTGAGGAGGCCCTTTTACAGGAATAAAAACTATCGTGGGCAAGCTTTTAATTCCCAGATTCTGAGATAACACCTTTTCAACTTCCGTATCTACCTTGTAAACTATGATTTTTCCTGCATATTCCTTTGCAATTTCCTCAATTCTGGGGGATAATTGCCTGCAAGGGCCACACCAATCAGCGTAAAAATCAATAATTACAGGTTTATCACCTTCAAACTTCCATTCCTGATTTGCGGAATAATTGAAAATCTTTTGTTTAAAACTTGCATCCGTTAATTTAGTAACATTTTCGCTGATAACCGTCTTATTTTCTGCTTTTTCTGTAATTTTTTCTGGTTTATGGGCATCGCAGTTACTCAAAAGTAGTAACAGACCCACTGAGCTTAAAAAAATTGTCTTTTTCATTGTTTTTTTTAGTAATTAATTTTTAATTGCAGCAGCTACAGGTTATGCCAGTTTTTTTCCCGGCAATCGTCCAACTTGCAACTTTGATTTTTCCTTTTTCGTAAGGAGCTGATTCTTCAATAATATCAATTGTAGTGAATCCCGACTGTTTAAGATGATTTAAATATTCTTGTCGGGTAACAGATCCTGCCCAGCATTCAGCAATAGCCACAGGATCGTTCCTGTATTCATCGGGAACAGAAGTGATCGAATAGATATCGCTAACCACAAATCGTCCGCCTTTTTTAAGAATCCGATTAATTTCATTCCAAACGGATTGCTTGTCGGCGGCATGATTAATAGTGCAATTGGAAATAACCAAATCAGCATGATTTTCAGGAAGATCAATTTTTTCCAGCCCGCTTTTAATGAACTTAACATTGGAAACATTGAATTTTTCAGCATTCTGCCTCGATTTTTCAAGCATTCCTTCAGAAACATCTATGCCATATACAAAGCCAGTTTCACCAACTATTCCTGCAATTCGCAGAACATCGGTACCCCGTCCACTTCCCAGATCAACGCATATCTCCCCGGGTAAAGCTTTTGCATAATTTATAGCACCACCGCATGAAAGGCAGCATGCGGATTCGGCCAGTTCACTATACCTGATATTTATTTCTTTATAATCCATAATTCTTAACATGTTTTACAAGGCCGGTTAACAAACAGAAATCCCAAAACTCCCCCGAAAAGCGTGCTTGATAAAGGACTCGAGGTAATTGCACAAGAACCCGAAGTGCAACCTATAAAATGATAGTAAAGATAACCCAAAATTGCGCCAATAAGCACAGCCGTTGCCGGTTTCCAAAAATAAGATGATTGAATAAGTTCTTTAAAGGATTTAGGCTTATTGTCTGTTTCACAAGAAGATTCCATACGTAGTGTTTTTTATTATGCAAAGGTACACTCAACTATTCGGTTATTGATGCTTAAGTATTTGCTGTCTTACAACTCCTAAATTGAATTTCGACAGGTTTTTTGTTGAGTTGCATCAACTTTCTTATTCTTTTTTCGGGGGATAGGCAATCTGATTTATAAAATGTTGGGTTCTTGAGCCTTATTCTAAGATTTCCACATTCATGTTTTCTAATGCTTCCTTAATTCAACGACATTCAATGCCAATTCAAGATTCTTGCTTTGATAATCATGACTGGACGCACTTTTCAGAATGAATTCGATCCAATTAAATACATCCGATGCAATAATCACATAATCCAAATTCGTGGCAAAATCCAAAAAGTTTTCAACAATGTGGCAAAAAATGGGATAAAGTGGTGTAAAGTGGGAATATTTGTTTTAATTTTACTGCATTACTCAAACCACAGTATGATAAGCTTCATTGGCGATTATAGTTGCAAGGTTGATCCAAAAGGGCGGGTCACTCTTCCGTCTGCTTTTAAAAGGCAGATGAAAGAAGGCGCTCAGGATGGCTTTGTGCTGAAATCGGATGTGTTTGAGAAATGCCTGATCCTATATCCCATGAAAGAATGGGAAAGGCAAAATCAGATTATAAGAGCTAAGACCAATCCATACAATAAAGAACATGCTAAGTTTTTAAGGATGTTTTTTAGCGGAACAGCAGAATTGATTCTCGATGCCAGCGGACGCGTGTTGTTGCCGAAAAAATTACTCGACTATGCAGGGATAGACGGAGAAGCAGTGATGGCGGGTCAATTCGGGAAGATTGAAATATGGGCTGCCGGACGCTACGACCAGGTTAGTCGCGCAACGGATGAGTTTGCATCCATGGCCGAAAAAATTCTCGGTGGTTCGAATGAATTAACTGATGGGCAATGATCTATCACAAGCCAGTTCTACTTGAAGAAAGTATAAATGGACTAAATATTAAGCCAGAGGGAATTTTTGTCGACCTGACCTTTGGAGGTGGAGGCCATTCCTCAGGAATTCTTAAAGCACTTGGAAAAAAGGGAAAACTTCTGGCATTTGATCAGGATAAAGATGCAATTCAGAATATTCAGGAAGATTCACGTCTGATTTTCATTAACTCTAATTTCCGCTATCTGCGCAATTTTCTGCGGTATTACGAAATTGAAAAAGTCGATGGTGTATTGGCTGATCTGGGCATTTCTTCACACCAGATCGATACTGCTGAACGCGGATTTTCCTTTATGAAAGATGCGGATCTGGATATGCGGATGAATTCTGGAATTTCTGTTTCAGCCGCCGACGTTCTTAATAATTATGAGGAAGCTGATCTCAACCGGGTTTTTAGACAATACGGTGAACTGAATAATGCATCGTCACTTTCCAGAGCAATTGTTAAGTTGAGAGCTAAAGCCAGGATTCAGAGTATCAAAGATTTTGTAGATGGCATCTATCCACTTCTACCAAGACAAAAAGAAAACCGTGAACTCGCAAAAATCTTCCAGGCTTTGAGGATTGAAGTAAACGATGAAATGTCTGCCCTAAAGGAGATTCTACCCCAGATTGCAGATTTTTTAACCCCCGGTGGAAGAATGGTTTTTCTGACTTACCATTCCCTCGAAGACCGATTAGTAAAGAATTTTATGAAGACAGGGAATCTCGAAGGAGTCCTTGAAAAAGATTTTTACGGTAATGTTATTAGTCCCTTGAGAATATTGAATAAAAACGGAACAGAACCTTCGGAAGAGGAAATACTGGCAAATCCACGAGCTCGCAGTGCAAGGCTCAGAATTGCTGAAAAGCTCTGAAACATGACAAAAGAGAAGAAAAATACTGAAGCCACCGTGGCTGGAGAAGGAAAGCAAAAAAGTGCTGCTTCTTCTGTTATTAGAGGGATGGTTGATGGAACGCTGCTAACAAGGAAATCATTTACCAGTCAGTTGCCTTTTGTCTTTTTTCTTGCTTTTATGGCAATGATGTACATATCAAACAGGTATCATGCGGAAAGGCTCAGACATAAGATTAGTACTGCAAAAAATGAACTTAGCGACCTCAGGGCACAGTCAATTTTTATTTCTGCGGAGCTCATGAAGCTTAGCAGACAAACCGAAGTTGCTGATGAAGTGAAAAAACTGGGTCTGACGATAAGAGAATCTGAAGTTCCACCTAAGAAAATTGTTGTAAGTAAATTCAGGAGAGAATAATGTCGGTAGTTAAAAAAGACATATTGTGGCGTGTAGCAATAGTTTACCTGTTTATGGTATTCTTTGGCATTGCTATTTTCGGTCGCATCCTTTACCTGCAGTTTGTTGAAAAAGATAAGTGGGCTGTAAATTCGGTTGCTGCACCTATTCGTGAAGTTCCTATTTATTCAACTAGAGGTGATATCTACAGTGCTGATGGGCGTGTTCTCGCACTTTCCGTTCCGTTTTATGAGATACGAATGGACTTTACCGTTGAATCGCTTACATCCGACGTTTTTTACAGTGAAATTGATGCATTATCTCGAAAACTCGCTTCATTGTTTGGCGACCGCAGTGCAGATAGATACAAACGCGATCTGATAAAAGCACGCAAATCTCACAGACAATATTTCCTCGTAAAGGACGATGTTAGCTACGATCAGATGTTGAAAGCCAAAGAATTCCCGATTTTTGAACGGGGTCGATTTAAAGGTGGAGTACGATTTATTCAGGATGCAAAACGCATAAGACCAAACGGGTACCTCGCTGCCAGAACCATCGGTAGCACTAATAAAAGCGAACTTGGAAACCGCGTGGGTATTGAAGGTTCGTTTGATGAAGAGCTCACAGGCAGACAAGGTTTGATGCTTCAGAAACTTCTCCCCGGAGATATGTATGTTCCAGTTAGCGATGGAAATCTTATTGAGCCCAGAGATGGAAATGATGTCATTACTACCATTGATCTCAACATCCAGGACGTTGCCGAAAAGGCCTTGCTTAAACAACTCAAGGCTCATGGGGCAAGAAACGGTACTGCCGTTCTAATGGAAGTCAAAACCGGAGAAATCAAAGCCATTGCAAACCTTCAGAAAGATGAAAATGGCCGCTATTGGGAATCTTACAATTTTGCCGTGGGAGAAAGCACTGTGCCCGGATCAACATTCAAGCTGGTTTCGCTGATGCTGGCCATGGAAGACGGATATGTGGATATCGACGATATTATTGATACCGGTAACGGTCAAACCAGTTATTATGGCGTAAAACTCGTTGATAGTAATGATGAACAGTTCGGTAAGATTACCGTTCAGCAGGTTTTTGAGAAATCTTCAAATGTTGGAATTTCAAAAATCATCTTTGATAATTATAAAAAAAATCCGCAAAAATTCATCAATGGTGTTTATGATCTGGGACTTAATAAAACCATGGATCTGGATATTCGTGGTGAAGGAATCCCTGATATTAAGTACCCCGGAACCAACGGCTGGTCTGGTATTTCACTTCCCTGGATGAGCATTGGATATGAGATGGCGGTAACTCCTCTTCAAATTCTCGCCTTGTATAATGCTGTTGCTAACGATGGAGTAATGGTAAAACCAAGGCTGGTAAATGAAGTCAGGTTTCATGGGAGTCTGGTTGAAAGTTATGGACCGGAAATTCTCAATTCTTCGATTTGCTCCCGCTCCACCTTAAAGAAACTTCAGAAAATGTGTCTGGGAGTAGTTGAAAACGGAACGGCAAGAAACCTGAAAAACGATAATTTTAAGATCGCTGGAAAGACAGGTACAGCGCAGATTCCAGATAAAAAAACCAGATATAAGGAAAAATCCAGAATCACGTATCAGGCATCATTTGTTGGGTATTTCCCAGCTGATAATCCGAAGTACTCCTGTATTGTGGTTGTAAATGCTCCCTCAAAATATGTGTATTATGGGAACCTCGTTGCAGGTCCTGTTTTTAGGGAGATCGCCAATAAAGTGTACGCTACCAGTCTCGATATGCATGAAGCCATTAACAAAGGAAGTGTGAAGCTGGCCGATATCCCTTTTACCAAAGGCGGAAACTCCGAACAACTTACAGATGCCCTGGATTTCCTTGATATCCCTGTAAAAAACAACTCGAAAAAATCTGAGTGGGTAAATGCTTCCGTAGAAAACGAAAAGCTTGCATTGAATTCTCGTCCGGTTATTAAAAGTCTGGTGCCTAATGTTGTTGGAATGGGCCTGAAAGATGCGCTATACCTGATGGAAGATGCCGGTTTGCGGGTAAATGTAAAGGGACGAGGTACCGTACGCGCTCAATCGGCCGCACCGGGCACTTCCGCACGAACTATAGCTGCTGTAAATCTTGAAATGACAATACCAGATAATTAGTGAAAAATTTAGCCGACATATTAAAAAATACTGATCTGATCCGCCACGACGGAGCAACAGATAAACCTGTGGGCAAACTGTGCTTCGACTCCCGTAAAGTGGAAAAAGGTGATGTGTTTGTGGCAATTAAAGGCACGCAATCAGACGGACACGCTTATATCAGTGGTGTTATTGCAAAAGGCGCAGGAGTTGTGGTTTGTGAGGAATGGCCTGAAATCAAGAATTCAGCTTGCACAATTCTCCAGGTACTTAACTCACACGAAACTCTGGCTAAAATGGCTTCTTTATATTATGGGAGTCCTAGTGAAAAGCTACGTTTGGTAGGTGTTACAGGCACAAATGGAAAAACAACAATAGCAAGTTTATTGTATCAACTGTTTACAAACCTGGGTTATAAATGCGGATTATTATCCACCATAAACACCAAAGTAGCAGGTAAAACTGCTGATGCCACTCATACCACTCCCGACCCGCTTCAGATAAATCAACTTTTGGCTGAAATGGTTGAGGCCGGATGTGAATACGCTTTTATGGAAGTCAGCTCACATGCCGCTCACCAGAGGCGTATCGGAGGTTTGAAGTTTGCTGGGGGCATTTTTACCAACCTTACTCACGATCACCTCGATTATCACGTGGATTTTCGTGAATACCTGATGGCCAAGAAGTTATTTTTTGATGCTTTGCCCAAAGATGCTTTTGCTCTGGTAAATGCTGATGACAAGAATTCAAAGGTAATGGTTCAGAACTGTAAGGCTAAAGTACATGGCTATTCCTTAAAAGCTATGTCGGAATTTAAAGGAAAAGTATCGGAAAGTCATCTCGAGGGAAACCTCATTCACATTGCTCACAAAGATATATGGACGCGACTCCCGGGCGTTTTCAATGCATACAACATCATTGCCATTTTTGCGGCTGCGAAACTTCTGAATGCAAATGAGGATGAAATATTTGCGGAAATCAGCAAACTGGAATCGGTAAGCGGAAGGTTTGAAATCATCAGATCACCGGCTGGAACAACCGCTATTGTTGACTATGCTCATACTCCGGACGCATTGGAAAATGTTCTGAAGACTATCCGAGAGATAAAAACCGACGAAAACCGATTGATAACCATTGTTGGTGCCGGCGGAAACCGAGATAAAACCAAGCGCCCGCTGATGGCTAAAATTGCTGCCAGCCTGAGCGACAAACTTGTGCTTACCTCTGATAATCCCCGGAATGAAGAACCGGAAGATATCCTGAACGACATGAAAGCCGGACTGGATCCGGTTCTTGTTCGCAAGATGATTTGCATTACCGATCGTGAAGAAGCAATCAGGGCTACATGCTCTTTTGCCAGTAGCACCGACATAATATTATTAGCCGGAAAGGGTCATGAAACCTATCAGGACATAAAAGGAGTGAAGCACCATTTTGATGACAGGGAAATGCTTAAAAAATATTTAGAAAATAACTAAAGATATGCTCTACTATCTTTTTCAATATCTCGATTCGATGGATGTCCCCGGGGCAGGGGTTTTCCAGTATATATCCTTCAGGGCGGCAATGGCTATCATCACCTCCCTCGCGATATCAACCATCTATGGGAAAAAGATAATTCATATCCTTCAAAAGAAACAGATTGGTGAATCTATACGCGATCTGGGACTGGAAGGACAATTGCAGAAAAAAGGAACTCCAACCATGGGAGGACTCATCATCCTGCTTTCAATTATTATTCCTACACTTTTATTCGGAGATATTGCAAATATCTATATCACCTTGATGCTTATAACTACGATATGGCTCGGATTCATTGGCTTTTTGGACGACTACATTAAGGTGTTCAAAAAGAATAAACAAGGGCTTACCGGGTGGTTTAAGGTCCTGGGACAGATTGGACTGGGTCTGATTGTAGGAATTACTCTTTACTTCAGTGATCAGGTGGTAATAAGAGAAAAGATCCAGATTCCGCAAGCTGAAGTGGTAAATGCTACAGGCCCGGTAATTGAGAAAGATGGGAAATACTTTGAGATGATTACCAAAAAATCAAACCTGACAACCATTCCATTTTTAAAAAACAACGAATTCGACTATTCATGGCTGGTTTGGTTCATGGGAGATAAAGCAATGAAGTATGCATGGATTGCTTTCGTACTCATCACCATATTCATTTTAACAGCTGTATCGAATGGGGCAAACATGACAGACGGACTAGATGGGCTGGCCACGGGGGTTGCGGCTATAATTGGAGTTACACTTGGTATTCTGGCTTATGTTTCCGGTAACACCATTATCGCCGATTATCTGAATATAATGTATATCCCTCATATTGGCGAGCTTGTGATTTTTGCAGCTGCTTTCATCGGTGCCACTGTGGGTTTCTTGTGGTACAATTCTTACCCTGCGCAGATTTTCATGGGAGATACCGGTAGTCTTTCTATCGGGGGAATTATTGCAGTTTTCGCAATTATTATTCGTAAGGAACTGCTTATTCCAATTCTCTGTGGAATATTTCTGGTGGAGAATCTTTCTGTCGTCATGCAGGTTTCTTATTTCAAATATACAAAAAGACGGTTTGGCGTAGGACGCAGAATATTCAGGATGGCGCCTCTACATCATCATTTTCAGATGAAAGGGTATCCGGAAGCGAAAATTGTTACCCGGTTCTGGATTGTAGGAATTCTGCTTGCCGTAATTACAATGGTTACTTTAAAAATACGATAACACTCTAAAAATGCAGGTCAATGGAAATAATTAAAAAAATCGCAATTCTTGGTGCAGGTGAAAGTGGCACTGGATCAGCCATTCTTGCAAAAAAACAAGGATTCGAAGTATTTGTATCCGACAGTAATAAGATTAAGCCACGATATATCGAGATTCTCGATCAATACGGCATTACTTATGAAGAGGGTAAACATACCGAAAAGCTCATTCTTTCTGCGGATGAGATTATTAAAAGTCCCGGAATTCCTGAGTCAGCCCCACTTGTTATGCTAATCAGGAAGAAAGGAATTAAAATAATTTCCGACATTGAGTTTGCTGCAAGGTACACCACTGCACGAAAAATCTGTATTACCGGAAGTAACGGTAAAACAACCACAGCATCTCTCATTCACCACATGCTTCGCAAAGCCGGGTTAAATGCCGGATTAGCTGGAAATGTGGGAAAGAGTTTCGCTTATCAGGTGGCTACGGAGGATTACGAATATTATGTTCTCGAACTGAGCAGTTTCCAGCTCGACGGAATGTCTGAATTTAAAGCCGATATCGCCATCCTGCTGAATATTACTCCCGATCATCTGGATCGCTATGACTATAACCTTCAGCACTATGTGGATTCAAAATTCAGAATTACACAGAACCTCACTGAGGATCAGTATTTCCTTTTCTGCTCCGATGATGAGATAACCATAAAAGAACTAGAGAAAATTGTTGTAAAAGCTCAGCAACTCCCGTTTGCTTATGCAAAACACCCAGATGATGTGGCTTGGATTGATGAAGACCAATTCCTGAGAATTGAGTTCGATGATGTTGATTTTTCTATGTCGCTTCAGGAACTCTCCCTAAAAGGCAGGCATAATACTTATAACTCAATGGCAGCAGGTATTGCGGGTTCTGTTCTGAAGATTCGTAAGGAAATTATCCGCGAAAGTCTGATGGATTTCCAGGGAGTGGAACACAGACTGGAGTCGGTGGTAAAAGTACACGGGATAGAATTCATCAACGATTCAAAAGCTACCAATGTAAACTCAACCTGGTACGCTCTCGAAAGCATGCATGCACCGGTAATATGGATTGCAGGCGGAGTTGATAAGGGTAATGATTATGAAAGTCTCAAAGACCTTGTAAAAGATAAAGTTAAAGTGCTTATCTGTTTGGGAAAAGACAATAAAAAACTGCATAAAGCTTTCGACGGACTTGTAGATGAGATCGTGGATACAGACAATATGAAAGACGCAGTGCGCAAAGCATATCATTTCGGAACCGATGGTGAGGTGGTTTTATTGTCACCCTGCTGTGCAAGTTTCGATCTGTTTGAAAATTACGAGCAAAGAGGAAGATTTTTTAAAGAAGCAGTACGTGAATTATAATGAGCGGAATTAGTAAACATATCAGGGGAGACCGGGTAATCTGGATGGTAATTATTTTACTGTCTATGATTTCTATTCTTGCCGTTTACAGCTCAACAGGTTCGCTTGCATATAAGGTAAGAGGTGGGAATACAGGATATTATCTGATTAAACAGGTAATTTTTCTGGCCATCGGAATATTCATAATCATTTCTGCATCGGCAGTTCCCTATAAGTTTTACAGCCGTATGTCGCAAATATTCCTCTTCATAGCTGTTCCAATTCTGGCCCTGACTCTGATTACTGGCCCGTCAATTAACGAAGCCCGCCGCTGGCTTACACTTCCCGGGACAGGCTTCACCATTCAGCCGTCTGACTTTGCTAAGCTGGCAATTATCATGTACACTGCCCGAATTCTCTCTCTAAGACAGGATCAGATTAACGAATTTAAAGGCGCCTATCTTTCAATTATCTGGCCGGTAATTCTTGTATGCGGACTCATTATGCCGGCCAACCTTTCAACCGCTGCAATTCTTTTTGTTACTGCCATGGCATTGATGTTTGTTGGGCGCATTCCATTTAAATTCCTGGCGTTAACTATCGGAGGCGGAGTTATCGTTCTCACTCTTTTTATAACTATTTCCCTCTATTTTAATAAGGGAGGTAGAATTGCCACATGGAAAAATCGTATTGAAAATTTTGTTTCGGGGGAGGATACCGACGATAACTTCCAAGCTAACCGGGCAAAAATTGCTGTGGTTAACGGAGGGCTTATTGGCCGCGGACCTGGTAACAGCACTCAAAGAAATTACTTACCACATCCCTACTCCGATTTTATTTATGCCATTATCATTGAAGAATATGGTTTGTTGGGAGGAACGTTTGTATTATTCCTTTATGTCTGGCTGTTTTTTAGAGCGGGATTAATTGTCAGGCGCAGTAACAGAACATTTGCGGCACTACTGGCACTCGGGCTCAGCATGGGGCTTGTGTTGCAGGCCATGATTAACATGGCCGTAGCAGTAAACCTAGTTCCCGTTACGGGGCAAACGCTTCCATTCGTCAGTATGGGAGGTTCATCCATCTTGTTTACAAGCATTGCGCTGGGGATGATTCTCAGTGTAAGCCACGGTGTTGAAGAAGAAAGAAAAGAAGAACTTAAAAATCCACAGAAAGCAGATGCATAAAAGAGTAATCATAGGAGGCGGAGGTACCGGGGGACATATTTTCCCGGCCATTTCCATTGCCAATGCTCTTCGCGCAGCCGACAAGGACATAGAAATACTTTTTGTGGGGGCTCTGAATAAAATTGAAATGGACAAAGTACCTGAAGCAGGGTATAAAATAATTGGCCTTCCTGTGGCAGGATTTCAGAGAAAGTTAAGTCTGAAAAATTTCACTTTCTTCCTGAAACTCTGGCAGAGTATGAGGATGTCTAAAAAAATTATAAATGATTTTAAACCCGATGTGGCAGTTGGCGTTGGCGGATATGCAAGCGGACCAATTTTAAAAGCTGCCGCCCAGAAAAATATACCAATCGTTATACAGGAACAGAATTCCTATGCGGGAGTAACCAATAAAATTCTTGCCCGCTCTGCGTCTAAGATTTGCGTGGCTTATGATGGTATGGAACGATTTTTTCCCGCTAAAAAAATTATTCTTACAGGCAACCCTGTGAGAAAGGATATTGTAACTATGTCAGCATCCAAAGCGCCGTCATTGCTGCATTTCGGACTCGATCCTAAAAAACAGACTATTCTAATTCTCGGAGGAAGTCTGGGTGCAAGAACCATTAATAACAGTATTATCCACTCTTTGAATAAAATTCCTGATAGCGTCCAGGTTCTCTGGCAATGTGGCAAACTGTATTATTCTGAGATGAAAACCAAGCTCGACGAATCGGGCAAAAAGAATATTGTCCTGAAAGAGTTTATCCGGGAGATGGATCAGGCATTCTGTGCAGCAGATGTGATTATTTCCAGAGCCGGTGCAGGGACACTTTCTGAACTCGCAATCGTTGGCAAACCTTCGATTCTTGTTCCTTCTCCGAATGTTGCGGAAGATCATCAGACGCAGAACGCATTGTCATTGGTAAACAAAAGAGCTGCAATAATGGTGATCGATATTGAATCAAAAGAATTACTGATCGATAAAACATTATCACTGCTGAATAACCCGAAGGAGAGGGAAAAATTATCTGGAAATCTAAAAAAACTTGCGATAATGGATTCTGCCGAACGCATTGCAAAGGAAATTTTAAGACTGATTGAAAAATGAAGATGAACGAAGTACGTAATGTCTATTTTCTAGGGATCGGAGGCATCGGAATGTCTGCTCTGGCCCGCTATTTCCTCTCCCAGGGAAAGAAAGTGGCAGGATACGACCGAACTTCAACTCCGCTCACAGATCAGTTGGTGAGAGAGGGAATGGACGTTCATTTTCAGGATGGAGTATCTTTTATTCCGGAAATATTCCGCAAGAAAGGTGATACTTTGGTTGTTTACACACCTGCCGTTCCCAATACTCATTCCGAATTCAGATATTTCAGCGATCAGGGCTTTACCCTCATGAAACGCTCGCAGGTTCTTGGAATCATTATGGAGAATCACAAAGGTATTGCCGTTGCCGGAACTCATGGGAAAACAACTATTTCCTCCATGATTGCCCATATCTTCAGGCATTCGGGGAAAACTTGCAATGCTTTTCTCGGGGGAATCACACGAAACTATAATACCAACCTTTTACTCGATTCTTCATCCGATTATTTCATCGCCGAAGCCGACGAATTCGATCGCTCTTTTCTGACGCTATTTCCTGATATGGCCGTTATTTCTGCTATTGATGATGATCATCTTGATATTTACGGCGACAGATCGCACTTGCTTGCGGCCTTTAACCAATTTGCTGCGCAGATTAAAAAGGGTGGAGTGCTGATAGCTAAAAAAGACATCGAACTCCAAAAACCTGAGGGAATAAAAATATTCAGCTATTCATTGAATGAAAAGGCCGATTATCATGCCTTGGATTTCAGGAAAGAAGGATTATTCAACCGGTTTAATATTTATGCCAAAGGAGAAGTTTTTAAAGATTTTATTCTCAATGTTCACGGAAACTTGAATATCGAAAATGCCATTGCAGCCTTTGCCATTGCTCATTTGTCGGGGATAAGTGTCGAGAAAATCCGACTTGCATTATCAGAATATTCCGGAGTAAAAAGAAGGTTTGAAATCATTTTACAGACCGAAAAAGTATTGTTTATCGATGATTACGCTCATCATCCTGAAGAGCTCAAAGCCTTTATAAATTCTGTCAGGGATGCTGTTCCCGGAAAACGTATAAGCGGGATTTTCCAGCCGCATCTGTACACAAGAACAAGAGATTTCGCAACAGCATTTTCGCAAAGCCTGTCGCTTCTTGATGATGTGATTTTGCTTGAAATATACCCAGCCCGAGAAGAACCAATTACTGGAGTAAATTCAGCGATGATTTTCGATAAGCTAAGGAATAAGGGAGAGAAAATATTGTGTTCAAAATCCCAGATTTATAAGGTAGTTGAAGAGATGAATCCCTCGGTATTACTGTGTATGGGAGCCGGAGATATCGATCAGATTGTTGATCCCATTAAAGAACTTTTAATACGGATAAACCGATGAAGAAAGTTCTAAATACAATAATCTGGACAGGCCTCATTGCCTATCTCTTCATCGCTCTGGGATTTTCAGCGGATAAAAGATCAGAACTGATTTGCAGGGAAATTAAGGTAATTGTTGTGGATAGTACTGATATACAGTTTTTTGACAGAAGGGATGTCGATAAGGCTCTGAGATCGGGAAAACGTAAAATCAAAGGGAAACTAATCTCGGAAGTCAATATTCATGAGGTAGAGGCGCTATTCAGCAAAAATCCCTATATAAAAAAAATTGAAGTATATACAACTGTCGATGGAGTGCTCAGCATTAGAGTCAGACAAAGAAGCCCGGTGGTTAGAGTGATTGCTTCCAACGGCGCAGGATATTATCTGGATAAGGACGGATACATTATCCCGGCAAACCGGAAATTCACTCCTTTTTTGCTGGTGGCCAACGGTTCTTTTTTCGTGGGAGACCAGTTTAAAAGAGCAAGTTGTTTGGATTCGATTCCAGATAAGAAGTTTTACAAACCCTGGTTTGAGGTACTTGAACTGTCCGAATTTATTAATGGAAACAGTTTCTGGAATTCACAGATTGTTCAGTTGTATCTTAATTCAAAGCAGGAGTTTGAGATCATACCAAGAGTTGGCGCACATCAGATAATACTAGGGAAGGCGGAAGGGTATGAGACCAAATTAAGTAACCTGAAAATCCTTTATAGCGAGGGATTAAAAAAAGAAGGATGGAATAATTACCAAAAAATAGACCTAAGATTTAAAAACCAAGTAATCTGCACAAAAAGATAAAATTATGGCACAAAAAGATCAGCTAGTAGCAGCAATTGACATTGGCACAACCAAGATCGTTGCTCTCGTTGGCCGGATAAATGAAAATAACCGGTTGGAAGTATTGGCAATGAGTAAAACCGTTTCCAAAGGTGTTAAACGCGGTGTGGTTCTGAACATCGAAGAAACCGTAAATGCAATTGAAACAACTGTTGCAGAAGCTCAACGGATATCCGGTGTACATTTTAAAGATGTATTTGTCGGGATTGCCGGTCAGCACATTAAATCCATCAGAACCCGTGGATACATTAACCGTGATTCCTACGAAGATGAAATTACCCGCGAGGA
Source organism: Bacteroidales bacterium (assembly GCA_038316435.1). Classification (GTDB taxonomy): domain Bacteria; phylum Bacteroidota; class Bacteroidia; order Bacteroidales; genus JACJXF01. The sequence goes on along the minus strand of JBBQAQ010000024.1, from coordinate 32,312 downwards.
TATTTCTAAACTCGTGACCGACATGTATAAAATCCCCGTTGATATTGGCGAAGAAATAATTCATGTTCTCCCACAGAATTACATCGTGGATAGTGAGACTGGAGTAAAAAATCCAATTGGAATGTCGGGAAAACGCCTTGAAGCGAATTTTCACATTGTAATTGGACAGATTGCCTCTGCCAAAAACATTGAAAAATGTATTAACCGAGTAGATTTGAATGTAAAACAACTCATTCTTGAGCCACTTGCATCAAGTGAAGCCGTTCTTACTGAAGATGAAAAAGAAGCAGGTGTGGTACTGGTGGATATCGGGGGAGGAACAACCGATGTGGCTGTGTATTACGATGATATCATCAGACATACTGCTGTTATTCCGTTTGGTGGAAACGTGATTACCCGCGATATTAAGGAAGGTTGCTCCATTCTTGCGCGTCAGGCCGAATCATTAAAAGTGCAGTTTGGTTCTGCCTTGGGTGATCTTGCTCAGGATGATAAGGTGGTCACAATCCCCGGAATCAGCGGAAGAGAGCCAAAGGAAATCAGCTTTAAATCTCTGGCTTATATTATACAGTCGAGGATGGAAGAAATTATTGATGCCGTTTTATATGAAATAGAAAACTCGGGTTACATGGATAAGCTTTCTGCCGGAGTTGTTATTACCGGGGGAGGAGCGATGCTACGTCATTTGCCGCAACTGGTAAAGTTTAAAACCGGAATGGACGTGAGAGTAGGCTATCCAAACGAACGACTCGCTGCAGATAAGAGCGAGGAGATAAACCAGCCTATGTATGCCACAAGTATAGGACTTTTACTCAAAGGCGCTGAATTTCTAAACGAGAAAAATGAAAAGATGCATGTAGAACCACTTCGGCCTACAGCTGAGAGAATTACAAATAAGGAAGAAGCTCCGAAAGTTGAAGCCCCTGTTGTTGAGAAGGAAGCAAAAGTGAAATTGAATTTTGGGAAAACTAAGATTTTCGAAAACCTGAAATCTGCCATTTCAGATATTTTTGATGAGAATGACTCAAAAATGTAAGGAGAATTATAGTATAAAGAAAGATCACTTTATTAATATCAGAACTTAAAAATAAAGTCATGGTTGAAGAACTAGATTTTGAATTACCCACCGGGAGATCGTCAATAATAAAAGTATTTGGCGTTGGCGGTGGAGGGAGCAATGCTGTAAACCATATGTTTGAACATGGAATCAAGGATGTAAACTTTGTTGTTTGCAACACCGATGCACAGGCATTACAAAGCTCACCGGTACAAGTTAAAATTCAGCTTGGCTCAGCTCTTACAGAAGGTCGGGGCGCCGGCAGCAAGCCTGAAATAGGTCGCAAGGCAGCCCTGGAAAGCATGGAAAGCATCATCGAAGTATTGTCGTCCAATACAAAAATGGTGTTTATCACTGCAGGAATGGGTGGTGGAACCGGAACCGGCGCTGCTCCTATTATCGCAAAGGCAGCCCGTGAACTGGGCTTGCTTACCGTGGCTATCGTTACTATCCCTTTTCGTTTCGAGGGACAACAGCGCATTGATCAGGCAATCAACGGTATTAACGAACTTCAGCAATACGTCGATTCTCTGCTTGTTATCAACAACGAAAAGCTTAGAGAAGTTTTTGGAGATCTGAAACTTTCCGAAGCATTTTCTCATGCTGATGATGTTCTGGCTACCGCTGCAAAGGGAATTGCTGAGATTATCACAGTTCATGGCTATATAAACGTCGATTTTGCTGATGTTGAAACGGTTATGACCAAATCCGGTGTTGCCATAATGGGTTCAGCCCAGGCAAGTGGTGAAGGCCGTGCCCTGAAAGCCATTCAGAATGCCCTTTCATCTCCCCTGTTAAATAATAACGACATTACAGGTGCTAAGAGTATCCTCCTGAATATTACATCGGGAGTTGAAGAAATAAGTATGGATGAGGTAGGCGAAATTACTGATTTTGTTCATACATCGGCCGACAAAAATGCGCTTATTATCTGGGGAACTAGTCAGGACGAAAGACTTGGTGATGCAGTTAGTGTAACCGTTATTGCAACCGGCTTTGAAACCAATAGTATTCCTGAATTGTATACCCCAAAAAGGGTCTATGACAAAGTACCGCTCCGCGACACATTTGGTATGGATAATAACGAATTAAGGCAAGGTGGATTTGAGATAAGAGATAAGGAATCACGTAATTCTGTGGTTCAGACAAGTATTGAATTTACCATACGTGAAGGAGAAGACAGCGATCCATATATTATGTATGATGACAGGCAGGGCAATAAGTCTGCAGGACCTTCAGATGCCAGAAAGCGCGAGGATAGAGTGAAAAAACTTAAAGAAACGCATGAGAAGCTGAAAGAAGAAGGTTATAATGGTGTTACTACAAACGATAAAATTGAGGAACTCGAAAATCAGCCTGCTTACTTGAGAAAAAAAGTTAAGCTTGAAGATGAGGGAAACCGCCCTTCAGCAGATAATCCTGTGTCGCGTTATACCCTCTCGGATGACGAGAATAATATCCCCCGCCTTAGAGAGGATAATTCATATTTACATGATAATGTTGATTAAGCAAATAGTTGACTTGATCCAAATTAACTAAAAATATAAAGCCATGTCATACAGTGATATAATAAACGAAGATATTAAAAAGGCCATGTTGGCTCGCGAAAAAGATAAACTCGAAGCTATTAGAGCCATCAAAGCTGCATTTATTGTTGCGAGAGCCGATAAGGGAGCTAATTCAGTGCTGGAAGAGGCTGAAGAGGTTAAAATTATTCAAAAGCTTGTTAAGCAACGGAAAGATTCAGCTACAATCTACGTTGAACAGAATCGACCTGAACTTGCTGAAAAAGAAATTATGGAAGCAGACGTAATTGGTAAATATCTCCCTGCGCAAATGAGCGAGCAGGAAATAGCAAGCGTTGTTAAAAAAATCATTGCAGAATCCGGTGCATCAGGAATGAAAGACATGGGAAAAGTGATGGGTCTTGCCACAAAGGAACTTTCAGGCAAAGCCGATGGGAAAGTGATATCGATGCTGGTAAAACAATTATTAGGCTAAGCCAGCAATACCTTAAAAGAAAAAGCCTCCGGTTCGCTTATTGCAAATCGGAGGCTTTCCTTATTTACTATTATTTGTAAGCCGTAGACTAGAAGAATTTAATTCTTGAATCCTGAATATCTGCTTTATCCTGTAATGCTTCATAACCTTCGTATGAAACCCGGTTGTTGAGTCCGTATTTTAGTCGGAATTCAGCCGAAGCCAGATCAGTCTGAGCGGGAGTTTCAATACTGTTGATCTGTATTACAAAAACACCGTTGGAACCGATTATCGGAGCTGAAAGCTGACCATTTGACATGGTAAAGGCTTTGGAAACTACAACTGGCTCTAAGCCTACTGTGTTTACATAAGGATTTGCAAAACGTACTTTCTGTGCTTCAGATGCTTGTGTGCCAAGTGCACCGGCAACAGCATCAATACTTGTTGCAGACGCAATTTTTGTTTTGATGTCAGAAGCAAGTTTTTCCATTTTCTTCTCTTTCTTCAAAGCCGTTTCAATTTCTGCTTTAACGCTTTCAAGCGGAGCGACACCTTTATTTTTTACCGAAGTAAGTCCGGCAACAATATATTTGTCAGATAAGTCAAAAATCTGGCTTACAGATCCTTGTTTGTTTTCGAATGCCCAGCGGATAATTTCACGGGATGATTCCAGACCTGGTAATGCATTTTCGTTAGGGCCGAAATCGGCTGCAAATCTTGGAGTGATCTTATCTGTCTGGTAAGCTAAACGGAATTTAGCGAGATCGGTTGATTTGGCAGCAAAAGCAACCGCTTTGGAGTAAATTTCCTGATTAGTTTCATCACTTGAAGTAACTTCTCTTTCAAGAATTGCAATTTTTGCTTTTTTAACACGTGGACTTTGAGCATCAATTTTAATGATATGATAGCCATAATTTGTTTTAGCTACGGTTACATCACCTGCATTTCCTTTGAAACATGGATCGCTGAATGTTTTTTCCATACGACCTTCTGTAAACCAGCCAAGGTCACCGCCAATTTTCTTGTTGTTTTCGTCAGCTGAAAAATCTTTTGCAAGGCTAGCGAAATCAGCACCTTTATCGATAAGAGTTTTCAAACTGTCGGCAATTTCTTTTGCTCTAACTTCATCCCTCTGAACTGAAAGAGAAATAAGAATATGTCTGGCTCTTACTGAGTCGGGTACATTAGTAAATTCAACTAAACGAGTAAGTTTGTAAGATCCGTTTTCGAAGTATGGCCCGGCTACAAAGCCTGCACTTGCATTAAAAATTGAATCTGCAATGATCGGCGACAATTCGGTTTTCGAATAATTTTTATCAAGGAAAGGCCTGTCGGAATTACTATTTACGAAGCTGACCGCTGATTCTGCTCTCTGAAAAGCTGTTTTGCTTTCAGCAATGTAGGAATGTGCAAAATTATCATCTTTTTGTGAGGGAAGAAGTTCAAAAACAACATATTCTAAACTTCTGTTGTCAACTTGTTTGTATTCATTCTGATGTTCTTTGTAATATTTTTCAATTTCAGCGGGAGTTACAGAAACCTGATCATCGGCAATAACCGTGAAGTTCTGGAATACAAAACTGAAATCAACTGTTGAACCCGATTCCTGAGCAAAGTATTTCGTGTCAAGTTTGCTAGGCTGAATACCTTTACGTGCAAGTGTAAAATATTTCTGACTCAGGCGTTCGTCAACGATCTGATTTTCGAGAAATATCCATCTCATCTGTTCATCTTTGTATGCAGGATTACTTATGGAGTTGAAATAATTAACCATCTGGAAACGGTTAAATTCGCCGGTTTCGGGATTAGTAAACCAATTTTTGATGATTGGGTGAGGTTCATCCATGATAATGTTTACACCACCAGAATTAATCGAATCACCTTGTAACATGGTTATAAGCTCATCGTTACTTACATTGATTCCCAGTTTATTATATGCTTTTCCAAGGATTATTTCCCTTACGGAGGTTCTCCAGGTTTCTTCTTTTATGGATTCAAGAGTCTGTACATCAAGACTCTGCATATTATATGAGCGTTTGTAAAAATCAGTAAGTTCTTCGATTTTTTTGTTGTAATCCATGATATTGACGCTGTTACCATCAATTTCAGCTACTTCAAGTCTCTTGCCCGACATAATCGACTGACCGCTGCTTAGAAAGTCACCGAGTATAAATGCCAGCAGAGCCAAACCAATGATTACTGCGACTAATACGCCTCCTTTATTCCTTATTCTCTGTAAAGTTGCCATTAACTGTTTCTTTAAAATATATGCTAAAAAATTTTAGGCTACGAATATAGTAATTTCAATTGTTATTTTTACAAATTGGATTGCAGATGTTAAGAAAAAACTAGTAGATACACAAGTTAGTTTACAAACATAATGGCAGTATCAATTACGGCACCGCAATCGATCTAAATATCCGCATCATCAAACCTGACATGAACCAGCTCAATTTTTGTCTGGCTGACTTTTAGAATTCTCATGTGCAGTGCACCAACTATAACCCGGGTATTCAGTTTTGGGATATTTTCGAAGTGATAAATGATAAAACCTGCAAGTGTATCATAATCTTCTGTTTCCGGGATATTAAAATTGTATTTCTCGTTCAGGTAATCAATTTCCAGACGTCCGGCGAGAATAAATTCATTTTCGTTAACTTGTCTTTCAACAAATTCCTGAGTATCATGTTCGTCTTCGATTTCGCCAAAAATCTCTTCCATAATATCTTCAAGAGTTACAATTCCTGAGGTTCCGCCGTATTCATCAACAACCAGAGCAATGCTTCGTCTTTCCTTTATCAGATTACTTAGAAGTTTGTTAATCTGCATAGATTCAGGCACAATCGATAAGCTGACGAGGTTTGACCGTATGCTTTCCGGATTTTTAAATAACTCTTTGGAGCTGATATACCCAATCATATTATCGATGATATCGTCGTAAATAAGAATTTTTGAATAGCCTGTGTCTATAAATTTCTTCCTGAGTTCATAAAGGTTACTGTTGACATCGAGTGCTTCAATTTCGTTCCGCGGAACCATGCAATCTCTTACCTTCAGTTTGGAAAATTCCAGCGCATTCTGAAAAATTCTGATTTCTGGTTCTTCCTTGTCGGAACTATCCTTTGATGTTTCTGTACCCGAAACTGTAGAATGAAACTCTGGAAGTGCAAAATTATAAAAGAATCGCTCCTTGCTGTAACTATCATTTAATTGGAGGATGTACCTACTCATTATGTAAATTATAGAAAGACATATAATTACAATAACAAAAATGATAATGAACAGGAGTGGATTCATTTGGATTTCCTAGTATTTCTACGATTAAGATACATCAGCAGAGCAAGTATAAAGATTATAAAAAACTGGTAACTATTAGCAATTCCCTGATAATAAGTCTTATGCATTCCTGCAAGTAAGGCAAGAATAGCAACCATCAGCCATATTATCTCAAGGGTTTTGGCCGGTATCTTCTTCATCCTTTAAATTTACGCTTCCTTTTGAGCTTTTAAGTCGTATCGGCATGAATTTCTGATTCGTTTCAAACCCTTTCTGGCCATAAAAAATACCATCTTTATTCTCAATTCTTGAAAAGCTATTGGAATAAATGCGTTGCAGACTCTCATCCCAGAATAGCTCCTCTGTATTTAGCTTTTCTCCGGTAGATATATTGAAGGCAATAACATTTCCATGAGCCTCCCAAAGTTTTTCTTCCTGAAAATACTTTGCATAATCAGCAAGTATTTCGGACTTTGGTTGTAATAGGTCGTCGAACAGAATCACATGAATTCCTTTGGGAAATTCAATATAAGGGCGTTCAGTTTTTCCATATTGTTTGATCTCTTCGGCATTCAGTTGCATTTTAACTTTACCCGAATCGCTATACAGTATTTCAACTTTTTCTCCACTTATATCCGGCAAAGTAGTGGTGTTGGTCAGTATATTTATTTTCTCAATATCATTTTCACATGCTACAAGACAAAAAACTCCCGGTATTACCAGGAGTTTCAAGATTCTTGAAGTATGTTTTAATATTGATTGCATCAGGCATTCTATTGTTTACGTCCTCTAATAGTTGTTGAACGGTTAATCCATCCACCTATGGAATAAGATTGACCTTCCTGTAATGAATGGAAGAATACATCTTCAACACTGGGAAAATAAGCTGAATAGTCGTTTATCAATGAGTTTGCTTTTTCAGCTACACTAGGATCAGCGCTTTTGGCTTTCTGAAACATATCTACTGCAAGCCAATAAACGGTTTTTTTAGCAAATGGATCTTCGAAACTGTTGCTGGCAGCACCATAAACACCGCCCAGAAGGATGTATGCATCACCCCAATCTGGTCTGATTTTAATCGCTTCAAGAAGGTTATTTGCAGCTAATTCAGGCTGATTCAGGTTATTATTTTCAACATAAGCCAGTTCATAAAAGTATTTGGCTTTTTCTTCAGCAGTAGTGGCAATATCTACAGCTTCTTTGTAATATTTTACACTTTTCTCATACTCTTTTCTTTGCAAAAGTACTCTGGCCAGTTTGTAAGCAGCAACTGAAGAAGGTTCAATAGCATAAAGTTTTTCTGAAGCATCAGCAAACAGTTTAGCGTCTTCACACTGTGAATCAGAAAGGAAACCGGTAATTTTCTTAAGAAATTCAGGATTATTCTTATTCGCTTCCAGTTTAGGCTCGAAAATTTTAATGATCAGCTCACATGACAAGACTTTACTTTCGCGTATATTTAAATCAATGGCATCTTTTGCCTGTTGTGTTTTTGGAGAAGGATGAAGAGCCAGTTCGTTATCCAGGATTTCAGAGGCGGTAAGATAATCCATTACAAGTTGTTCGTTTAAAATCAGACTCTTTGAAAATAAAGTGATACTAGCAGAAACTAAAGTAGTAAGCACTGCAGGTGATGATTTACCTTTTTCCAGTTCAACAGATCTTTTAAGGCAATTATAACCTTGTTCGATATACTGATTTCCGTCTTCTCTTCTGTAACGGAGTAAATCAACCCCTTTGCGACCAAGAACATTTCCTTCATTACCAAAGTATTTTATACGCTGATCATAAATCATCATAATAGTGTCACACAACGCAGCTTTAACAGCAGGATCTTTTGCGATTTCAATAAAAGCCTTATACATGTTTACTCCGTTTGCATAAAGGGATTCTCTTGATGCCGGGCAATCGCGATATAATTTTCTCCAGGGAACAATTGCATCAGTAAAATTATCGTGTTTGTAAAACTCACCATATAAAGAAAGGTTTCTGACGCAATTTATGCTGTCTTCACCTTTACCGTAAACAGATCCATCCACACTTCCTTTTTGCGCAAACGCCTGAAATACAGATGTCATGGCAAACACTGCAATCAGTAACGTTTTTAATCCTTTAGTTTTCATGGCTTCAATATTATTAATCAATTTTTCGTTTATAGAACCAGAAATCATGTAATGTTAATCCAAAATTTATAATTCCGTAGTTCTCCTTTATCAGGTTATTTGTTAATGTTCCTCTTTGTCCGTAAACAATTCCAAGATTAAAAGTCGACTTGGTGTTCTTGAATGGTAATCCTACTCCAAAACTTATGCCAAAATCCTGCAATTGTTCATTTCGGATGCGAAGATAGCTATTGGAATAATAGCCTCCAAATCTGTAATGCACTCTGTTTAAGTAATTTCTGAGAGCCATTTCATTCGGTGTATATTCTATTCCAAAATTCATTGAGTTAGAATTAACAAGTGTATCGGTTTTTCCCGGGATGAATGATTTACTCCATTCCGTAGCCGAATAATCTGCCGCTATTAATAATTTATTCTTAATGCCAAAACTGGTTCCAACTCCGAAATTGCGCGGTAAAATGGTTTGTCCAGTAGTATTCTTAGAATCTACCACGAAAGCAGGATTGATAATTATTGAGTCACCAATTGTCGTTCCTTGACCGGGGAAAAAAGTGGTCTTAATAATCGACTGAGAGGTGCTTAGCTTAGTTTCATTATCGTAAATTGCTCCAAGTGTCAGGAAATACTTCTCTTTAAAAGTTGTGTTATACTGAAATCCTAAGTTATACATCATATCGCCAAGATTAAGGCGATTTTCAATTAATGTGGTAGCAGCATCGTTATCGGAAGGGAAACTTACTTTGTTTGTATAATTAAGGTATCCAAACATGTAAGAAAGATTAAGTCCAACAGAAAAATGTTTAAAGAAGCGAACAGAATTACCGATATAAAAGCGATTCAGACCGCCTGTACCTTTATAACTGTAGTTTACCAGACTTGATCCGTTCATAAATTTATTTTCTTCGATATCATACCCTACTGAACTATATGGCAAAACTCCAAGGCTTGCTTTCCAGTTTTTCGTTATACCAAAACCAATGGCAATATGATGAATGTTGTAATTCGTCATTTTAGATTCAAGGCTATTGGTAGAATATTTTGTTTGTTCGCCAAAAACCCCAAAATCGAAAAGAAACGACATTGTATCCATTTCTGTGTAAGAGGCAGGATTCATATAATTTATCTGACTTGCAGAACGCAGCCCTATTCCCGTACCTCCAAGCGATATGTTATTGGCAAACCCAGGCTTGGTCAACTCGCCTAAACCAAATCTTGAATAAGGGGAACTGGTATTTACCTGTGCAGCCATTGGAATTGCGTAGAGCAAAATGGCCGGTAGGAAGAATCTAATAATTTTCAACATTGTATTCCAGAATTCGGTTTAGTCCTGTGAGATTTAAATTTGGATTTGCAAAGATGGAATTTTTTAACTTTTTATCAAAGTAATTAATGTCTCCACCTGTTAAAATGATTTTCAGTTCAGGAAATTGTTTTTTTAAGATGTCAATATACCCATCCAATTCAAAAACAACGCCGTTCATAACGCCCGCAAGTATTGCTTCCTCAGTTGTTTTGCCAAGTATTGGAAATGTTTCTGATTTGCTTATCAGCGGAAGCTTTTTTGTTTGTTCATGCAAGACCCGAAACCGCAAATCAAGTCCGGGAGAGATGTTTCCACCATAAAATTCACCGTTTTTTGTCAGCAGGTCGATCGTTATTGCTGTACCTGCATCAATTATTAAAACATTGAAACCCTGAAATAACGAATAAGCGCCAACCGCATCTGCTATCCGGTCGTAGCCTAGACTTTCCTTTGTTCCATAAGTGTTTTTTATGGGGATATTGGTTTCTGAATTAAGATTTATAAACTTCTTCAACTTACTTTTTAGAAAAACAGGTACATCCTGATCGAATTCAGCAACTGATGAAAGAATGCCATTGTTAATTTCCGGGAATTTTTCAAAAAAGGGAATAAGGATTTCCGCACTCAGATTGGGTTCTGTAATGCGCTCAATCAGCTTTCCTGCCTTAAATACAGCCAGTTTGCTTACGGTATTGCCCTGATCGATTACTAAATTCATCTATTATTGCTCAAATTTTAAAATTATAAATCAAACCATAATTTTATCAAGAGTATCAATGGCAGCTTTAATATTTTTAACCATCGGAATCCTAAGACTCAAACGAAGGTTTTCTTCTTTTAGTACAACATTTCTGCCCATTCTCTGAACAAAATTTAAAACATTTCCAAAAACTCCCGATTGATAATATTTCGACTTTGGATCCTGGATAAAATAGATCAGCATTCCGGAGTTTTTCATTATAATTTTCTCCATTCCTAGCTGCAACGCTCTCCATCTGAGTCTTACTACATTTAACAATTCGATTGTTTGGGGAGGAATTGGGCCAAATCGATCGTGCAGGTTGGTTTCAAAGGCATTCAGACTTTTTTCATCAGGGATATTATCGAGTTCTCGGTATAATCGTATTCTTTCGGATACATTATTAATATATTCATCCGGAAACAGAATCTCAAGATCTGTATCTATCTGACAATCTCCAACATACCGCTTATTGGCTTGTTCCTGCTCGGTTACAGGGTAAAGATCCTTAAATTCGTTTTCGCGCAGTTCAAGAATGGCTTCATTAAGAATTCTCTGGTAGGTTTCATACCCAATGTCGGCAATAAATCCGCTTTGCTCCGCTCCCAGAAGGTTTCCCGAACCTCTGATATCCAGATCCTGCATGGCAATATTAAAACCGCTTCCCAGATCAGAGAATTCTTCAATGGCGCGCATTTTTCTTCTTGCCTCATTGGTCATGAGTGTTATAGGGGGAGCCATGAGGTAACAGAATGCTTTTTTATTAGAACGACCCACCCTTCCCCTGAGCTGATGAAGATCACTTAAACCAAAATGGTGTGCATTGTTTATTATAATTGTGTTGGCATTGGGAATATCAAGCCCTGATTCGATGATTGACGTAGCCACCAACACATCATAATCCCCCTGAACAAAATCGAGCATGGTTTTTTCCAACTGATTTCCTTCCATTTGTCCATGAGCGACAACAACACGCACCGATTTGCATATTTTTCCAATCATTACGGCAAGTTCATTGATGTTCTGAATACGATTATTAATAAAAAACACCTGACCGCCGCGGCTGACTTCATATTCAATGGCTTCCTTAATTATTTCTTCATTGAAGGTGTGCAATTCGGTAATTATTGGATGCCGGTTTGGCGGGGGAGTATTAATGATCGACAAATCTCTTGCGCCCATTAAGGAAAACTGAAGTGTTCTCGGAATGGGAGTTGCGGTTAGAGTAAGCGTATCGACATTTAGTTTCATCTGCCGGAGTTTCTCTTTCACACCCACACCAAATTTCTGCTCTTCATCGATAACCAATAGTCCAAGATCTTTAAATTTCACTTCTTTGCCAACCAGTTTGTGCGTACCTATTAATATGTCGATCTGCCCTTTGGCCAACTTGTCGAGAATAATTTTTAGATCTGCAGGTTTCCTGAAACGGCTTATATAATCTACGGTACAAGGGAATTCTTTCAGTCGTTCTTTAAAAGTATTATAATGCTGAAATGCAAGAATCGTAGTAGGAACAAGCACTGCAACTTGTTTAGAATCGGTAACGGCTTTAAATGCAGCACGAATAGCTACTTCGGTCTTGCCAAATCCCACATCCCCGCAAACAAGCCTGTCCATGGGGAATCCAGCTTCCATACCTTCCTTAACATCTCTTGTGGCTTTAATTTGGTCAGGAGTGTCTTCATATATAAAGGAGGCTTCAAGCTCACGCTGGAGGTAAGTATCCGGACTAAAACTAAATCCTTCCTGTTGTTTACGGCTTGCATAAAGTTTAATCAGATCTTCGGCAATATCCTTGATCTTTTTCTTGGTGGCTAACTTTAGCTTTTGCCATGCCCCGCTTCCTAACTTATAAATCTTTGGTGCATCTCCCTCTTTACCTTTATATTTGGATATTCGGTGAAGGTTATGGATACTCACATAAATTACATCCTGATCGCGGTAAACCAAACGTACCGATTCTTGTTTCCGGCCATTAACGTCGATAGTTTCCAATCCCCCGAAAATCCCTATTCCATGGTCTACATGAACAATATAATCGCCAGGATTGAGACCCGACAGCTCTTTTATGCTTATTGATTCCTTTTTACTGTACCGGTCGTTAAGCTGAAATTTATGATATCTTTCAAAGATCTCATGGTCGGTATACACGCAAAGTTTCCGGTCGTGATCGATGAATCCCTGGTGAAGCGTCTTCAAAACAGGTCTGAATGTCACTGTCGGATCAACTTCCGCAAAAATCTCAATCAGGCGCTCAATCTGTTTGTCGCTGTCAGAAAGTATCATTACCTCGTATCCGTCTTCTTTTCGTGAATGCAGGTCTTTAACTAGGAGGTCGAAATTTTTATTAAAAGTGGGCTGTGGGGCAGTATTGAACTCAAATACCATTGCTGGATCCGGAACGCGAAAACTCCCGAACTCAATCTTATTCAGAGGTTTAATATCCCGGTTAAGAATTTGTGAATTGACAATTACTTCCGATTTTACCAGCGTTTTATCCTTCTCATCATCGAATGATGTTTTGTCGTAAATCTCATCAATACGGCTATAGATAAGCATCAGGTCATCGGTCCAGATACTTGTGTTTTTAGGCAGATACTCAAGGATCGAAACACGCTTGCTCAGTTTCTCCTGCTCCCATTGCATGTTGGGGATCAGGCTTATTTTTTTTATTTTTTCAAGGGATAATTGCGTTTCAATGTCAAAGCTCCGTATCGACTCAATTTCCTCTCCAAAAAAATCAATTCTGTGAGGAAGGGTTGAGGAATATGAAAAAATATCGATGATGCTTCCGCGCAAGGCATATTGCCCCGGTTCATACACAAAATCGACCAATTCAAAGCGGTATGTTTCAAGCAGATCGCGGAGGAATTCACGATTTACCTTTTCTCCCTCGCGCATTTCAAAAGTGTTATCGTCGAGACTCTTCCGGCTGATAACCCTTTCCATCAGGGCCTCGGGATAAGTAACGATAAAACTCGCCACCCTTTTTTCAATCAAACGTTTTAAAACCTGAGTACGGGTAATAATATTAGCCTCATCAGTTTTTTTGTAATGAATAGAGCGGATGTAGGAAGATGGAAAAAAAAGGCAACGCTCTGTTCCATCGAAGGTAATCAGGTCGTTGTAGAAGTACGCTGCTTCTTCTTTTTCGGGTAATATAATAAGGTGTGAACCTTTGGCTTTTGAGATGCATGAATGGATAAAGGCTGAGCGGGAAGAGCCTGAAAGTCCCTTTATCTGCAAAAAATTCCCAGCCGGTTCCTGTAAAAGGCCTGATATAAGTTCTGCTTCTTTGCTGTTCCTGTATAATTCTTCGAGCATTCTAAATAAATCGAGACAAAAGTAATGAAAAAGGGATAAGGTTTGAGGGAGGAGAAGAATTTTAAGTTTAATGAACTATTGTTTTTAAGAATACGACGATATTTATTTTCTGCTTATCACGGAAAATGTGATTGATTACTATAAGTGCAGGGAGAGCAGAGAGTGAAGAAGCAACTTGATGACGAACGGGCATAATTTGTTTTGAGAATTTAAAAAAAGGCGCACATGGGTTTAAAACTTTGTGAGAATTTGCTGTATGGAAGTTCTGTATTCGCTTGGTGTCTGGCCTTTTATCTTCTTAAATATCCGGTTGAAGTTGGATATATTCGAAAAGCCGCACATAAATGATATTTCCGAAATACTGTTACTGGTCTCAAGCAATAGCTTGGTTGCATTGCCTATGCGAACATCGTTAAGATAGGAAATGAAATTCCGGTTGGTCCTTTTTTTGAAAAAATGGCTGAATGAAGATTCCGACATGGCTAAAATACCTGCAGCTTCAGAAAGACTGATATCATTAGCAAAATTCAATTCGATGTATTTGCAGATGGTATCAATTCTTCGACTCTTTGATTCCCTGATAACACTCGAGGTGTCAAAACTTAAGCTTGAAAGGTACCGCTGTCCCTGCGATGTAGCAAGTTCATAGAGAATCGAATAGAAGTCGAGTGCGGTGGTAAATCCATGAGATTGGCTTAAATTAATAAGTTTTTCTTTGACCTGCATTTTGGTGGTGTGCGAAAAATCAAGTCCCCTCGACGACCTGATTAGCATATCCTTGATTGGAGTAAACAATCTCTTGCCCAACAAAAAGGAATCCACGATCTTGTCATCAAACTGGATTGTAATGACGTGAGTGTCGGATTGGGTGGGCGCTTTCCATTTATGCGGGAGATTTGAGCCTATTAGAATAAGGTCAAATTCGTCGAAGTTCTCAACTGAATCTCCAACAAATCTTTTCCCGCTGGTATTGAACACCATATTTAGCTCATATTCAGAATGGAAGTGTATCGGGTAATCGAATTTAGCCATTCTGTTGTTTAACAAAATAAACAAATCATCGCGGTTCAGTGGGGTTATTTCCCTGATAACATCTTTCATCAGAATATAATTTATTTTTTAATTGCCTGATGGAACCCACATGCCAATGAAATTATATTCATTGGTGTTTGTGTTTTTCGAAACATGTGGGTTTCATCTGTTTAAAAATTGACTAATATGATCGGCTCGCCTATACCCTTTGTCACAGATAACTTACTCCAATGTGAAATAATCTTTCTCGTGTGGCAATAATTTCCGGTTTCATTTTTTGCAAATATCTTATTAATTATCAATTATTCTAAGAAAATTGCAGTTAAATTAATAACAATCACGCATTATAATATTAATCTATATAATTATAAATCAAATTTATAACGGTTTATTTCATGAAAAAGACTTCAAAATTATACCATATCTTAACCAAAATGTATTACAATATGAGAAGAGTTTGAATCATATTTGTAATCTCAAATTAACTCAAACAAGAGAAACTACAATTAGTACCATGAAAAAACATCAAAACCATCAGATCTCGGGTAATTGTCAGAAGAGCAACTTTTGTAAGACTGTTTTAATGGCTTTTATTCTTTTGATTTCTTTTTTTTCGCTAAATGCACAGACCCCCGTATATAAAGGAGTGGTAGGGACAACCGATGGACAGCCTCTGACCGGTGCTACCGTGGTTGTTAAAGGAACAACTAATGGAACCATCACTTCGGTTAAAGGAGAGTTCTCAATCAATGCTGAGGAAGGGGATATCCTCATCGTATCATTTATGGGTTATATTACCGAAGAAGTAACTGTTAATAAAAAGGAACTTAACCTTCAATTGAGAGAAGACATCCTGAGTCTCGATGACGTTGTGGTTATCGGTTATGGTTCGGTTCGGAAAAGTGATATGACTGGATCCGTGGGTTCTGTCAATGCAAAACCTTTTCAGAGCATTCCTTCCAATTCCATTGAAGGCTTGCTGCAAGGACGGTCTGCAGGCTTGCAGGTAATCAACTCTTCACAGGATCCCGGAGCCGGCTCTACGGTTCAGATCAGGGGAGGAAGTTCCTTGAGGGGATCCAATTCGCCGCTTCTTGTTGTTGACGGATTTCCATTAGGCGATGCGGGTAACCTGAAACAGATTAATCCGGCTGACATTGCCTCCGTTGAAATTCTGAAAGACGCCTCTGCCTCTGCCATTTACGGTTCAAGAGGTGCTAACGGGGTAATCATGATCACAACCAATAAAGCAAAGGAGGGCACTACCCGGATCAGCTTTAAACAGCAAACCACAATTTCAAGGTTTAGTTCCAAACTTAACCTTTGGCGCGATCCTGTTCTTATGGCTCAATTGAGCAATGAAGACCGAATAAATGCGAATCTCCCCGGATTGTATATTGGCGAGACAAATTCCAATGGCGTTTACTATCCCTCTGTTGAAGAACTAGTTAACGGAAGCTGGCCACATAACACTGCATGGGACAAGATAGTTTTCAGGGATGCCCCGATTTTAAATAATTCCACACTGTCGATCAGCAGTGCCAACGAGAAAACATCTTTTAACCTCAGTCTTAATTATTTTGACGAGCAGGGAATGAATATTGAGGATGACTATAAAAAAGGAATAGTGAATCTCGGAGTAGATCACAAAGTATTTGACAACTTCACCATCAAAACCTCCAATATCTTCTCAAAGGGATTTCGAAACAGTAACGGCGGACTTTCCTATTACAGAAATCCTCTTTGGCCGGTATTTAATCCCGATGGCTCGTATTTCCTGACGGGTGTGAATGATTACTCACATCCCTTGGCCATTACAAACCATAAAATCAATAAAAATAACAGCGCGGATTACCTTTCGTCATGGATGGCCGATTGGCAGCTGGCAAAATCACTGAACATAAAATCACAGGTAAACTACAAATATGGCAGTTCCACCGGCGATTTGTATTTTCCCAAAAGATATACTGAAACGGGTGACTTCAATAACGGTGCTGCCCAGATCAGCAATTGGATGGGACAAAACCTTGTTTCGGAAACATTTATGACCTATGAAAAGAAAATTGGTGAGACTCATAAACTAACCGCAATGGTTGGTCAGTCCTACGAGTTTTCAATGTCAAAAAGTTCTAACCTCTATTCCTATGACTTTGTTAACGAGGCAACAGGAAATGAGAATATGGGCTCGGGTGATCCTGAAAAAAACAGGCACGATAATGGGTATTCTAGCACGAAACTATTGTCATACCTGGGGAGGCTCAACTACTCCTTCAGAGAAAAATACCTTTTCACAGCAACCCTTCGTGCCGATGGATCGTCAAAATTTGGAATTAACAACAAATGGGCGAAATTCCCCTCTGCAGCAATTGCATGGAAGGCACACAATGAATCGTTTATCAAAGACCTCAACATTTTCGATGAACTTAAATTCCGCCTCAGTTATGGTATTTCCGGGAACCAGGGAATTTCCCCTTACCAGACGCTAAGTCGCTACGGAGTTGAGCAATATTACGATAATGGTCAGTGGAATACTGCCATAGGACCTGGTTATGTTGTTGGAAACGAAGGTGATGATTTCAGGTTTAAAATTTGGGGCGGTATTCCCAACGTTGATCTGAAATGGGAAACCACAGCTCAAAAGAATCTTGGTATCGACATGGCATTTCTGAAGCGGAGACTTAGACTTGTTTTTGATATATATGAAAAAAACACCTCCGATTTGCTTCGCGAGAGACTCCTTTCCCTTTCATCCGGGTATAACAGGATGTGGATCAACGATGGGGAAATTTCCAACAAAGGATTCGAAATTACACTCGATGGTGACATTATCAGCACTAGCGATCTAGACTTCTCTGCTTCACTCATCTATTCCAGAAACAGAAATGAAATCGTCAGCCTTGGAAATGCAGTTACCTCGGGTCTTACTGCAGATTTTATGACCGGGATGAAATATGAGTTCTGGGGATCATCTCTGTCGCAATTCCGCCAGTCGCCAAATATTCTGGCAATCGGTCAACCCATTAACGTATTCTACGGCTATAAAGTGGATGGTATAATCCAGACTCTCGATGAAGGTCTTGCTGCAGGTCTTACAGGGGATATGGCTAAACCTGGTGAATTCAAATATGTTGATATCAGCAACGATGGTGAGATTACCGACAAGGACCGCTGCGTTATAGGTGACCCGAATCCTGATTTTATTATGAGTTTGGCACTCAGCTCACGGTACAAAAATTTTGATATCGAAGTCTTTTTGAACGGGGTGTTTGGAAACGACATTCTTTATCAGAATATGTGGGGACAGCCAACTACAATGCCTCTGAGATGGACTCAGGACAATCCTTCAAATGATTACCCGAGTTTGCGCCAGGACCGTTCCTATTACCTTTCCAACTGGTATATCAAAGACGGCTCCTTTGTAAGGATACAGAACGTAAATCTAGGTTATAACTTCAACATGAATAAAATACAATGGATATCAAGACTTCATGTCTATGTTAATGCTGCAAATCTTTACACATTTACCAAATTCAAAGGCTATGATCCGGAAGTTGAACTTAACGGGATATACTGGGGAGGTTATCCTAGATTAAGTAAATGGACATTTGGTTTGGACTTAACCTTCTAAAATTTTTTAAAACATGAAAAAGAAACTTCTATATATTGTTTTAGTTCTGTGTCTAACGCATTCCGCATGCGATTTGAACGAACAGCCCTACGGTTTTTACTCTGAGGATAACTTTTACCAAACTCCTACAGATGCTGAGGCTTCACTTATGTATGCCTATAATGCGATCACATTCCTTGAGTATTCGAGAGGCATCTTCTATATCGGCGAGCTGGCTTCTGACAACTGTGACGTGAAAGCCGATGAGGGTTACGGTTCCCAGCAGCTCAATAACTGGACCGTAGATGCAAACAACGAATCCCTTACTTATTATTTCAAGTACTGCTATATTGCGATCAATCGTGCAAATGCGGTCATCGAAAACGTCGCGAACAGTTCTTTTGAACCAGTTATCAAGAACAAATTGCTTGGTGAAGCTTACTTTCTGAGAGGTTATAACTATTTTAATCTGGTTAAGGTTTTTGGATTGGTTCCGATTCAGAGGAATATGGTTAAAAGTATTACCCAAGCATCCCCGGAAATGGCTAAAAATTTGGATGAGTTATATGATTTCATCCATTCGGATCTGCGCATCGCAGAAGCATTTCTGGAAATCAACCGCAATCCTGGACGAGCCGATAAAGTTGCCGCACAGGCACTTCTTGCAAAAACCTATTTGACGGTGGCCTCCTCAAAAGAAAGCGGCGTTTCGAAATATACTGATATGTCAAAAGACATCCAGATAATGTATGATAGTTCTGCTTTTTTTGCGGCCAAGGTTTTGTACGACCAGTCGGAGTATGCGATGGATCTTCAGTTAACTCATATTTATGATGTTAACTACCCCGATGGGCCGGAACATATTTTCATAATGTCGATGGACCGAACTGGCGTTAATGAAGGCAACTATTCGAAAATTGGTATGATGTTTCAGCCATGGGTTGATGGCGCTCCTTATTATATCAAGAACCCCGATAATTCTCTTACCTACACCACAAACGGCTGGGAAGTTTTCAAGACAACAACTTCTTTTTATAACAGTTTCGCAGCAAACGACAAGCGGAGAACCGAACTCCTTGTTACCAATGTTTACAATGCAGCAGGGGTTGTAACTGGATCCCTTGGAGGCAAATTTTCCTACGCATTTACTCGTAAATATGTCGACCCTGAGTTTATAGGACAGAAATCAAGCGCAAAACCATACCTGATCAGGTTTTCGGAAGTGGCATTGATTTATGCTGAGGCAGTGGGTCCCACAACCGACGGATACAACTGGTTGCAGCAAGTGCGTAACAGGGCAGGACTAGGTGAACTGGCTCCTGCAATGAGCGCAGCCGACTTCAGAAATGCAGTAATTCAGGAAAGAGCCTGGGAACTTGCTTTTGAGGGGCAACGTCTTTACGATCTCAGAAGAAAAGCAATCGTCACCGCAAAAGACCCAAAAGCAGTAGCTTCGGGAATCACTGAAGCCAAGGCGGCATTCTACCCGATTCCCCAAATGGAAATCGACTTAAACCCGAATTTGTAGAAACGGAAAAAATTCTAAACGGAAAAATAAAGCTATGAAAGCATTCAAATACATTATGGTTATTGCAGTTTCCACTGCTCTTTTTGGCTGCCAGAAAGATCCCCTTTCAGAAATAACCGATGGCTCCTGGAACAGGGAGAGGAATATCCTTAATATTTCTTTCACAGGGATGATCGGTAACCCAACAATTGAAAGACAGGGCGACAACGCTACCATTGAATTCCTCTATAACGCCAACTTAGGCGCGGATTTCAGCGCTATTAAGGTGACCTCCCTCGAGGTCTCTTTTGGTGCGGAAGCTTCTGTTGCTGTGGGTCAAACCCTTGATTTCAACAACGCCGACAATACTGCAGTAATCACGGTTAATCCGGTTAATGGGGAACCTTTCAACTGGATTGTGAAATTGAACCCCTTTACAGAACCCCTGGATGGAAACTGGAACATCGCTGAAATGAAAATCCTCATTAACATAATGGGCGATTTCCCAGAATGGGGCGGCACATGGGATGAAAGCAACATGTCTGTCTACCTTACAGAGTCATCTTTTGAAATGGATAATGTCTTGTCGTTTGTTTTTGAAGGTTTTAATGAAGCCAGTAATAGCTATGGGACTTTTAATAACCAGGTAGGCGCTGATGGCAAATACGGAGAGTTCACACGCAATGAGTGGGGTTATGATTACAATTCTAAATACCGTCTATTGCCTAAAGGCAGCGGGACGTGGGAGAAAAATTATTCAAACAGCACTATCAAGTTTATCGATTCCGAAGGCAAAGTCACTACCGCTACCCTCATTAATGTTATCGGGGGAGTAAATATCCGATTCGAATTTGCTGACAGTATTTTCTGGGATAATCCATGGGATTGGGTAGCCAAGATAGGACAAGAAACCAAATACTTCTGGTATTCCATCCGGGAGGAGGTTTAATTATACATCCTGGAAGCAGTCAGTCCATACATTCAAATAATATCGGCTAAACTGATGAGGGAAAGTGGATTGATGCTCTAATGGTTTCATCCAGAGCAGGTTTGAATTCATCTGCTTGTTGTACTTAAATTGAATTTTTATGTGGTGTTTTAATATGTTTAACTAAATTATTTAACTATGAAAACAATTTTTACCGTAATGCTTCTCTCAGCATTTGCTTTTGGTGTAAGTGCTCAGTTTCCTGCTGACTTCGAAACTGCCAAAGACAAAACCTGGGAGGTTTTTGGAAATGTCACCCTTGACGCTGACAATTTCAAGTATGTTGCAAATCCCTCTAAGACAGGAATTAATCCTTCCGACAGTGCATTGCAGTTTACTGTTAATGCTGCTGCTGAAACATGGGCTGGTGCGTGGTCGGCTAATTATGCTCCAATCGAGTTGACTGAAAGTCTTCATACACTCACAATGATGGTCAACAAAACCATCATCAGCAATTGCGCTCTCAAATTGGAAGGAACGGGACTTGATGCACTCACCGTATGGGTTGCCAACACAGTTGCTGACGAATGGCAGATGCTTACTTTTGATTTCACCGCAGCAATAGGGAAATCATACACCAAACTTGTTGTTTTCCCTGATTTCCCTGACGTAAGAACCTCAGGAACCGTAGTATTGATCGACAACATCGCATTGGGTTTCCCTACATCAGTTAGAAACAGTTCAATCGCTAAAATCAGCGTGTTCCCCAATCCTGTAAGCGATATAATGGTTGTTCAGTATCCTGATATGACAGGTCTTACAATTTCGGATTTATTGGGAAAGACAGTAAGGACAGCTAAATTCCAGCCTACTAGTAGTAAATCGGTTGAACTTAGCGACTTGGCCAAGGGTGTGTACTTTATTTCAGTTCACGCTGGAGCTGAATCCCATATTACGAAATTCATTAAAAAATAGCATATCTGGCGAAAGAGACTGTTTCAAAAACCATAGTCTTGCAATGCATTAACCTTGTGAGAAGGAATTAGAGTATTTCAGGGGATAAAAAACAATGCAGGAGGTGGCTTTAATTTTTTGAAACAGTTTTTTTTGCCAGTCATCAAAAATAATTAAATCTCATAGAATATTTACCCGGGAGACAACTGAAAAATATGAAGCGTATACTTTTGCTCGCACTTACTGTAATTCTAATGGTTTCCTGCAAAAAAAATAAGGAGGTCAATGAAATCAATTCTGACCCACAGAATGACCTGCTAATTAAAACCGGAATCATTACCCAATCCTTTGTAGGCAATGGGGTGCAGTGGGGAGGTTATGACGTGCTGCAGTCGTGGACCGGTAATCCAACTCTTAGCGAAGCAGACTGGGAAAAGTTATTTTTACGGGTAAGGTTTATGCGTCCCCCGCTGGTAAGATTAATGGTGTCTTCAGGATGGAACTACATCATTGACAGTGGTTTTGATCCATCGAAAAGTAATGCGGTATTAATTAAAATCCTTGATTTTTGTGAGGCAGAGGGAATAGCTGTAATGCTTGGCGAATGGGGACATTCGGGTGGCACCTCCATCGACCAGGTATGGCTTGAAAACTCAGCGAAATTTGTTGAGTGGTTGCTTAATACCAAAAAATACACCTGTATTAGGTATTTCAATATGGTTAATGAGCCAAACGGCGATTGGTCCAGCATAAATGGCAACTATGAACTATGGAAAACGCTTATTGATCAGTTTCATACGAAACTCGTTAACAAAGGAATTGATACCCAAATAAAAATTATTGGGCCGGATATCGCAATATGGGATGCGAATCTGACCTCCTGGATTAGTAATGCGCATTTCGATCTGGGATCAAAAATCGGTACTTACGATATCCACACTTATCCCTCTGAAAAAGAAGTTCGAAACGGAACGTATAAAAATATTGTAAAAGCATACAAAAATGCGGCTCCCCCGGAAAAGGAAATGCTGATGACGGAACTTGGCTTCAAGTATTCCTCAGGAACCGATCTGGCTATTGAGAATGCGCTTAGGATTTCAAAAGACCCCTATGCCTCTGATGACAGCAACATGTTCATTTATGATGCTTTCTATGGAATTGATGTCACCGACGCAATGATACAGAATATGCAGGCTGGCTATTCAGGATCCCTGATCTGGGACCTTGATGATGCGATGTACAATATCAACGGCGGAAGCTCAACCAAACTCAAGCGCTGGGGTTTCTGGAATATCCTTGGAGCCGAGAAATTTGAGGATGCAGGCGATGAGGATATACGACCCTGGTTTTACCCAGTTAGTCTGTTGTGCAGGTATTTTCCTGCAGGAACAAAGATACATGAGGCCACCACTCCCGCAAAAAAAGGCCTTAGAGCTATTGCCGGTGAAAAGGACGGGAAATTTACAATCGCCATTGTCAATTCAAACTTTGTGGCATACGATATAAATCTGAAAATGGAAAGTGGAGATGTACTTCAATCCATTAGGGTTTATAAATACCTTTCCGGAAAAGCATCTTCATTCACAGGAAAAACAGATGAAAATGGTTTTGCGGTACCTGAAGAAATCATCGACTCAATCGATTTTAAGTCGGGAAATTCAAAAAAAATGAGCATTCCGGGTCAGTCGTTTATTCTTCTGACAAACATGGAATAAGATTTCCAGGTATGGTTCTTTGATGCAGTACCTGACTCAGTAACTTGAAAATTAATTGTAGCAAATATTTTATTGATGATTTTAACTAAATATCAAAACAATCCAATTTTGTCGCCCAATCCTGCGAACTATTGGGAAAATCTGGCTGTGTGCAACCCGGGAGTATGGTGTGAGAATGGCAAATTCTATATGTTGTACCGGGCAGCAGGCGATGATCTGGAACATGTTATCCGGTTTGGATTAGCAACGAGTGATGATGGGATGAACTTCAGAAGGGAAAGCATTTTGCCAGCATTCGGACCCAGTGAAGAGGGACCTGACAGTGGCTGTGTTGAGGATGCGCGCATCGTTAAGTACGATGATTACTATTATGTTACATATGCATTCCGCCCATTTCCCCCAGGACAGTATTGGAAGTTCGCTCACGACGAGGTTTTAACCCACGATTTTGGCTCAAATGCTCCGTTTTTCCTTAAAAGTAATATGGCAAATACCGCACTTGCAATCACCAAAGATTTTAAGAACTGGATTAGGCTCGGAAGAATCACCGAGTCGAATATCGACGACCGGGACGTCATCCTGTTTCCCGAACAGATAAATGGTAAATACGCAATGCTCCACCGACCCAAAGAATGGATCGGTCCGAAATGGGGTCCCGAATACCCGGCTATCTGGCTAAGGTATTCCGACGATTTGCTTGTATGGAATGAGCCAAGCATTTTATTAATGCAGGGAATAGTAGGGGGCTGGGAAGAAAAGATCGGCGGATCCACACCACCCTTGAAAACCGAAGACGGTTGGCTGGTACTGTATCATGGAGTGGAAGACGGTGGAACGGGTTTCTATAGGGTAGGAGCAGCACTGCTTGATTTGAACGACCCAACCATAATCATTGGAAGAACCAAAGAACCGATTATGAGCCCTGAATTCAACTATGAGATTGAAGGTTTTTACAAGGGTTGTGTTTTCCCTACGGGAAATGTGATTATCGACGACACTTTATTTGTATATTACGGCGGTGCCGACAAGTACATAGGTGTAGCAACCTGTTCGGTAAAGGAATTACTGGAACATTTAAAAAATTGCTAATGAAATTGTTTGGACTTTTTGCAAGCTTTGGCCTACTCTTTTCTGCTTGCGCCGAAGAAAAAGAGGGTATAA
This sequence comes from Bacteroidales bacterium, assembly GCA_038316435.1. GTDB lineage: Bacteria > Bacteroidota > Bacteroidia > Bacteroidales > JACJXF01. Next base: position 7,603 of record JBBQAQ010000024.1, on the reverse strand, counting down.
TCAGGATTGATCCTGGGAAAACGATCACCAGTTCATACATTGGCAACGGCGTCCAATGGTCCGCATATCCCCATGCTGACGCTCCCGACGCCGAATGGGGTCCAATCATGACTCAGGAGAAATGGGACATGGTTTTCAAACGATTGGATTATATGAGACCGCAGCTTGTCAGGGTCATGGATCAGGCAAATTGGAGGTATCTGAAGGGCTTCGACAAGAAAGGGAAACCTGTTCTCGATTTCGATTCCCCCGAGATGAAATCGCTTTATAAATTGCTTGACTATTGCCAGAAAAACGACATTTCGGTTTTAATAGGGGAATGGGGTTGCCCGTTTCAAATGCATGATTCTGAAGTTTCTAGGGTAGGATCATTTAAAGGTGCAAACGATCCGGAATGGATCGCAATCATTGTGAAATTTCTGGATAACCTCATTAATACCAAAGAGTACACCTGTATCAAATACTACAACCTTGTCAACGAGCCCAACGGCTATTGGGCCTCCACAAAGGGGAACTGGGATGAGTGGAGTGAGGGAATCAGAATACTTGATTCTGCGCTGGTTGCTACAGGCCTCAGCGAAAAAATAAGTATTGCAGGCCCCGACGCTGTTACCCAGTATGATAATCCGGATTCCAAATATACCGGAGTGGGATGGCTTGATCAGTCCGGGCTCCAGCTCAACAAATATCTTGGTATTTACGACATTCATGCCTACACAAATTATGATCTGGTGCGTAGTGGCAGGTTCACCAAAGAATATGGGGATATTGCTCGTGTAGCCAGGGATTTGAATAAGCCGATAATTTTTGGAGAAATTGGTTTTGATAAAAGCACTCCGGAAAACCTCGAGCGCATTAAAACCGATAAGTATGCCAGCGAGGACAGTCAGATGTCGATTTTCGATTTCAGCTATGGAGTCGATATGGCCGACGCCGCCATTCAAATCATGAAATCGGGATACTCAGGTGCCGCCGCATGGTCACTCGATGATGCAATGCATACGCTGGGCGATGAGGGTGACAAATTCAAATTGAAAAGATGGGGATTCTGGAATAGCCTTGGAACCGAGTTGTGCGGCATGCCTGAAGACGAAAACATCCGGCCCTGGTTTTATACATGGTCACTTCTTTGCCGGTACTTCCCTGCTGGAATCAATATTATTGAATCGGACACCACAGGTATAGAGGGAGTAAGACTGGTAGCCGCTTCCAACGGCAGTGACATGACTATTGCCGTTGTGAATAATTCAGCAACCAGCCAGACATTTAATATGATGATCGGCGGCACTGCTTCTTGGAAGCCCTTTAAAAAATTTATTTACAGTGAGGAATACAGACCTGTTGACAACAACTTTTTCCCTGTGGCTGCTGAGATTGATATTGCCAGTGTAAACAGTAAAGTACTCGTTGATATTCCTGCTAAAAGCTTTCTTTTGTTTACCTCATTTGATTATTAAGCAGAATTATGTTTTTTACAAACCTAAATATTGTTGATATAACGATAATTGTAGTTTATATCATTGGAATTACCTGGTGGGGCCTGAAGAATGCTAAAAATGAAACCTCGAACGATTATTTCCTGGCGGGCAGGAACATGACATGGATTGTTGTTGGTCTTTCCCTGTTTTCTGCCAGTATCTCAACCTCAACGCTTATAGGCCATTCAGGATCAACCTATCAGTATGGACTGGTGATCTTCAATTACAATCTGATCTCCATTCTTGTAATGATTTTCTTTGCGTGGATATTCCTGCCTTTTTACATCAAATCGGGAGTGTATACCATGCCAGAGTTTCTGGAGCGAAGGTTTGACCATCGATCAAAATACTATTTCTCAGGGATATCGGTAATCAGCGGGGTTTTTATGGACGTTTCCGCGACTTTGTACGGCAGTGCCATGATATTCAAAATCATTTTCCCTGAAATGGAGCTTCAAATCATTGTTATTATTGCTGCTTTGATTGTGGCTTCCTATACCATTCCCGGAGGTTTAAACTCCGTAATAAAAACCGAAGTGATCCAGGCTGTAATCCTGATTTGCGGTTCTGTTTTGCTGGCATTCATCGCGCAAAAGAATGTTGGAAGCTGGGAAGTATTAACCCAGAGGTTTCACGACACGGTTTACCTACACTTGGTGAGAGGTCCTAACGACATAGCAATTCCTTGGCCCGCTTTGTTTCTTTCCCTTCCCATACTTGGGTTTTATTTCTGGGGAAACAACCAGCAGCTGGTTCAGCGGGTGCTTTCCGCAAAATCAGTGGATCATGGCAGAAAGGGAGTCTTGCTTACAGGCTTACTTACCATGCTGACGCTGTATTTCATATTTATTCCGGCTATGCAGGCCGCAGCCGCCTTTCCCAGCGTTAACCCGCCTGATGGCATTTACCCCAAAATGGTTACAACCTGGATGCCAACCATATTCCTCGGAATTATGCTGGCCGTAATGGTCTCGGCCTTAACCGCCAGCCTTAGCGCATGCCTGAATTCGGTGTCTACTCTGTTCACAATGGACTTCTATCGGAAAATTGACAAAACAGCAAGTTCAAAAAAATTAGTGCGGGTTGGACAAATTACTTCAACCCTTGTGCTTGTAATTGGGGTTTTATGGGCTCCCCAGATACAAAAATTCGGCACTCTGATAAACTATTATAACGAAATGCTTTCTTACGTCGGACCTCCCATTGTTGCAGCTTTTATGCTCGGTTTGTTTTGGAAAAGGGCAAACGCAACAGGGATCTTCGCGGGATTAATGTCAACTTTCGTTATGGCATTGTTCATGATTCTTTATGGAAAGGAACATTTTATCCAATCCGTTCAAAATCCTGATGCCCCATTGCATTGGCTCTATCTGGCTCCGATAAATTTTGTCTTTGTAGGAATCGTAATGGTTGTGGTTAGTTTACTTACGGCGCCTCCCCCAGCCGAAAAAACAGAGGGCAATGTTATTACAAGACAGTTTTTTACTGATGAGGCTAAGTCGTACAAAAACGTCAGGTTTTATAACGATTTTAGGGTATGGGCGGTAGTTCTCTTTTTGCTTTGCTTTGTGGTAATGTTCATTTATTGGTAATTCAACCCCTTTACTGAAGAATACCGGGGGTTTGAACCTTCAAGGCTTTAAGATGTTTATCCGTTACAAACATTTTTAAGCTCTAAACTAATTTATGAAAACTGTTTTTCATCCCTCAACCTCCCGGGGGTTGCTGATCATGGCTGGCTGAAAGCTGCGCACTCCTTTAGCTTCGCGAATTATTATAATCCCGAAAGGGTTCATTTCGGTACCCTGAGGGTTCTCAACGACGACATTATTGCTGCAGGTGAGGGCTTTGGAACACATCCGCACGATAACATGGAAATTATCACCATTCCGCTCGAAGGTTGGAGCATAATGATATCATGGGTTAGGGTCTTTATCTTATTGTTATCGGGAGAGAAGTGGTAGCGGGAAGTCAGTCGCTTGGACACCGCGATGTCGCAGGTATATGGGAGTATGTAAAGGCAAATATGTACTCTTTTTTTCTTCTTCTGGATGTCCCAATGAATTAGCATAGAGAAAAAAAAGAGCGCCAGTAAAAACCGGCGCTCTTTTCCTTGAAAGGCATTAGTTGAGATTCATTCGAATCAGTTTTACATTGCTTTGCTTGATACCCTGGCCATCGTTGATTTTTATGACTGCCACGATAACAGAAGCTGAAGACTTAATCTCCTCATTAGAAACTTTCAAACTATGCCTGCCAGCGTTTGAAATCCTTGCCTCAATTGAACCTATTTGCCGTCCGGTTAAATCAATAAACCTGATTTCAGCTGTTCCGCCCGATGTTGTCTCAAATTCAATTGTTGTGAAGGATGTATAAGGATTGGGATATATTCTTACTCCTGCAACTTCCGGGATGCCATTCTGAATTCCATCAGGCAGGCAGGCGAGGGTTTCGATGTGTTTAGCCATAACCTGTTCAAACAAAACCCTGTGACCGGCATTGTTTAAATGCACGCCATCACCCGAATTGTACTGCGGTAAAATAAGTCCGTTGGGATTTGCCGTAATACTCCAGAAATCAATAGCATTTTCGCCATAAATTTGGAGCAGTGTATCGGCCATGTCCTTCTGAAGTTTGATTTGTATCGGATCGGTGAAATTGCGTGGCTGGGTGGTTGCAATCCATACTGTAATACCCTGTGAATTAGCCGTATTAACAACAGCTGCGTAATTGTTTAACTGTTTCTCAACCGAATAATTCTTGTTTGCATCATTTGATGGCATATTGACAATTATCGCATATGGATTGTATGTTAGCGCTTTGGTAACATTTCTGTTTACATCTATGGTTTCGGTAATTCCATTAGGCATTGCTGTGCCAGTTGGTAGCATTTGAAAAGTAGTGTAACCGCCTAATGAAAGATTAATAACAGTGTAATTAGGATTTATAGTCTTCAAAGCGGCTGTGTAACGCTTAACCCAAGAGCTGTCGATTGTGCTTGCCCCGGAACCGTACGCGGTTGAAGAACCCAGGATTACAATGGTGCTGTTACATTCTTTACCCACAATACTGAAATTCTGATAGCTCTCGTCGAAATACACACCTGATGCAAGTCTTACCAAGCACTGTGACGAAACAGCATCTGGCACTGTCCATTCGTAAGACACCGCTGTTGGCGCCAATGAAGCCAGATCGATCCAGTTGCTACCGTTATTTATGGAATACTTAATGTCGATATTTTCTGCAAGGTTAAGCGGCTCCCATGCAATGGTATGCGTAGTGCCAACGATCCAGTTTTCGCCACCATTGGGGGTAGTAATTTTGATTGATGGTTCATTCGGGTTTAATATGCTGAAGGTGTTGTCGCTGGCATCGCTGGCTGAACCCGACTCAACCTTTATCAGGCAGGAACTCGAGAAAACTTCTGGCACCAACCATTGCAACGACTGCGTTGTATTAGCAACACTTTCAATAAGTGACCAGTTGACGCCGTTATCGGAAGAATAGGAGATATCAATTGCCCCGGATACATTGGTCATCGACCAGGAAATGGATTGTGTGGAACCGGCAACCCATTTCTCGCCTCCGTTTGGTGCAGTCAGGGAAATTGTTGATGGAAGAGCTTTAGTTAGTAATTAATATTTGGCTCGTAGTTATTCTTTTTCAATTTAAGGATAAGACAAAGGCAATCATATTTCAAAACGGGTTTTATGACTTTATACTAAAGGCATGCAATTCTAATATTTGACCATTTTCAAAGATCTTATTTCACCATTTTTTTCTTGGATCCTTAAAAAATACAGTCCCGCCTGAACATCACTCGTGTCAATTACATTACCTTCCTTTTCAGGCTGGGAATTTTTCAGGACGGATTTTCCCGAAACGCTTATCAATTCAAGGGATTCTACTTCAATGCCGTTTCTGAAATTAATCTGCCTGTCAAATGGGTTAGGGAATACTTCAATATTGTTGAACTCATTGGCGTTTTCGACCTTCAGAACCAATGGGCCGTCGGTACGGAAAGGAGAGGCTGGCAGAAACTCCTTGTTTATTAGATTGGGGGAGGGCGCATTTGAAAAGGCATATCTGGCAGCAATTGGATTTGTGACAACTGCGCTTGAAACAAGGATTTCGTTGCCAACTATTTCTGTTGTGGCTGTGTGAAAAACATTATCCGTTCCGGCTATTGTGAAATTGTCGGGAGGCAGACCGTTATTGGTTGTCAGACCGGCCCCAACTGTTTCTGCTTTAAAGCTGATTCTTATTTTGCTGCCCTCTATACTGTAGGATTCATAAAGCGGACCGGAGTAAACAACATCTTCCTGATAGGTTTTGGCTTTGGCCCACAATGCAAGTCTTTTTCCCACATCGTATTTATTCGTCGGGTGGATATTTGTGGCGTTGCCTATGTCGGTAGTAACAGCCATACCCGTATTTCTTTCTGTTAGCATGTTCATCTGGGCTTCTCTGAGTGTGGCATAAACGGGCTCTGGGAGGGTCATATTATAAGGCGCCACCTGAACGTAGTAGAAGGGGAAATCGCCCTGACTCCAGTCCTTTCGCCAACCTTTCAGCATCTCTGCACAGAGTTTGCGATACATATCACCATCTGAATTGTTCGACTCCCCCTGATACCATATGACGCCCCTAATTGCGAAGGGAATAATCGGTGCGATCATCCCGTTGTATAAATACGCAGGTTTGTATTCGGAGGAAAATGAAGCAGGATTCTGTTGAAAAGGTACTAGATATTTGGCATTTAACTCAGTGTTGGAACCTAGAACCTCAAAACTTGTCCAGGCTTGGCAGGCGGATCCGCCATATGCGGATTGGATTAGGCCAACCGGAACATTGATGTTTACATCGTTAAACAGCTCCCGCCCGAAATAGTAGGCTACCGCACTGAGGTTTGCAATATTTGCGGGATTGCATTCTACCCAAGAGCCTTCACAGTCGGTAGACTCAAGTGAAGTGGGCCTTTTAGCGACATTGAACAAGCGAATTTCTGGATAATTTGCACTTGCAATTTCGGAAGCATAATTATCCACTCCCAGAGTCCATTGGGGTATGGGGCTAAGTGGGAAATCCATATTCGATTGTCCTGAACAAACCCAAACTTCTCCAACAAGAACATTTGAAAATTCCACTGTATTACTGGTTCCCGCAACTGTTAGCGTATAGCGGGGGGCTTCTCCGGGAACAGCAGTGGGGGTTATGATTTTTGCAGACCATTTGCCTTGCTGATCAGCAGTTGCCTCAGCGGTTTTACCCCAACTCCCAGTAATTACAAGCTTTTCACCCGCCGGTGCGAATCCCCAAACGGTGACATCCATGTTTTGCTGCAAAACCATGTTATTCCTGAAAATATTCGGGAGACTGACCCGATTGTCCGGAGGATTGGAAGAAACCAATTGCAAGTCATCGAAATACCAGTTGTCCCCTGCATTTGTGGCGTCAATATCAAAAAACAAAACAATATTGTCATAAACTCCTGAGGCTGCGTCGGTGAAGTCGAAGCTAAGTTCTTCCCATTCACCAACTTTGGTTGTGTTCTTGTAAACCGTTGTGAAAACGGTTCCTTTATTTACAGAATACTCAAGCTTAATAAGTATTTTTGCCAGTCGGGGCGAAAAAACCTTTAATTTGAAAATATGTTTGTCGGAGAAATCGATGAACGATAAGGGCACAGAATTAACCATGCCTTCCCAGGTATCAGCGGTACTAACCACATGGCCAACATGCTCGCTCGTGTTTATTCCGGTTTTACTGGGATTCTCAACAATATCAAAGCTGCATAGAAATGTACTGAAACTCAGGTTCACATCGTCGAAGTTTGTGTACATCACCTTTTGCTGGGCAAAAGAAGGTTGTGAAAAAATTAAATTCAAAACCACAGAGGACAATAGATATTTCAACATTTTGGTTTTTGTAAATTTCATTGTATTTATTTTTGAGATGGATTCTTAAATGATACGATAGAGAACTTTGATGACTGTCAACGTTATAAAGGTTTGGAAAATCCCGGTATCGAAACGAATTTGTTATATAATTCAAAATTGATTTAAAAATGAAAAATAATGTAATACAAATTGGTTAATTATTAATACATATTTGAAGATATATTA
>JBBQAQ010000023.1:0-58244 GCA_038316435.1 Bacteroidales bacterium | reverse complement strand
TTTTGCTTTGTCTATTACCGATGTAAAGTTTCTAAAATCGGTATAATCAAGTGCCTTTGCCAATTGCCTTGCCATCCAATATTCGTTGCCATTTTCGTCAATCTGTTTTATTTGTTCAAAAATTGATAAAACCCTTTTGCTTAATTCCTTTGCCATAGCTTTAAATTGTTGGGGTTAATTTTATTTTTGATAAATTTTCAGCAATCTTTTTATTCAAATTAGACTCTTCGGCAATTTGTTTTTCCAATTCTGTTTTCAACGAAGTAAAGCGTACTACAAAATCAAAATCATCGTCTTCATCTGCTAAACCAACATGTCTGCCAGGCGTAAGCACATAATTGAGTTTTGCCACTTCTTCAATAGTTGCTACTTTGCAAAAGCCAGCAACATCTTGGTATGGCAATGCTGAGCCTGTCGAAGCACGCCAATTATGATAAGTGCCAAAAATTAGGTTGATGTCTTCATCACTTAAATCTCTGTTTTTACGATTTATCAAAAATCCCATATTTCTGGCATCAATAAACAAGATTTCATTTTCTCTACTACGCATGGGCAAGGACGAGCCGTTGCCCTTACGGTTACGAGAGAGAAACCACAAACAAGCAGGTATTAGAGTATTTAAAAACAATTTGGTCGGTAGGTTTACAATATTCCACAACTACCATTTGACAAGAAACTAAGTGCATCCCTTGTTTTTAAAGTGTGATTTGAATATTTGGCAGCCCCTTCAACCATTTGCTTTTTGTAAGATTATTTATTTTAACCCCGACAGCTTCTTTATCTCATTCAGTTTGTTAAGCGCTTCCATCGGCGTCAGGTTATTGATGTCGATTTTCAAAATTTCATCTCTGATCTGCCTTAACACTGGATCTTCCATCTGAAAGAAACTTAACTGCATTCCTTCGCGGTTTCCTGCAATTTGGTCAATGGGTCGGCTTAATCCTTGCCCGTTGTGTGATTTTTCGAGTTCTGCAAGAATTTCTTCGGAACGCTTTACTACCGATTTGGGCATGCCTGCCATTCGGGCCACATGAATCCCAAAACTATGCTCACTTCCACCTCTCAGCAGCTTCCGGAGAAAAATTACTTTATCGTCGAGTTCTTTTATTGAAATGTTATGGTTTCTGACACGGTTGAAGGAATTTTCCATTTCATTCAACTCATGGTAATGGGTGGCAAACAGAGTTTTTGCTTTACAGGTAGGATGTTCGTGAATATACTCCACCATTGCCCAAGCAATAGAGATACCGTCGTATGTGCTGGTTCCGCGTCCAATCTCATCCAGAATAATAAGGCTTCGGTTCGAAAGGTTATTTAAGATACTCGCAGCTTCAATCATCTCAACCATAAAAGTGGATTCCCCCAATGAAATATTATCGGAAGCTCCTACCCTGGTGAAAATTTTATCGATAATGCCTATTTCTGCGCTTTCTGCGGGAACAAATGAACCCATCTGAGCCATGATCACAATAAGAGCAGTTTGCCTCAACAGCGCTGATTTACCCGACATATTCGGACCTGTGAGAATAATAATCTGCTGATCGGCGCTATCCAATATCAGATCATTGGAAACATAAGTTTCATCAACAGGGAGTTGCTTTTCAATTACCGGATGACGGCCTTCCTTTATGTTGATTATTTCAGAATCGTTTAAAATTGGACGGACGTAATTGTTTTCAATGGCTATCCGGGCAAAAGACAAAAGGCAATCGATTCGGGCAAGAATACCGGCGTCCAGCTGAATTACCGGGATGAACTCCCCGATACTGAAAACCAGGTCTTGATAAAGCTTTCCTTCCAATGCAAGACTCTTCTCCTCAGCTCCCAGAATTTTCGATTCATATACTTTAAGTTCTTCGGTAATATACCGTTCTGCACTAACCAAAGTCTGTTTCCTGATCCACTCAGTTGGAACCTTGTCTTTATGAGTGTTTCGTACCTCAATATAATAACCAAAAACAGAGTTAAAGCCAATTTTCAGAGAGCTAATCCCGGTCTTGTCAATTTCCCTCTGTTGTATTTCAAGAAGATAATCCTTTCCCGAATACATTATTCTTCTTAACTCATCAAGTTCTTCAGATACTCCCGGAGCAATTACATTCCCTTTGTTCATCTGATTCGGGGGATCATCATGCAATTCCCTGGCAATTCTTTCAATCACTGTCTCGCATGGGTTCATCTGCTCTCCCATCCTCTTTAGTGCATCAACACCAGAGTTCATGCAATATTCTTGAATTGGTTTGATGGAGGATAACGCCAGCTTAAGCTGCAGAAGTTCTCGTGGGTTAATCCTGTTAACGGCAACTTTGGACGTAATACGTTCCAGATCACCAACCCTTTTAAGCTGATCTTCGAAAAGTTTTCTCTCCTCATCATTATCCTTCAGAAATTCAACTACATCAAGCCTTTCCTCAAGAGGATAAATATCTTTCAGGGGAAGTGCGAGCCAGCGCTTCATAAGTCTTGATCCCATGGGAGAAATGGTTTTATCAAGAACTGTAATCAGGGCGTGGCCTTCCTCATAAATGGAACGATATAATTCAAGGTTTCGGATAGTAAACCGGTCGAGCCATACAAAATGATCCTCTTCAATCCTTGCCAGACGGTTAATATGGCCTACATGATCGTGGCGTGTAAGATCAAGATACTGGAGAATTGCGCCGGCAGCAATAATGCCAGAGGATAAATTATCAATCCCGAATCCCTTTAGACTTTTCGTTTGAAAATGTGTATTTAACTTATCACGGGCGTTATCTTCCTGAAATGCCCAGTCATCCAGGGGATAAGTATAATATGAGGTGCCAAATATGGACTTAAATTCTTCTGTCTTCCTTTTTTCAATAAGGATTTCTTTGGGTTGGAAACTGCTTACGAGTTTATCGATATAATCGGTATTTCCCTCAGCCGTAAAAAACTCCCCGGTAGATATATCCAAAAAGGAAACCCCGCAAAGGTTTTTCCCCATAAATACGCTTCCCAGAAAATTATTTTCCTTATGGTTCAGAACATTGTCATTAAATGAAACGCCGGGCGTTACTAATTCAGTAATGCCCCTTTTAACAATGTTTTTGGTAAGTTTCGGATCTTCAAGTTGTTCACAGATTGCAACTCTCTGTCCGGCTCTTACAAGCTTAGGAAGATATGTTTCCAAAGCATGATAAGGAAACCCTGCCAATTCAACAAAAGATGCTGATCCGTTTGCCCTGCGTGTAAGAGTAATACCAAGGATTTCAGCGGTTCTGATGGCATCTCCCCCGAAAGTTTCATAAAAATCTCCCACTCGGAAAAGCAGAATAGCATCAGGGTGTTTGGCCTTGATGGTGTAATACTGCTTCATCAGGGGAGTTTCGACGTATTTATGAATTTCACTCAAGGGGAAAAGTTTTTCGTGTGCATCAAAAATAAGAAATTTAAGTGGTTAGGGATTAGCTATAAGAAATTATTAAACAGAGTTGTTAAAAATAAATTTCTCTGTTGTTTTGATCAGGTTTTAAAAAGTTTAAAAGTATTCTCAACCCTTAAAGCATAGAAATACCCTATTGTTGAACGGTAATTAAATAAGCTTATAATTTGAGCATTTACTAAGCGAAATATAGTTGGTCAGTATTTTCTAAATCCCTCTAAAAAAACCTAATTCTGTTTTACATTCATGTTTTAAAAGACATTAATCGGTATGCTTTTCCCATTTCATAAGCTATATCTTTATATTCTTTAAAAATTGCTGAAATGAAAAAAATCCTTCTTTTGGGTGCCGGCCTATCTGCATCTACTCTCATCAGATATCTTCTGAATAACGCACAGGAAAATGACTGGAAACTTAGGGTTGGCGATATCTCTGAAGAATCTGCAAAGAAAAAGCTGAACGGTCATGCCCGAGGTGAGTATATGCTTTTTGATGTTCATGACGCTGTTCAGCTTGAGAATGAAGTTAAAGGAGCTGACCTGGTAGTTTCCTTACTTCCCGCGAAACTACACTACCTAGTTGCTCAGGCCTGCATAAAAAACAAGAAGAGTCTGGTTACGGCAAGTTATGTCTCGAAGGAAATTCAAAAGATGGACAATGATGCTTTGGCAAACGGTGTATTGTTGATGAATGAAGTAGGAGTTGATCCAGGAATTGATCATATGTCGGCAATGCAGGTGATAAATCGGATAAAGGACGACGGCGACAGACTTATCTCATTTGAGTCGGCTACGGGTGGGCTGGTTGCTCCAAACTACGATAATAATCCCTGGAAATATAAATTTACCTGGGCGCCACGAAATGTAGTGCTTGCAGGGCAGGGTGGCGCCAGGTTTTATCATAACGGGAAATTCAAGTATATTCCATACCAGAAGCTTTTCGAGCGCACAGAAAATATTGAAATTCCGGGTCACGGGCAATTTGAGGTTTATGCTAACAGGGATTCTCTGCAATATCAGGCTGCATACGGGCTTTCAGACCTACTTACGATGTTCAGGGGAACTATCCGCAGGCCGGGTTTTTGCGAGGCTTGGAATCTTTTGGTGCAATTAGGTGCAACGGATGATTCCTATGTTATGGACGATTCAAAAAATATGACATACCGCGATTTCACGAACAGTTTTCTGGCATATAATATCATTGATCCTGTTGAGCTTAAACTAGCCCGCTATCTGGGAATAAGTCAGGATTCTCCCCTGATGAAAAAACTGGAATGGCTGGGACTTTTCGATGATAAAATTAAAATTGGACATTCGGGTTATACTCCTGCCCAATGCCTACAGCATATTCTTGAGCAAAAATGGCAGTTGGATCCCAGTGATAAAGACATGATTGTCATGGAGCATCAATTCGACTACCTTCATATCGGTACCCACCGGAAGATGTATTCAACTATGGTTATCATTGGAGAAGATCAGGTTCATACAGCAATGTCGATAACTGTAGGGCTTCCTGTTGCAATAACCACAAAACTTATTATACAAGGAAAAATAACACTAAAAGGTGTTCAAATACCCGTTTTAAAGGAGGTCTATGATCCCGTGATGAAAGAACTTAGCGAATATGGGATTAAGTTTGAGGAGAGAGATTTTAAAGTAAGTTAAGATTCTAAAATTCCTCAGAGGCCTTAATCCTTTGTGTCCGTGTTTCTTTGCGCAACTTTGTGAAACAACTTTACCGTAGCACATTTCCTTACTATTCTCATTGGGTAGAGACTTCAATCCCACCATGATGTAAATTGAAATTGCCTTAAGAATTCGTGAAAGATGTAACTTATTTCATAAATTCTGTAAAGTTTCAACAATTAGCAAACAGTACCTTAGCAACATGGATTCTCATACTCAAAATTTTAAAATTAGATTGGGGATATTTGTTGCTGGAGGGTTAGCACTCTTTGTGCTGGCCATATTTATTATTGGGAAGCAAAAGAACTTATTTAATCCCGTTTTTAAACTTACCTCTACTTTTTCGAATGTAAGTGGATTACAGGTCGGTAATAATGTACGTTTTTCAGGAATCAATATCGGTACAGTTGACAATATCGTAATCGTTAACGATACGACAGTAAAAGTCGATCTGATGATAAATACAGACGTTTGGCAGTTTATCAAATCGGACTGTAAAGTTACTTTAGGTTCAGATGGGATAATCGGGGATAAACTTATTATTATCATCCCCGGAAGTTCTGGCGCTCCGTTGGCAAAAGAAGGCCAACGTCTTGAATCAGTGGAAACAATTGTAAAGAGCGAAATCATGGCACGATTGGATGCAACTACAGCTAATATTGAGGATATATCCAAACAAGTATCAGATATTTCGGGTAAGATCAATAGTGGAAATGGTACACTAAACATGTTAATCCGGGATTCAATCCTTGCCGAGAATTTTAATCAAACCGTAGCAAATCTGACTAGGTTTTCCGAAGGGTTGACCGGCTCGGAAGTTGTGATGGCAAGCTTGAAAGTAACAGCATTTAACGCTGAAGATATCTCGCACCAACTTGCATTGATTATGAATAAAATAAACAAGGGAGATGGAACACTTGGTCGGCTGATTCAGGATTCAACTATAGCTGAGAATTTAAGCCAGACTATAATGAATTTTAAAAAGAGTTCACAAGGATTGACTGGTACAGATTCTGTTATGGACAAATTGAATGTTACAGCCAGTAATGCAGAGATTATTTCAGAACAACTTACAAAAATGTTGAATGAAATTAATAATGGAAATGGAACACTCGGTCGGCTAATAAGAGATTCGACCTTTGCAGAGAATTTGAATCAGACCATGATAAACCTAAGAAATAGTTCCAAGGGATTGGATGAAAACATGAATGCCGCCAAACATAATTTTCTTTTCAGAGGTTATTTTAAAAAGAAAGCCAAAGAAACAGCAGAGAAAAAGGAAGAATTAATTAAATCTGAAAAAAATTATTTACAAGACCTAAAATAATTTATTTAGGTACCTCACAAAATTTATTGAAATGGTAACTCAAAATACATGGCATGATAAACATCATGCAACATTAAACTTTGGCGGTCGTGTAGCTGAAGCAAATGAATGGGGTCTTGGAAGTTTATAATCCTTCAAACAGTCCTGGTTGTAATATGGATGGGATTAAACCTTATCGGATTTATGTTTCACTGGAATATTCGAACATAATCATAAAATGACCTATAAGACTAAGTAAAGACCTAAGATTTTGCCGTGCAAACCAAAACACCAACCAACAAATGTGAGCAGATATTCGATGTTAAATCATTGAGTACAATTTAAAGATAATATATTAGCTATTTATATCATTATTAAGTACTTTTGGATACTATTTTAACCAAAAGAATGTATTCATTAGAACAAACACCACAAGAGGTAAGTAAAAAGCTGGCTGAAAAGCACCGCACCCTGCGAAAACAGCTAAAAATGTCGCAGGAGGAAATGGCCGGGCGTTCGGGCGTATCACTGGGAAGTTTAAAACGTTTTGAGAATACCGGAAAAATATCGTTGGATTCGCTGCTGAAACTGATGCACCTTTTAGAACGGTTGAATGAATTTGACAACATTCTTCTTGTAAAAGAAAACCTTGGTGACATTAAAAAACTATTTACAGTTTAAGTAATCGCCCATGGCTTATCTCAAAAAATTATTCGTATCAATGCTCCTTGAAGGAAACAATTTTGAAGTTGGAGAGCTGGTGCTTTCCGAACAAAAGATATACTTCAGGTACAATGCCGATTACCTTAAAACAGGGCTTAATCTTTCGCCCATAAAACTCCCTTTCTCAGCAGATATCGCAAGTGTTGGTAATCAAACTTTCGACGGATTATTTGGTGTCTTTAATGACTCATTGCCAGATGGCTGGGGGAGGCTGTTGCTGGATCGATCCTTATCTGCAAAAGGGATTGACATAACAAGAATAACGCCTTTGGACCGATTGGCTTATGTCGGCTCAAGGGGAATGGGAGCCCTTGTTTATCGACCAGAAATTATGACTGAAAAGATAACAGCCCTTGTTCCCGAGTTAGACACCATTGCTGACGAAATGAGCCACGTGCTTCAGGGCTCTAGCTCTGAGATTATCGAAGAGTTATTTTTCCTCGGAGGCTCTTCGGGTGGTGCCAGACCAAAGATTTTGGCATCATACAATCCGCTTACCGACAACATGACGTACGGTGAAGACAGCGTCCAGGAAGGCTATGAAGAATGGATCATCAAATTCCCGGCATCATCCGATAGCAGGGAGATTGCCAAAATTGAATTTGCTTATCACAAAATGGCTCTACTTGCAGGCATTGAAATGAGCGAGTGCCGTCTTTTTAAAGGAAAATCGGGACAAGTTTATTTTGGAACAAAGCGGTTTGACCGGGTAGCTGATAAACATCTGCATGCACATACCGCTTCCGGTCTTATGCACGACAACTTCAGGATGAGTACGATGGATTATGGGCATCTGATGGATTGCGCTTTCCGGCTGGAAAAGCACGTGAAAGCCTATGAAAAAGTTTTTCGCCTGGCATCATTTAATGTGTATTCGCATAACCGCGATGACCACAGCAAGAATTTCTCATTTCTGATGAGTGCCAAAGGTGAATGGCAGTTTGCCCCGGCTTACGACCTGACCTTTTCGTATTCCGGCTATGGGTTTCACAGTACTATGATAGCCGGAGAAAGTAAAAATCCGGGACGAAAAGAGTTGATGAAATTGGCCACACATTTTGGGCTGAAAAATGCAGACTCCATTATTGAAGAGGTTCAGGAGGCCATAAGCCACTGGGGGGCAATTGCCAGTAAATACGGTATTTCCAGGGAAATAAAAAGTACTGTGCAAACAGCGATGGATAAGATCACAGATTAAGGTCGCCGACTATGCCAAAGGATTTCAATGCGTGGATTATTTTTCAAGGTAATACTCTCTTGTAAGATCGATATATTCTTTCGAATACTGGTATCTGATGCCGGTTTCAATACATATCTCACTTTCATTTATGGTTGGCCGGGAAAATGAAAAATCCATCAAAACCCGTTTAAATTCACGCCCCGGAATGGGCCGTATCCTTAATATTCTCATTGGGTACAAGCTATTTTCTTCAGCCAAGGAAACTGCAAGTTTTTCATTTTCTGCAGGGGTAATAATACTGAGTTTCCCAAATGGTTTCAGAATGCTTTTAGAGCCCGAAATAAGCTCTTTAAGAGATAGTGAATCATTATGTCGAGCCAGAGATCTTGGCTGCGTATTTGCCTTAAGGGAGTTGTTGAAAAAAGGCGGATTGCAAACAATCAGATCATACCTTGATAATCTGCCGGGGTAAAAATCCTGAAATGAGCTGCAGAACACCCGAATTCGCTTGCTCCAAGGAGATTCAGCAATATTTTCCTCGGCTTGTTTTGCGGCTTCAGAATCAATTTCTATTGTATCAATTTGAGCTTCTGCCCTTTGGGCAAGCATCAGTGCAATCAAACCGGTTCCTGTACCAATATCAAGAATGTTCTCACATTCTGTTACATTGGTCCATGCACCAAGAAGCACACCATCAGTGCCAACTTTCATGGCAGTTTTATCCTGCTTTACGGTAAATTGTTTAAAACTAAACCAGTTGTTCGGCATAATTGTTTTTCTGTCCAATTGCACCCAGACCAAAAAGTGCGAAATCGTATTTTATGGGATCATCAGGATCAAATTCCCTTAGCCTGAACGTTAACTCCTGAACCGCCTTCCAGTCATCCTGATGTCGTTTCAACAATCCCAGTTCTCGTGAAATATTTCCCGAATGAAGGTCAAGAGGGATATACAAAGCTGAAGCCGGAATATCCCAAAGGCCAAAGTCTACGCCCTTATTATCTTTTCTCACCATCCATCGGAGGAACATGTTGATTCTTTTCCCGGCAGCATTGTTTTCAATATCAGCAAAGTGTTTGATCGTCCTGCGAGGAAAATCAATATTAAAAAAAGTATTTCTCAAATGTACAATTGCTTTAGGGATGTTATTAAATTCTCTGAATCCTTCTTCAAAAACAGTCCTTAATCCCCCGTGATTCAAATAAATATTCTGCAGAGATTTCAGAAAAAAAACGCAATCAATTCCATTAAAAGTGCGGTGCTTGAACGATTCGAAACCCAAAAACCTGTCTTCATCTGATTCCAGAAGAAACTGATGAGGCCCGTCGGGCATACTCTCTAGGAGCCTGTATGCATTATTGATAATAACAGCACGTTGTCCCCAGGCAAAAGTTGCAGTTAAAAATCCTGCGATTTCAATATCCTCTCTTTTGCTAAAAGAATGCGGTACCTGAATTGGGTCGGCAGCAATAAAAGATCTCCGATTGTAATATTCGACACTTGAGTCGAGCAGATTCTTAATGTGCGATTTTTTCAATTATAGAGGGATTTTTCAGGAAGTCACAAACAAACCATCATGCATGGTAAGCTTCCTGTCGGCCATATTTGCAAGCCCATCATCATGAGTAACAAGTACAATGGTCTGGTGCATTTTGTCTCGAAGAGTAAGAAAAAGCTCATGAAGCTCTTCTTTATTGCGGGAGTCGAGGTTTCCGGATGGCTCATCAGCGAGTATTACAGCCGGACTATTAATCAGCGCGCGGGCAACAGCTACGCGTTGTTGCTCGCCACCTGAAAGTTCATTGGGTTTATGCTCAAGCCGATGTTCGAGTCGAAGAAAATTCAAAAGTTCCTTTGCTCTTTCTTCTACTTTGGAGCGGGCTGTTCCGGCAATAAATCCGGGAATGCAAACATTCTCAAAGGCAGTAAATTCAGGTAAAAGATGATGAAACTGAAAGACAAAACCAATGTTGCGGTTACGGAATTTTGCTAGTTGTTTCTCACCAAGGGAGCTGATTTCAATGTTGTTTATGGTGATTTTTCCTTTTTCAAATGGCAACAAAGTACCTAGAATTTGCAAAAGTGTTGTCTTCCCCGCTCCACTGGCACCAACTATCGAAACGATTTCCGCAGGCTTAATTGAAAGACTGATTCCTTTGAGTACTTCGAGGTTTCCGAACGATTTATGGATGTTTTCAGCAAGAATCATAATGTATTTGCAAAAGATAAGCGGATATAATCAATGAAATAAAAAGGATATTGCGATTCAGTATTTGGCAATTGCATTGGATTAAAGCTTCAAAAATCTCCGCAATTATTTAACAATCAAATTATTAATCTGTATTAATATCTTTTTTAACTTTATTTATAATTTCGCGTGTTTCGCTTTCCACATTGTTCTTGATGTCATTGATATCTTTAGTGATTTCCGAAGTGCTTTCGGTAAATTCCCTCTTTATATCATCTGTGGCCTTTTTGAATTCCTTTAAACCTTTCCCTAAACTTTTAGCCATATCGGGAACATTCTTTGCGCCAAATAGCATAAGGAAAACAATAGCTATCATAACTATTTCTCCACCTCCGATTCCCAAAAATAAAATAGTAAGAATCATGATCTTAATTTTGGCTAAAGATAGTTTAACTTTAAGGAAAATGAAAGAGGCCACTCCAAAATTCAGAATGGCCTCTTTTTTGAAATTATGTTTAATTTAATCCGGCATTCAGAAACAAACGTCAAAGCTAATAATCTGAAAGCCTTTCTGCTTAATCTTTCTGAGTAACGCGTTTTTTAATGGTGTCAAACACAACAGGTGTAGCAACAAATACTGAAGAATACGTTCCAACACCAATACCAATCAGTAAGGCGAATACAAATCCCCTGATAACCTCACCACCGAAAATAAACAGCGCGAAGATTACAATAAGTGTTGTAAATGCTGTATTCATTGTTCGGGCAAGGGTCGAGTTCATCGCTCCATTAATAACTTCGTAATCACCGCGTTTGCTGTAGAGATGGCGATGTTCCCTGATACGGTCATAAACAACCACAGTATCATTGATGGAATACCCCACAACGGTAAGTATTGCGGCAATAAACGATTGATCTATCTCCATAGAGAAGGGCATAAAGCCATGCAATAATGCGAAAATTCCAATAATCACCAGAACGTCATGAGCAAGGGAAACAATAGCTCCCAAACCAAACTGCCAGTTACGGAACCTCATCAGGATATACAAAAAGATCATGACTAATGAGAGTAATATTGCCCATACAGCTTGCACTTTGATATCGGTTGCAATCGCAGGTCCAACCTTCAGAGCGCTTTTAACATATTTGTCTGTATTAATAAATTCTGCTTTTGTAATTGCTCCTTCAGGTATGAATTCAGGAACAAGCCCATCGTATAATTTGGCTTTTATTATACTGTCAACTGCAGGGTTTTCGTTGTCAATAAGGTATTTGGTGGTAATTCTGACTTTATCTTTTCCTCCAAATGTAATAACCATAGGTGTTTCACCAAGTTCTTTACTAAGCGATTCACGAATTTTTGCAGTATTAACCTCTTGTTTAAACTCAACTACAAAGTTTCTACCACCAGTGAAATCAACGCCAAGGCTCAATCCACGGGTTGCAAGACCAATTAATCCGACAATGATAACAATTCCCGATCCTATATAGAAATATTTTCTCATGCCAAGGAAGTCCACATTGGTATGTCTGAGGAAATTGTGGGTCCATTTGGTACTGAAGGTAAGTGGACGGTTTTTATCAAGTAAACGTTCATAAATTAAACGACTGATAAAAATAGCCGAGAATAGTGAAGTTAAAATACCGATTACCAGTGTGGTAGCGAAACCTTTAATAGGTCCTGTACCGAATAAATACAAAATAACACCCGTTAGAAGGGTAGTAACGTTTGAGTCGATGATTGCTGAATACGCATGCTTGTACCCATCGGCAATGGCAAGTTTTATCCCTTTACCGGCTTCGAGTTCTTCTTTAATACGTTCATAAATCAGCACGTTCGCATCCACCGCCATACCAATAGTAAGTGCGATACCAGCAATACCGGGTAAAGTTAATATAGCACCCAGTGAAGCGAGTACTCCAATCAGGAAGAACATATTGACAACAAGGGCAATGTCAGCAACTAATCCAGCACGGCGGCTATAATAGAATACCATGTAGAAAAGTACAACCAAAAATGATATTATGAATGAATTTAAGCCCGAATCGATGGAAGACTGTCCAAGGGATGGCCCAATTACTTCACTTGATTCAATTCTAGCACGTGCGGGCATCTTTCCTGATTTCAGCACGTTTGAAAGATCGGTTGCTTCAGCTTGAGTAAAATTACCTTCGATGCTTGAACTTCCACCTTTAATTTCTCCGTTTACTACTGGTGCAGAAACAACGTATCCATCAAGAACAATTGCCAGACAACGGCCTACATTTTCGCGAGTTAGGTTAGCCCACCGTTTGGCTCCCTCGCCATTCATCGACATGTGAACCTGTGCCTCGTTTTTAAACTGACCATATTGCATTGAAGCTTCAGTAACAAATTTTCCACTCATGGAAGCGCCTTTTTCGCGGCCGCCTTTGAGTGCATGAAGCTGAATAAATGATTCGTTATCAGAAAGTGTTTTCTGATTCCAGTAGAACTTCATATCAGCAGGAAAGATCGATTTTATCTGCGGTCTGAGAAGGAAGGCATTAACAGTGGCGGTATCGCGAACATTGACAATACCAACAACTGAACCTCCAACTGGCTGATTTTTACTGTCGAGGTAAGGAATAAGAACTGAAAACAATGGGTTGTCTTTCCTGATTCTTTCTTCTTCTGACGATGCTACTACTGAGCTGTCCTTTGCACCTATAAGACTTATTTCACCTGTTGTATCTTTTGGCGTGTCAAGTAATGAAATTTCACCGCTTGCATCAGCAGGTTTCTTATTCTCGTTTGCACCAAGAACCGAAGCTTCATCCGTGCTTGCCATTTCTTTAAGAAGAGTGTTTGCCTGCTGGAAGAATGGAAGAACTTCGGTATTTTCGTAAGTAGTCCAGAATTCCAGGTTTGCTGTTCCTGTGAGCAACTTGGTAACCCTTTCAGGATCTTTGATACCGGGAAGCTCGATAAGAATACGACCCTGTCTTTCGAGGCGCTGAATGTTTGGCTGAACAACACCAAAGCGGTCGATACGGTTTCTTAAAACGTTAAATGAGTTATCAATAGCGCTTTCTGCTTGGGTTCTAAGGTATTTTACAACATCTTCATTGGGAGTAGTAAGATCAATATCTCCTCTGGTTTCAGGAGTCATAAAGAATTGTGCCAGTTTTCCGCCAGGACTTACTTCCTGAAATGATTCAGCAAAAAGAACAACAAAATCTTCCTGAACTTTTGCTCTTTTTTGTTTGGCAAGAGTCATTGTCTGGTTGAAAATCGGATCAGCGAGGTAGTGAGGAGCTGCGAGTGATCTGATTACATCTTCTACAGATATCTCAAGAATAACGTTCATCCCGCCTTTTAGGTCAAGACCAAGGTTAATTTCCCTTTCTTTACATTCCATGTAAGTGTACTTGCGCAACCACACGAAATTGTACACAACTTCACCTGAGATTGAATCGATGTAGTTTTTTTCCTTAACCGGGTCACCCTGAGCATAGTTTGCTGCATCTCTTTCAGTCTTTTTTGAAAAGAATGTGAAAGATAGCTGATACACACAAACCAATGCTAAAACAATGGCGAATAACCGGATTGCTCCTTTATTTTGCATCTGTAAACGGTTTAATTTTTAGTGTTTTTTGATTATGTTCCAAAAATGAGGGGCAAATATAATACTAATTTTTTAGAAATCATATTTGCTTTATAACTCTAATTTTAGCAATCTGGCAAGAGAATGAGCGAAAAATAGACTTAAGATTTTTTTAATACCAAAGTGGACTTAGCATAATTGATAACTGCATTCATTTCAAGAAGAAAATCGCTGCCTAGTAAACCGTGGATTCGTGTTCCTGTTACATTCATGTAAAGTGTATTCATCTCCTCCAGATCGATAAGCACAACGGGAAAGTCGTTCATTTTTAGTTTCCCAATTTTAAACGATTTTATACTACCTGTCTGGTTTTCGATGTTACCCGCCATAATCCCGGCCGAATGTATTTCTTCCGTATCCTTTTTCTTTTTCTTAGGAAAGACTATGCCTGGAAGGGATTTGTCAAATACACTGCGTGATGCACCAGTGTCGATAATAAGATTTACAGGCAATTTATTGATCTTGCCTTCAATAAGAAGATGAAAACTGCTCTTATCAAGCTTGAGAATCTGGATAGGGATTGTGTATTTCGATGACATCAGGTTTTGGATTAAACATGAACTGCTGATTTTTTACGTCAGCAGTTCATGAATTATGGTATGGTAAATTATCTTTAAAAAAGCTTCATGTCATCAAGGGCTTTCATCGTTTCCTTAACTGAATTAGCTGATTCCATAAGTAGTTTCTTCTCGTCTTTATCCAGTTTAATCTCAATAATTTCTTCGACTCCTCTTTTACCGAGTTTTACAGGCACTCCCAGATAAATATCTTTTAATCCGTATTCTCCGTTCAGATAAGCACAGATTGGGAAAATACGTTTCTGATCATCAACAATTGCCTCAACCATCTGAGCAGCAGCCGCTCCCGGTGCATACCAGGCTGAGGTTCCCATCAGATTTACAAGCTCTCCACCACCCTTTCTGGTGCGCTCAACAATTTTCTCAATTACATCGGTTCCTAGCAATTCTGTAACGGGAATTCCATTTACAGAAGTATAGCGTGGCAGTGGCACCATTGTATCGCCATGACCACCTAGAAGCATGGCATGAATGTCCTTTGGAGAAACATCCAGAGCTTCAGCTAAAAATGCTTTATAACGACCCGTATCAAGCGTACCGGCCATTCCAAAAACTTTCTGACTTGGTTTGTTTGCTGCAAGGTAGGCTGCATATGTCATAACATCCAATGGATTTGAAACTACAATTATTATTGCTTCGGGCGAATATTTTATAACTTTTTCAGTAACTTCTTTAACAATTACAGCATTGGTTTTTATTAAATCATCACGCGACATTCCGGGTTTCCGCGGCAGACCAGATGTAATAACTACAATTCCTGAACCTTTGGTCTTTAAATAATCGTTTGTTGAACCAATAACCCTGGAGTTAAAGTTATTAATTGAAGACGACTGCCAAATATCCAAAGCCTTGCCTTCTGCAACACCTTCTTTGATATCGACCATTACTACTTCTTTTGCCAGATCCTTATGAGCAATAACATTCGCACAGGTTGCACCTACATTACCTGCTCCAATAACTGTAATCTTATTCATAATCAAAAGGTTTAGTTTTTACTAATGGAGATCAGCAAATATAAATAAAATATGCAATTATATATCTTTTTGGATTTATTCGGAATTTTTTTCTGTACATTCTCTTACTATACATTTCTTTTGTCAGGAATTCTGATTATTAATAAAATAAGTTAGTATCTTGAGAACTGAAATATCCATAATTCTGCAAATAAAAATCCTTGGGATTTTTTGACTGGAAAAGGGCTATTCATTTTTTACTCAACATTATAAACTCTGGATCATACCCAAGAAACACATTAAAATGCCTTTCATGATCAGATTCCGAATGCCTGCGCTTGTTCTATGCCTCTTCATAGTTTCCTGTCAATCTAAACCATCAGCAAAAACCGAAGATGGAGTTGCCCGCGAATATTATTCTGACGGTACCATTAAAAAGGAAACTCAGGTGAAAGACACACTGGCTCACGGCTTAATGAAACAATACGACAGAGACGGCGGGCTGATGAACGTGTATTCTTTTAATATGGGGCGACTAAGCGGACCTGCAGTTAGTTATTATCCAAATAAAAAAATAGAACAGAAAATGTTTTATGTGGATGGGAAACGCGAAGGAACCACCCTTTGGTATTACAGTTCCGGTGAGCTGTTCAGAAACATTCCCTATAAAGCAGGCAAAATAGAAGGCGTAAAAACCTCCTATTATAAAAATGGGAAAATAATGTCGGAAGCTCCTTTTCATAATGATTTACCGGGAATTGGACTCAAAGAATACAATGAAAAAGGAACTTTGATTTCCGATGATACTAAAATCATTGTAGACGAAGATAACAGACTGTTTGCCGAGAATATGTACATTCTAACCATAAAGGTTAACAATCCGAAAAATGGCCTTCGCTATTATTTGGGCGATTTGGAAGAAGGGAAATATATTGGCCAATATCAATGGCAACTGCCTAATAAAGATGGAGTTGCAACCTACTCAATAAACTTGAATAAGGGCGGATTCAGAATGGAAACTCTGGTACTGACAGCCTGTTATAAAACCAGTAAATCCAATTATCGGGTAATCAGCACAAAGTATAATCTTGCTATCGATAATAAATAAAAACTAGTCCAACGCTCTCAAACGGTACATCAATTGATAGTTTTCGGGGGAGATAACCAAACCGCGGTTAAGCCATGCTTTTGCGGAAATCTTATTGTTTCGCTTAAAATAATATACTGCAGCTGCGGAATAAGCATCTCCAACTTTTTCATACTGAATGCTGATGCCAGGATGGAGGCGAAACAGATTTTCAAACTTTTTTAACAATAATTCTCCCTCAGCAGGTTTTTCAAAATCGAATTTTTCTTCTCCAAGCTGAAGGTAACCGATCATCTGAAGACTAATAAAACCTTCATTCGTTTGCATCAATGGAAAACGCAATTCAAAATCTTCAATATTCTTTACGATTTCCTGATTCGAAGCAGTGGAAAAAGAATACGCCAGGCTCTGAACGGTTAGTGTCTGTAATTCAAGGTTTTCGGGTTGTAATGACAACGCCTTTTCAAAATGTGCCAGTGCCTCTTTGATACGAAAAGTGGACATCAACACTCTGCCTTTTTGAAAGTGATATTGTGTTTCAATGGATATTTTTGTATTCCCCTCATCGATTGAATTCATCAGAGTGTCGAACATCTGATCATAAAGAACAGTCTGAGATCTGCTTACGAGAACCTCTTCAGTTAGGGAGGCAAATTCACTTAGTAAAAGCTTCTCATCAAGATTATTTCCAATAAATCGGGAGGCAAGAGCAAGGTATGACACATCCTCAACTTCTTTATAATCCTGTTCACTGATACATCCTGACAATAGAAATAGCATCAGCGTTGAAACACGATTGGATGGATACAAATAATAAGCCTTTTGAATCTGTATGAATGACTGATCAAAGCTTCCATCCCCAAACCTATATAAAGCATCATTGAGATATTGAAGACCTGCAAGTTCTTTCAATCCAATGCTCGATTCAGGGAAATAAAACTTGTTGAAGATGCTGTCGATAGTTGTGTTTTTAGCTTCTTCTTTACTGATGATTTTAGCGTTTATCAGATAACCCACAAACTGTAATTTCAATTTTGAATCGAAATACTGAAATCCATTCAAAGGATCCGTTGTTTCCACCTTAATCTGAAGTGTGGAAGGATATGCAACGGGATGAACATGATTCATGGTTTCCCTGAAATCAAATCCCACGTTAAGATCTGTAAACAAAAATCCGTAATAAGCAGAAGCAGTCAGACAATTGAAATTCCCAGTTTTAAAAATATCTGGAAATAGAATTTTTTCTTCATATCGGCTTAAAACCTCATCGTTAACGATAGTATAAATCAGGGAAATCTTTTTTTCATCCTTGAGTTTATCGAATTTCTTTGCTCTGATACGGTCTGATTCAGACTTGATTTTCAGATCTATCTGATTAAATAATTCCTGATTCATTGCAGGAGAAATACCCAGAAAAAGCTTCAGGTAATCACTTTTTCCGCTTTGCAGCTCCATAAAGGCTTCTTTTTCAAAATCCGAATTAAATTTCAGATCATTAAATTTCACCAGCAAACTGTTCTGCGCAAACGCAAAACTGCCTGTAAATAGTAAGATGCCAATAAATCTGATGACTCGGAAAGGGATCATTTTCTTTTGTACTTTGATCCCAAATTTACATTACTTTATTAAGGTGTCAAACTCTTCCGACAAAGTTTGATTGTTAATCCAGTCAAAAAGTGTCAATGATCGCATATTGAAGAAGTAATTCCAATAATTCCGAAGGGATGATATATATCCTCTGGTTGCCACGTCTTTTTCCTGGAGGGCTACGTTTAAGTCGAGTACAGATATTTTTCCAATTAAAAAACGTTGTTTCGTTACTTCATATCGCATCCGGGCAATGGTATCAGCTTTTGCGGCTATTCGAAGCTGGTCGTCTTGCAGGTTAAACTGCATAACAAGAAGAAGCACCTCTTGCTCAAAGTCCATCTCGGCCTGTGCGACGTTAGTTTTAACAACTTCCTGAGCCGATTGGGCCATTTTATACTTGCCCCGTGCCAATCCCCAGTCCATTATAGGTATTTCAATGCCCAGCCTGATTCTCTCCTGCTGCTCTGGTCTCATATAAAGTCCTTCGAACTTATCTCCTCGCTGACTTAGTCCAAAACTCGCAAAAATATCGGCATTCAGTCCTTTGTTGGATTTCGATAAAGCCACAGCCTGCCTTGCTTCCAGAAGTTGCCTCTGTCGAGATAAAACATCGGGATTATTCTTCATAGCTTGTTCAAGTGCTTTTTCAAGCTGTACGTCAACTTTGGGGATTTCAAGGGGGATATTCAGTGCAACGTCTTCATCCTGACTAAAACCTAGAAAAGAATTCAATTGAAACTTTCTGATTGCCAAATCAATATGTGCTTCATTCAATTCCTTGCCGGCATTTAGTGAAGAAAGTTCCATCTGCATCAGCTCATTTTCAGCAATGGTACCCAACTGGTATCTTCCCTTGGCAATTTTATAGAGTGTGTCGGCGTTGAAAAAGTTCTGATTAGAAATTTCTACATTTTTCTGAGCCAGCGCCAGATCAAAGAAATAGCCCACCGCCCGTAGTGATACTCTTTCGAGGGAGTTGATATAATCTTTTTTTGCTTCTTCGTATTTTAAAGGTTCGATCAGCTTTTCCCATTTCATGCTATTATAGCCATTTACAGGCTGTCTTAGGCCAATACTAACCGGGTTAGATAGGTAAGAAGTTCCTCCCTCATCATTAAGTAAATCGATTCTTTGCAGATCTGAACTCATATAAATACTACCGCCAGAAAAAGGAATGTTCTGACTTAGCTGGAGGCTTCCCATTGTTGCGATCTGACTTCTGTCGGCAAATACGTCACCGTTTACCGTGGTAACTTTTTCAATACTCCGGTTCAGATCGGGCAAGGTTGCACTCATTGAAAGGTTAGGAAGGTACCCGGCCCGGTAGGAACGGTATTCCCAGTAACTTGCACGGAACTGATGCCTTGCTGTAACTGCCATCGGCGACTGGTTGCGGGCTGTAGCGACGACCTCTTCAAAATTCATCAGCCTCTTTTTCACAGAGGAAGTTGTATCGTTTTGCGCAGAAAGTAAAAATGACCTGCTTATACTTAATAAACTGATAACACAATAAAATATTTTTCTATTCATATCTGAGTGATTCAATAGGATCTTTTTCTGAGGCGCGTTTAGCGGGAGAATAGCCGAAAATAATTCCCACTCCGGCCGAAACACAAAATGCTACCAGTACTGAAAATGGCGAAATAATTGTGAGAATGTCAGCAAATTCGGTAATCAATTTTGCTCCCACGATACCCAAAATAACGCCTATTAAACCTCCTGTAACGCTTATGAGAACTGCTTCAGAAAGGAATTGAACAACAATATCCTTTTTCTGAGCACCAATAGCTAGCCGAGTACCGATTTCTTTTATTCTTTCCATAACCGTAGCAAACATAATGTTCATAATACCTATTCCTCCTACCAAAAGAGATATGCTGGCAATGGCTCCCAATACAATATTAAAAACATCCTTGGTGCGCTGTTCCTGCTTAAGAAGTAATTCTGGAACCGTTATTTCATAGTCTTTAACTTCCTGATGTCTTCTGAGAAACATCCGGCTTAGCACTTCGGTTGAAGGGGTTAGTTCTTTGGAATCGTTTACCTGCACAATAATGCGGTCGAGCTGGTTGTAATTTGCTGATGAATTCTGGTTTGAATTGGAAGAAATAGAGAAAAAGTTATGTCCGTTACCAAAACTCGTCTGGGTGGACTTTAACCGTGATGAAACCAAAGCTCTGTTCTGATATCTCAACAACATAGTATTCACAGGTACATAAATATTATCATTCATAACATTTACTCCAGTATTTTGAAAACGGGTGAGTTTTATGTCGTTCTTCTCGAGTACACCCACTACTTTTAACCAAACTTGATCGAATTTAATATACTGATCAACAGGGTTTTCGCGGGAGAAAAACTTAGACGCAATATTAGAACCAATCACACATACCGGAACTCCAGTTTCTTCCTGATAATCATTAAAAAAATATCCGTTTTCAAGCTTTAAGTTGAATATTTCGAAGTATTCATTGGAAACGCCAAGTAATTTAGCCGATTCTCTCTTGCCATTCTGAATGACAAACGAATTAAGTGCAACCTCAGGACTGATCCTTTGAACAGTTGTAAGAACATCTTCAATTGCTTTAACATCCAGCAAGGTAAGTCCGGGTGAAAATTTTGATTTTTCCTTTTTGCTGTCATCTGTAGTTGAACTGCTGCTTCCGTCATTGGGACCTACTATCGGAGTAATCATTATGTTATTAACACCCACCATCTTTATTTGCTCAAGAATTTCCTGTTGCGCTCCTTTTCCGATAGCCAGCATGGTAATTACTGCTGCTACTCCGAAAATAATACCCAAACCGGTGAGAAGGCTACGTAGCTTATTTCCCAGAATCGACTCAACTGCGATTACTATATCATGTAGGTAACGATCCATCAATTTCTTCTTCTGTTACCTTGTTTCGAAAAATCTCTCGCTTTTCCCACTCTATTAAATTTTAAACTAGCGGGTTTTACCTCTTTCATTTCCTGCATTTTCTTCTGTTCTTCTGCTTTACGGGCCTTTATTTCGTCCATAAGCTCAATACCTTCAATCTTCCACTTTTCAGATTCCTCAGGAACTGAAATATATATTTCTTCGCCTTCTGTGAGTCCCTGTTCTACAATTATGGAGTTTTCATTTGACTCACCTAAAACCACAACTTTTCTGACGCCTTTCCGTGTATATACGTATGAAAGGGAATCATTGGCATGTACTGTTTCAAGGGGGATATAAAGAACATCAGGAAATTCATTGGTAACAATTTTATTGCTTGTGGTCATCGATGGCCTGAGAATAGGATCTTTCTCGTACAATTCGATCATCACCTCGAATACTTTAGCATCAGCATTCGGAAGCTGCTCACCTATGTTGGCAACTTCGGTAATGGCGCCTGAATAGCTCTTTTCAGGAAATGCGTCGACACCAATATTCACTTTTTGTTTAACTTTTACTTTTGAAATATCAATTTCATTTACATACGTTCTGGAAACCAGAGTCGACAGATCAGGTAATTCTGCAACGGTAAGATCCCAGGTGTTGATTTCAGAACCCACTGTGCGTTTCTGCCCGTTCCATTCTCTGCGGTATATAACCATTCCGGAGGCAGGCGCTTTAATATCGAAACTATTCAGAACACTTTCCATTTCTCCTTTTCTGCGCTTCGATTTGGCAAGGTTAATGCTTACTTCTGTCATATCAGCTCTTGACTGCTCAACCTTCAGATTATAGTTTTTCTGTGCTTGCTCATAGGCTCTTGTTGCTTTATCAAGGGAGATCTGGGCCTGGCGTATGGTTGCGGGTGGTTCGTATTTCGACTGTTCAAGGGCGATTCCCACTTCTTCCATATTGAAATGCAGGTTAATCAAGTCATCGCGTAACTGCCTGAGCTGAATGGTAGTATCGAGTTGAGTTTTTATATATTGGGATGTGATTTTCTCCAGCTCATCGGCAATATCCTTTAGACTGTTATCGGCCTCTGAACGATCGAGTGTTGCAACCCAGTCGCCTGAATCTACTAAGGTTCCTTCCGGAATCAGGTTCTGTATTTTTACGGAACGTATCCTGAGGTTTTGACTTCTAAGTTCTGAAGGACCTTTTATTTCGGTGGAAGTACGGGCTCTCAGTTCCCCTGTAACAGCTACCATGATCTCAAAATTACCTTTTATAACTTTGGTGGTTAGCTGAACCGTTTTATCCCGGCTGGGAATCATCGAATAAATGATTACCGCAACGATAACTACTGCAATAATAAGCAAGGGAATCAATATTTTTTTCTTCATGAAACTTGTCTGTATTTCTTATTTTTTATTAAGCTTGCCACAAAAGTTCAATGACACCAATATTCACAAAGACCAAAGGTTTACTTTTTGAAATCGGGCAGTAAGAAACATAATTGGCATTAGTAATTCAGGTAATGGTTTAAATTCATTAGACAACGCAAAATACATGTTTATTCGTATGTGAAGTAATAATTTTATCTTGATTGTCTGAAATAATCTACTTCTTTATAAAATTAATTATCTCATTTGCCAGCTGGTCGGCCTTTTCAGAATGTTTTGCTTCCGCATAAATCCGGATTATCGGTTCAGTATTTGATTTGCGAAGGTGAACCCATCCCTCTGAAAAATCAATCTTTACCCCATCGCGGTCGTCGACCTGTTCATTTTTATAATGATTTTTTACATCTTCAAGTATCTGATCCACATTGACTTCAGGGGAAAGATTTACCTTATTTTTTGAAATCACATATTCCGGATATGTTTTCCTTAACTCGCTGCATTTCAACTTCTTTGATGCAAGCAAACTAAGGAAAAGGGCTATTCCCACCAGTGAATCTCTTCCGTAATGAGCCTCGGGATAAATAACACCACCATTGCCTTCACCACCAATGACGCAATGATTGTCTTTCATAGCTTTAACGACATTTACCTCGCCTACTGCTGCAGAAAAATATTTCTGTCCCTTTGAAATGGTAATATCTTTAAGTGCTCTGGATGATGAAAGGTTTGAAGAAGTATTTCCTGGCGTATGGGAGAGCACATAATCAGCAACAGAAACCAAGGTGTATTCTTCGCCAAACATGCTTCCATCTTCGCAAATAATGGCGAGTCGGTCAACATCCGGATCAACCACAAAACCCAGATCGGCCTTTTTGTCTTTTACGAGTTTTGAGATTTCCTGTAGATTTTCGGGTAATGGCTCAGGATTATGAGGGAAAAGTCCATTGGGTTCGCAGAACAATTCAAAAACAACTTCAACGCCTAATGCTTTGAGAAGTTGGGGAATTACCATTCCTCCCACGGAATTTACACAATCGACTGCCACACGGAAACCAGCTTTTTTAATTGCCTCACGGTTAACCAGTTTAAGCCCAAGAACCTGATCGATATGAATTTTTTCGTAGCCAGAAATATTTGTTTGAACACCAAGTTTATCAACAGGTACATAAATATATTGATCACTTTGAGTATGCGAAATAATGATTTGCCCGTCGGCTGCGGACAAAAACTCACCGTTCTGATCTAGCAACTTAAGTGCATTCCATTGTCCGGGATTATGACTAGCCGTTATAATAATCCCACCCTGAGTTTTTTCACGAGTTACAGCTATTTCAACAGTTGGAGTAGTTGCCAGGCCAAGACATATAACGTCGATACCCATCCCCTGAAGACTTCCGGAAACAATTTTTTCAACCATTTCTCCGGAAGTGCGGGCATCGCGTCCAAGAACTACTTTTGGTTTCACTCCCGGATTGCGTTCAGTGATCCATCTTGCGTATGCTGAAGAGAATTTAACGATATCAAGAGGAGTAAGTCCTTCGTCGGGTTTTCCACCAATTGTACCGCGTATGCCGGAGATTGATTTTATTAATGTCATGAGGGGGATATTTAGAAAATTATAGGTTGAATTTTAAATTTTAGAAACTAATTTACTGTTTACAGTTTTGTTAAATAAGGGATTTATTTTAATATAATTGCCACCTTCAACGATTTTCAAGAATGGAATATTCTTTTGCTTTCTTACTATTCTTCACTTTAGCCAATTTTTTTAAATAGGGTGTTCGCTTCGACTTCGCTCAGCGAACGGGCAGATCTCCGCGAACGGGTTATTCTCTGTTAATAGGTTGTTCTTTGCTAACAGACAACTCTCCGTACCCTGAGCGGAGTCGAAGGGTACTTTTCGGTTATTCGAAAAATGTGTATCATTTTTACATTCAGGTAATTTGTTTAATTTCTTTCAAATCATCGACAACATGGCTAAAAGCATAAGACTTTTTCCCAAAGGTATCGAAAAGCAGAATATTTGCAAATTCTGATTTGAATCAAAACATGCAGATCAAATTCCAAAGACCGGAACTGATATATTTTAGAGGATACGTCCTTAAGGGTCGATAATCATTTTTCATCGCAAATTCATTTATTTTCAATTCAATAGTTTCCGGTAATTTGATGGAAAACACTCTTAAAAAAATAAAACATAATGCTATTGCCAATTAAATATATTAGCTTTGCAAACTTGTTATGAATGAAGTGATTCGTTTTAACAATAGGCGAAGTGATTCGGCCTGAATATAAATAACACGTAATATAATAAATGAACAAAGAATTTAATGCCGGGGACAATTCTAGTCGCTCTGGGAAGAGCCGTAGTCCTGAATCAGAAGAAAACAAAAAATCTGGCAAAGAGGAAAATGAAACATCAAAACTTTTTGCCGCACGAAATCGCGAAAATCTAAAGTCACGCCCCAAAAGACCCCGCACCACTAGGTTGCGACCGGGTGAAACGCGACCTTATGATGCAGCAAACAATCACAAAACATCAACCGACGACAGGAGCGACCGCCCTTTCCATGACCGTACTAATGTAAGTTTCGGCGACCGTGGGCAAGGAAGCGGATACAGGGACGATAAACCCTGGGGAGCCCGTAAACCTTATAGTCCTAAACCCGGAGGCGACCGCAGAAGCAGTTCGTCAGGTGAAAGATCCGGTAATTATAATTCAAATCGTTCTTCCGACAGGAGAGAAGGTTTTGATAATACACGCAAACCATATAGCAATTCCAGCAGACCGCAATCTGGTCAGGGAAGATTTCAGAGCGATCGCACTCCACGGGATGGAAATCGCGCACCCAGAGATGGCAATAGAGATTCCAGCTATGGGAACAGAGCTCCAAGAGAAGGAAACAGTCATTCTAGTTATGGAAATAGGACACATAGAGATGGAAATTCGGGATCCAGCTACGGAAACAGAGCTCCAAGAGAAGGAAACAGGACTTCATCCTATGGAAACAGAAACTCATCAGATGGAAACCGTTCAGATTCTGGTGGTTACAAACGAGAATATGGCGATAAACCCAGATACAGAACTGAGGGATCGAAACCACCTTACAAAAAATTTAAACCGAAGAAAACCACCGAAGACGCCCCAATAAAAAGGGAATTCAACGCTGCCGGTGAAATGCGCCTCAACCGCTATCTGGCTCATGCCGGAATTTGTAGCAGACGGCAGGCCGACGATTATATTAAAGCCGGACTGGTGACTGTAAATGGTACAGTAATTACCGAGATGGGAGTTAAAATCAAACAGTCAGATGATATCCGTTACAATGGTGAGCGCCTGGCAAGTGAGAAAAAAGTTTATATCCTTCTAAATAAACCCAAAGATTACGTTACTTCCAGTGACGATGAAATGGGGCGCAAAACCATACTCGATCTAGTGTCGAGTGCATGTCCCGAAAGAGTATATCCCGTTGGCCGTCTCGACCGAAATACAACTGGTGTAATTTTACTTACAAACGATGGTGATATGGCTGCAAAGCTTACTCATCCTAAGTATAATAAGAAGAAAATTTACCACGTTGTTTTGGATAAAAATCTGAAAACTTCAGATCTTCAGTCTATTACTGATGGTATTACCCTTGAAGACGGGTTTATTCAGCCTGATGCTGTTTCAATTGTGAGTGCTGAAAAGAAAAACGAAGTGGGTATTGAAATCCATTCCGGTAAAAACCGTATTGTTCGCCGTATTTTCGAGCAACTTGGGTATGATGTTGTGCGTCTCGACAGGGTTTATTTCGCGGGATTAACCAAGAAAAACCTTGCACGTGGAAAATGGAGATTTCTGAGCGAGAAAGAAATTACTATGCTTCAAATTAATCAGTACGAATAATGGAGCATAAATCGGGATTTGTAAATATTATTGGGAGTCCAAATGTTGGAAAGTCGACCCTGATGAACGCGATGGTTGGTGAGAAATTATCAATCATCACGGCAAAAGCGCAGACGACACGACACCGGATTATGGGAATTGTTAATGGTGAAGATTTTCAGATTGTATATTCCGACACTCCCGGTCTGTTAGATCCGAAGTACAAGCTTCAGGAAACCATGCTGCGGACTGCAAAGTCGGCACTCAGCGATGCGGATGTGATATTGTATATTACTGAAGTGCGTGAAGATCCCTCTTCATTAACCGACATAACTTCAAAACTTGCAAAGATCAAAATTCCTGTAATTTTAGTTTTGAATAAAATCGATAAAAGCAATCAGGAAGAAGTTGAAAAAATTGTTGCAAACTGGAGTACAATACTTCCGGAAGCACGGATTCTACCTATTTCCGCACTCGAGAAATTCAATCTTGACGGGCTTTTCAATCTCATCCTTGAGTTTCTTCCTGAAGGACCACCCTTTTACCCAAAAGATGAGTTAACTGACAAAACAGAACGTTTTTTCGCGGGAGAGATTCTACGTGAAAAAATCCTTCTTAACTACCAACAGGAAATCCCCTATTCCACTGAAGTAGAAATTGAAACTTTTAAAGTAGAGGAACGGCTAATACGCATTGGGGCAGTGATTTATGTTGAACGCGATAGTCAGAAAGGGATTATTATCGGGAATAAAGGTTCTGCGATAAAACTTGTTGGAACCCAGGCCAGAATTGAGATGGAAGCATTTTTCGGACAAAGGGTATTTCTCGAAATGTTTGTTAAAGTGCGTAAAGACTGGCGAAACAACGAAAATGCTCTAAAGAGTTTTGGGTACCGATAATTTTTGTTTGCTACCGGTTCTGTATTTTCTGATTTCTTAAAAATGTCTGAAAACTTCTGAATCGCTGCGCTGCGATACTATTTTATGCTTACTGAATTTATAAATAACTAGTTAAAATGGGTAATATAGTTGCCATTGTGGGTCGACCTAATGTGGGGAAATCGACGCTTTTCAACCGGCTTACTGAAAGTCGAAGTGCTATCGTGCACGAAACTGCCGGTGTTACCCGCGATCGTCATTATGGCAAATCGATTTGGAACGGCATTGAATTTTCGGTAATTGATACCGGTGGATATGTTGTGAATTCTGATGATGTTTTTGAAGAAGAAATACGTAAACAGGTACAGCTTGCGATAGAAGAGGCCGACCAGATTATTTTCCTGGTTGATGTTTCAAATGGAGTTACGGATCTGGAAATCAGCATTGCCGGACTGTTAAGAAAGGCTAAAAAACCAGTTTTACTCGTTGTTAATAAGGTTGACAATTACGACAGGAGTCTAGATGCTCATGAATTTTATAATCTGGGGCTTGGGGAAATATATCCCATATCATCACTCACAGGCAGCGGTACAGGCGACATGCTTGATGCGCTGGTAAAGAAATTTATCAAAGAAACCAATAAGGAAGAAGAAGAGCTTCCCCGTTTTGCTATTATTGGCAGACCTAATGTAGGCAAATCTTCCCTGATAAATGCGCTACTTGGAGAACAAAGAAATATTGTAACATCAATAGCAGGAACTACGCGCGATTCAGTGCACACGAGGTATACAAAATTTGGTCACGATTTTTATCTGATTGACACTGCTGGGCTAAGGAAAAAAACCAAGGTGAGTGAAAACCTTGAGTTTTATTCAGTAATGCGGTCTATACGCTCAATTGAAAACTCCGATGTTTGCCTGTTACTGCTCGACGCTGAAAGAGGCATTGAGGCACAGGACATGAACATTTTTAACCTGGTAATCAAAAACCGAAAAGGTGTGGTTATTCTGGTGAATAAGTGGGATTTAATTGAAAAGGATCATATGAGTACACTTCATTATGAGAAAGCCATCAGAGCCAGGATGGAGCCTTTTACAGATGTTCCGATTATTTTCACCTCGGCTGTTACCTTACAAAGGATTCATAAAGTTCTAGAGACTGCCATGGAAGTATATAAGAATCGAATTCAGCGAATCCCCACACATAAATTAAATGAAGTGATGCTAAAAGTTATTGAAGAGTTGCATCCACCTTCAATTAAGGGAAAGTTTGTTAAAATAAAATACGTTCAGCAATTGCCCACACATGCTCCAACGTTTGCATTTTATTGTAATCTTCCTCAATACATCAAAGATCCCTACAAACGCTACCTCGAAAATAAGCTGAGGGATAATTTCCATTTCAGCGGGGTTCCTTTGCAGTTGTTTTTCAGGGAGAAATAGAATTTCGTAGCAAAGATAAAAAAGAGTATGTACTCTTTTGAACACCATTCCATTGTAAGTGTTTTTCCAATAATTCTTATCATAAGTCAATGTCGAGGACTTAAGGAAACATTAGAAAACATGATTGTGGGCATAATAATATATAAATAATATTTCGGTTATTTAAAAAAGCTTATATTTCAGGATTAAGTCAACAAGATTGTAATATAAGTTCTAATTTTTTTTGTCATTTGGTTTAAATGTAAACTTTCATGCCTAACTTTGAACCATGTTCAGCATAAAAAAGCTCCTATCCTATCTCTTTGTTGTTTCTGCTTTTATAGCAGGATGTGGAGAGATTGTCACCTATCCCGATTCTCCCGTAATAGATTATAAAAATTTTGCGTTATACCGCACAACAGATGATCTTGGCAACTCAATTTTTCTAGGGAAAATGGAAGTCAAATTTACCGATGGAGATGGAAATGTTGGACTAATCCAACCCGATTCAGCAGAAGTTGCAGACAGTTTGAAATTTAATTTTTTCAGTACGCTGTATACTATGGATAACGGCGAATTCAAAAAAGTTGAAGGTACGGAAGGTGCACAGAATTTCAGGATTCCTTATATAAAAAGAGAAGGGCAAAAC
The DNA here is from genome assembly GCA_038316435.1 of Bacteroidales bacterium. Taxonomy (GTDB): domain Bacteria; phylum Bacteroidota; class Bacteroidia; order Bacteroidales; genus JACJXF01. The sequence continues at coordinate 28,843 of JBBQAQ010000023.1, read as the reverse complement.
AAAACTTTATCAGGAACAATTTATATCGAATATGAATATAAACTGATTGAGCACGACACTATTTTCTACACTTTTTATATGATGGATCGGTCGTTTAACAAAAGCAATACCGATACTTCGGATGTGATAATCTTTACGGGATTAAATCTTTAGTCCCATAAACAATACATCATCAACCTGATCCAGTTCTTCTTTCCAGAGATTAAAGTTACTTTTGATGAAGTTATGTTGTTCTTCCATTGATTTATCGTGAATATCACGCAAAAGGTTTTTCAATCTCACCATTTTGAATTTCTTACCCAACGGGCCTCCGAACTGATCAGGATATCCATCTGAAAACATATAAATAATATCCCCCGGAGCTAGCTGGAAACCTTCATCAATAAATTCTTTCTTATCAGCTTCCTTATCGTAGTGTCCGCCAACTGAATTACGGCTTCCCTTAACATATACCTGTTCTCCTCCGAGATAAAGAATCATAGGGCGCATGGCAGATGCAATTTTTAGATATTTTGTGCGCATATTTAATTCAGCTACAATAATATCCATACCATCATTGGATTTTTCTGCTTCAATATTTTGGTTCAGAGCCGACATAATTTCCAGATCGAGAGTTTTCAGGATATCTGAAGGTGAATTCACTCCTTGTCGGCTGCAAATATCTTTGATAAGAGTAGTACCGATCATTGACATAAAGGCACCTGGAACGCCATGGCCCGTAGAATCGGCGCAAACTATTACAAACTTTTCGTTACTGACCTTGTCGTACCAGTAAAAGTCACCGCTAACGATATCTCTGGGTTGATACATAACGAAACTCCCGCTGAAAGTATCATGAAGTCTTTTTATAGGAGGCAGAATACTAGCCTGAATTCGCTGAGCGTAATTGATACTATCGGTAATGTCGCGGTTTTTGTTATCAATTTCTTCAGCCTGAACGCGAACTTCATGCGTACGCTGATCAAGTTCTTTTTCAAGATATTCCTGAATTTCCTTTTGTTTTTTCTCCCGGTATTTAATGATTGCGTAAACAGATGCGATCATTGAAGCGATGACCAGCAATATGAACCACCATGCTTTCCAGATAGGTATTTTAACGCTTATGCGAAGTTGCAAGGGGGTTTCAGAACAAACATTGTTTTCATTGCATGCCCGGAGCATAAAAGTATATTCGCCGTCTTCAATACGGCTATAAGTCACATAAGGAGTCGTAGTAGGTTCCGACCAATCATCGTAGCCATCGAGTTTATACTGGTAGGTAACTAACTCAGGATTTTTCATATTTATTCCTATGAAATCGATCCTGATTTTATATTTCCCATAAGGTAATTTCACATCTTTACTAAAATCGAAATCAACATCTGAAATTTTAAGTCCAGAGATATTCAGTTTAGGCGGAGTTATAAGTTTTCGTTCTTTAGCAGGATCAAACTCGATCATTCCTTTAGATGTTCCGATAACCAGATTTTGTCTAGAATTGATAAGGCTTGCATTATAATTGCAACTCGCGGTAATGCCTTGTTCTATGCTAAATTTTTTTATTTTATCTCCATGTTTATCGATTCTGCTAAGTCCTGAACTATGTCCAACCCAGATTTCACCATCACGGTCAGTTGAAATGCTATAGCAGTAGTTAGAAAGTAATCCGTTTTCAGTAGAATAATAAATCAGGGAGTCTTTTGAGAAGTGAAAAACACCATCGCCGTTGGTTGCTCCCCATAATTCGCCATCCTTATCTTCAGTAATGGCAACAAATTCAAGTTCTGTGCGGGCTTCAATGGAATATTCCTCTTTTTTGGTCGTAATGCAGTACAAACCGTTTTCACGCGTTGCGATCCACACTTTTGATTTGGAATCAATAAAAATATCTCTTATTTTATTGTGTGGAAGTTTTTCAAGGTTAGTGTATTTGGTTTTTGAACCGTCCAGAGTACTTATACTTATAGCGCCTCCATTTGTAGCAATCCAGATATTCTTCGAATCACCTGTGATGGCATTAATAATATTTTCCAGAGAGTTTTGGGAGAACAAATAAAGCTCGACTTTACGGCTTTCGGCATTCATCCGGTAGACTCCTGAGCGTGAAGTGCCTATCCAGATAACATTTTTTGAATCTTTATAGAGTGCAGTCACTTTATCGATAGGCAGACCATTGTTTCTGTCAATCAGGTATTCGGCTTTATTCCCTGTTTTGTCAGTTACCAGAATTCCATTTTCGCCACCGAGATAATATCTGTTTCCATCATTGCAAACCGATAAAATATCATCATTGAATTTATCACTTTCATAGGAATAGAATGTCAATGACTGGTCTTTGAGGACACTTATACATTCCCCAACAGTTGAAAACCAAAGGTTCCCTTCGAAATCCTCAAAAATATCTGAAACATAATTACTTGGGAGTCCGTTATGTACGCCAAAATGTTGAACACTCGAAAAAACTGTGTCGCTAATACCGGGTAATAGTCGGAAAACGCCCTCTCCCTGAGTACAAATCCATACATTTTTTTCCTTGTCGTCATAAACATCCATAACACTTGAAAACTTCAGTCCATGTTCTGCACCTATTTTAGTGCAAGAATAAGACTTAGGATCAGTTCCATTGGCTGCGAGAAGATATACTCCGTCGGTTTCAGTACCAATCCAGAATTTTCCTGATGTCTGTGAAGGAAGGATAGCTTGTACTTTTGTAAAAGGGATGCCTTCAATACGCCCCAAAGGTTCTGCAACACCACCTTCGATAGATAAACGGTACAGGAAAAGCCCATCAAAAGTTCCGGTAATTAGTTCACCTGTTGGAGCAAGGTTAACAGAAGAAATCAATTGCCCTTCAAATCCCCCGGAAATATAAGTCATTGAGAAATCACGCGAAATCACAATCAGACCTTTATCCTGAGTGGCGGCAATAATCTGCCCACTCTTTGTTTCAGTTATTCCATTAATACTGCTCTTATGTTCATCGTCGATAATCAGCAAGCGGAAATGAATTCCTTCAAGTACAGCCAGGGAACCATCTCTGTAGCCAAACCAGAGTCTGTTTTTGCTATCCTTAAATGAAGTAACTACGATTTTTTGTGGAATTGTATCTCCCGGGAAAGAGTTGATAAATTTGAATCCGTCGAAACGGAAGACACCTTCCCCTGAACCGAGCCAGATATAGCCATTGGCACTCTGGTTAATATTATTAATATATTTGTTTGAGAGTCCACTTTCTGCCCCCAGAGTTTTAAATCTGAAATTTTGTGAAAAAGCCTGACTCTCTGCTATGAGCAGCAGAATCAAAAATAATATGATGCTTTGTTTTTTTGTCACTTTTTCCCGATATCAAAGTTTATTATTGTGGTTTAACCCCAATGCTGTATTTATATTTAGGTACTCCGCCAATTGGGCTGGTAAAGAATTCAAGGTTCTGTCCGTATTGGTTTTTCACATAAATCACCACATTATTATTTTTTACTGGTGGGGGGGTCTTTTTCTTAATAAACTGGATGTCAAGAGAGGTATTCTTTTCCGTTTCGTATATTTTAAATTCGCTATTTACCCAAACGTCATCTAAAGAAACAGGGAACGGTTGTCCTTTTCTGGCAACCGAAATTATTCGAATTAAGCCATCATTATCCCAATCGAAATTAGAGAGCTTTACTGTAGTTGTCTGATCATCAACAAAAGGATAAATATGAGACATCTCTCCAGGATTATTATGCATTCTGAAAGAATACTCATAAGCAAATGCATTTGCGCCCTCAACAGGCTTATCTGAATTTGGATCAGTGCTTAAGAAATACCGGTACATGTTCCCATCATCGCCGGAAACACCTTCACAGATAACCTTAAATACGTTCCCATCCCATCTTTCGGTGTACTCACCTTCGCTTGGGTTAAATGGACCGAAAGAATAATAGTTTTTATCGTATCTGGAATCTTCTCCGAATGATTTGGTAGCAAGTAGGGTTCCGCTTTTATAGTTTCCAACGGGATCGGTTCCCTGAGCTGCTTTATCCGACCAACAACCTTTGCCACCATAAACATAATAGGTAGAACGGCTATCCCAAACTCCGGCAATTTCGTCAATATCACCACCGATATCAGGGTCATATACCCTTATAAAAACAGGCTGGTTAAAACTTTTTGGTAATAAGAAGAAAAAAGTTGATGAAAAATCATCATCTCCCCAACTTGGTTCTGCTTTATTCCCGAAGGTCATTAGGAAAGGAATATTTTCATCAACGTTGGGTACTGCCTGTGAAAACAACGATCCCGTGAGGGTAAGTAATAAACAGGTTAATATTAAAATAGTTTTTTTCATATTTTTCAAAAACAACTCTAAATTACACAGAATGACTTTGATACAACAGATGCAAATACTGTGCAAATTTTCTCAAACTCTCCTTTTTTTACTAATAAATTCCTAATCTAAACAAAACATGGCAAGGTATTAATTTTCTGTTACAACTATTGTTTTATAGGAACAAAACTCCCTTGGCACCACCTTAACATTTGGGTTGTCTTCAATCACTCCCAGTTTGACAATATATTTCCCCGGAACACGATAGGTATGGCGAGCTGATGCACCTATAGCTTTACTACCATCGCCAAAATCCCAATAGTATTCTCCCGGATTTACATCTTTAAAATAAGATTCCGTTCCACTAAATTGAATATCCTCATTTACTGCAATTGTATCTGGGCAAGTGATAAAGGCCTGAACAATCCTTTCGATATTCAGCTCGTATTCAGCCTGATTAAAAAGCACTTCCTTGGTAAGTTTATCAATGATGTTTAAGCTTACAGTATAATTTCCCGACACGGCATAGCAGTGTTTTGCTTCCATAGCTCTAACCTTGGATTTGTCTCCAAGTGACCATTCAAACAAATACATATTAGTATCGAGTTCCATGGTATTCTCTTCGAAGAAAACAAAACAATAATTATTGAGTCTTTGTTCTTGCGTGACTTCAAAATTCGGTATAGTTGATTTAAACGTATAAATATCTTTAGATCCCCTGCTGCTCGAGGTATATAATCCCTTTTGAAAATCTTTATCTATATAGAATGTGTAGTCATTTGAACTTGAATTAAAGGGAGAGGGCAGTTTAATGGGATTAATCCATTGTCCGTTATAAAACTCAGAATAAAAAAGATCATACCCTCCGGCTTTATTATCATGACCTTCGGAAGAAAAGTATAATCTCCCGGTTGAATGCAGGAATGGATAAATTTCATTTTCAGCAGTGTTAATTCTGGGTCCCAGGTTTTCTGGTGTTTGCCATGCCCCGTTTTTGAAACGGCTTACGTAAAGATCATATCCACCAAAGCCACCTGCCCGATTGGATGAGAAATATAAAGTACTTGCATCGCTATTAAATGAAGGCTGAATGGTATTAGCTTCCCGATCATTAAATGGAAACTCCTGAATATTTCCCCAAACCTCATTTTCTTTATCGGCAAAGTACAAGCCAAAGTTTGAAGGTGTCTGTTTGTTTGTTTTTTCATCAAAACATCGGGTAAGTACCATATAATCGCCACTCTCATTAAAAGAAACCGGCCCGTCGTGAAAATTAGTCTTAAGTGACTCTGCAAACAACTTTTGAGGCTTCCCTTTTCCATCTTTGGTTGAATCAACTTCACTCTCCACAATTTTGAAAAAAGGTTTTAATGCAGCATTTGTGTATGAAATAGGACCCGGAATCGGTCTGTTTGAGCAATACACCATTTTTTTACCTAACATAACCGGTGCAACTTCATCATTTTTTCGAGATGATTCTGAGTATAGTTTTTTAGTATAATATCCCTGGGCCATGGTGGAAATAACCGCAGCAAGCAGAATAAAGAAAACGGATAATATTTTACGACAATTTTTCATCACTAAAAATAAAATGGACTGTCATCAACATTTGCTTTATTTTTCAACTCCCATCGGATCATTAATTCATGGGAACCGTTTGAAAATTTCGATATTTCACTGAATGAATGGTCATAGGCATATCCTATTTTAAGCTTGGAATTAATTTGCACTTCAAGCATGAACGCCAAATCCTTATTCGATTTGTATGCTGTTCCTAACCAAAGTGCGTCCTTAAAAAGTATGAAATGGTTTGCAATCTGGTAGGAAATAAAATATTTGTTGTAATCAATCAGTGTAACCGGCTTCATTTTAAAATTCGGGCTAAAGTCAAAAAGATATCCGGCAGTAAAAACATAATGATAGTTTCCAAGATCAACGTTAAAACTAGAAGAATCTGTCTGGCTCATTAAAAAAGGGACTGCCAGTCCGACGAAATATTTATTATTGTACAAATAGGCACCAGCACCGAAGTTTGGAGCAAAACCACTTCTGGGGACAAAAAGTGGATCTAATGAAACCGGATCAAACAGGTTAAGATTATCGAGAGTTTCCTTATACATGTAGCCCCCGGCTTTTAGTCCAAGTGAAAGCCGCGAGCTTCCTAACCACATCCTGTATGAATAATTGAAATAAAAACTGTTGTATTGTACAGAGGGTATAGAGAAATTGTCGATCATCAGACCAAGCCCGATTTTTTCGTTTTTAAGAGGAGTATGAATAGCGAATATCTGCGAAACGGGTGCCCCTTCAAAACCCAACCACTGCGAACGGTGCATTATTGTTGCACTTAAAGCTTCGCGACTACCGGCATATGCAGGATTAATGATAAGTCCGTTATTCAAATACTGATCAACACTGTGCACATAAGGTACATCCTGCGCCGAAAGGGCAGAGTATAATAAGAGTCCGGCTGCTATGTTTAAAAATCTACGCATTAAATACCTTAACGTTTTACTACAATGAATCCCTTTTTATCAAAGTTTTGATTGTGATATTCTACAATCAGAACATAATAGTAGGTTCCCTCTGGGACAAAATTCCCTGTACCTCCCATGTTTGTTGAACCATCCCAAATAACAATCCGATTATTTACAAAATCAAATTCTTTGATATCTTTTCGTGTAAGCTCTCTGATAAAATTTCCAGAACTTGAGAAAATCTGAAATTTGAAGGTTACTTCCTCATCGGCAAGACCTACTGCCCATAATACATCGTTTATACCATCATCGTTTGGAGAGAAGCCATCATATAACATCAGTTCTTTTCTCTCCACCTTAATTATTCTTGAATTAACCGGACAAGTACCATTTGAAATACTGTATTTGAGGAAGGTAGGATCATCCTGATCAAGTTTTGTAAGGTTTGTTGAGAGCAATGTGGGATCAGACAGCTCCCCGGCACCAGAGTTGATACTCCACAATTGAGTCCCATAAATAACAGTATCGGCCTTAAACATCTGATTATCAGAAATGAATATGGTTAACGTATCGCCTACAACATATCCGGTATTGTCTACTATTCTGTAAATATTTTTTATTGTGTCGGGATTATTATAAAGGATTGCATCAACATGGATAGTGTCGCTTGGACAATTGGCAACGTTTTCAACATAAGCCAATGATACAGAAGCCTTGCTATTGGTCGTATAACTAGCAGAAAGATTAATAATAGGATTGGTTGTATTATCTACAGTAATGTCTTTAATTTTAGTAAGATGCCAGGACGAAACTCCAATACTAGGCTGAACCGATATCTCCAAAAGGGACGAACATGATTCTTCAAGTTCAGCGCTGATTCTTGAAGGTGTAGGTGTTGCAAATATTTTTAGAGTTACGCTGAATCCTGCTAAATTTGCAGGTTTTGCCAGACATCCTTTTGCATCCTTAATTGAAACAACATTATAGATATAGTTAATATACCCTGGATTTATCGGAGGATTGTCAATAACAGGTTGAATTGATTGAGTATTTGTATTAAAATTTCTAGAATCGGTAAACCCTCGTCCATCGCTGAATTTAAATTCATAGGGTAAGGTACCAGATTGCACCGATGCACTTATTACAGAGTAAAGTTTATTGAAACAGATTTCGCTTAATCCCAAACTTAGGTTTGTAAGTTCTGGGAGAGGTAAAGGATCTACTTTAACCTCTTTAGAAAAGTTTATGCAATCCCCTGAAGTGACCTTTCTTTTATAATACCTTGCTGATTGAATTGCCGGTGTTTGAAATAAAGAATCATTTTCCCCCGAAATATCAGCATAGATTCCGTTTGCAGTTGAGCTCTGACTCCACTGGTAAGCATAGTTAATTTCGTCTCCACCGGTAATAACTTGGGAAAAGGTAGCCTGCAGGATTGAATCTTCATCAAAGCAAACAAAGACAGGAAGGTTGTCGTTAATCTTGTTATTGAGTAAACTATCCTGCATTGTAAAAGAAATGAAATTACTTGTATCCTTGCAGGTTTCGTTTAATCCGGATTTCACAATTCTGCGGTACGATACGTCAAAAATTAATACAGGAGTATTGAAGTCTTTAGCAATTACAGCGGTATCAGCCCAATTGCCACCTGAAAATTTTCTCTGCCAGGAATAAGCGTAGGAGCCTGGTTGTCCGTAGAGAGGCGTAAGTCCGGCTATATCTTCAGGTGTTTTACCCTGGCACCAGGTTGTCTGAGCCGGAGGAGTAAGGCTATTATTGGTAATTTTTTCAAGAACTGTAATGGTTCGAATATTACTTATACTATGGCATCGTTGAAGGCTATCCGTATTTGCACCTGAGGTAATGATTCTTCTAAAAGCAGAGTTAGAGGTTAACACTCCTGGGGAAAAGTTATTTTCAACATTCCCGCCTGCTGCTGCAATTCCGTTATTTTGCCAATAATAATTATATGCGCTGTTACCGCCAGCGTGAATGTTTGCAGTTATGATTTCGCCGTCAAGACCCGAACACAAAATATTCTGAGTAATAGGATTCAGAGTGTTGCCCGAAATGGAATCCATTACGCTTATGCTTACTGCCGTTGAAGTGTCTTTGCAAGTATTATTAAGTCCTGAAATAACTATTCGTCTATACTGCTGATCAGTAAAAAGTTTTTCAGGCTGAAAAGTAGCAGTTACGACAGCGGTATCGGTCCAATTTCCGGATTTTTTTTTCTGCCATTTATACAAATATGAACCTGCGCCTGCTCCTCCTGACAATGATTTTCCTGTAATGATATCGGGAGTGCGCTCAATGCAGATTTCCTGACTTGAATCAACACTATTGTTAGAGATTTTAGGCAGGACAGTGACTTTCCTTGTGTTACTTATGCTAACGCATGCAGTTTTTACTGGACCGGAATAAGCAATTCTTCGATACCAGGTAGATTGGGTAAAAACCGGGGTTACAAAAACTGCTGAGTGTCCTACACTATCGATGGTAGCAAAGGTTCCGTCTGCTGATTTCACCCATTTATACCGGTAGCTTCCATTACCACCAGTTATATTTATATTGGGATAAAGTGTACCCGCTTTAAGGTTCTGGCAAACAGTAGTATCTGGGCTAATGGAGTTATTAATAATTAAGGGCATTACATACATCTTAGAAACATTGCTTGTATCGTGGATAAAAGTTTCATTATCCACAGCCCTTTTATAATACATTGTGATATTTATAGTATTAGGAGGTGTATAAACACTTACATTTCGTGTACCCGCTGCATCGGTCCAATTCAGAGAATCGGTACTCTGCAGCCAGTTGTAGGTATAAATTCCTGTTCCACCAACCGGAGGAGCTGCGTTAATAGTTTGAGGAGGGCTGCCTTTACATATTGTATCAGCCTGGGGAATATAGTTGAAGAGGAATCCTCTGACAGGAATTATCAGGTTTGGTATTGGTGCTTTCGTAGCACCTGGAAACGCTCCTTTTCCTGCCCCTCTGTATTTACCATTTTCGCCCCCACCCCTAGTAATGATTGCGGAAGCGTCAATAGTTGCACCGTTGTGCCATACAACTCCTGAACCTCCGCCACCGCCTGGCCCACTTGCTTCCGGAGTTGCTGAAAATATTGATCCCCCTGTGCCTCCGGAAACATCCATATCCGGGCTATTTGAATACTTATTTATATGCAGAATGATGGTTCCGCCACCGCCACCGCCACCGCCACCTGCAGATGCGGAGTCAACAACCGATTGGCCTCTAGCGGATATTTTTTTATTTCCGATTAAACTATCACTTACAATTACAACAATCCCTCCACCGTTGCCTCCGGATGTAGCAATTCTAGAGCCACTATATAACGAAGTGCCACCGCCGCCGCCAAGACTAATTCGATTATTAGAAGTATAATATTTACCAAGTGCTGCTCTACCACCTTTACCTCCAATATCTGCAGTTCCGCCGCAAATAACACTTTCGGATCCTCCTTTTCCTCCGCTGGCGTAATTGGCACCGCCTCCGCCACCTGAGTATTTACCATTTCCACCCCCACCTCCAAGACCAATCGCACCATTTCCGCGAGTTGAATCGATTGATGCAATAACAGGACTTCCACCCTTTAAAGCGGAAAAGTCAACACTGGATGCGGAAAAATATGGTCTGAGGTATTTGGTATCTGAGGAGGAGCAATTTCCGTTATAAGGGAGAGCATCAGGCACAGCTCCCCGGAATCCTTTGCCATCTACATTAATATCTTCTTCAAAAATAACAGCTTGTCTAGCCATTAATACTAATATACCTCCTGTTCCTGTTAAAGGATTATATGCGTTACAGGTAAGAACTCCAGTAATTTTTGCTCTGTTATATGTAGGAACTTTAATAATCTGCCCATATTCTCCTGGAACCATTGATGTAAATCCAACTGACAAAGTTGCATTCAGAATAAGAAATGAGTTAGCTACATCAATATCCTTTAAAAGAAAAATTGCATAGATACCAGAATTATAAGTGCTTGACAAAAGGCCTTCGAGACTAATTGGATCTGTAAAAAAGTCGGAACCAACAGTCATGTGTATCATAACTGTATCTCCAATCGTAAATCCTGAAACACTGTTAACATGAACTGAATCGACATCGCCGTCATTAAAACCGGATACCTGATCAATTCGGGCAGAGACAGTATTTATGACGCCACTAATATTTCTGGTTTGGGCACACAAGGGAGAATTAAACGGCAAAACAAGGCAAAGAAAACTTGCTAATATCCAAATAGTTAAATAGGAAAGCTTGTGCTTATGACTCATTCTTACTCAATTTCTCCCATAAAAATAATAAAATCTTTGTGTTCACTGTGCAAAATATAGAAAAATTAAGATATTATTTTCTAAACCGCTTTTTAAACCTTGCTTTTATACTTCGAAAAAACGCCATAATATTTTCGGCTGTTATTGAATGTTTTCGGGTGCCTTTTTCACCAAGGATAAACGAGTAAGGATGAAGCTTTGGAACACTTTCCATAACAATATTGAACATTGCCATTAGTGGAACAATTGAAAACATTCCTGGAAGACCCCAAACCATTCCTGCACCTATAACTCCCAGAATGATCATCATAGGATTAAGCCTCAGGCTGCTTCCCACGATATTTGGTGTCAATATATTATTTTCAATGGAATTTATTATCGGGAAAAATATAACGAGTTGAAATGCAAGTAAGGCTGAATCTCCCGTCAATAAAGCAAATCCTACAGGTATTACTCCACCAATCAGAACTCCGAAATACGGTATGAAAGCAAATAAGCCAGAGATTATTCCGAAAACCAAGGGATGCTGGAAACCAAGAAAATACAATCCTGTAAAGTTCAATATCATTATTATCATTACAACTGTTGATACACCACCCATATAGCGTGGGACAACACTCGAAAACCTGCTTAGAATATCTACAGCAACCGGTCTGTTCTCTTTGGCAACCAGTTTCATTATAAAGTAGGCTAATTTCGTACGGTAATAAAGAAATAAAAACATATAAACTGGTAATATGGCTAAACTGAATATTGTGCCTGTAATATTCGAAAAAAGCTTATTCATTACATCACTTCCGGCTTCAAAAAAGAACCTAACTCTGGCTCTTAAAAAGTCGGTAAGGCGCAAATCAGCTATTCCAAACTCCTGTTCAATGAACGATTCCATATTGTCAATATTCATGAGTGCTCGCTGCTTATATAGGGGGAAATTATCGAGCAGATTTCCTGCCTGTTTATAAATGGAGATAAATACAAATCCAACTACAAACAAGAAAAAGGCAATCCCGATTAAACTTGAGGGAATACGTGGCAATCCCTTTTTCTCAAAAAAATTAGCGATCGGATAAACCAGATAGCCGAAAAGGACGCCAAGCACAATGGGGTACAGAAATTCTTTAGCCTGAATTACAGCATAAAACGACAGTATGACCATAAGAAGGATAAAAGTAGCCTTCACATATAGGGGATTTTTGTTTATCATATTTTATGCTTTAAAAATGGGTAATTCAACAATAAAAACGCTGCCTTTGTTCAATTCAGTTTCATAGTAAATCTTTCCACCGGCATTTTTCAGAATACTTTCAACGATAGCTAGTCCCATCCCCATGCCGCCTGATTTTGTTGTAAAATTTGGTTGGAATAATTTTTCCCTAATCTCTTCAGGAATGCCTTTTCCATTATCCTTGAACTTAATAACAGCGTGGTTTTCGACTAGTGACAGATTAACCACCAGCAATCCTTTTCGACTGTCAGGAATTGATTGAGTGGCATTTTTCAGGAGGTTAATAAAAACTCTGGAAAGTTGCTCTCTGTCGGCATAAACAAATAAATTATCAAGTCCGTTTACTTCGAGTTGAATGCTTAAATTCTCTGTATTCTCAAAAAGCCGGCAAGTATCAAACAGTTTAATAACCAAATCAAGCTTTTCGTTTTTAGCAGCAGGCATTTGAGCGAAATTGGAAAATTCTGTTGCGATGGCCGATAAATCATCAATCTGTTCAATAAGCATCTTACTTAAGCGATCAAATTGCTCTTCCCAGTTTTCCTTTTTATCCTGAATGGAACGCTGCAGGTGCTGAATACTCAGCCTCATAGGTGTAAGGGGATTTTTAATTTCGTGAGCAATCTGCTTTGCCATTTCTCTCCATGCAAGTTCTCTTTCCGATTTTGCAAGGAGTTCAGCTCCTGATGATAGCTGATCAACCATTTTGTTATACTCGCTCACAAGACTGCCAATCTCATCACGGGCTTTATATTCAATTTTTTCGTTCCTCGAATCGAGACTAACTCTGGCAAAACTTTCCTGCAGCAAACGAAGCGGCAGAGTTAGTTTATTGGAAAGGAAAACTGCAATGGTAAAACTAAGAAGCGACATTAAAACCATGATGTTTATTATCGCAACAACCAGATTGGTAATTTCACTCGTAAGCTCATCCTGACGGGTGAAGTACGGAAGATTAAGATAGGCGAGCAACTTATTTTCAGAATTCACAAACGGGACGTAAGCCGACAGGTATTCCAATCCCCCGATATTTTCCTTATGAATGTATTCCGAACGGTGATTAATCGCCATTTCGAGGTAAGCCTGTGAGTTCATCCGGTCGGAAATCAGGTTGCTTTTGATGATCTCCGGTCGTGACGTGGCAATCAGCTCCCCTTTATCGTCGTACATATTGATATCAGTGTAAAACACATTGGAGAATTTTTCGAGCAATCCATCCAGGTTATAATATTCCGGAGAAGACCAATTATGCAAATCCTTCTGAAATTCAAGTTTATGGATCAATTCAACATATACAGACTGAATTTTTTCCTGAAGTATTTCAACGTGTTTACTTTGGTATTGCCGGATGCTGAAAAAAACTATCCCTGCGCCAATGAAAAAAAGTGAGAAAAACAGCAATCCTGTTATCGCAAATTGAATTTTATTTTTAAAGTTCCAGTGGAAACTTGATGAAACCGGACTGATTTTCGTGACAAGCAGAAAAATCACCATCACCATGAAGTAGAAACTGAAAATATAAGAAAACGAGATAAGCACATCGACCCAGAAAACAGTGGGTTTGCTGACGATTATTGTGTTTGACTCATCAATATTATAAATCAGATGATCATAGCTGTCCTTTTTCGTGAAGGCCCATCCGGGCGAGCCATCAGAATAAATGCTACGGCTCATGGAATAGGCGAAACTACCTGAAAAACTAATCAGCTTTCCTTTACTGTACTTTGCATATGAGAAATCTCCTGCAGAGGGAGGTGGATTATACTTATCGTCGAGGAGTAACTCGGGATAACCAAGTCCTTCAGAAATTAACCTTGAATTAAGTTCAATGAATAAGTACCATTCCTGCTTATCCTGCTTAAAAGGAATTGATCCGAAATAGCTGATGCGGCCATTGAGGTTATCGAGAAAATAAAAGCCGGTGTTATTTACAGGGATTCCGTCCCTGAGTATCATCTCGTTGAAAAAATCATAGCAATGATACCAGTTATCGTCAGGTGGTGCAACATAAACACTATCAAAAGGCTGACAAAGGGTGATCTGGAATTCGTATTTATCCCAAAATCCGCTGAAATATTTCCTTTGAAGACTTGAATATATCTGAATTACATCAAGTCTCGGGGCAAAGATCATTTCTTTGAGGTTCTCATCTTTTTTGAGGCGTTCATTTATGTCGACAAAAAGAAGTTCGGCAATTGGGTCATGTTCAGCAGATAGGTTAACTGCCTTGATTTTCATGTCGGCCAGACTTTTGCGATCGGTGAATTTTACAACCTCAACAACTGTATAAACAGAAAACAAAAGTACAAAGCTTGCAAAGCCTGAAAAACGGTAATTTCCCATTCTTTGAATCCTGTGAAAATAGATTAGTAAGCTTAGAAGCAAAAAGAAAAAAGCGGATTCAATGTTTATAATGCTTTTTTCTGGAATAAGGCTTAGAAAAACACAAAGATTCAGGGCAATAAGCAGGTAAATACTTTCTCTTTTTTTATTGCAGTTTTTAAGAATCCCCAGAATCTTATCCAATAATAGGCCAAGACTCGTAAATAATAAAACAAGAATAAGGAACCCGAAAAAAGTATAAATAGTAAGATTAAGTACTTTGTAGGTTTCAAATGAAATGGTTGAGTCAAGTATCAGACTGGCAATAAGAAAAACTGTAAGCCGGAACCATCCGATAATGATAATTGCAAACATTAAAACAAGCAGAAAAAGCAATATTCCTGACTTTTTTAGAAGTTGCAGCTCAATAATAAATTCCTTATAAAAATTAAAAATTGTGAAAAAGCTAATAACCGTTAGTAAAAGCAAATTTCCCATTGATGGAAACCATTCAGATCGTGCAAATTTTCCGGGGGAAAATAATTCAAGATCGAAAATGATATCAGGGATCCGGAAATAATTGGTAAAATAATACACTCCAAAAAGCAGGACAACACTCAGCAGGAAGAGCGTTTTCTTGTGTTTTTCATGCGCATTACCAATAAATTGCATCAGAAAAAAAAGGAAAAGAATAAATACAAAAAGATACATCAGAACCGACAATTGCTTTTCAAGTGGGAAAAGTTTTGGTGCTTCATCATAATCCAGAGAAAACAGAAAATTGCCCGAGGAATTGTAGACTTCATTTTGACTTGTGCCAGATTTTTTTGCCTGAATTTTTACTTCCTGAGCCATCTTAAAATCTTCCTGAAAACTATTTTTCAAGAATCTGTTTTCATACGGATATTCCTTTTTGATAAGTATTAAGCCAATAACAACCAGATCATTACGGACTTTCTCCCTCTTTATAAAAAATGAATTGGCGATCCTCACTAGATCACGCATCGGAAAATTGCTTTTTAAAAAAGGAACCGGAATATTATTATCACTCCAAAAAATAAGAGAGTCTCTGCGGTAAACAAAAATTTCAAGACCATCATTACCGAGTTCTGAATATTTATGGCTGAATAATGCTACAAACTCGTTTTCCTTAAGGCCTGCTGCATCAGACAATACCCGCGAAATAAGGCTGTCGGTTTGAAGTTGCTTGGTCTGAAGTGTATTTTGAAATTCGGCTATGTCCGCATGATTGTAAAAACGTTTACCTGACTTACTTTCCAGCCAAACTGAAAGAGCAAGGAAAACAATCATTACTATGAAAAGCCATCTGCTTTTCAAAAGAACATGAGGTATACGGTTGTTTTTTGTTTGCATATCAGCCACAATCGCTGCTAAGTTAAGCAAAATCAGCTATGATGATAGGGTTCCCCTCTGATAATTGTCATTGCACGGTAAAGCTGTTCAGCAAATACCAATCTCACCAACTGGTGCGAAAAAGTCATCTTTGAAAGCGAAATCCGGTCATTGGCACGGGCATAAACCTCATCGGAGAAACCAAAAGCTCCCCCGATAACCAGTACAATATCTCTGCCAGAATTCATATTTTTCCTAATAAATTCCGCAAATTCCTCAGAACTGCTTTGCTTTCCTCTTTCATCGAGCAAAATGAGAAATGCTGATTTTTCTGTCAATTTAAGTAATTGCTCACCCTCCTTTTTCTTAATCTCTGAAACGCTGAGATTTTTAGCATTTTTCAAATCGGGAATAGTGATTTCCTCAAAATTAATGTAATGCTTTAATCGGCTCTGGTAATCGCTGATTCCTTCCTGAAGATAGGGAAATCTTGTTTTTCCGGTTTGGATCAATGTAATTTGCATACTATTCGGCTAATAGATTTTTCGTATCTTGCAGGACTTTTAAAATTTCTGGCAAAGCTTTTGTAATCATAACTGCAAACTTAGCTGAAAAAACACGAAAACTTAGTGAAAGTTTTTTATCAAAAAGCCAAATTATGAAAAAAATACAAAAAATTCCGGCCTTGATTATTATGCTGATAATTTTTGGTTTTGGCGGAAACAATAGTTATGCTCAACAGGTGCCTGCTAAGCTTACACAGGCTTTTCAGGCTGGTGATGCAGACGGTATGGCTCCTTTTTTCAATGACCGTTTTCAGCTCACTCTTCTTGGCGTTGACCACAGAGTAAGCCAGGCACAGGCAAAAGAGATCATCAGAGATTTTTTTAAGAAATATCCCCCCACATCCTTCGAAATCATGTTTAAAGGGGATAAAAAGGATTCTAATTTTGCTGTTGGAAAATTTAAATCCAAATCAGAAACTTTTCGTGTAAACTTATTTTTTAAGAAAGTTGGCGAAGAAAGTTTGTTGCATCTACTTGAAATTGAAAAAGATAACGGAAGTGCATTCTAACGATCATCTCATAAAACTGATTGATCTCTGGTTAGCTGAAGATATTGGCGAAGGAGATTTTACCACATTATCAACCATACCGGCAGATGCAGAAGGAAAGGCGAAGCTTCTTGTAAAACAGGAAGGTATTATTGCCGGCGTAAGGGTTGCAACTGAGATTTTCAGACGCTTTGATGAGGATATGAAAACCCGTATTTTTATTCCAGACGGAAGTTTTATTAAATCTGGAGATGTTGTTTTCGAGGTATCAGGAAAGGTTCGCAGTATTCTTCAAACTGAAAGACTCGTTTTGAATGTTCTCCAGAGAATGAGCGGGGTTGCGAGTCAGACGCGGATTTATGTTCAGAAACTAGAGGGACTAAAAACAAAAGTTCTCGACACCCGAAAAACCTCGCCTGGTATGAGGTTTCTGGAGAAAGAAGCTGTAAAGTTGGGCGGTGGTGAAAACCACAGATTTGGTCTTTACGATATGATCCTCATCAAAGATAACCATATCGATTTTTCAGGTGGAATTGCAAAATCTCTCGACTGTACCCGGAAATACCTTGCAGAACACAATAAAAACCTGAAAATAGAGATCGAAGCCCGCAGTCTTGCTGATATTCGTGAGATTCTTAACTCCGGCGGTGCTTACAGAATCCTTATCGATAATTTCTCACCTTCACTAACTCGTGAAGCAGTTAAACTTATCGACGGTGCTTGTGAAACCGAATCTTCAGGTGGCATTACCCTTGAAAACCTCCGCGATTATGCAGAATGCGGGGTAGACTATATTTCAGTGGGAGCCCTAACGCACCAGATTAAGAGTTTGGATCTGAGTCTTAAAGCAACTTTTTAAGACCCGCTCTGAACTTCCTTAAGTCACAACTGTTTTACCTAAAAAATAAAATGTCTCTGTTTGAATTAAGAAAAGAATATTCCCTTAAAAGTCTAAGTAAAAAAGATGTCAATCCTGATCCGTTTATTCAATTCGGAATATGGTTCGGAGAAGCAAAAGCAAGTATAAGCGGCGAGCCTAATGCAATGATTATTAGCACTGTAAACAAAGACTCAAAGCCATCTTCAAGGACTGTGCTTTTGAAAGATTTCAATGCTGTAGGCTTCGTGTTTTTTACAAACTATCGCTCCAGAAAAGGACAAGAGCTGGAAATAAATCCCTTTGCCGCATTGCTTTTTTTCTGGGGAGAGTTGGAGCGGCAGGTCAGGATCGAAGGTGGAGTTGCCAGGATTAGCCGTGAGGAATCAACAGCATATTTTGGAACACGTCCCCGAAAGAGCCAGATAGGAGCATTGGCATCCAATCAGAGCAGTATCATTGAAAAAAGATCAAGTCTTGAGGAAAATTTTCAAACTCTGGAACACAAATACCAAGGAATGGAAATTCCTTTCCCGGAAGACTGGGGCGGGTTTATTGTAAAACCTGAATATTTCGAATTCTGGCAGGGTCGACAGAGCAGGCTTCATGACAGGATCGCTTACCGCAGAGAACAGGCCGCTTGGCAAATTGCGCGCCTGTCGCCATGAAGAACAACCCTGACAAGGACTTTACATCACATGAATAAACTTCAGAACTAGCTCTCTGATTTTTTCTTTATCTCCTAAAATCTTATCTGATAAACCCTTGTCGTTAAAGGCTTTGAGCTTTCTGATCACATTGTCAATCATACCGGGGGAGAATATACCTGACTGTTCAAAGACAGATCGCCTCTTTTCCAAGGCTTCTGCTGAGTCAAAGCAGCTGTAAGGCAGATGATCAAGGCTAGCCAGTTTATCTTTGTTTTTAAAAATATCGACTCCAACGTAAAGTGAATCAGCTTTTGCAAGAGAATCTTTCATTTCGAATCCATGAGCCGTAGCCATAACCAATCCCGCTAGAAGGTTATAAATATCTGCCGATCCGTCAGGCACTCTGAATTCTACCGTCTGAGAGTCACCAACCGGAACGTTAACCGTAGGTTCCAGAGGATTAGCATCTTTTAGCATGTCCTTTTTCCCAAGCCAGCCAAGCGGCACACGAATCAGAACGCTACGATTTCTGTCGCCCCAGCAAATATAGGTTGGAGCTTCCTGGTTGGGTACAAGTCTCAGGTATGACGTGGGAATGGTATTTCCAAATGCAGTGAGTGCGGGGGCTACATTGAGTATACCTGCAATCATTCTGCGGCTGATATCAGAAAGTTTTCCGTTTTCCGTCATTAAATTTTTACCATCTTTTACCAGCATCATGTGAATATGTAAGCCGCTTCCTGCTTTACCTTCCGAGATTTTTGGTGCGAAACTGATTTCAACTCCATATTGGTATGCAAGCATTCGAAGTATCCATTTCGCAATCACGAGTTGATCTGCGGCTTCTTCAACTTGTGATGGCAGAAACTCAATTTCATGCTGTTCAAAAGCTTCTGTTTCGGATGTAAAACTGCCCACTTCACCGTGCGCATATTTCACATTTCCTCCAGCCCGGGCAATCATAATCATGGCTTCAGTGCGGAAATCCTCCCATTTAGCAAAGGGTCCGGAATTCTGATAGTTTTTCTGATTTTCTGAGAGGAAAAGGGATTCTTTCGGACTGTTTAAATAATACTCCAGTTCTCCCATAGCTTTAAAAGTAAAGCCGGTCTTTAACCTGAAGCTTTCGTGTGCTTTTCTGAGAATGAATTCGGGGGAGTTCTCAAGGGGAAGTCCTTCGTTGGTGTAGAATGAACAAAGAATATCAAGGCAAGGTTTTTCTGTAAAGGGATTTAAAAAAGCAGTACGGAATCTTGGTATGAGGTACAGATCGCTGGAACCCGCCTCCACGAAGGAAAACAAACTCGATCCATCAACTCTTTCTCCGAATGAAAGCACATCATCAAGATGCTCATCTCCCTGTATAACAAAGTTGAGTGTTTTGAGTTTCCCATCTTCGGAAACATACCTAAAATTGAAGGTTTCAATGTTATTCGACCTGATAAAACGAATAATATCAGATTTTGCAAATTCTGATGCAGGTTTTTGAAGAAACCTCACCAGGTCATTGGGAGATGTGCTGAATTCCATAGCTTTCCTTTTTGTAAAAGGAACAAAGATAGCTCCGGGTATTCTGAGCGTAAATGATTTATAACATGGAGGTAGTATGTTATGAAACTTGTTGTAAGCCAGAATTTAAGGCGTACGCAAAAGGGTATGGTGAATAGAGTTTGATTTCTATTTAGTTGTAAAAGTAGAGTTTTCTTTGTAGAACTTGTCATAGCCATAAATAAATACACAACTTCCGTTAGAAATGACATCGATTATTTCTTTAGATACCTCTGATGGCAAGGCAGGGCAGCCCCAACTTCTACCGAGTCGGCCGTATTTATCAATGTATTCCTGACAAACATAATCTGCTCCATGAATTACAATACTTCTGCTTCTGGCATTGTCGTTAATATTTTTTTCCAGTCCGTCGAGTTTCAGAGAATAGCCGTTTTCACCGGTGTAAGTTTCGCCAGTAATAAAGAATCCAAGGCAACTTTGTAATGAATTACTTAGATTTGAAAAGCTTGTCACGTAGTTATCTCCGGAGTTTTTCCCATGGGCAATAAATGTGGAGTAAAGAAGTTGTTTTTTATCGGTATTTATAACAAAAAAGCGCTTTTCGGAAGATGGTTTTGAATAATCGATGATGGTGAGGATGTCTTTCTTTTGACTGAAATCCATTTTGTAATATCCAAGCATGGCGGTTTTAAAAACATCGAGTGAAACACATTTTTCCAGTTTACAATCATGCCACAATTGCTCTGTTTTATTTATTGGGATTGGCTCGCGACAAGCCATGCTGATTGCTGTAATGCAAAGAGCCAGAATTCCATTTCTGATATTATTAAAATTGTGGAACATCAGGTTTTTTATTATAGAATTGAAGATTACAGCACTATCACCAGATAATTTGAATCTCCTCCCCTTTCTTCAGACTTATTTCTTGTTGCTTATTTCCGCTTTTCAGTAATGTTTTTCCAGTTTCTCTTGCTTTAATTTTCACCTCTTTCAGGTTTTTTTTCTCCCATTTCATTGAGATCACAAATCCCCCTCTGGCACAAATTCCGCTTACAGAGCCACTTTCCCATGCATCCGGCAATGCGGGAAGCAATCTGATTTCATTCAAGTCAGACTGCACAAGTATTTCAGCAACAGCAGCAGCACCACCAAAATTTCCATCGATCTGAAAGGGCGGATGTGCATCAAACAGGTTAGGGTAGGTTCCGCCACCGCCTGAATAATTAGTTCTCATTCCATCCGGATCAACATAATTCAGAAGTTCCCGGAACATTTTATAGGCATGGTTTCCATCAAGAAGTCGCGCCCAAAGGTTAATTCTCCAGCCTTTCGACCAGCCTGTTGTCTCGTCGCCTTTTATTTCAAGTGTTTTCCTACATGCCAGAGCGAGTTCAGGTGTTTTTTCAGGACTGATCTGATGGCCGGGATAAAGTCCGAATAAATGCGATTGGTGACGATGTGTTGGTTCCTGGTCTTCCCAATCGTAATACCATTCCTGAAGATTCCCCTTTTTTCCAATCTGGTATGGGTAAAGTTGGACTAAAGCTTTTTCGAGTTTAGCTCTGAAATCCGCATCGGTATTAAGAATTTCAGAAGCATTTATAGTTTGTTGAAAACATTCACGAATCATAGCCAGATCGGCTGTTCCGCCGTACATCGTAGCTCCGTGGTAGCCATCAGCTGTTATGTAAATATTTTCAGGGGAGGTGGAAGGCGAAGAAATTAGAAACCCGTTTTTATCCTCAACAAGCCATTCGAGGCAAAACTGCGCTGCTCCTTTCATCAGTCCGTATGCCCCATTTTTCAAGAAATTAACATCTTTGGTGAAAACATAATGTTCCCAAAGATGCGTGCTTAGCCATGCTCCGCCCATATTCCAATTTGCCCAGCATGGATCACCAGATCCAAAGGCACCAACCGGATTGCTCATGGCCCAGATATCCGAATTATGACAAGCAACCCAGCCGCTTGCACCGTAGAAAGTTTTTGCAGTAACGGCACCTGTAACTGAGAGATTTTTTATAAAATCTAACATGGGAGCATGCATTTCCGAAAGGTTGGTATTTTCTGCAAGCCAGTAATTTTCTTCCACATTAATATTGGTTGTGTAATTGCTACTCCAGGGCGGGCGCAGATAAGGATTCCAGATGCCCTGCAGATTTGCCGGAACACCGGAAGTGCGCGAACTGCTGATTAGAAGGTACCGTCCAAACTGGAAGTACAGAATTTCAAGGTTTTTATCTTCCGCTCCGGTTGCATAACGTTTCAAACGCTCATCAATAGGCAGATTCGGGGCAGTTGATAATCCAAGATCAAGACTTACTCTGTTGAAAAAGCCCTGATAATCCTGAAGGTGGGAGACTTTAATTTTTTGGAACTTTTTTGTAAAGGCTTTATCAAGCTGAATTCCTGCAATTGCATCATTATCAAGCCCTTCAGTAAATGGATTTTTATCAAATCCGTTAAAACTGGTAGCAATCGATATGAAAACAACAGCCTCAGTACCGCCTTTTAATCCGATTGTTTTTTCAGAAGACACAATATTTCCTCCTTTATTTTTTATTTTCACGAGGGAGGAAAAACGGGTCCCTCTGTTATCTTCAGAAACAACGGCATTGGGGCTATCTCCCCTGTAATTCGGCTCAGCGTGAACAGGTGAAACACCTCCAGCTTTTAGAGTATTATCTGAAACTGAAACCTGATATTTAAGCAAACTTTCGAATGCAACATCAAAATTTAAAGCCCCCTTTTTACTGCTGGTAAGCCTTATTACCATAATCTGATCTGGGAAGGAAATAAAATATTCGCGGGTAAAATTTACTCCATCTATCTCATAGCTTACTTTTGAAACAGCCTGACTGATATCCAGTTCTCTGTAATAATTTTTCGCTTCCCCCTCATGACTAAAATTAAGAAACAGCGTGCCAAGCGGAGCGTACGACTGCGAAAAACTACCCTGCAATTTTTTATTTAGCTGATCTGCTAATTTGTAATCCTCATTTCTTAAGGCTTCCCGCACGGCAGGAAGATTTTTATATGCTTCGGGATTCATGTTCGGGTTTACTGGCTCGCCCGACCATAGCGTAGCATCGTTTAAAAATATTTTATCGGAATTTACTCCCCCGAAAACAGAAGCTCCCATTTTGCCATTGCCCAGAACCAGACTTTGCTCAAAAAATTCTGCGGGTTTATTGAAATACAGGGAATTTTTGGACTGAGCAAAGGTTTGTGCGATTATGGAGATACTTAAAAGCGCAGAAAAAAAACAGACTTTTTTAAACATCGAATTTTTGCTTTTTAGAACTTAATACCCACATGCAGACTAAAAGTATTCGTTCTGAATTCTTTTAAATAGAAGTCATTATCATATTTCAGATTATAAGAAGGTCTGTTGTTGCGTGATTCATCCAACACCAGGTTTGAGAATGACTGATATCTGACAGTTGTAAATAACGATAGATGAGTTGCAAGTTTATATTCAAGTCCAATATCGTAAAACCAGCCACCTTTTTGAGTTCTGTGAAGCAACATATCTGAATACTCGTCAATCCTCACATCAGAATTTACGACCCATCCAATCTCCTTTCCAATGGCAATGGTAGGAGAAAACTTATTAAAGTTTAATTGATATCTAAGAGAAACAGGAATCCCGATAGTTCTGGACTTCAGGTACATGTATACAATTGTATCGGACGGGTCGGAAAATGAAAGATTTTTTCCAAAGCCATTGGTAAGGACTTCAATCTGAAATGATAATCCGTTATTATACCGATGCATGGGGAAATTGCAAAATACTCCTACAGGAACAGAGGTGAACATTTCTGATTTTACGTTTGTATCTGTAAACGCATAACTCGACAATCGTATGCCCGAATATAGACCAAAAGTTGGCCTAAAAAGGCTAAAATCTTTTTCATAATTTATACAGGATTGACCTTCGTAACAAATTTCGTTTATATAATTCTTTGTAATTTTTATAAGCGGTTTTTGGGTATAAGTTATACTGTCGAGTTGATCCCTAACTTTTTCGCTTTCATTAAAAGCAAAAAACAATGTATCCTTATAAATATCAAGGTACACCTCTGCATTCATCTGATTACCAAATCTTTCTGAGTTTGCCGGGATTTTTTTGTCTGGGTTTTGTATACCGTATAATTCCTCAGAAGAAAACTGCACTTTAGCTCTTTTATTCAATAATCCTACCAGACTACCATCCTGTTTTTCAAGATAATACGCCATTTCACTGTTCTTTCGGTAATGATATAAATTAAGTTTCCCTTCCAGCAGGACATCGGTAAATGCATATTTATACTCATTGTTTATGAATACTTCCTGAGAAGAATAATATTTATCTCCGATAAAACGATATGATTTTATTTCGCCTGGCAAATAGTTTACGATGGGGCTATTTTTATCTGCCTTATAAACGCATACTTTAGCGTTTCTGTTTCCCCCGCCATCGTGGATTAGTCCAAAGAGCGTATCTCCCTTAAGATTAATAACATAACCACTTTTTAAATTTACCTGCGCACTGATTCCTGTCGACAATACAAACAGAAAAGCCACTATAAATAACCGTAAAAGGTAGTTCATGATTTGATGTTTTTTCAGCCAATTAATATACAAAAAAAGAATTGCGCTTCAATATTTGAGCTCATTTGAATTATTATGGGCTGAAGTGGCAAGATAAACTGAAAAGTGCTTAATCCCAAACACACACATATCAGCAACCTGTTTGTGTTCTTATTCTGTTAATTACCGTAAAGGTCTCTTTTTAATCATTCCTCCCTTTATGTCTTTAACACTATTCATTACCACGAATGCATTGGATTCAATCTTTTCA
This sequence comes from Bacteroidales bacterium, assembly GCA_038316435.1. Classification (GTDB taxonomy): domain Bacteria; phylum Bacteroidota; class Bacteroidia; order Bacteroidales; genus JACJXF01. Next base: position 3,947 of record JBBQAQ010000023.1, on the reverse strand, counting down.
ATTTCAGCAGTAAGTTTGTTCAGTTCAAGACGAGTAATGACCGTATAAATTATATCTGTTTCTGTGGTAACTCCTCTTTTCCCGTATCCCCTTTTCCCGCTGTACACAGTTACTCCTCTTCCCAATTTATTTGTAATCATTTCGCGAATTTCTTCGCTGTAGCTTGACACAATTGTAACCCCGATGTATTCTTCGATGCCTTCAACAATAAAATCAAGGGTCTTCGATGCAGAAAGGTAAGTAATCATGGAGTAAAGCGCAACCTCCATTCCTAAAAGATAAGCTGCAGCAGAAAAAATAAAAATATTGATCAAAATAATGACATCTCCGATGGTTGTTCCGAGTTTCCGGCTAAGATAAATCGCTAAAACTTCGGTGCCATCGATTACAGCTCCTCCCCGAATAGAAAGTCCAATACCTGCGCCTAGAAAAAATCCTCCGAAAACAGCGACCAGTAAATTGTCATTTGTAACATTCGGAAATCCAATCAGAGCAAGGCAAAGCGCAAGGCCAGTTATTGCAAGAGCTGTTTTAATTGCAAAATTTTTACCCATGATCTTATAACCCAGCAAGACGAATGGAATGTTAACTGCTATAATCAGAATATAAAGTGGAATGTCACTCACAGCATGCAATAGTAGTGAAATACCAGTTGCTCCGCCGTCGATGAAACGATTGGTAAGCAAGAAACCTTTAAAACCGAATGCTGCTGAAAAAATCCCAGCAGTAATTAGGATAAAATCCTTGATATTCCTGGTAGCAGAAATTTTGAATATCCTGTATCCTTTAGCCAGTTCATAAACTGAGAAGTTCTTCTTCCCAGAAAAACTTTTGTATTTCTGACGAAGTGTCGTACGCAGAATAATTTTCGACCAGAATGAATTCATTTTTATCTTCGGATTATTCTAAATTAGCCTTCAAAGCTTCAATTTGTTTTTCAAGGGATGAAATCTTAGATTCCGCATCTGCCTTTTTCGTCATCTCCAGTTCCAGAACGGGTTTGGGCGCATTTTGCACAAATCTCTGATTTTCAAGTTTTTTGAGAACTGATTCCAGAAATCCTTTGGTATATTCCAGCTCTTTCTCCAGTTTAGCAATCTCCTCTTCTGTATTTAAAAGGTTTCCAAGCGGGACATAAAACTCCACATTCTTTACGATGAAGGAAACGGCAGTTTCATTTTTCTGATTTACCTCCAGAACACCGGAAACATTGGCCATTTTCTTGATAACCTCATTGAAATTAGACTGGTATGATCCATCTGAATTGATATATTCCAGTTCCAGAACTTCTTTCATTGCAATGTTTTTATCATTACGGATGGTGCGAATTGCGCCAATAATCTCCTTAATCTGATCGAATTGAATGATTAAAGCCTCGTCAATTTTACCGGCCTTAGGCATTTTAGAGATCATGATACTTTCTCCGGCTTTTCTTTCCCTTATCAATTGCCAAATTTCTTCAGTGATAAATGGCATAAATGGATGCAACAAGAGTGTCAGTTTTTCGAAAAAGCCGATTGTGCTTTCGAGGCTCTCTTTGTCGATTGGCTTTTGATATGCGGGTTTCACCATTTCCAGATACCATGATGAAAATTCATCCCAGAACAGCTTGTAAACTGTCATCAAAGCTTCAGAAAGTCTGAATCGATCATAATGTTCATCTAGTGATGCAATCGATTCATTAAGTTTGGAATCGAACCACTTTATCGCAGTGCTTGCAGATGCAGGTTGGGCCAGCGAATCATCAACCTCCCATGATTGAACAAGACGGAATGCATTCCAGATTTTATTTCCGAAGTTACGGCCTTGCTCGGTCAGACTTTCATCAAAAAGAAGATCATTTCCAGCGGGGGAGCAAAAGAGCATTCCAACGCGAACACCATCGGCGGTGTATTTCTTCATCAGATCAATGGGATCGGGCGAATTGCCTAGCGATTTAGACATTTTCCGATGCTGTGAATCGCGAACAATTCCAGTGAGATACACATTGTTAAAAGGTTTATCATTCCGGTACTCGTATCCGGCAATAACCATTCTTGCCACCCAGAAAAACAGAATTTCGGGAGCCGTAACCAGGTCGTTGGTTGGATAGTAGTATTTAATGTCTGCATTGTCGGGTTTGTTTATCCCATTAAATACAGAAATCGGCCAAAGCCAGGATGAAAACCATGTGTCGAGAACATCTTCATCTTGCCGAAGATCAGATGCTTTGAGGTTTGCATTTCCAGTTTTTTCTTTAGCGAGGGAAAGTGCCTCTGCTTCGCTCATAGCAATTACGTAATCATTGGGACCGTCGGCATAGAAATACGCAGGTATTCTGTGGCCCCACCAGAGCTGACGCGAAATGCACCAGTCTTTAAGGTTCTCCATCCAATGTTTATAGGTGTTCTTGAATTTCGCGGGATGGAGTTTTATCTCGTCATTCAATACGTTTTCAAGAGCAGGCTTTGCGATCTCTTTCATATCAAGAAACCATTGAAGGGAAAGCTTGGGTTCGATTACAGCATCAGTACGTTCTGAGAATCCCACTTTATTAACATATTCCTCTGTTTTAAGCAAATAGCCTTTTTCTTCCAGCTCTTTAACGATTTTCTTACGAACCACAAAGCGGTCTTCACCAATATAAAGTTTTGCCTTTTCGCTGAGAGTGCCATTTGGGTTAAAAATGTCGATCGATTCGAGATTGTGTTTTAAGCCAAGGGTATAGTCATTCACATCATGAGCCGGAGTAACTTTCAGAGCGCCAGTTCCAAATTCCATATCAACATATTCGTCCTGAATTACAGGGATAGCGCGGTCAAGCAGTGGGATGATCGCTTTTTTCCCTCTAAATGCGGCGAAACGATCATCGTTAGGATTAACGCAAACGGCGGTATCACCAAGTATGGTCTCAGGTCGGGTTGTGGCGATTACAATAAAAGTTTTTTCACCCTGAATCGGATATTTAATGTAAAAAAGTTTCGACTGAACCTCGCGGTAGATCACTTCTTCATCTGAAACCGCAGTAAGAGCCTGAGGATCCCAGTTAACCATTCTTACTCCGCGGTAGATATAACCTTTTTTATATAGATCGATAAACACACGAATTACACTTTCCGACAACTCCTCATCCATTGTGAATTTTGTACGCCGCCAGTCGCATGAAGCCCCAAGTTTTTTGAGCTGTTCGAGAATTATTCCTCCATGTTTGTGCGTCCATTCCCATGCATGAGCCAGAAACTCATCACGGCTGAGACTTGCCTTTTCAATTCCCGCTTCCCTCAGCTTATTTACAACCCGCGCTTCAGTAGCAATGGAGGCATGGTCGGTTCCCGGAACCCAAAGTGCATTTTTTCCCAGCATTCGGGCGCGACGAATAAGCACATCCTGAATGGTATTATTGAGCATATGACCCATGTGAAGAACGCCTGTAACATTGGGCGGCGGGATCACAATAGTGTAAGGTTCACGCTCATCGGGATCGGAATTGAAAAACCCATGATCCATCCAGTATTTGTACCATTTTTCCTCAATAAGTGAGGCATCATATTTTGAAGGAATTTCCATTTTATCTTTTGACTTGAGCTGTTATACGATTATTGAATCCCCAAAAATAGCAATTAGAAGGGGAAAAAAGATAAAAAAATATGGGTTTTATCGGAAAGAACGAGGATCGGGATTATTTGGATTAGTAACAGCAGATTTATGAATGAGGTATATTGATTTATAGAGGGCAACTCAAAAACATTTTTTGGATATATTGTTTAGTGCAATAAAAATTATTTGGCTACTAAATCAAATTGGCAGTGTCAACCCTTGCTTGCCCCATAGTCGAGTCGGAAAGAGGACTTTCACCTCTTCCCTCTCACAGAACCGTACGTGAATCTCTCGATTCATACGGCTCTTCATGTCTATTCACGAATGTAGTCCAATACTACGGATGTACCAACGACCAATGTGGAAATAGT
>JBBQAQ010000022.1:0-62477 GCA_038316435.1 Bacteroidales bacterium | reverse complement strand
ATACAATGAAAGGCTTTATAACATTATTAATAGCATTCTCTATTTTCACCTCCATGTATGCTCAAATGGAAAATGTGATTGTGGAAAAATATTACATTTCGGATACTAACGATGCAAAATATATTCAATATATATATGATGCAAATGACAATATCACAGATTCAATAGTACTTGAGGAAGGTTCAACAAGCTATCGCGTTTTCGTGCAAATGGCTTCAGGTTGTAAAATCATGAAAGTATACGGTGACGCAAACCACACCTTAATGTTTGCTACCACAAGCAGTTTTTTTAATCATGCCGATTTTGGTTCGAGCTTTGGAAAAGATATTAAAACGTCTAACCTAAGGAAAGATCTGGTTGCCTTAGATACATGGTTAACTCTCGGGCAGGCTTCTTCAACAAAAATGGGGATAATGAAAAACGAGGACACCGATGGTTCTGTGGTTGGAGGAGCAAACAATAATGTTGGATTACTTGCCAATAACAATCCATCTGCAGGGGTGCCTATAACCGATTCAGATGGACTTTTTGCCTCTAGTGCTTTACCTGACAAGTGGGCTGTAGGAGGATTTACAGATCCTGTTTCCAACGAAGATTCAACCGTTTTTGGTTTTTTAAAGCATGGCAATCAATTTACAAGCAACTCTGCATTCTTCCAAAACTCCGGTGCAATGGGTGCAACACAGGGCAGTAACAAGGTGTTGATTGCCCAATTAACAACAAACGGAGAGATTTCATTTAACCTGAATTTACAGGTATTACTAAGTGATGGAATAACTATCCAAACCTATGTTGCGAATAAAGCAGCAAATGATCTGGAAAGTATTATTATGAGCCGTTTTCTTTCATACCCACTGGTAAATGAGTGCGGTTGCAGAGATTCAAGCTATTTGGAATATGATCCTAAATTTAACTGCAGCTTACCTGAGGCATGTAAAACAAAAATAGTGTTTGGCTGCACGGATCCAATGTCATGTAATTATAACCCCCAAGCAAACTATTCAATCCCATCATTGTGTTGCTATCCGGGGAAATGTGGTGACCGGGATATCAGTGTCATTTGCCCGGATTTAGGTCTAAGTCCCAGCGCAAAAACACTTCTTTACCCTAACCCGGTTACTAATCAGCTAACCTTAGAAGTGACATCTTCAAATAATTGTGAAATTAGATTTGAAATTTATAATTCCTTTGGAACTTTAATGATTGCTAAAAACTTGGGATTTGTCGAAGGTTTAATTTCTTCCCAAATGGATGTGTCAGGCTTTAAAAACGGTATCTATATGGTTCGTGTTTTCTCAAAAGACAAACCTGAAAGTATCCTATTTATCAAAAATTAGGTTTATAGGGATAATCCTTAAATGATGATTGCAACATTTGCAACAGAAAATAGTAGAAAATTCAATTGATTTTGGTTCGATATACAAAAGGAAATGAAAACAAAAATGCTTAAGAATTTATGGTTCTGGTTTTTTATTCCAATCATGATATTTTATATTCTTTTAGTTCCTACTTCTTGCTCAAAAGATCAGGAAATTGTTCCGAACTTTAAAACTGATTCAGTTACGGATATCGATGGAAATGTATATAAAACTGTAAAAATTGGAAGTCAGTGGTGGATGGCCGGTGACCTGAAAGTTAAAAGGTATAGGAATGGAGATGTAATCGATAGTATGGGAAATTTTTGGGGGTCTGGTAGGATGGATTCAGCATTATGGAATCATACAATCACTGGAGCTTATTATATTGGCCCGTATGGATTTCTTTACAATGGTTATATAATTGACGATACCAGAAATATAGCACCTATTGGATGGCACATTCCAGACGATGAGGAATGGAAAACCCTGGAAATGAGTTTAGGTATGAGCAAGGTAGATGCAGATAAATTCAACTGGAGAGGAACAAATCAAGGGAATAAACTTAAGATACAGCATCCGGGAGTGGGTTTTGCAGATTGGCACGCAATTGAAATTGACGATCCGAAAGCCATTATTGGTGTAAACGATAAATATACCGTCTGGGGAAGCAATGAAAGCGGGTTTTCTGCAATAAGCAATGGTTGTGTTATGTTTAATGGGGTTGAGGGAAATCCGGGTGCTCAATATACCGGGTTTTGGTGGACAGCTACCTCAGAAGGGAATGACCTTTGGTATCGATACCTTGATTATCAAAAAGCCAATGTATTCAGGTATTACGGAACAAGGTTTTATGGCTTTGGTGTGCGATGTGTAAAGGATGAAAACAATGTAATAAATTAAAAGAGAGATAAATTCTTAACAGGGTTTATTCATTTTTTTGATAATAGATGTGGTTGAATAACCTTCCACAAATTGAATAGTAATAACCTGCCCCTTATTCTCTGTAACAACATCATAACCAACTATTTCATCGGCTTTATAATCTCCGCCCTTAATAAGAAAATCAGGTTTAATGAGTTTAATTAGTTCCAACGGTGTTTCCTGAGGGAAAAGTACAACCAGATTAACAAATTCAAATGAGGCCATTATCTGGGCTCTTGACGATTCATCCTGCAAAGGACGACTTGGCCCTTTGAGTTTTTGTACAGAACTGTCGGTATTCAGAGCAACAATAAATTTTTGTCCAAAATCGGAGGCTTTGGAAAGTAATTCAATATGCCCGCGATGAATAATATCGAAGCAACCGTTAGTAAAAACTATTTTTTGCCCGGCTTTTTTCCAGTCTTCAATAATACCTGGAATCATTGACCAATCCTTGATTATTTTATTATTTATTTTGTCGAGGGAGTTCATTTTCCAGGTACAATAGTGTTCTGTATGGATTTTGAATGTATACTCGTTTTAACCCGTTTTTTGCGGGAAACCAGAAGTATAAAAGAAAGGGAGCCGAGCAATATTGCGAAAAGTGCTTGAGAACTGTGCGCTATTGTTGCATATACAAGGCCATCTTCAATTGAAATAAACGCAAAAACTGAGGCGAGTCCTCTTGAAACGATCCAATGAAATGCTCCAATTCCGCCTTGCACAGGGGCCGACATACCCAATCCCCCGATAACCAGAATAAACAAACCATCTAAAAGGTTAAGGCCGGAAGTTGCAGGTACAGCAAATACTACGACCCAAGTCATCATCAGATACAGAAACCAAATCAATACAGAGAAAAATATAAATTCCCAGCGGCGTTTCATCTGGTAAACTGTCTTTAGTCCGGAAAGCACGCCCTTAACCATGTTTTTCACTTTATTTACTAGAACAATTTTAGCCAGTTGTTCTCTAAAAATGAAATACAAGGCAATAAAGCCAATGAAGGAACCTGCAATTAAAATCCAAATAAACCAAGAAAAGTGAAGAGTAGAGGATACTTTTTCTGAAAGAGGGATAAAAACTGAGTTTCCGAGAAAGGCACCAAAGGTATCCAAACGAATAATAAGTAAAAAGATCAGTAAAATCAGTAAAGATAGAAGGTCAACCGCTCTTTCAACAATAACCGTTCCAATCAGTCTGTCGACAGGTATTTTTTCTTTTTTTGCAAGACTTGCGCAGCGGGTTATTTCACCAATTCTGGGGAAGGCGAAGTTTGCAAGGTATCCAACCATAAGTGAATAGAAAGTGCTTGACAACGGGGGATTATGTTTCAGCGGTTCAATAAGAATATTCCATCTGTATGCCCTTGCCAGATATGCGAGAAAGGCAAAAAACAGCGAAAGTACTACCCACCAGTAATTCACGCTTTTCAGATCCTGAATAATTTTCTCAAAGCTGATTCCCTTAAAGGCAAAATACATCAGGATTACTCCGAATGAAAGGAATCCCATGAATTTCAGAGCTTTTATAATGAAATTTCTCAAAATAAGATCAGATTAGTTTATTTGTGGATGTGTCGGGGAAGACAACGCTGGGCTTGAAAGTTTTAGCCTCTTCAAAATCCATGCTCGCATAAGAAATAATAATTACAACATCACCAACTGCAACTTTTCTTGCTGCCGGTCCATTAAGACAAATCTGTCCGCTATTACGTTCTCCTACAATTACGTAAGTGTCAAATCTTTCACCGTTGTTTACATTTACAACCTGTACTTTTTCGCCTTCAAGCAAATTTGCAGCCTCAATCAGAATCGGATCAATACTGATACTTCCAACATAATTCAGGTTAGATTCTGTAACAGTAACCCTGTGAATTTTAGATTTTAATATTTCGATATGCATAATGCGACAAATTTAATCAAATTTAATATTATCTATAAGCCTGATGGCTCCAACTTTCACAGCCACGCAGCCTTGTTTTTCACCTGCCTGATTCCAGGTTTCTACGGGCGTAAGGCTCAGACTGTCAACGATCTGAAAGTATTCTACCTGAAGAAAAGGATCCCTATTAATTTCAGAAATCACCCATTCTGTAAGTTGTATAACATTCATTGACTGCGCTAATTCTTTAGATTTGAATAGAATTGCAGAAATAGTTGCAGCGTGCAATCTTTCTTCATCCGAGAGGAGTTGATTTCTGGAACTCATAGCAAGACCATCGTTTTCCCTAATTATTGGGCAAGCAACAATTTCAATATCAGACTGCATTTGTTTAACCAGTTGTCGTATCACTGCAAGCTGCTGAAAGTCTTTTAATCCAAAAAAGGCTTTATGAGGTTCAACAAGATTAAAAAGTTTACTAACTACCTGAGCCACACCGTTAAAATGGCCTGGACGGTGAGCGCCTTCCATTACTTTATCGAGCATTTCAAAATTGAAAATACGAGTATCGGGTTCCGGATAAATATCCTCCACTTCCGGAACAAAAACTGCAGAAGTCTTACCCTGGGCTTCGAGTAGGGCAAGGTCTTTTTCAAGATCTCGCGGATAGTTTCGTAAATCTTTTGGATCGTTGAATTGAGTGGGATTTACAAATATGCTTGCAAGAACATAATCGGACTGTGAGGCAGCAACATCAATTAAGGAAAGATGCCCCTGATGTAAAGCTCCCATGGTGGGTACAAATCCAACTATATTGCCTTCAATATCATGTTTTGAACGATATAGTTTAAGACTTGCACTGCTTTTTAGGATTTCCATTTTGAAATAAATATCGACAAAAATAGAGATTAAAGAGTTGAGGGATTAAATTTTGAAGCATTTATTTTGGAGTAATTCCATAAACGACTGATTATCAGAGAAAAAATATTTACAACAGGAGTTGATGCCGAATTTTTGATTTTCTTCGAGGTAAAATTTTACAGCACCTTAATGCAGTGTTATTACACAATTGATTTGGAATACATCGTCTCAAATATTTTCGTATCTTTGTATGTTTTTAAAAACCAAGAAGGGTTATAATGGAAAACGTTAAAGTTTTATTCATCTCTCAGGAAATTACGCCTTATTTACCCGAATCGGAAATGTCCCAAATTGGCAGGTATCTGCCTCAGGGTATTCAGGAAAAAGGCAGAGAAATCAGAACTTTTATGCCTCGGTTTGGTAACATTAACGAACGGCGAAATCAACTTCATGAAGTTATTCGTCTGTCGGGAATGAACCTGATTATTGACGACACCGATCACCCACTGATCATTAAGGTTGCCTCAATTCAATCTGCTCGAATGCAGGTTTACTTCATCGATAATGAGGATTATTTTACACGGAAATTTGTTTTGAAAGACACAAAAAACAAGTTTTACAAGGATAATGATGAGAGGATGATATTTTTTGCGCGTGGAGTAATTGAAACGGTAAAGAAACTGCGCTGGTCACCGGATATTATTCATTGTCATGGTTGGTTTACCAGTCTGGTGCCGCTCTACATAAAGAATTCCTATCATGAGGATCCTCTTTTTATGAATTCAAAGCTTGTGTTTTCGGCTTATAATGATGGTTTTAACGACACTATGGATGAGAATTTCATTCGTAAGGTTAAGCATGACGGAATAAAAGACTCCATAATTGCGCCACTTAAAGAACCTACATTTGCCAATCTTGCAAGGATTGCATTTAAATTTTCAGATGGAATAATCATGGGAAGTGAAGCACTTCCTGCTGAAATTGAGCTAGTTATAAAAGAAGTTAAAATACCCGTACTTAAATATCAGGATCCGGAAGACTATATTGACGCTTATTCCGTTTTCTATGATAAAATATTAACAGAAGCGAAGAAATGAGAATGATTTGTCCCGAAGGTACCGGATTAAAAAAAATCATAAAGCGGTCTATCTTTAGTTCCGGAATAGTTATCAGTTTGTTTATAATCCTGAATTCATGTGCAAAAGATCCCGACAATTTAGGAAGAGATTTGTTACCGTCCTCCGATAGTATCAGAGTAAAGATTGATTCTTCAACTTTTGTTAAATCCTACACCATCACTGGAAAGCGAATTCTATCTTCCTCAAGTGAATTTTATGTTTTAGGGAGCATGAAAGACAGCATATTTGGTTATGGCCGGGCAAGTCTGCTTACACAGTTTCACCCTTCAATACTTGTATCAACAGACTCTATAAGGACTGTTGATTCATTAATTCTATATCTCTCTCCTGCAAATCATTATGGGGATAGTCTATACTCTATGACCTTACGGGTATATGAGCTAAATGAAAAGATGCGCATTGACACGAACTATTTCTCAGACATCAACCCTTTGGAGTATTATGATCCTTCATCTGAACTTGCAAATTATACATACACTGCGAGGGATTCTATAATCAGGGTAAAAATTACGGATCCGGCTTTCATTAATAAGTTTGAGACTATGCCCGATTCAATTTTTAAGGATAAGACAGATTTTGCTGAAAAATTTTACGGACTATTTCTGAGTGCTGATCAGGTTACAGAAAAGGGTAGTTATACCTATCTGAACATGTCAAATTCAAAAACCAGACTGACCATGTACTATAATGGCCATGAAAACGGAGACACAATAAGTTATGGCTATGAGATGTCGTTTACATCACTCGCAGCAAAAGCAAATGTTTTTACCCACGATTATGCAGGATTTCCAATTGCTGCAAATCTTGATTTGGCTGAATCTGGTGACACACTTATGTATATTGAAGGTATAGCAGGATCAAGTGGCAGGATCAGTTTTCCTCAGCTTGATGAGTGGAAAGGTAAAGGCTTAATTTCGATAAATAAAGCTGAATTGATTCTTCCTGTCGACTCGCTAGTTTTTCCATCACTTTCGAAAGATAATTATCCTCTCAACCTCTTACTATTCTCTCTTGGTACTGATGATGTTTACGATTATTTGTACGATTACAGAATCGATAATACATCAACCTATTTTGACGGTAGTTATAACAGGCTTTTAAATGCTTATGTTTTCAACATTGGATTGCATCTGCAATCTTATATCAGTGGAAAAATAAAGAATTCTGATCTGGTCATTGTTTCCCGAAAGAGCAACAGTGCTGCAAACAGGGTAATACTTAAAGGCGCAACTGCTGAAAAATCCCCTGTTAAACTAAAAGTAACATACACTGAACTTTTCTAATTATGTGTGGAATTGTTGGTTACATAGGTTTTAAGAATGCTTATCCAATATTAATTAATGGTTTAAAGAGACTTGAATATCGTGGCTATGACTCTGCGGGCATTGCATTACAGAATGATGGTGTAAATGTTTTCAAACGAAAAGGGAAAGTATCCGATCTTGAAAAATTCGTAGAGTCCAGTGATGTTTCAGGCACCATGGGAATGGGACACACCCGTTGGGCCACACATGGAGAGCCTAATGATGTTAATGCACATCCGCATTCGTCAATGAATGGTATTTTTACCATTATTCACAACGGGATTATCGAAAATTACAGCACTTTAAAAATCAAGCTGGTTGATCGCGGGTACACTTTTCAGAGCGATACTGATACTGAAGTACTAGCAAACCTCATTGAATATATTTATATGAAGGGAACAGTAAGTGCGGAGCTTGCTGTAAGACTTGCACTTACCAAAGTAATCGGTGCATACGGACTTGTGGTGATGTGCAGTGAAGAACCTGATAAGATGATAGCTGCGCGTAAAAGTAGTCCTCTTGTTTTAGGAATTGGCGATGGAGAGTATTTTATTGCTTCTGATGCCACACCCATAATTGAATTTACCGATCGTGTTATATATCTCAACAATGAGGATGTTGCAATAATTAGTCGTAATGAGTTGGTTTTGAAAACCATACAAAACGACATATTCACTCCCAAAATTCAAAAAATTGATCTTGAAATTTCTGAGATAGAAAAAAATGGCTACGATCATTTCATGTTAAAGGAGATTTTTGAACAGCCGCGGTCTATTCTCGACACATTCAGGGGTCGAATTTCAAACGATAAAACCTCGATACATCTTGGAGGGTTATTCAATATTGAGAATAAGCTTATTGCTGCAAAAAGGATAGTAATTGTTGGTTGCGGAACGTCCTGGCATGCGGGGATGGTTGGTGAATATCTCTTTGAAGATATTGCCAGAATTTCAGTTGAGGTTGAGTATGCCTCTGAATTCAGGTACCGCAATCCACTGATTGGCAAGGATGACATTGTAATTGCCATTAGTCAGAGTGGTGAAACGGCCGACACGCTTGCAGCCATCCATCTCGCAAAAGAGAGAGGCGCAACGGTTCTTGGAATTTGTAATGTTGTAGGCTCAAGTATTTCAAGGGAAACGCATGCTGGGGTTTATATGCATGCCGGTCCTGAGATCGGAGTTGCATCTACAAAGGCATTTACCGCACAGGTTACTGTTCTCGCAATGATGGCCATGATGATTGGATACAAAAAAGGACTTCTTGAAACCAAACGGTATCATGCGTTAATTGAGGAGTTATCAGGTATACCAGATAAGATTGAACGAATACTGACTCATGATAATATTTTCAAATGTATCGCCGAGCAGTTTCAGAATGTTACCAATTTCTTATATCTGGGGAGAGGTTATTCGTTCCCGGTTGCACTTGAAGGTGCGCTTAAGCTTAAAGAAATATCATATATACATGCAGAGGGATATCCTGCTGCAGAAATGAAACATGGTCCTATTGCATTGATTGACCGCAATATGCCTGTAATTGTTATCGCAACAAACGATAAGTCGTACGAAAAGATTGTTAGCAATATACAGGAAGTAAAAGCACGCAATGGGATAGTAATTGCAATTGTTTCAGAAGGTGATACTACGATCAGAGGAATGGCCGATCATGTGGTTGAAATTCCTGAAGCGATGGAAGAGCTAACCTCACTACTTTCAGTAATACCTCTTCAGTTAATAGCATATCACATAGCTGTTTTAAGGGGATGCAATGTGGATCAGCCCAGAAACCTTGCTAAATCGGTAACTGTAGAATAGATTTCAGCGTTTTGTGTACTGCTTTTCGTAATACTTTTCATAATCACCTGTCAGCACGTTGTTCATCCATGCTTCATTCGCAAGATACCATTCAACGGTTTTAGCCAGACCTTCTTCGAATTGTAATGATGGTGCCCAATTAAGCTCTTTTTGAAGTTTATCGGAGTCGATTGCATAACGAAGGTCGTGCCCAGCCCGGTCTTTTACATAAGTGATAAGAGATTCTGAAGTACCGGGTTTGCGGTTAAGTTTCTTGTCCATAATTTTGCAGAGAAGATGAATGAGGTCAATGTTTTTCCATTCATTTATTCCCCCAATGTTATAGGTTTCTCCCGTTTTCCCGTTATGATAAATTTCGTCAATAGCTTTTGCGTGATCCTCTACAAACAACCAGTCACGTATATTTTCTCCTTTTCCATAAACAGGGACAGGTTTCATGGTTTTCATATTGTTGATAGCCAGAGGAATAAGTTTTTCCGGAAACTGGTTAGGTCCATAATTATTACTACAGTTTGAAATTACCACAGGAAGTTTAAAAGTGTGATACCATGCTCTTACCAGATGATCTGAGCTGGCTTTAGATGCGGAGTAAGGACTTCGTGGGTCGTATGAACTTGTTTCGGTAAACAGACCTTCCTCACCAAGGCTACCGTAAACTTCATCAGTAGAAATATGGTAGAAGCGAACATTCTCCAGGTTATCAGACCAGGCAGCACGGGCAGCGTTAAGAAGATTTACAGTTCCTATAATATTTGTAAAAATAAATTCAGTAGGATTCGATATGGAGCGGTCAACATGCGATTCAGCAGCAAGGTGAATAACTCCACTAAAATTATGTTTCTTAAAAAGCTCAGAAACAAAGGCTGCGTCAACAATATCACCCTTAACAAATTCGTAATTGGATTTTTTTTCTATATCCCTAATATTTTCGAGATTTCCGGCGTAAGTAAGTTTGTCGAGGTTAACAATTTTGTAATCAGGATATTTGTTTACAAAGAGTCTGACAACATGAGAGCCAATGAATCCAGCTCCTCCGGTGATTAGAATAGTTTTCATAAATTAGGGTATTACTTATTTCGGATTTTCTTTTCCCATTTCCATGCAGAAAGCAAGGTTTCTTCGAGGTTTTTTTCAGCTTTCCATCCAAGTTCGGCATTGGCGAAGTGTGTATCAGCAAAGACTTTCTCAATATCACCTTCTCTTCTTCCTGCAACTTTGTATTTGAGTTTTACCCCGGTGGATTTTTCAAAAGCATTAATAACTTCCAAAACTGAAACTCCTCGGCCTGTTCCAAGGTTGAATGTTTCGAGATTTTTTTTGTTTTTTTTGTTCAGTAAGCGTTTAATTGCAGTAACATGGGCTTTTGAAAGATCCACAACATTTATATAATCACGGATGGCAAATCCGTCAGGAGTGTTATAATCGTTTCCGAAAACTTTAAGCTCATCACGAAGACCTATCGCGGTTTGGGTGATAAACGGTACCAGGTTATTGGGTATTCCCAGAGGCAATTCTCCAATTGCTGAAGATTCGTGAGCTCCGATGGGATTAAAATACCGAAGAGAGATAACATTGAGGTTTTCATTAACAGCCACTGAATCCCTCAGCATTTCCTCACAAATCTGTTTTGTGTTTCCGTAAGGAGAACTTGCAGGTTTAATCGGAGCATTTTCGGTGACCGGCAATACATCAGGTTCGCCGTAAACAGTGCACGATGAGCTGAATACAATATTCGCAATCTTTCTCTCTTCCATATTATTCAGGATTAGGATTAGGGAGTTAAGATTATTGTAATAGTATTTTAGTGGGAAGCTGACCGATTCACCAACAGCTTTATAGGCTGCAAAATGGATAATAGCGCTAATTCCGGGATATTTATCGAAAAGTTTTGATGTTTCAGCAGAGTCTGAAAGATCAGTTTTCTCAAAGTGTGGTCTGATGCCGGTTATTTTTTCGATACCGTCGAGTACAGTTATATCAGAGTTTGAAAGGTTATCAGCGATTACTACGTCAAAGCCTTCATTCATCAGTTCAACGCAGGTATGAGAGCCAATATATCCAGTTCCACCGGTAACGAGAATAAGGGGTTTCATTTTTTGATTTGTTGTTATTTTTTTTTAAGACCATAGACCATAGACGATAGGCCATGGTTTATTTAACGTGGCTTACTACGAACTATTGTGTTTTTTCTCACATCCATGGTCAATTGTCAATTGTCTAATCTCTACGAAGCTATAAGCTCCAGTACTCCAGATGTTTAATTTTGCCTCTGTAAATCCCTTTCAAATCGGCCAATAGAGCAGGTTCGCGGACAATCCCTCTAAAATATTTTTCATCTTTTGTGAGATAATCTTCATGGCTGACAGCGGCTACTATTGCGTCGTAACGGGGTTTCACATTTGGAGAGAGTTCAAGATCATATTCTTCTTTTACCTCTTCGGGGGAAGCATGCGGATCAATAACATCCACCTCAAGTCCGAAATGTTTTAATTCCCTAATCACATCAATAACTTTTGAATTGCGGATATCGCTAACATTTTCTTTAAATGTCATGCCCATAACCAGAACCTTTGAATTTTTCAATTCCTTTCCCATGGCAATCAGTTTCTGGACGATTTCTCTGGCAACGTATTCGGCCATACCATCATTAATAGATCGACCAGCATTAATGATCTGGGCATGGTGTCCGTATTTTGCCGATTTATAAGTAAGGTAATATGGATCAACTCCAATGCAATGACCGCCAACAAGACCCGGATAAAACTTTAGGAAATTCCATTTTGTACCAGCAGCTTCGAGAACTTCATAGGTATTGATTCCCATTTTTGTGAAGATCATGGAAAGCTCGTTCATGAATGCGATGTTGATATCACGCTGCGTATTTTCGATAATTTTGGCAGCTTCAGCCACTTTAATTGAACTTGCTCGGTAAACACCGGCGGTGATAACTAGTTCGTATACCTTTGCAATTTCTTCAGCAGATTCAGGATCGCAGCCGGAAGTAACTTTCAGGATTTTAGTGAGAGTATGGTTCTTATCACCAGGGTTAATGCGTTCCGGAGAGAATCCAACTTTGAAATCCTGTAGATATTTTAATCCGGATTTTTGTTCAAGGATAGGGATACAATCTTCTTCTGTACATCCCGGGTATACGGTTGATTCATAAACCACATAGTCACCTTTTTTAAGCACTGAGCCAACAGTTGCTGTGGCACTCAGTAATGGTTTAAGATCGGGGCTTTTGTGGTCGTCAATTGGGGTAGGGACAGCCACAATAAAGAATTTTGCTTCTTTAAGATCTTCCTTGTTGGCTGTAAAATGTATATTACAATTATCAAAATCTTCTGAATTCAGTTCATTACTTGGATCTACTTTTTTCTTCATCAGTTCGATCCTTTCGGGTTTTATATCGAACCCGATGACCTTAATCTTTCTTGCAAATTCAAGTGCAATAGGTAATCCGACATATCCAAGGCCGATTACGGCAAGTTTTTCTTTTTTGGCAACTAATTCGATATACATGGATTATAAATTTAAGGTTTTTGCCAAGGGATGTACTTCACCTTTTAGTCCAACTGGATTGGCATTTCTTATAGAATATACTGTTTCAATTGAATTACGTGCATCTTCGAGACCAAAGCCATTGCCTTTTAGAATGGACTGGTAAGTCTGAGTATGCAAATCAGTAAAGCCTCCGCTAAATTCAACTTCATCTCCATTTACAATTATGGAGCGGAATGTTCGCTGGCCTTTTTCTTTATAGGATTGGGGCACATCTTTATAATCGATACTCAAAAACCATCTGACCCTTGCTTTTTCTAGTTCGAGATAACCAACTGCTTTATCATTTTTTAATATCTGAACGGTATTGGTTTTGACTTTCCCAAAAATCCAGGTCAACATATCAAAAAAATGGACACCAATATTTGTAGCAATGCCTCCGGATTTATGCTCATCGCCTTTCCAGGAATAATGGTACCAGTTTCCTCGGCTGGTGATATAGGATAAATCGATATCATAAATTTTATCTGCAGGACCTTCGTCAATTTTCTTTTTGAGGGCCAGAATAGTAGGATGAAGGCGAAGCTGGAGAATGTTATAAACTTTTCGGCCAGTTTCTTTTTCGAAACTTTGAAGGGCGTCTATATTCCATGGATTAAGCACAAGTGGTTTTTCGCAGATTGCATCTGAATCGTTTCGAAGAGCAAAACGGATATGTGAATCATGAAGGTAATTTGGAGAACAGATACTGACATAATCAATTTTTTTGCCACATCGTCTAAGCATGTCAATGTGCCTGTCGAAGCGCTCGAATTCTACAAAAAAGTCAGCATCAGGGAAATAGCCATCAATAAATCCAACACTGTCGAACTTGTCGAGTGCTGCCAGCAAAACGTTCCCAGTTTCTTTAATAGCTTTGAGATGGCGAACGGCTATATATCCTGCCACGCCTATGATCGCAAAGTTTTTAGGTTTTTCCAAAGATGTAAGTATTAATTAGCGATTTTTTTAACTAACAGATGATCAAGAAGGTATTTTTCGTGGCTTTCAGGGCAATATGCGATTCCTTCACCATCAAAATTAAGACGGTGCCCGAATTCACTCATCCATCCTACATGCCGCGCAGGGTTTCCAACCATCAGAGAATGATCCGGCACATCGTGTGTAACAACGGATCCCGCGCCAATAAAAGAAAACCGACCGATAGTGTGTCCACAAACAATTGTAGCATTTGCACCAATTGTAGCTCCTTCCTTAACCAAAGTTTCCTGAAATTGTTCTTTTCTTACGATTGCACTTCTAGGATTGATAATATTAGTAAAGACCATTGATGGGCCAAGAAAAACATTGTCTTCGCAAATGACTCCTGTATAAATTGAAACATTATTCTGAACCTTCACATTATTGCCTAGGGTGACATTTGGGGAAACCACAACATTTTGTCCAATGTTGCAATTTTCTCCAATGATACAATCTTTCATAATATGTGAAAAATGCCAAATTTTGGTTCCTTTACCGATGGAGCAACCTTCATCAATATAAGAGGATTCATGTACGAAATATTCTTTATTTGTCATGCTGCTAATTTACGAATTCAATTATTCTTTCGGTAATAAAATGAAGCTGATCCTGATTCAACTCGGTATGCATCGGAAGTGATAATACTTCAGTGCAGGCTTTTTCGGTTACCGGAAAGTCGCCCTTTTTATAGCCAAGATCTGAATATGCTCTTTGAATATGCAAAGGTAAAGGATAATATATCATTGCAGGCACAGATGCTTTTTCCAGGTGAGATTTTAGTTCATCACGTTTCCCTCCGGCAACCCGGATGGTATATTGATGAAAAATATGATTACTGTATTTAACTCTTGCGGGGATGCTGATCCCATTTAATTCTCCGAGAGCAGTATCATAAAAATCTGCCGCAAGTTGACGGGCATGGTTATATTCATCGAGGTGTTTCAATTTTACACTCAAAATAGCAGCTTGGATGGTATCAAGTCTTGAGTTTATGCCAATATAATCATAATGGTAGCGCTCGATCATTCCATGATTTGATATAGCCTGGATTTTAGCTGCCAGTTCTGTGTTTCCTGTAAATAAGGCTCCACCATCGCCATAAGCACCCAAATTTTTGGATGGGAAAAATGAGGTACAGCCAATATCACCTAAGGTTCCTGATTTTTTAACAGAGCCATCACTTAGAAAGTAAGTGCCTCCAAGGCTTTGTGCGGCATCTTCAATGATATATAAACCGTATTTTTTTGCAAGTACATTTAAGCTCTCCATATCAGCACATTGTCCAAATAAATGAACAGGAACTATGGCTTTCGTTTTAGAAGTAATGAGCTTTTCTAACTTTGAAACATCGATATTAAATGAGCCTTCTTCAATATCAGCAAAAACTGGTTTAAGCCCGAGAAGTTTTACTACTTCAACGGTAGCGATGAATGTGAAAGGGGTTGTGATTACTTCATCACCCGGTTTTAGTTCGAGTGCCATCATTGCGATCTGTAGAGCATCAGTGCCATTAGCGCAAGAAATGAGGTGGTTGCAACCGAGGTAGGAGGCAAGTGATTTTTCAAACGATTTTACTTCAGGGCCCTTGATAAATGCTGTAGAATCGAGAACTCCCTGAATTGCTTCATTGACCTCGATTTTAATTTTCTCATACTGACCGTTAAGGTCGGCCATTTTGATTTCTTTCATCACTCTTTTTTTATCAACGGATTGCAAAGTTAAACAATAACGGGGACATGAAATTAGTCAAATTATTAAAATCGTTAGTAACTTTATGTGATTATTAATATTCTCAAAATCGATTTTTATTAAATTTGTTCAAAACTTTAAAATTGGCTCTACTCGAATATATTAAGGATCAGCTACTTTTTAATGATACGGTTACACTTCCGGGATTAGGATCCTTTGAAATCAGGAAAACCGCATCAAGCATAAAAGGGAAAAAAATTATTCCTCCGGGAGTTCAGATTGTTTTTAATCCTGAGAGAAGTCTGGATGATAAAGGCTTGGCAAAAAGCATTGCCGACGCCGAGGATATCAGTTTAGATGAGGCTGCGCAAAAAGTTCTAGAATATATTGATCTCATTTTATTTGCTCTGAATAAAGGAGAATCCTATATTTTTGAGGGATTTGGAACTCTTTCAAGGGATTCTGAAAATGTATATCGGTTTGAAAAGGATCCAGATTTTAAGGTTGATTTTGAATCTTTCGGTCTCGAATCTTTTGAACTTGATCCGATTGAAGAGTTAGTTGAAGAAAAGAATGCTTCTGTGTTACCTCCAGTTGCCCAGAAAACTCCAGATAAGAATGTCAAAATTGCTGAGGAAGACAATAATTCAACGCCGGCGGTTGGGAAAACAGAAACAACTCACACTAGCTCTTACAGAACCGATGATTCCATGCGCAACACATCTCCCCCAAATGAAAATAAAAATAACCGGAGTCTTGTATGGATTTTAACCGGAGCTGTAATTGTCATTCTTATTTCCTTTGTGATAATAAAAATGGGTACTAATCTGCTTGATAATACAGGGCTTTCTGTTTTTAGTTCCGGACAGCCTGAACAAGGAACTTTTCCTGAAGATGATAACTGGGATATGGACTCAGCTCTAAACGGAGACCTTGGAGAGGCTATTGATTCAATGACATTGCAGGAGAATGCGCTTTCAATCGAGGAATCATCTGAACCTGTTATTAAAATTGAGGCAGTGACCGGAGATTATCTGGAGTTTCATATCATAGCTGGAAGTTTTAAGGACAAAGTAAACGCAGGTATTTTGCAGCAATCACTCACAGAGAAAGGCTATCCCGCACTAGTCATTCAGCAGGGCGATCAACTATACAGAGTAAGTGCCATTTCCTTCCATGATAAAGAGCAAGGACTTAAAAAGCTGGAGCAGTTTAAAGTAAAAACCAAAAATAATGCTGCCTGGTTGTTAAAATTAAAATAATAAAAACCAGGAACCATGAGCAATGAGAGTTTTTTTCAAAGAGTGAAAAGGCGGAGCGGTAAGTTCCTCAAGCGTTTCATGATCTTTCTGATCCTTATTTTTGTTGTTGTTTTCTCGTTCTTATTCTGGGGAACCTACGAATCAGGTGTTATGGCAGGTAAGGTGCTGCGAATCAGTGAAAAGGGATTAGTTTTTAAAACTTGTGAAGGTAAATTGGGATTGGAAAGTTTTGGCGCGTTAAAGGGAGTAAGTCCGATTGCTGAAACATTTGATTTTTCTGTGCAAAGAAGAGACACTCTTGTCATAAGTCAGCTTGAACAAGTTGCTTTGAGCGGCGAAAGAGTAAATCTCCACTTCAAGAAGCGGTATATGAGATTTTTCTGGAGAGGGGATACCAAGTATTTTGTAATAAAAGTAGAGCGGAGCCAGTAAAAATTATTTTACCATGCTCCCGTTTACAGCTTCACTTTTCGGCTCAACAAAAAACAATTTTCCATCAGAATTTTCCGAAAGAAGGATCATCCCCTGAGATTGAATACCTTTTATTTCGCGTGGTTCAAGATTCAGAAGGATACAAACTTTCTGACCTACAAGCATCTCAGGTTCAAAATATTCTGCGATCCCCGATACAACGGTTCTTACATCAAGGCCGGTATCGACTTGAAGCTTTAATAGTTTTTTGGTTTTGGCTACTTTTTCAGCCGATATAATAGTTGCAACCCGGATATCCATTGCCCCGAAACTATCAAAACTAACATTATTCTTTGCCAGTACCGTTTCGATTTTAGTTTCTGCGATTTTTTTGGCTTCCCTGCTACTGGTGAGTTTCAGGAGCTGCGCTTCTACAATCTCGTCCTCAATCCGTTCAAAAAGCAATCCAGATTCATTAATAGTATGACCAGCTGGCAGCATATCGATTCTCCCTGCATCCTTCCACAAAGGCTTACCCAAATTAAGGAAATTTCTTAGCTTGGCGGAGGTATCGGGAAGAAATGGTTCAAAAAGAATACCTAGGTTGGCAGTAAGTTGCAAGGAAATATTTAGAATTGTTTTTACTCTTTCAGGATCAGTTTTGAAGACTTTCCAGGGTTCAGTGTCGGCCAGATATTTATTTCCCAGTCGTGCAAGATCCATTGCTTCTTTTAGTGCTTCGCGGAACCTGAATGAATCCAGACTTTTTTCTACAGCCAGGTGAGACTTTTCGAACTGATCAAGAACTTCCTTATCAAAAGCAGTAAATTCAGATGCTTCCGGGACTTTTCCCCCGAAATAATTATGAGTAAGAACCAGTGTACGGTTTACAAAATTTCCAAAAATGGCCAGAAGTTCATTGTTATTTCTTGCTTGAAAATCTTTCCAGGTGAAATCGTTATCCTTTGTTTCCGGGGCATTGGCGCATAGTACATACCGAAGCACATCCTGTTTTCCGGGGAATTCATCAAGATATTCGTGTAGCCATACGGCCCAGTTGCGGGAGGTGCTTAGTTTGTCTCCCTCGAGATTAAGAAATTCGTTAGCCGGTACATTTTCCGGAAGGATGTAACTTCCTTCGGCTTTGAGCATTGCAGGAAAAACAATGCAGTGAAAAACAATATTGTCTTTTCCAATAAAGTGGATTAGGCGAGTATCAGGACTTTTCCAGTATTTTTCCCATTCGGGAGTAAGTTCGCGGGTTGCCGAAATATAGCCAATTGGAGCATCAAACCACACATACAGAACTTTACCCTCAGCACCTTCAACGGGGACAGGGATTCCCCAATCGAGATCGCGACTAACTGCACGCGGCTGGAGTCCACTGTCGATCCATGATTTACACTGACCGTAAACATTGGGTTTCCAGTGTTTATTATCTTCAAGAATCCATTTTTTAAGAAAGGGCTCATATTTATCAAGAGGGAGGAACCAGTGGCGAGTTTCCTTAAGCGCAGGAACAGCTCCGGAAATCATTGATTTAGGGTTAATAAGGTCGGTTGCATTGAGTGAAGAGCCGCAGCTTTCACACTGATCGCCGTATGCGCTCTCATTGCCACAGCGCGGACAGGTTCCGGTAATGTAGCGGTCTGCAAGGAATTGTAAGGCCTCAGGATCAAAATATTGTTCGGTAGTTTTTTCAATAAACTCACCTTTATCATATAAGGTTCGGAAGAATCCCGAAGCAGTTTCAAAATGAACGGGCGAGGTAGTGCGTGAATAAATATCGAAAGTTATGCCCAGTCTTTCAAATGACTTTTTGTTGAGATAGTGATATTTATCGACCACATCCTGTGGACTAATGCCTTCATTTCTGGCTTTTATGGTTATAGGAACTCCATGCTCATCAGAGCCACAAACGAAAATTATGTCTTCAGATTTTAATCTCAGGTAACGGGCAAAAATATCTGCAGGAATATAAACGCCGGCCAGATGCCCGAAATGGATAGGACCGTTTGCATAAGGAAGTGCTGCGGTAAGAGTGTACCTTTTATAATCTTTCATGAAAAAACAGGATGATTCTTTAAATAAATTGCAAAGATAATAAAAATGGACATTGTATGAGTAGTTGTTTTCATTGACTTGTGTTTGTGGGAAGTACTTTTTATAAAGGGTTTGAAAATATTATCTTTTATTCCATAAAGCTTAATATATACTCCAGACAAGCCCCTCCAACCTTGGGGGAGGGGCTTGGGGAGGGGCAAAATGGGTACATTAGATTCTTTAATAAACATTCATTTTTTCTCCTATCTGCATTCGAAAATAATTTCCTAATTTGCAGTCATTATGATAACCCCTCCCTATCTAATTCCCGGCGATACAGTTGGTATTGTTGCTCCTGCCCGAAAAGTAAGCAGAGAAGAGATTTCAATTTTCATGAACTTGCTGGAATCATGGGGATTGAAATATAAATTTGGGAAAAATCTGTTTGGAGAGTACAATCAGTATTCAGGTACTGATGAGGAACGGTCTGCTGATTTTTCAGATATGCTTTCAGATCCGCAGGTTAAGGTGATTCTTGCTGCAAGAGGAGGATATGGCTCATTAAGGACGCTGAGACTGATCGATTTTTCAAAGTTTGAAAAGCAACCAAAATGGATTGCGGGTTTTTCTGACATTACCGCATTTCATTCCTATATAAACAGGTTTCTAAATACAGAAAGTTTGCATTGCCTGATGCCCCTCACTTACAAGCCGGGTGTTAAGGAATCTGAAGATTCTGCTGAGTCGTTGCGCAAAGCACTTTTTGGAGAGAAGATCGAGTATCAGTTTCCATCATTCCCCAGAAATCGCGAAGGCACTGTAAATGCTGAAATCTTAGGTGGAAACTTATCTGTTTTGTTTAGTTTGAACGGAACCGGTTTTTTCCCTGATATGAAGGGGAAAGTGTTGTTTATTGAAGACATTGATGAGTACCTGTATCACATTGACAGAATGATGTTGAATTTGCTGCACAGCGGTTCAATGAATAATTTAGGGGGATTAATAGTTGGTGGATTTACAGATATAAAAGACAATACTATTCCATTCGGAAAGAGATACGATGAGATTATCTCCGAGATTGTTGGGAAATTTAAATTTCCTGTAGCTTTTTCTTTTCCCGGAGGGCATCAAAATTCAAATATGACGCTGATTTTTGGCAGGCATGTGCAATTAAGTGTAGAATCCGAACATTCAATGCTGAGGTTTTCGGAAAAATAATTGTACCAAACCTGTTTAAAGTATGGCTGAACATAATGATCGTGGCGTAGAAGCCGAAGAGATTGTTGCTGAATATCTAGCATCCAGAGGATTTCATATCCGGCATCGTAATTGGAGATATTTTCAAAAAGAAATTGATATTGTTGCAGAGTTCTGCGGAGAGCTTATTATTGTTGAGGTTAAGAGCCGATCTGGTTTTGACAGGGCAACTGCGGAGGAGTTGATATCAAGGGGGAAACAGAGGTTTATTGTTGATGCAGCCGAAGCGTATATTAACAGATTCAAAATAGAATGTGAGACTCGTTTTGATGTACTAATTGTTACATTTTCGGGGAATGGGCCAGTGGTGGAACATATTGAAAATGCGTTTATTCCGGGGGTTAACTGGTGAGCCATGGGCTTGACCTTCAATACCATGGGCGTTGCATTCTGAATACCACGGGCGTTGCCCATGGTTTTGATATGTCGTCCTTTCAGGGCTTTTGGTTTGTATTTTTTAGATAAGTCGACAACACTGAATTTAGTTTATTAAATTTGCTGTGCAGAATGCATTCTTTTGGCCTCATTTTTTATCTGTAACATGAACATTGAGCAAATCCGGGAATATTGTTTGTCGCTTAAGGGAGTTAGTGAAGATATGCCTTTTGGGGATGACACGCTGGTTTTCAGGGTAATGAATAAAATTTTTGCACTGGTGAACCTGAGTGGTGAGACAACAATAAATCTGAAATGCGAGCCGGCTAAAGCTATTGGTTTGCGTGAAGAGCATCAGGCGATTATTCCGGGGTACCACATGAATAAACAGCACTGGAATACATTAATTATGGATGGAAGACTGAAGACAGATCTCGTCACTTCACTTATTGATCATTCCTATCAGCTTATTGTTGAAAGTCTGTCAAAAATAAAGCAGGAAGAACTTAAACGAATAAAAAACAAATGAAAAAGATTCTTGGGTATTTTTTCCAGGGCTTATTGTATGTAGCGCCACTGGGACTAACTATTTATGCGATTGTATTGTTGTTTAATTTGATTGACGGGTTAATCCAGAAGTATATTGAGACGGTGATCAAAGTTCATATTCCTGGACTGGGAATAGTTTTAATTTTTCTAACCATCACTTTTCTGGGGATGATTGGAGGAACAATTCTTGGTGAACCCATTCGCAGGGCTATAGAAAAGGTAATGGACAAGGCGCCATTCTTCAAATTAATATATTCCTCAATCAGGGATCTGTTATCAGCTTTTGTTGGAAAGGAAAAGAAATTCAATCAGCCTGTACTGGTAAAAGTAAATACTATTTCGGAGCTTGAAAAAGTAGGTTTTCTAACTCAGGAAGATCTCAAAAAAATTGGCATTGAAGGGAAAGTTGCAGTTTATTTTCCTCATTCATATAATTTTTCAGGGGAGTTGTTCATTGTGCCGTCAGAGCATGTCAGACCTTTGAAAATGGCACCTGCAGATGCTATGAAATTTGTTGTTTCTGGAGGAGTAGCATTGTCTTAAATGACAGAACATGTTCTAAAAGCAATAAGTATTCAGATAAATTTAACATTAACTTAACATAAAATGACTATTATCGCATAGTTTTTTAATTCATTCTATCCCTTAAATTAAATGAGTATCATTACATTACTTCATAAGCTGGTTCCGGCAGAGATGAAATTCTTTCCGATGTTTGAGAGTCTATCTGAAATAATTGTTAAGGCCTCAGCTGCACAATTATTGATTTTTGAACAAGATGATCCTGCAAAACAGAAAGATATGTTCAAGCAGATTAAAGATCTGGAAAGTAAGGGAGATGAGATTAAAGAAAAAATATTTGATGATCTGGATAAATCTTTTATTCCCCCATTCGACCGCGAAGATATTGATCATCTTACAACATCTCTGGATGAAGTAATAAACATAATTGATGGAGTTGCTCAGCGAATCAGACTTTATCGACCCAAAGAAATTCCTAATGAATTCAAGGATTTCGCCAAATTGATTTCAAAGTCATGCGAGCAGTTGAATACTGCTATTAAAGAGCTTCATGATCTGAAGAAACCAAATAAAATTCTAAAAGCCTGCAAAAAGATAGCAGAATTAGAGCATGAAGCTGACTCATTGTACCATTCAACCATTTCCAACATCTTCAAAAAGGAAAAAGACGCTATTGAACTGATAAAGCAGAAGGAAATGCTGGAACATATGGAAAAGACTGCCGATGCTATCAAAGAAGTTTCCAACATTATTAAAACAATTATCCTGAAAGGTTCCTGAGAATTTCATTAAGGTTCTGATGGAAAATAGCTTGGATAAATCAATAGCAGACGACTTTTGAAAGGATAGCACCTTCAAAAAATAGAATAAATAAAAATCATTTTATGACGTTTTTGTACATTGTAGTTGCATTGGTACTTATATTTGATTTTATAAATGGGTTCCACGATTCAGCTAATTCAATAGCAACAGTAGTTTCAACTAAGGTCCTTACACCACTTGCAGCTGTGGTTCTTGCAGCAACATTTAATTTCCTTGCATTTCTTGTTTTCCCCTTAAAGGTTGCTACAACAATAGGAAAAGGTGTAATTAACGCCGAGATCATTACTCTTTCTTTGATTGCTTCTGCAATAATTGCAGCAATTATCTGGAATCTTTTTACCTGGTGGAAAGGACTACCTTCAAGTTCTTCGCACACATTGGTTGGAGGTTTAATCGGAGCTGCAGTTGCAGGACATGGTTTTGGTTCAGTTGTTGTAGCCGGAGTTATGAAAATTGTGATATTTATTGTTGTTGCGCCAGTTCTGGGAATGATAATTTCCTACATAATATCAGTAATTGCATTAAATATTGTAAAGAATTTTTCGCCTTCTGGTGTCGATAAATGGTTCCGTCGTCTGCAAATATTTTCAGCAGCGGCATTTAGTCTAGGACATGGTGGGAATGATGCTCAGAAATCCATGGGTCTTATCTGGGTTGCGATGATTGCAACAGGAATGGTTGCCAAAGACGCATCCATCGATTTATGGATTGTATTATCTTGTCATACAGCAATTGCACTTGGCACTTTATTTGGAGGATGGAGAATTGTAAAAACCATGGGGCAGCGAATAACAAAACTCAGACCTTTTGAGGGATTCTGCGCTGAAACAGCCGGTGCGATTACACTTTTTGGTGCCACACATTTTGGAATTCCTGTAAGTACAACCCATACTATAACTGGTGCAATAATTGGCGTTGGAGCAACTAAAAGAGCTTCATCAGTAAAGTGGGGAGTAACAACAAAAATTTTCTGGGCATGGTTGCTCACTATTCCTGTTTCTGCTCTGATTGGGGCTTTAATTTTTTATTTTTTTCAGGCTGTTTTATAGTCAGAGCTTTTTTTTGGTTTTATTTTTTGAAGATAAAATAAACGGCTAGCACCAGAAATACGAAACCCAATAAATGATTCCATTTTAGCACTTCGTTTTTAAAAAACACAAGTGTAAATCCCGCAAAAATCACCAAAGTTATCACTTCCTGAATCACTTTTAATTCAACAAGTGAGAAAGGTCCACCGTTTCCTTTGAACCCGATTCTGTTGGCAGGTACCTGTGCGAAGTATTCAAAAAGTGCAATTCCCCAGCTTATCATAATTATAGCTATTAAACCCAAATTTTCAAACCATCTTAATTCCTTGAATTTCAAATGGCCATACCAGGCCAGGGTCATAAATGTATTGGAAAGGATTAATAGACCTATAGTGTACAATGCTTTTAGTTCCATCTTTATGCTTGCTTAAAATATTTTTTGGATCATTCAATCATCAGGTTGCATCCCCTGATATCTGAGTTGTCAATTCTCCCCAAAACCTCGAAACTTTCATCCTGATTAATTCTGCCCAAATCCGCACTTGCAATAAATGAGCAGGAGTAGATATTAGCCAGATCGACAATATTGATTCCCCCGGTATTCCTGCTATTCAGAATTTGAAAAGGGTCATAACTATCGCGAATGAGGACCTTCATCCAAGGTGGACAAAAGAACTTTCCACTACCTTTTGAATAGGCTTGCGAAAGTAATTCTGTCATCCCATATTCGGAATGGATGCTTTCTACATTAAAACTTTTTTTCAGGTACAAATGCAGATCCTCCTTTACAAGCTCTTTTCTACGCCCTTTCATTCCACCGGTTTCCATGATAATAATTCCAGAAAGATCTTCCTGGTATTTCTCAGCCAGATCAAGCAATGCATAACTTACTCCTAATAGCAAAGTTGGCGTTCCGGATATTTTTAGCTTTTTTAAAACGGCTATTAGTTTTACATGATCATTCAGGTAGAAGCCACTTTCGGGATGCGAAGACAGATGAATCAGTTTTTCCGCCATATAAACCAGAGAAGAACCTGATCTCTCCAGATACGACGGCAATAAAGCAAGAATACATAATTCTTTAGGCTCGCCATATTGAGCTATGAATCCATTAAGAAAACTTTCCTCGTAGAGATTTTTTGATGCCACATAATGCTTTGAAGGAGTTGATCCCGTTGTACTACTGGATTCAAATATTATTTCGGATTTCTTATCTTTTACAATTATTTCATGGGATTTGTAAAACTCGACAGGGAGGAATGGAATGTTTTGATAATTAGTGACTTCGTCAGGATTACGCTTCAAATGGGAAAGGAAGTTTTGGTAAACCAGAACATTTTTGGCCTGATACCGAAATATTTCTAAAGCGAGTCTTTCGAAGTCAGATTCGTTTTCAATAGCAAATATTTTTTTTGTACTAATCATCTAAGTTGGTTGGTTAGCATACCATTCCATTAAAAAGAAACCACAAAGTCCCAAAGAAATAAGTGTCCGCAAAGAACTGTAAATCAGCGTATAGAACATTGCGAAACAAAAAATCTTTGCGACTTTGTGGCCGTAATCCGGTTATTCGGATTTGAAAAGAAGAATTATCCTCTGATCGCTTTAATTCCCGGAAGATCTTTTCCTTCAATATATTCCAGCATAGCTCCACCACCTGTGGAAACATAGCTAACTTTATCGGCAAGTCCGAATTTATTTACTGCAGCAACTGAATCTCCACCTCCCACTAAACTATAGGCTCCTTTAGCTGTTGCGCGGGTTATTGCTTCTGCGATAGCCACGGTTCCTTTCTGGAAATTTTTCATTTCAAAAACTCCCATTGGTCCATTCCAAAGAACGGTCTTAGAGTTTTCGATAACATCGCTGAGAAGTTTAATGGTTTTGGGGCCAATATCAAGTCCCATCATTCCATCTTCACCTTTATCAATATCTGTAATCTTTGTATTCGCCTCATTATCAAACTTGTCTGCAAGAATCTGATCAACAGGAAGAATAAGATTTACGCCTTTTGCCTTTGCTTTTTTGATAAGGTCTAAGGCAAGGTCAAGTTTATCTTCTTCGCAGAGGGATTTTCCAATATTTCCACCCTGTGCTTTGATGAAGGTATATGTCATTCCTCCCCCGATAATAAGATTGTCAACTTTATCGAGCAGGTTTTCAATTACAAGGATTTTATCAGAAACTTTTGCGCCACCCATAATTGCTGTAAAAGGTTTAACGGGATTATGGAGAACTTTTTCCATAGCAAGAAGTTCGTTTCCAATAAGGTAACCGAACATGCTTTTTCCGGGGAAATGAGCAGCAATAAGAGAAGTGGAAGCATGAGCTCTGTGTGCAGTTCCGAATGCATCGTTAACATAGCAATCGGCCAGTTTGGAGAGATTTTTTACAAATTCTTTCTGGCTTTCCTTTACCTGAGCTTTCCCTGCTTTTTTCTCTTCATCGGTAGCATCTTTTCCTAGGTGGTAAGGCTTTCCCTCTTCTTCTTCGTGAAAGCGAAGGTTTTCGAGAAGTAGAACCTCTCCCGCTTTAAGATCAGCAGCCATTTTCTCAACTTTTTCGCCAACACAATCGTCGGCAAATTTTACAGGTTTTCCAAGAACTTTTTCAAGAGTACTTACCACATGTTTTAGAGAGTATTTTTCTATAACTTTTCCATCCGGTCTGCCTAAATGCGACATAAGGATGGCAGAACCACCATCGGCAAGAATCTTTTTGATTGTAGGCATTGCACCTCTGATACGGTTATCATCAGTAACTTCGAAGTTACTATTTAGGGGGACATTAAAATCGACCCTAACAATGGCTCTTTTTCCGGAGAAATTGAATTTATCAACAGTCAGCATATTCGTATACTTTTAAATTATTTTTATGTTCTTTTCCCAAACACCCCCAAAGGTAAAAAAAGTATTTTTATATTTGGCTTTGAACACAAACAATTGGGACAAATCCTTAAAAAATAATTGAATGTATTTCCGTGACATCCCTGGGCAAAAAGAAATAAAGGAAAGTTTGGTCCACACAGTTCGTGAAGGCAGGATTAGTCATGCTCAGATGTTTCACGGGCCTGAAGGCTCTGGCAAATTGGCACTTGCCTTGGCATATGCACAGTACATTTCCTGTACAGATCAGCAAGATGAAGATTCATGCGGCAAATGTGCTTCGTGCATTAAATATGCAAAATTGGTTCATCCCGATTTGCATTTTGTATTTCCTGCAACATCTCCCTCTACAACAAAATCGGATGAAACGCCGGTTGAGAAGGCATTGGAAAAATGGAGGGAAATAATAATTGAAAATCCCTTTTTCGATCAGTACCAGTGGTATGACAGAATAGGAATTGAAAATAAGCAAGGGATGATTGGTGTGAAGGAAAGTGCTGAAATAATCAGAAAGCTCAATCTAAAATCCTATGAGTCGGATTTCAAAATCCTGATAATGTGGCTTCCAGAGCGCATGAATGCCACTGCTGCTAACAAGTTGCTTAAAATGATTGAGGAACCGCCACCGGGCACTGTTTTTATTTTGGTGTCAGAAACTCCCGAAGAAGTTCTTCCTACTATTTTGTCACGGACACAAATGATCAAAATTCCCCGACTAAGTGACGAGGATGTCAGGGTTGCTCTAAAATCCAGACTAGATATAAGTGAAGATCTTATTGAAGATGCTGTGATACTGGCTAATGGAAATTTTAACAAAGCACTCAGTTCGCTGATGGAGGATGGACAGAACAGGAGTAACTTTGAACAGTTTGTGAGTTTTATGAGGATTTGTTATGCATTTAGCATGGTGGATCTGGTGGAATGGGTTGAAGAAATGTCAAAAACCGGGAGAGAAAAGCAAAAGATGTTTCTATCTTATGGGCTGAGAATGGTACGCGAAAATTTTCTTGTAAACACGGGCCACACAAAGATTGCGCATATGGCGAAATACGAAAACGAATGGTCAATTAAGTTTTCGAGGTTTATTAACGGAAAAAATATCATTGATATTTATGAAGAGTTGAACCTTTCGTATAATCATATTTCTGCAAATGTTAATGCAAAGATTGTATTTTTGGATGCGGGGCTTAAAATTGGGAAAATGTTGAAAAGATAATCTTTTAGCAGTTTTTCAGGCATTAGGATTTCGGTTTAGATTTGGAATTGTATGATACCTAAAAGCCTGCAAGCTAATTCTCTCAGTTTTTAAAGTTACTAATTGTATTGATTTTTTGTTTAATTTTGTCATTAGCCTCAAAAGGTTAATTAAAAATTTTGAATAATGATTCATAGAGGTTGTTGTAAAGGAGGCTGTACGGAGAATCTAAACGACAATCAGGATAAGATATCAAACTATTTCAGCGGATGTGCAAAGCTTGATGATTTTGACTGGTTGCGCGATATACCCCAAAGTATTAATCAATTCGATGCGGTAGAAATACGGTTCAAAAATACACGGAAAGCCTTTTACCGAAATACAAATGAATTGCGGCTGAAGCGAGGCGACTTGGTTGCTGTTGAAGCTTCGCCAGGTCATGATATAGGTGTTGTTTCACTCACCGGTGAAATAGTAATTCACCAGATGCTGAAATACGGGCAGAATCCTGCTGCAAGTGATATGAGGAAGGTATATCGTAAGGCAAAGCAGGCAGATATTGATAAGTGGAAAGAAGCGATTGAGTTGGAGAGTAGAACTATGCTCAGGTCGCGCAAGATCACTGAAGATCTGAAGCTTAACATGAAGATTGGGGATGTGGAATATCAAGGTGATAAAACCAAGGCTATCTTCTATTATATTGCAGATGAACGAGTTGATTTCCGTGAACTTATAAAATTTCTTGCAGATGAATTCCGGATCAGGGTTGAGATGCGACAGATTGGAGCCAGACAGGAAGCCGGAAGAATTGGCGGGATTGGATCCTGTGGACGTGAACTTTGTTGCGCCTCATGGATTACGAATTTTGTTTCCGTAACAACGGCGGCAGCACGGTATCAGGAAGTTTCACTTAATCCCCAAAAACTAGCAGGGCAGTGTGGAAAGCTTAAATGTTGTCTGAATTATGAAGTTACCTCATACTTAGATGCGCAGAAAGACTTTCCATCCAAGGAAATTCCGCTTAAAACAAAACTTGGGAATGCCTACCATATGAAGACGGATATCTACAGAGGTTTATATTGGTATACTCTTGAAACAGAGACTGGCATGAATATATTTCCAGTTCCGGTAGAGCGGGTTGATGAAATTATTGCAATGAATAAAAAGGGAGAAGCGCCTGAAAATCTTATTTTGCATGAAGAAGTAGCAACAATTGATATCAGTTACCAGAATGATGTTGGCCAGGACAGTCTTACCCGGTTTGATGATAAAAAATCATTAAACAAAAGAAAGAAGAAAAAGAAAAATCGGAATCCAAGAAATTAATATGAAGAATTTCGTTTTTGTTATAGGAATATTTTTTCTTGTAAGTTCATGTGACCCTTACATGGTTTATGATAAATACAGTAAAACAGAAGGGAATGAATGGAAGTGGTCGGATAAGAAGGTTTTTGAAGCTAACCTGACAGATAGTGTTGGGCTTTACAATATTATCATAAATGTAAGACACACAACCAGTTATCCAAAAAGTAACCTGTTTGTTTTTCTAACTACCACGGCACCATCGGGAAATTCGAGGAGGGATACTGTTGAGATCATCATTACCGACGATAAGGGTAAGTGGCAAGGAAATGGTTTTAGCAATGTAAAGTTGGTATCGCAGGAGTACAGAAAAGCAGTTCGTTTTCTTGTTCGCGGGAAGTATACTTTTGAGATAGAACAAGGTATGAGGATGCCAGAAATTCCGGTAACTGACGTAGGATTACGTATTGAAGAATTCAAAGAGTTAAGATAGCTCTTATATCTTTGAGCTAGCTCACATAATGTTTTGTCAATCACAATCTTGAATTTCATCGAATAAACAAATATCTTTGTATGAAAGAAATTGGTTATGACGACAAAGGATAGAATAATTACCGGGATAAAAAATCTACCTGATTCTGTGACAATTGACGACATACTTGATCAAATAATGCTGGTTGAAAAAATTGAAAAAGGTATTGAGCAATCCAACAAAAATCAAGTAGTGTCAGATGACGATCTTGAAAAACGACTTGGTAAATGGCTCGTTTAAATTGGACTGATTTATCGATTGAAGACATGATAAACATTGGGGAATTTATTTCAAAAGATTCCATCAAATACTCAGTAATTCAGATAAAGCGTTTAAGAGAAAGGGCTAAACTTCTAAAAACACCACCCTTTCTAGGAAGAATAGTATCTGAAATTAATGATGAATCTATTCGCGAATTAATTCCTGATAACTATCGAATCATTTACAGGATTATATCGGAAGATAGGATAGGCATTTTAGCTGTACATCATTCAGCGAAACTTCTACAAATTGAATTGTTATGACCATTTTGTTCGCTAACGGCACCTACTCAGAATCAGGGAATTATTATACCCAGATATCTTTCTTAATTAGCTCTGTCTACGAATAGGTGCTGGGTGGTAAATGCAAAAATGAATCAGAAAAGGGGTTTTAAATGAGCAATTCAATATTTTGGGATAAGTAGTGAAATATTAATCCAAAGAGCATATTTTAAAGAGTTAAATGCCTTAACGACTAAAAGCAATTATTTTGGGAAAAGACAAACTGAGAAGGTTCGATGAACTTGGGCAATTTGAGCGGGTATTTCAGCCGGGAATCGAGGAAATAAGTGGTAAAGAATATTATTTAAAGGGGAGATGGAGAGAGCTTGTTTTCGGTAATAACAGTCCCATTATTTTAGAATTAGGATGTGGGAAGGGAGAATATACAGTAGGGATGGCTCGGCATTTTGCAGACAAGAATTTCATTGGGGTAGATATAAAAGGAGCCCGGATGTGGAAGGGGGCAAAAGCTTCACATGAAGAAAAAATTCTAAACGCTTCATTTTTACGAACGCGGATTGAATTGATATCCTCTTTTTTTGGATCCGGGGAAGTTGATGAGATATGGATAACTTTTCCAGATCCACAGCCGACGGAGAGGAGGAAGAAGAAAAGGCTGACGAGTTCTGGGTTTTTAAAGCTTTATCAGGGGTTTATAAAGGAGGGCGGAATAGTACATTTGAAGACGGATAGTGATCAACTTTACCAATATACATTAAGTCTTGTTGAATCAAACGAATTAGAAATACTTTGTGAGAGATCGGATCTCTACAAGGGATCGGATCCCTTAGACCCCATTTTGGAAATAAAAACCTATTACGAACAAAAATTTCTTGATAAAGGCTTAAACATCAACTACCTGAAATTCAAACTGAAAACCAATATCCCTCTCCATGAAAGCCCTGAAAAAGAAGGATGATGGATTTTTCTCCAAGGTGTACATGGTTACTCGCCTTATCCCTTATGGCAAAGTTACCTCTTACGGAGCCATCGCCCGCTTCCTGGGAACTGCCGGATCGTCCAGAATGGTTGGATGGGCAATGAATAACGCTCATAGCCTTGAAGACTACATCCCCGCTCACAGAGTAGTGAACCGTAACGGCATGCTTACCGGAAAACTTCATTTCCCAGGTACAGAAATAATGCAGCAATTATTGGAAAACGAAGGGCTTACTATAGAAAATGATGTAATTGCTGATTTTGAGAAATTTTTCTGGGATCCAAATATTGAGCTTTGCCCTGATGACACCTCAGATATTTAGTTCTCATCAATCAAATAGAGTTTATTATCTTCAACTTTATAGTACATAGGTGCAATGGTAACTTTCGGATACCGCAGTCGCATTCGTTTCGTTTCACTTAATATAAAATCAGTCTCATTACCGATTTCAAACATGGGAGCAAAGTGAAAAAAATGCTCTTCGGCTCTTTCTTTATCCCAGCCGGCAGTTTCTACCAATCCCTCTATAAACTCTTTTTTCCGGGAGATAATATTTACCATACCACAATTATTGTGCGCAATAAGTGCTATATGACTAACTTTTCCAACCGCAATAGCAAATGAAACCTTAAACTCACTATGTCGCAAATTCGCCCCTCCTGATCTTATGATAAAAGCAAAATTGTCAGGCATATGCAGATGTTTTCGATTGTCCATGCACATCCCAACTAATAATTGCGCTTTATCGTACGACTCAAACTGCAGATCTAAATTGTGATACTCCAGCAAAAGTCCGATGGGTGTATTCTTATAACTATCGGGAATATCTTCCGTTTTATTAATAGAAATAAGTTTGCTCATTTAACTTGTTTTTATGTTGAATTTATTCGAACCTTAATTCTTGATTTTTACTTTAATTTCCATTATAACAGAATCCCAGCCTGTTTGTTTTATGTTAAAAGCAAATGCTGAATCAGAATTTTTGCTCCTATTCCAATAAGGATCATTCCTCCTAAAAACTCAACTTTCTTTCCGAATAGATTCCCTGTTTTCTTTCCAATGAAAACTCCGATCATGGAAACCATAAAAGTAAGAAACCAGATTATACCAATTGAAAGGAATATATCAACATCAATAAAAGCAAAACTTACTCCAACTACTAAAGCATCTATACTGGTTGCCACTGCGATTCCTATTAAAACCATAGTTTTTAATGGGTTAAACTCTGTTTTTTCACCTTCCTTTTTAAGGCTTTCCAAAATCATTTTGCCTCCAATCAGAAATAAAAGTATAAAGGCAACCCAATGATCAAATTCTATTATATACTCCCTGATTTGCGTCCCGAGAAACCATCCTAAAAGCGGCATTAAAGCCTGAAAAAAGGCCAAAACAATGGCAATTCTTAATGCCTCAACGAACCTGATACGCTTTATCGACAAACCGGTAGTAACTGAAACGGCCAGTGTATCTCCTGTTAGTCCTAACCCAATTAGGGTAATTGTTAGTAAATCCATGCTTGTGAAATTTTCAAAAGTTTATTTTCCGGCTCAAAAAAAAACGAAACACTTAACATAACTCCATTTTCGATGGAATTAGGTTAAAAGTCTCGTTTCCTTAGTGAAAAGGATGCAAAGCCAAGTAATATCTTACTGGTATGTTGACTTTGCTGTTGCAACTACTCCCCTTTAACTTATTTTGCGAAGCAAACATAATTAAGTTTTGCAAATAAAAGAAGCATCCGACTATTTATGGAGATCACTACCTTTAATAACAGTTTAATGTCAGAAGTCTAAACACAAATACTCAATGTTATAGGTTCTTTCTGTAACCCTTATAAATAGTGTCTTTGCGGACATCTCAACTATTTAGGCGGATAACAAAAGTATTGAAATTCTGTTCCCACAAGTATACAAAAAAGTATTTCTAGAGTCCTAATAAAGAATTAATCTAATTAAAGATTTTTTTTGGTATTTTTACGGGCTGTCATGAAGAACTTGGGGTATCTTATTCTTCCGGCAAAATATTCTAAAACTCTATAAATGAACTTTACAAATGAAAATGTGCTTCAAAGCCTGAAGCAGGTTGTTCATCCTGAAAAGGGGAAAAATATTGTTGAATTGGGGATGGTTGAAAATCTTGTTGTAGAGTCGGGAAAAATTAGTTTTTCTCTGGTATCAGCAAAATCAAATGATCCATTGCTTGCATCTATTAAGAAAGCATCTTCAATTGCTTTGAAGAACTCTTTCGGCACTGATGTTGAGGAATTTTTGACCATAAATACAACCTCTGCTTCTAAACCGGAAAAGCCTGTTAAAACAGGTCCTTTACCCAGAGTGAAAAATATTATTGCTGTTGCTTCGGGCAAAGGAGGAGTAGGAAAATCAACAATTTCAGTCAATCTTGCGGTTGCATTGGCTAAACTGGGATTATCAGTCGGTTTACTTGATGCCGATGTCTACGGCCCTTCAATTCCAAAGATGTTCGGACTTGAAGGTGAAAACCCAGTTATTCGAAAAGATGGTAACCGCGAACTAATGGTTCCTATTGAGAAATATGGGGTTAAAGTTTTGTCCTTGGGATTTTTTATTAACCCAAATGACGCTTTAGTTTGGAGAGGTCCGATGGCAACTAATGCTTTGAAACAACTTATAACCCTGGGCGACTGGGGCGAGCTCGATTACCTCCTCATAGATTTGCCTCCAGGTACCGGAGATATTCACCTTACCATGGTTCAAGAGGTTGCTGTGACCGGAGCTGTCATTGTGAGTACTCCTCAGCAGGTTGCTCTGGCGGATGTTATAAAGGGAATTGCCATGTTTGCTGGTGAAAAAATTAATGTTCCGGTACTGGGTCTTGTTGAAAATATGGCATGGTTCACACCTGCAGAACTCCCAAATAACAAATATTATATTTTTGGTAAAGAGGGATGCAAAGAGCTTGCAGAAAAACTAGGACTTGAGCTTCTTGCTCAGATACCGCTGGTTCAAAGTATTTGTGAAAATGGTGACGCAGGGAAACCTGCAGTTCTTAATGATAATGATCCGGCAGGCAAGACTTTTAAAGAACTTGCCATAAATTTAATCGCTCAGATTGACAAAAGAAACAAGGAGAAAAATCCTACAAAAATAGTTGAGATCACCAACACTGAGGGTTGTGATGTAGTAAGTACAAAAAAATAATTCTATAATGGGAAATACAATAATTATCGAAAAAATCAATCTCGCTCTCCAGAAAATACGGCCATACCTGAATGCTGATGGAGGAGATGTGAGTTTGATTAGTGTTAGTGAAGATTTGGTAGTAAAAGTTAAATTCTCTGGTGCCTGCGATGGTTGCCCTTATAGTGTAATGACGCTCAAAGCGGGTGTGGAAGAGGCTATCAGAAAGGAACTACCCGAAGTAAAGGAGGTAATTGCCGAGGGGTAATAAGATTTCAACTTTGTCACGTGTAACGGATATTCTAATTCGATGGGTTGTGGCAATAGTGCAATGGTCAAATTATCCTCCTTTATTACAAAATATATTCCTAAATTATCAGTTATTACTTTTACACTTTATACCTACTTTTTTTGAGGAACGTTCTGAAATATAAAATTTTACTATTGTTGGCGGTGCTTACTGTATCATGCTCAACTACTAAAAACACATTTATTAGCCGCAGCTATCACAATGTAACTTCTCACTTTAATATCTTTTTTAATGGAAATGAGAGTTTTAAAAAGGGTATTGAGCGTGCTGAAACTTCAGGAACTGATAACTATACCAAGATACTTCCACTCTTTTATTATTCCGATAAAAATATTTCCCAATCGATTAACAGCGATATGGATCGGGCAATCAAAAAAGCATCCAAAGTAATTACCCTTCATTCTATTACGGCTAAGCCTGAGTTAAAAAAAGGACCCCAATCCCCCAGACAAAAAGAATTCTATAATAAAAAAGAATTTAACCGATGGATTGATGACAACTACTTGCTTTTGGGAAAAGCCTATGTGTACCAAAACCAATTTACACTTGCAGAGGGAACCTTTAAACATATTATTACAAACTTTCCTGATCAGCCTGTAGTATATGGCTCACTTATTTGGTTATCAAGAGTTTATATTGAAACAGGGGAGTATCGGGAAGCTGAGAAGATACTGATCGGCATTCAGAACGATGATAAAATGCCAAAGAAGTATCGTGTTGACTTTTATACCAGTTTTGCAAACCTGTATTTAAAAGAAAAGAATTTTCTCAAAGCTGCTGAAATGCTTGAAAAAGCTGTAAAACTTGTTAAGAAAAAGCTATATCGAACACGATATACCTACATTCTGGCTCAGGTATACCAAGAGGGGGGAGAACTAGATAAAGCTTTACTTAACTTTAAAAAAGTCATTAAAATGAATCCCCCTTATGAAATGACTTTTAATGCTAAAATTAATATGGCTGGATCGTTTCAGGTTGGGTCTGAAGGTGGAAAAGAGATACGAAGCATTCTAAAAAAAATGCTGAAAGATGAGAAAAACAAAGATTTTCAGGATCAGATATATTATGCGCTTGCAAACATCTCAATAAAAGAAGGAAATAAAAAAGAAGCCGTAGAGTTGTATAAACTCAGCATCAGCAAAAGTGTAAGCAATTCTAATCAGAAAGGCATGTCGTATCTTGCTCTTGCCGATTATTATTACCCAATTCCTGAATATGCGTTGGCTCAGGCCTACTACGACAGCACTATTCAAACTATTGAAAACACTTTCGAAAATTACACTGAGCTTAGCAATAAAACAAAATCCCTTACCCATCTCGTTGAAAACCTTGTTGTTTATGAACTTGAAGATAGTGTGCAGGTTCTAGCCAAAATGCCTGAAAAAGAGCTGTTTGCTGTAGTCGACAAAATGATAGAAAAAGTTGTAGCTGAAGAACAAGAAGCTTCAAAGAAAAAAGCAGAAGAAATGCTCAATCAGCAATACGGTATGTCAAACCAGAACACGGGAGCAAATGGTCAACAGGATGGTAATACCGAAGGTGGAAGCTGGTATTTTTATAACCTCACAGCAAAAGGGTTTGGCCAGCCCGATTTTCGGATGCGTTGGGGAACACGTAAACTCGAAGATAACTGGAGAAGAAAGAATAAGCAGGTAGTTGAGAGCTATGAATCAACTGAAACTCAGTCTCAGACCGATACAACAAGTGAAAAGAAATCAGTTGCCTTGAGTAATAAAACCCGTGAGTTCTACTTGCAAAATATACCATTTAGTGATTCAGCAATGTCTGAATCTAATGAAAAACTTGTGAATGCTCTCTTTAAAATGGGAGAAGTCTATCAATATGAACTTCTGGATACTAAAAATACAATATCCTGCTTTGAAGAGCTGATCAGAAGGTATCCGGAACACAAACTGGCATTCCCAAGTTATTATAATTTATATGAGATTTATACAAATCTTAAGAACTCAGAAAAGAGCGAATATTATAAAAATCTTATTATTTCGAAGTTCCCGGATAATCCCAGAGCAAAGATGCTTGCCGACCCTGAATATGTCAAAGAACTTGAAAAGGCAATGAACAAGATCATAAGCTTTTATGAGGAAACTTACCTGAAATACAAAGCAGGTGATTTTGCTGGTACCATCAGAAATGCCGACTATGCTCTTGTTCAGTTTAAAGAAGATGCAATAATACCGCGGTTTATACTTCTCAGGGCTTTGTCTTTGGGGCAAATTTACGGACAGGAAAAGCTTAAAACTGAGTTAGACACACTTGTTAAAGCATACCCTAAACATGAGGTTAGCGCTTATGCAAAGGAACTTATAGATTATATTTATACAAAGTCGCCTGATATCCAGACAGCAGATATTACCGCACAAGCAGAAGAAATATATAATTTTGATTCACTCGAAATTCATTATGTTTTAATTGGTGTAGCCAAAAAGGTAGATATCAACCAGTTGAATTTTAACCTTATAAATTTTAATCTCGACAACTACGATAATCTAAATCTGGGAATTTTAAAATCAGAAACATCTGATAATAAGCTTCTTGTGGTACAATCTTTTGGAAATCTTGAAAAAGCACGACGTTACTTTAATAGCATGAAAAGTAATAGTAATACTATCATTGGAAACAATAAAATTGAAGAGGTTAACATATTACTAATATCTGCAAGCAATTACGATAAATTACTGAAAGACAATTCATTTAAAAAGTATTTGCTGTTTTACAATAAACATTACTAATATACAGGGATTCTTCCCACGGGATGGAAAAAATAATTAAAATATTGTGGGTGGACGATGAAATTGACCTGCTCAAACCATATATCCTATTTCTTACTGAGAAAGGATACCATCTTGAAACTGCAAGTAATGGAGATGATGCCATTGCAATTGTTGGAGAACAGGATTTTGACCTGATTTTTCTCGATGAAAATATGCCGGGCTTAAGCGGTTTACAGACTTTGTCGCAGATAAAAGTTATCCGCCCCAACGTTCCTGTAGTGATGATTACCAAAAGCGAAGCAGAAGATATCATGGAAGAAGCAATTGGGTCAAAAATTGCCGATTACCTTATTAAGCCGGTGAATCCAAATCAGATTCTCCTGAGTATAAAAAAGAATATTGATACAAAACGATTGGTAAGCGAGAAAACTACCAGCGATTACCAAATTCAGTTTTCCCAGATATCCCAAAAAATCAATTCAGCCTCTACCTATGAAAACTGGGTGGAAATATATCAGATGCTTTGCTATTGGGAGTTTGAACTTGAAAACTCATCACAGACAGCAATGGATGAGGTTCTTCTGATGCAGAAATCAGAAGCCAATAAGGGGTTTGCCAGATTTATCAAAACCAATTATGAAAGCTGGTTTGAACCAAAAAATGAAAACAAACCGCTTCTTTCTCAGAATGTTATGAGTAGCAAAGTTTTCCCACTTCTCGACAAAGGGGAAAAGGTTTTTTTTATGGTGATAGATAATCTGAGGTTCGACCAGTGGAAAGTAATTGAAAAGGAAATTAGGGAGTTTTTAAAAGTTGATTCGGAAGAACTTTATTGCAGCATACTCCCTACTGCAACCCAATATTCAAGAAATGCTCTTTTTGCAGGCCTCATGCCTCTTGAAATAAATAACCTTTATCCGGATGTCTGGCTTTTTGATGACGACGAAGGAGGAAAGAACATGAAGGAAAAAGAATTGTTTGAACGGCATATTAACCGACTGGGGAAAAATTATAAATTCAGATACGAGAAAATCAGCAATCTCAAAGCCGGAAAAAAATTACAGGATTCGGTCTCAGATCTTTTAAATTTCGACCTAAATATTATTGTTTACAATTTTGTTGATATGCTTTCTCATGCCCGCACAGAAATGGAGATGATACGCGAGCTGGCAAACAACGAATCGGCATACCGGTCACTAACATCCTCGTGGTTCAGACAT
Source organism: Bacteroidales bacterium (assembly GCA_038316435.1). GTDB lineage: Bacteria > Bacteroidota > Bacteroidia > Bacteroidales > JACJXF01. The sequence goes on along the minus strand of JBBQAQ010000022.1, from coordinate 23,898 downwards.
TCACACCTGCTTGAAGTTATCAAACAACTTTCCAGACATAAGGTGAAAATTATCATTACTACCGACCATGGTACAATAAGAGTAAATAACCCTGTAAAAGTCATAGGCGACAGGCAAACTTCAACAAACCTCCGATATAAGCTTGGCAGAAATATGGATTACGATGCAAAACTTGTATATGAGGTTAAATTCCCTGAAAAAGTTCACCTCCCAAAGGCAAATTTAAGCTCAAAGTATATCTTTGCAATGAATGATGATTTCCTTGTGTACCCGAATAACTACAATCACTTTGCCGGGTATTATAAAAATACTTTTCAACACGGCGGTATCTCCCTCGAAGAAATGTTAATACCTCTTATTACTCTCAGCACTTCAGCGTATGATTGAACTTATTATTGAATCCCCTGAAAAAATAAGTTTTCCTGCTAAGGAATTTTTGAAAATACTTGGAAACAAGAAGATTGTTGCATTTTTTGGGGAGATGGGAGCGGGGAAAACAACTTTTATTAAAGCAGTTTGCAAGGAACTAAATGTTACCGATGGGGTAAGTAGTCCTACATTTGCTCTCGTTTACGAATATCGGACTCAAAACAATTCCTTAATTTACCATTTTGATTTTTATCGGATAAATTATGCCTCAGAGCTTTTCGATCTGGGATATGAAGACTATTTTTACAGCGGAAACCTGTGTTTTATTGAATGGCCGGAAAAAGCCGGTCACCTTATCCCTGCAGACGCCCTAAAAGTGCATATTTCAGTGCTCGACAACAATAAAAGAAGTCTTAAAATTGAGGAATAGTTCATATTTCTTGACAAGCAACGGGATTTGTAGTATTTTAGTTTCCCTTAGAAATTAAGCAAAGTTTACAATGACTGCAGCTACATCAACAGATCCAAGATATTCATTTCCAAAAGGGAGTTTGCTCCCTCAGGAAGAGATGCTTGAAGTAGGTAAAAAACCTAAATGTCTTAGTATTGGTCTTCCTTCTGAGGATCAACATCAGGAAAGCAGAGTGTCACTCACGCCCGAAGCGGTTGAAATTCTCGTTGCAAACGGACACGAAGTGCGAATCGAAACCGATGCAGGTAAAGCATCCAATTACTCAAACGCAGATTACAGCGAAAAAGGAGCCGTAATAATTGAAAAAAAGGAAGATGTTTATTCTTCCGATATTTTGTTAAGAATTGCTCCCCCGAGTCTTAAAGAACTGAAATTAATTAATTCACAGCAGATTTTATTTTCCTCACTTCACCTGCAATCTCAGAACAAAGAATTCATGCAGGAACTCATCGCAAGGAAAATTACAGCGATTGCCTTTGAGAAAATTAAAGACGAAAATAACGCATACCCAGTTACAAGTTCCATGAGCGCTATTGCAGGAAATACATCGGTTCTGATTGCAGCTGAGTATCTGAGTAATCTCAAGGGAGGAAAAGGCGTCATGCTTGGGGGAATAACTGGGATAACCCCCACAGAAGTTGTTATCCTCGGTGCAGGCACAGCCGCTGAGTATGCGGTTAGAGCTGCAATGGGACTCGGTGCTTTTGTTAAGGTTTTTGATCATTCGGTGCCAAGGTTAAGACGCTTACAGAATAGCGTGGGAGTAAGATTGCATACTTCAGTTTTTCATCCCCGGGTAATAAAAAATGCACTTAAATCGGCAGATGTTCTGATTGGTGCCATACATATGATTGATAAAGGCCCAAGGTTTTATGTAACCGAAGATATGGTCAAGGTTATGAAAAAGGGATCTGTGATTGTCGATCTGAGTATTGATCAAGGTGGTTGTGTGGAAACTTCAGAATGCAGAAATCAGCATGATCCGGTTTATACCAAACATGGGGTTGTACATTACTGCGTTCCAAATATCCCTTCAAGTGTGGCACGCACGGCTTCAATTGCAATCAGTAATGTGTTGCTTCCACTGCTTCTGGAAATGGGTGAAGCTGGAGGACTTAGCAAAAAATTGCGGGAGGATAAGGGATTGAGGCATGGAGTGTATGTTTATAACGGTATTCTTACTAATGAATATATAGGGAATCTCTTCAATCTGCCCTCAAAAGATATCGACCTATTTCTGGCTGCTTTTTAATCTGTTTCGTATGTTTGAATCTTTATTAAAGCAAAGTTACACATATATTTTTTGCGCTTTGAACCGGCTCGGAGGCATATTATTGTCATTCTTATTGCTGCTTTTCATGGGAATTGCTTGCACAAAAGATGAGCCAGCTGTGGCAAAAACTAATACGATTACACTAAGTTCTCAAACCTTTGGCTCACAACCTTACTATTCCATGGGATACTCATTCGAGAAAAAGGGCTTTTATCAACGACTGAGTTCAGGAAGCGAAATTGACATTTACCTTGCAGAAGTTGTAAATCCGATGGGAGACCTTATTGCTGTTCAATTTTCCACAAATACCATTTCTGAATCAACTTTTGGCTTTTACCTGAATAACACATTCGCTGACTCTTCAGCAGCGTCGGAGTTTTATAAAAATTATACCTTAGCCGTTTTTCCTGAGTACTCATCACTCACCGAACCAATTAAGGAATTTCAGGTGTATACATTTAAGACCTGGAAAAAGAATTACGTGAAATTCTGGATTAAGGAAATGCGGATTTTTTATATTGGAGATCGTGCTGAGTATTTTGATGTAGATATTGAATTCCTTATTCAGCGCGACGGTTCAGAAAATCTGCTTAACTGACTATGATAAAAACGGCACTTTTCTTTTTCATTTTCTGGTTTGGACTTATGATTAGTCTATTGTTCTTACCTGGATTTTATTTTTGTAAAATATTCAAATTCAAAAACGCTGAAAAGAAATATGTCTATTACGTTACAAGGCGTTGGGCCCGATTCACTTTGTTTACAGCAGGAGTAAAAATCTCAGTTAAAGGTTTAGAAAACGCACCTGAGTCACGCTCAGGATTTGTTGTAATTTCAAATCATCAGGGGAATTTTGATATACCAGTTATTATTGCATGTCTTCCATTTGCCGCAGGGTTTATCGCAAAATATGAAATGACTAAATTCCCATTTATCAGCAGTTGGATGAGGGCACTCGACTGCTTGTTTATCAAACGAAATAGACCAAGAGAGGCAGGTAATAGAATTTTTGAGCGTATTCGTCAGACCGACAAAAATCCTATTTTCCTTTTCCCGGAAGGAACCAGAAGTAAAGGACCTGAGATGGGTACATTTAAAACTGGAAGCCTTAAATTACTATTTCAGAACCAGTCTGATGTATTTCCAGTAACAATTAAAGGAAGCTATAAATGTTTTGAAGATCAGAATGTTATCAAAAAATCTACAATTGAAGTTTTTTTTCACCCGGTTCTATCCAGCAGAAATTTTCAGCCATCACAATTTGAAGACTTCAATAGTGAACTTCTAAGAATTATTAGTGTACCTTTAAAATCAAGTATTTAAAATTAATTTTATCTGAATGCGTTTTATTTATAAAATAGGAATCCGGATTTACTTTATTCTCATTATTCTAGTTGCACCTTTTAATGTTAAGGCTCGAAGATGGTTAAAGGGAAGAAGAGGTATATGGAGAAAAATAAAAACTTCATTTAAACCAGGCGACAGCGTTGTTTGGGTGCATTGTGCATCTTTGGGTGAGTTCGAGCAGGGCAGACCTATCATTGAAGAGATTAGAAAAACTATGCCTGACAAAAAAATTCTGCTCACTTTTTTTTCCCCCTCGGGATACGAATTAAGGAAGAATTATGAGGTTGCACATTGTGTAACTTATATGCCTCTAGATACAAGATTTAATGCATGGCGTTTTATGAATCTTGTAAAACCGGAAATGGCGTTTTTCATTAAATACGACTATTGGTATTATTTTCTTAGAACCTTAAAAAAGAATAATATACCTGCCTATGTTGTTTCTGCAAAATTCAGAAGAGATCAGGTTTTCTTTAAATGGTACGGAACATGGTACCGGAGCGTACTAAAGTTCTTTACAGTACTTTATGTTCAAAATGAAGAGTCCAGAAGACTTTTGAGTGTAATTGGAATTAAAAATGTTGAGGTTACTGGCGACACCCGTTTCGATCGTGTTTACAACCTGTCGCATCGAACCGTTGATTATCCCTGGCTTGAACCATTTGTTGGCGGGAAAAAAGTTATTGTGGCAGGAAGTACTTGGGAAAAAGATGAACAGTTCCTGATTAATTATATCAATCATTCAAGCCCTGAAATCCGCTTCATCCTTGCTCCCCATGAGATAAATGAGAAAAAACTTATCCGGTTTATTGAGCTAATTGAACATCCAACAGTTAGGTTTACCGATAACGATAAATCGGGTTACCGGAATGCTAAAGTTCTTATAGTAGACACCATCGGCCACCTCTCGTCACTTTATCGCTACGGGAAAATTGCTTATATCGGGGGAGGTTTTGGAAAGGGCATTCATAATATTCTAGAGGCTGCTACATACGGGCTTCCTGTTGTTTTCGGACCAAAATATCAGAAGTTTATGGAGGCTTTTGAGATGATTGACAGAAAAGCAGCTTTTTCAATTAATAATTATACTGAACTGAAATCCATATTCGATAGGCTAACTGGCAATGAACAAGTATTATCCGACTGTTCCCAAAGAGCAAAAACATATATAGAATCAAATCTGGGAGCTACACGAAAAATTATTGATGATGCAATGAGGATTAATAAGAAATCCTGATATACAAGTACTTTTATCAATCGACAGTAGAAGTTTTCCCCTTGGAACAGGTCCAAAGCCTTATGAAATCTGGCACGAAGGGTATTACCCTGTAGTGTCGACTAACAAGAATTACCGTATGTTATATATAAATATGGGCACAATGATATTGATTATGAACTCAATACCAATAAAGAACTTTCATTTACATTTAAAAATGAAATTCAGAATAAGCTAATCATTGACGGGCTGCTATGGTTTGGAAAGGCAAACAGATCAGTCAATTAAGCAAATAATTATTCCAACTCTATTCAAAGGAGAATTTATAATCCTCGTTTTTCTTTGGAGCCGTTTTAAAAATGAATGCCTTTGAAATATAGACTCTTGTTCCTGTTGCTTCAGGCCGTTTTTCACCTTTCACCACAAGCCTTACTTTATGCAGACCGGATTTAAGGTTTAAAACATGCCAGATACTTGTAGTGTGTTCCTGATTGGCAAAAAAGTAATATGTGTCGATACTCCGGTGCAATTTTCCGTCAACATAAAGATCAGCTTTTCCACCATCTTTGACCCAGTTTCCTTCGATTGATATCCCGCTACCTTCAAAGCTAAGTTCAAGTTCATCGCCTGCTTTTTCTGCATACATGGATTGTTTTTCAAGAGTATTCTTAGGCCAGGAAAGCTTTTCAAATGTTTTCCAATCTCCTTTAACACTCCAAGCACCTTCATTAAAAATGGAAATTTCTTTTTCGAAAACAACCTCAGGATACGAGTCTTCATATTTTGGAGCTATGGCAGGTTCTATTTTAATTCGCACTTCATTTTCATTTACAGAACCTCCGTTTGCTGTGATAAGATCCAAAGCGTATTTATTTGTACTGATTATGGCAGTATTTAAGGTATAACTGGTATTTACGAAAACCGAGTCGCTGGCAGTTAAAACGCCCATCTGCATATTTTCTGGCAATCCACTGAATCCTTTAATTACTCCAAGTACCGCCATTGCATTGGATGGGTTGCAGTCTGAATCCTGCCCACAACGTGTTGTAATTTCTAGGGTTTTCATCGGATCTCCATCTCCATAAAGTAACCCCATAACTATATAAGCACCATTAAGTTTTGCGTCTATATTAAACGCTGAACCGGCACCACAGATGTCAATATCTCCCCATTTACCTTCCAGTTCTTTCCAGGATGCGCGCCAGTCGGTTGGATTATGCAGATGGAGTTTAATTACATCTTTAATTATCTTATAATAATCACTTTCAGTGGGGATAGAATTTGAAGCCTTTTCAATAATTTTCTCGATATCTGAATCAAAAAATGCTTCGGAATATAGTGCGGCGACAAAAATTCCACCATATACTCCCTCTCCATAGTTCATGATATGTCCGATTTTATCTGCCATAACAGAAGCGGTCTGTGGCATTCCGGGACACATAAATCCCAGGTAATCGGCTTCAATCTGAAAATCTATATCATCAGAATGCATACTAAACTCAGGACTTCCGGAAGCCGGAGGGAAGATGCTGTCATAATAATTTTTTCTTGCCTGCATATTTGCGTGCCATAGTGGATAGCCAGCTTTTGCAAACATTTCATGGAACTTTTTTGCAGGAGCATCAATTCCATATTGATCCATGGTCATCAGGAAGGTTAATTGCACATATATATCATCCTGCCACATACTTTGCCATGCGTCGGAGGGTTTCCATTTTATAGAATCCTCGAATGTTTTACTCAACGCCTTGAATTCTGTGGGAGCCCCATAGGTTACCCCAATCATTTTGCCAGCCCAGCCACCAGCAATTTTATCTTTTAACGCTTTAGGATGAATCGATTGATATTCAACTTTAGGATTTGTACACGATACTATTACCATTAAAAGAAATAGAGCAAATAGCCTGGAAAAAAATTTCATCATTGTATTGGTTTTTAGTTTTCAGAGTATACAGAGCTTTTCTATATTTATCTGAGAGGGAATAAAAATAGCTTGTTTTTAGATAATAAAAAATTGCATAGAGTAAAAGTAAATAAAACAGATGTGAAGTTTAATTTTTAACAAAATACGGTTCCAAACTTTTCATATCTTGTTAATAAATAGGGTACAGTTTTAAATTTAAAGACTTCATTTTCTCCGTACCTTAATTTCCCGAAAAAAAAGTATTTCTCGAAGATTTTTTAAGCCTATTTTTCAACTACTGTTACTAACAAAAAACTAATAAAAGACCTTTACGTCTGAATATATTTCCAAAGATTTTATAGATTGTTAATAATAAGTAATTGAAAATCAGCGTGTAATAACATAAGGTTGAAAAGTATTCCCGAATGTTAATAAAACAGTTTTAAAAACCATTGATTGAGGGGTCTGTATTTATAAATTGCAGTACCTGTTTTCACAGGACAAAAATCCCTAATCAATTGGAAACTAACCCCAAAAAAGGAAAGCTCGAAATGGATGAATTGGCTACTACAAAGAAATCTGAACTTTTGTTCGAAAATAATGCAGAAATGTCTGAAGTAAATCAGGCAAAAACAAAAAGTACAAAGACAACCTATACACATGAGGAAGCTTTGGAGGGCTCACTTAAATATTTTAAGGGGGATGAGCTGGCTGCAAAAGTTTGGGTTAACAAGTATGCACTTAAGGATTCTTATGGAGTCTTATATGAAAAGTCACCCGATGATATGCACCATCGGATTGCAAACGAAATTGCAAGAATCGAAGCAAAATATCCTAACCCTATTTCTGCAGTGGAGATCTATGACCTGTTGCAGGATTTTAAATATATCGTTCCACAGGGTTCACCAATGACAGGAATCGGAAATAATTTTCAGGTTGCATCCCTTTCAAATTGCTTTGTAATTGGTCACGATGGCCCCTCCGACTCCTATGGTGGAATAATGAAGATCGATCAGGAACAGGTTCAGTTGATGAAAAGACGCGGTGGTGTTGGCCACGACCTGTCACACATCCGCCCCACAGGCAGCCCCGTTCTTAACAGTGCTTTAACCTCCACAGGTGTTGTCCCTTTTATGGAACGTTATTCCAACTCAACGCGCGAAGTAGCGCAAGACGGCAGAAGAGGCGCACTTATGCTTAGCATCTCCATCAAACATCCCGATGCAGAGAATTTTATAAATGCAAAACTGGAGTCAGGGAAAGTTACTGGCGCCAATGTTTCAGTTCGGATTACCGACGAGTTCATGGAAGCTGTTGTTAACAACAAACCATTTGTTCAGCAATATCCTATCGATTCCCCAAATCCCGTTTTTACAAAAGAAATTGATGCCCAGAAACTCTGGGGTAAAATTGTTCATAACGCATGGAAGTCGGCAGAACCGGGTATTCTATTCTGGGACACCATTGCAAGGGAATCCGTTGCGGATTGTTATGCCGACCAAGGATACAAAACAGTATCTACAAATCCATGTGGAGAAATACCTCTTTGTCCTTACGACAGTTGCAGACTTTTAGCCATAAACCTTTACGGATATGTTGAAAATCCATTTACTCCTGAAGCACGTTTTGATTTCAACCTGTTTAAAAAACACGTAGGAATTGCTCAGAGGATGATGGACGATATTATTGATCTCGAAATTGAAAAAATTGATGCAATAATTACAAAAGTCGATAAAGATCCAGAAGACGAAGAGATAAAAGGTGTTGAAAGACGCTTATGGGATAAAATCAAAATTAAAGCCACCGAAGGTCGCAGAACCGGAGTTGGTATTACGGCTGAAGGGGACATGCTGGCTGCATTGGGATTACGATACGGAAGTGAAAATGCTGTTGATTTCTCAGTGGAAATTCACAAAACCGTTGCCCTTGAAGCATACCGTTCGTCTACAGTTATGGCTAAAGAACGTGGCGCATTTGCTATTTATAACGCACAGAGCGAGAAAGAAAATCCTTTCATCAACAGGCTTAAAGCAGAGGATGAGAAACTTTATGAGGAGATGGTAAAATACGGCAGAAGAAATATTTCTTTGCTAACCATTGCACCAACCGGAACAACAAGCCTCATGACTCAGACAACCTCCGGAATTGAACCGGTATTCCTTCCCGCTTATCAGAGACGCAGGAAGGTAAACCCAAATGATAAAGATACCAATATTACGTTTGTTGATGAAGTTGGTGATAGCTGGGAACAATATAATGTGCTGCATCACAAGTTTATAACCTGGCTCGAAGTTAACGGCTACGACGCTAAGGAAGTAATGTCGTGGGAAGATGAAAAAGTACAGGAAGTTGTAAAAAAATCGCCATATTATAAAGCCACTTCCAATGATGTCGACTGGATGGCTAAGGTGTCAATGCAAGGCCAGATACAGAAATGGGTTGACCATTCTATCAGCGTTACCATTAACCTTCCCAATGAAGTTAAGGAAGAACTTGTTGGAGAACTCTATATTAAAGCATGGAGAAGCGGGTGTAAGGGAGTAACCGTTTACCGCGACGGATCACGTTCGGGTGTTTTGATTTCAAATGATGAAAAAAACAAAAAAGCCGCTAGCGAAGGAAATATCGAAAACGTTCGTCCCAAAAGACCAAAAGAACTTGATGCCGAAATTATTCGCTTTGTTAATAATAACGAAAAATGGATTGCTTTTATAGGGATTAAAGATGCACGCCCTTACGAGATATTTACCGGCTTGCAGGATGATGAAATATTCCCGATTCCGAAAAGTATTACCAAGGGTAGAATTATTAAAAATACTGGTGATGACAATAAACCCCGTTATGATTTTCAATACACCGACAAATTCGGATATAAAAATACAAACGGAGGATTATCACATCAGTTTAATAAGGAATACTGGAATTATGCCAAGCTCCTTAGTGGCGTATTGCGCCATGGCATGCCTATTGCCGATGTGGTCGACTTGATTGGATCTCTGCGCCTCGATAACGATGCTATTAACACCTGGACAGCAGGTGTAGAGCGTGCCCTGAGAAAATATATTCCCAACGGAACAAAAGTAAAAGGCGGACATGTTTGCCAGGATTGCCATTCAGACTCCATGATATATCAGGAAGGTTGCCTAATCTGCACTGTTTGCGGCGCTTCAAAATGCGGATAAGTCTGAAATAAAGAATAATCCTTTGCCCATTGAATAATGTGCCATAAATCGCGCACTAACCGCGATTTATGGCATTTTTATTTCCGGATTGCTATACAAGACTTTTCTATTCTCAAATTATGATTCTGTTGTATAGTTAAGGATGCAAAGAAATTAGTATTAAATGCCTTTATTTAGCTTCAATATCTCAGTGCAGCGCTTCGACTAGCTCAGGCCTCGACGTGAGCTCGGTCGAACGTGGAGCCGCACCGAAATATATTTACCGAAAACGGACTATTATTAATTATACATTCAATTATTAAGGCTAGCTAATCGAAATTGAATTATGATTGAATATATCAAAAATCAATCTGAATAATCATGCTTAATCAGTTTGCTGTTATTGAAAAACAAGGATTTAGAAAAATATATTTACCTTAGGGCATTGTTTTCATGTATCTTAGTTTTAGATTAATTACCAACCAACAGACTCTCTAAAATGAATTGTAAAACCTCATTCTTTTCTCTTGTATTTTTGTTCTTGCTTACACTAGGTGCTCAGAATTCTTTTTCGCAGTGTTATGAGTTGGTGTGGGCTGATGAATTTGACTCTACAGGCTTCCCCGATCCTACAAAATGGACTTTTGAAACCGGCAATAATAATGGTGCTAACAGCGAATGGCAGTATTATAAAAGTAAAGACTCGAGCAACTGCTGGATTGAAAACGGAACTCTCGTTATTACTGCATTGAAAGAAGATTATAGCGCTCAACATTATACCTCAACCCGAATTAACACCAAAGGGAAAGCCGAATTTACATACGGTAAAATTGAAGCCCGCATGAAACTTCCCTATGGACAAGGTATCTGGCCTGCCTTCTGGACCCTCGGTGGAAACATTTCTCAGGTTAGCTGGCCTGCATGTGGTGAAATAGATATTATGGAATTAATTGGAGGTTCAGGAACTCGTGACTATACCACTTATGGAACTCCTCATTGGGCTGATATAAATGGAAATCATGGAATGTACGGAGGGTCAAAAACAATTAAAACCAAATTTTGTGATGATTTTCATATCTTTTCAGTTGAATGGACAGCCACCTCTATTAGATGGTTTCTTGATGGAGTTCAGTTCCATGTTATGACCTCTTCAGGAGCGCAATTTACTGAATTCCAACTGAATCACTTTATTATATTGAATCTTGCGGTGGGAGGAACCTGGCCTGGTTATCCTGATGCAACCACCGTTTTTCCTCAGAAATTTGAAATAGATTATGTCAGAGTTTACCAACAACTCAATAAGGAGAAAATGTCGGGTAAAGATTCGGTATTTACAAAAGAGAAAAACCTTAGTTATCGTTTCATACCCGTGGAAGGCCGTCAGTATCTTTGGACAGTTCCCAATGGGGTTACACTGCTTACTCCAGCTGATTCAAATGCGGTTATCGTGGACTGGGGTTGTACAGCAGGCGACATTACATGCACAGTTACAACTTCTTGTGCCACAACCTATACTTATACTAAAAACGTAAAGATTGCAACTCCCACTATTTCCGGACCAATTTTTTACAATAAAACAGCAGGGAATCTTTTTTTTTCAGTGCCTGACATGAACGAAACGACCTACCTGTGGAATATTCCTGCAGATGCATCGTTGGTTTCAGGAAACACCGGCGATTCAGCCATCGTTGCCTGGGGAACCACAAATGGAATAGTTAATTTGGAGTATAGTAACTCATGTGGAACAAGTTATATCAGCAAAAAAGTTTATAAATACGGTCAGTATCCGTATCCTGACATGGACTCACCTTTTTTGATTCCCGGAACGATTAATTCAACCAGTTATGATTTCGGGGGAGAAGGGGTTGCTTACCACGATAATGATGTATCCAATCAGGGTACAACCGGAATCCGTGAAGATGAAAGAGTGGATATCGAGATGCAGGCCTTGTTTCCAAGTGTGGGCTGGATAACCACCGGAGAGTGGCTGGAATATACTATGAAAGTTACTACCCCGGGATATTATAAAATTGAAATGAAAGTTGCTTCTGCAGGTACAAGCAGCATTGGCCCTATAAGAGTTATGGTTAATGGCCAGGCAAGAGTTGCAGATATTCCGGTAGTTGCAACCGGGTCGTGGACAACCTTTGTTAAAGTTTCTCAAAGGCTTCTTTATCTAGATGTTTCTGATACGATCCTTAAAATTTTCGCTGTAAAGGGAAATTTTAATCTGGGACCAATTACTCTGAGTGTCGACAATACAGTTGGAATTGAAGAATTAACTTCAGACAAAACAAAGTTTGACATGTTCCCAAATCCTGTTAATGATGTTCTGAATATCAGCCTTTCCCTTCCGAAACCCAGCAATATTAAAATAAACATACTTGACATTTCCGGCAAACAGATAAATTCTGTAAACATCAATTGCGATCGGAATGGGAATCAAAAAATAACACTTTCGGATAATATTAAAACCCTGAATTCCGGTATGTATTTTATCGAAATTATAACGAATGATCAAAAATATTTCTCTAAATTTCTCAAAAACTAACTATTTTATTCTAAGCCAAAATGAAGAGTAATAAACTATTTTCAATAGTCATTTCCCTGATTGTAGCCCTTGGTGGATTTCTTCTGGGATTCGACAGTGCTGTTATTTCAGGAGCCACTCCTTTTTATAAGGTATCGTTTAACCTCGATACTGGTTCCTGGCTCATCGGGTTTTCGGTAGGTTCAATTATTCTCGGAGCTATTCTTGGAAACATAGTTGCTGGCTCTTTATCCGACCGTTTTGGGCGAAAGAAAATTCTGATTTTTACTGCACTGCTTTTTGCATATTGTGCAGCAGGTACCGCAATGTCACATAATGTTATTTTCTTCATTTCTGCCAGAATCATTGGTGGAATCGGCGTAGGTATGGCTATTCTTATTGCGCCGATGTATATTGCGGAAATTGCTCCCCGAAAACTAAGAGGAACTCTGGTTACGTTTAACCAGCTGAATATTGTATTGGGTATTTCTATTGCCTATTTTTCGAACTACATCATACAACAAAACATTTCTGATCCGGATTTAAAATGGAGGTGGATGCTTGGAGTAGGCATGATTCCTGCTGTTTTGTATTTTGTTTTTCTCTTTTTCGTTCCAAGAAGTCCTCGTTGGCTCATGACAAAAGGTAAAAATGAGGAGGCAATGGACGTTCTTATAAAAATTAATGGTAAAGAACAAGCAAAAATCGAATTCAAAGAAATTCAGGAAAGTCTTAATAAAGATATCAATTCTGAAAAAGCTGGTTTCCGTGATGTCTTTTCAAAAAAAATGAAAACTGTCCTGATTATTGGATTAGGTATCGCCTTTTTTCAGCAGATCACCGGTATAAATGCAATTTTTTACTATGCTCCAATGATTTTCGAATTGGCTGGCGGTGGGAAAGATGCAGCGTTTATGCAGGCAATTATTATAGGTCTTACCAATGTGGTAATGACCGTTGTGGCTATGTTCCTGATCGACAGGCTGGGTAGAAAGCCTTTGCTAATCATTGGGTCTATTGGAATTACCATTTCATTGTTTATTACCGGATTCTCATTCAGTTCCGCAAAATATACCGTAAATGATGCTGGTCTGGAACAGATAAACAAGGAAATTCTGGCCAGTATTCATCCCGACAAAGCTCAAACGGTTTTGGAACTGTTAATCCCTCTAAAAAATAAAGTTTTTACAGCTGAGGAAAGCTTTTTCAATGAAGTTAAAGCCACCATCGGACAGGATAATTACAATTTGTACAAGGAGTTGATTTTGAAAAACAGTATTAATATCCGTTCAATCTGGGTACTCATTGGACTTATTATGTATGTCGCTTCATTTGCGATCTCACTGGGACCGGTCATGTGGGCTCTGCTGTCCGAAATATTTCCCAATAAACTCAGAGGTCTGGCCATTTCTATCGTTGGATTCTGGAATTCCATTGTAAGTTTTTCCGTTGCATCAGTATTTCCAATGGAATTAGAATACCTCGGATCGGCAATGACATTTTACCTCTTTGCAGGATTTGGATTCCTGACCCTTCTTTTTGTTTTGAAATTTATCCCTGAAACCAAAGGAAAATCCCTCGAAGAAATAGAATCTATACTGGTAAATAAATAATAAGAAAATTAAAATAGTTTGTCATGAAACACAACGCAATCATAATTTTAGTCATGTTTACAATTATTTTAGGGGGATGCAAATCCACTGTTAAACAAGAAAGTAACTCTACAGCCTCCCAGGTTGAACTAAAAACTATTGATGGTAAAAGTCGCTTGTATGTTAATGGTGCCGAGTTCTTTGTTAAAGGCGGAGGCTGCGAATTTGGCAATATCGAAGCACTTGCAAAGCACGGAGCCAACGCAATGCGCACTTGGCGTGTTGATAACGGTCAAAGAAGTGGGAAAGAAGTTCTTGACGAAGCACAGAAAAACGGCATCATGGTTATGATGGGTATTGAAGTAGCTCGCGAAAGACACGGATTTGATTACAATGATACCGCAAATGTTGCCGATCAGCTGGCTTCAATTAAGAAGGATATTGTTGCCTTGAAGGACCATCCTGCATTACTTGGCTGGGGAATTGGAAATGAATTAAACCTTCGTGCCACCAATCTGAAAGTATGGGATGCGGTAGAGGGAATCGCTAAAATGATTCACGAAGTTGACCCTAATCACCCAACCACCACAATGCTTGCTGGTATTGGAAAAACTGAGGTTGATTACATTGCAGCAAATTGCCCGGATATCGATTTTCTTTGTGTTCAGATGTACGGAGATATCGTAAACCTCCCACAGAGATTGAGCGACGCCGGTTACAAAGCTCCCTATATTGTTTCAGAATGGGGAGCAACGGGCCATTGGGAGGTTGGTTTAACCGACTGGCAGGCACCAATTGAACAAACTTCAACCGAGAAAGCTACAGCAATTGCTGAACGATATCAAAAGGCAATTTTAGCAGATACGAATAATTGTATGGGTTCGTTTGTGTTTTTATGGGGACAGAAACAGGAAAGAACTCCAACATGGTACGGGCTCTTTACTGAAAACGATGAAGAAACGGAAGCAATCGACCAAATGCATAATTTCTGGACAGGTAGCTGGCCTGAAAACCGCTGCCCATCTATTATTTCTGCGACCTTGAACGGTAAAACAAGATTTGATAATATTACCCTCAAACCAGGAAAGGAATATGCTTCAGCTTTAAAACTTATGGATCCTGATAATGACAGCATTTACATTCGTTCAGAAATTCTTCGTGAAAGTACCGATCTTAAAGACGGAGGTGATTTTGAAACACGTCCCGAAGCACTAAATGAGCTTGTTAGGTCTACATCAATTGATAAAGTCGTGTTTAATGCTCCTGAAACAGCAGGCGCTTACCGTCTTTTTGTTTATGTTCTTGATGGTAAAAACCATGCTGCAACAGTAAATTTCCCGTTTCAGGTTAAAAAATAACTTTCTCTGCAATAAAAGAGAGTTATTGAAATACGCCAGAAGTCCGTTATTGCAGGCTTCTGGTTTAATTTACTACCGATCCGGAACGTACTTTTCCTGATTTAATCGTTGTGTTTGTAAAATTCCCGGATCTTTTATTCATTTTTTTCACAACATAAGCATGAAAGACTCACGGATTTATATTGGAAATACTATACTGAATGACGCATTCAGCGAAGTTAGTTCGGAAATTGTAACCATCGGGGAAGAGGAATTCTACTGCATCCGGAATTACAATCACATGGATCCTTTTTTCATGAGTATTGTGAGTAATTCTGATCATTGGATGTATTTGTCGAGCAAGGGAGGATTATCAGCAGGACGCATCAATCCCGACAATGCGCTTTTCCCATATTATACCGATGATAAAATCCACGATTCATCAGAAAACACAGGCAGCATAACTCTCGTCAGATGCCACAGCGACAAAAAAGAATACTTGTGGGAACCTTTCTCGGATAGATATTCAGGATTATACAACTGTTCCAGAAATCTCTGTAAAAACATCCCGGGAAATAAGGTAGTATTTGAAGAAAAAAACGAGAGTCTTGGCTTGGTTTTCCGCTATTCATGGATGAATTCAGATCGTTATGGATGGATAAAAAAAGCTGAGATCACCAATCTTTCTGATGAAATTCTCAAGATTGAAATTCTTGATGGCTTGCAGAATATCCTTCCATTCGGCATTCTTAGGCAGACGCAGATGCAGTTCTCTACACTCATGGACGCCTATAAAAAAAACGAGCTGATTTCAGAGGTAAATCTGGCACTCTACCGAATGTCGTCAATTCCTGTTGACCGGGCTGAACCCAGTGAGGCACTTCGTGTAACAACTGTCTGGACCAGCGGATTAAAATCCCCCAAAATATTATTAAGCACTCAACAACTTCAGCTTTTCAGGGGAGGGAAAAAAGTTAAGGAGGAAACAGGAACCCGGGGAACACGCGGAGCCTTTATAATCAATACTTCTATAAGCCTTGCTCCTGGTAAAAAGCAAGAATGGATCATTGTAGCTGAGACAAGACAGGATTCGTCCGATGTTCAGGAATTGATAAATCAACTGAAAAAGCCGGCATTGCTTCAGGCAAATGTGTTGGAAGATATAGAAAAGGGAAGTGAAAATCTTATAGCGATTGTTTCAGGGAGCGATGGAATTCAAACCTGCGCTGATAAGCTGGTTTCGGGCAGACATTTTTCAAACGTGCTGTTTAATGTTATGAGAGGCGGCCTTTTTAAAAACACATACAAAATCAGCAGAAACGATTTTGCCCTTCATCTTTTGCAGTTTAATAAGAAGATTGCCGCCAAATATGAAAAATGGCTTTCTGATTTTGAAGAAGTTACTGAATACCCAGTATTGCTTCAAAAGGCTGAAAGCACCGGAGATACTGAGCTTTACAGGCTAACACTCGAATATCTTCCCTTATCTTTCAGCCGCCGTCATGGTGATCCAAGCCGGCCATGGAATATTTTCTCCGTTAATCTGAAAAATGACGACGGCAGCGAAGCCCTTTCCTATCAAGGTAACTGGAGGGATATCTTTCAAAACTGGGAAGCACTTGCCATGTCATATCCATTATTTACCAGAGGGATGATCTGTAAGTTCCTAAATGCCTCCACGGCAGATGGGTACAACCCTTATAGAATAAGTCGTACCGGATTTGACTGGGAAATTCACGACCCTTCCGATCCTTGGTCGAACATCGGCTATTGGGGCGATCATCAAATAATTTATTTGCTAAAACTTCTCGAAATATCCGAAAAGTTTTTCCCGGGGGAGCTTGACTCATGGTTTAACAGGGATTTGTTTGTATTTGCGAATGTTCCATATAGGATCAAACCATTTGATGAAATGGTAAAAAATCCGCAGGACAGTATTGTATTCGATGAAAAACTTAATGAAAAACTGCTGAAACTTGCCGATAGTTTAGGTTCTGATGGTAAATTACTTACCGGAAAAGACGGTCAGATTTATAAAGTAAACCTAACTGAAAAGATATTGGTTAGTGTACTTGCGAAATTGAGCAATTACATTCCCGGAGCCGGAATATGGATGAATACTCAGCGACCCGACTGGAATGATGCCAATAACGCACTTACTGGATTTGGCGTATCAATGATTAGTCTTTACCAACTCCGCCGACATCTTGAATTTCTCAAAAGACTTATCAGTACCAGCCAATCTGCAGAATTCAAATTATCGGAAGAACTTTATTCCTTTTTTAATGAAGTAAAAAATTGTTTTGATTCTTATAAAAAACTTTTGGTCAAGGCTTTTCCCGACACCAAAAGAAAAGACATCTGTTTTCAGCTTGGAGCTGCAGGAAGCAAGTACCGGGAAATGATTTACAAAGCTCATTCAGGTAAAAAAGCCGCCGTACAAAAAGCTGAAATACTTGAATTCATTGACATTTCCCTTCTTCACCTGAATGACACCATTCGAAGCAATAAGCGTATCGACGGTTTGTTTCATTCCTACAATCTGATCAGCATCCGGGAGGATAAAATGCTTATTAGAAACTTATATGAAATGCTTGAAGGTCAGGTTTCTGTGCTTGGTTCAGGATACCTTTCAACGGAAGAGTCATTGGCATTGCTCGATGCATTGAAGAAAAGCAAAATGTACAGGAAGGATCAGAATAGTTTCACACTGTATCCCGACAGAGAGCTACCACTTTTTGTAGACAAAAACTGCATTCCTGAGAAAAGCCTGAAAAAATCCGGAATTCTTCAGAAACTGTTAAAGGCTAATAACAAGGATATAGTTCTCAAGGATGAAGCCGGATTGGTCCATTTTCACAGCAGTTTCAATAATGCATCCGCCCTTAAGTCGGCTTTGAATCAGCTTGGCAAGAAGTTTTCAATCAGTGAAAAAGAGGCAGATGAAATTCTTGATATTT
Organism: Bacteroidales bacterium; assembly: GCA_038316435.1. GTDB lineage: Bacteria > Bacteroidota > Bacteroidia > Bacteroidales > JACJXF01. The sequence goes on along the minus strand of JBBQAQ010000022.1, from coordinate 5,738 downwards.
ATGAAGAAGTTTTTGACCATCAATCATTTACAGGTAGGTCAGGCACATTTTTCAAATATGAAGGCTTAGGTTGTATTTACTGGCATATGGTTTCTAAACTACTTTTATGTACCGGTGAGATTATTCACAAAGCTATTATTGACGATACATCCCTTGAAACCATAAAACAATTATATACTCATTACCGTGAAATACAGGAGGGGATAGGTTTGCATAAGAATCCCTCTGAATACGGAGCCTTTACAACAGATCCATATTCACATACCCCGTCAATGCTGGGCGTTCAGCAGCCCGGAATGACAGGACAGGTTAAGGAAGATATTCTTAGTCGCTGGCTGGAACTTGGGATTATTCCGGGTAATGGGCAAATCTTCATACAGCCTGCAATGCTTAGAAAAGAGGAGTTTATAGTTCCCGGAAAGGAAGAAAAAAAGAAAGGCTTGCTGAAGCCATATCTGCGGTTTAGTTATTGCGGAATTCCGTTTGAATATGTTCTTGACGAGCACGAAGGAATCTGCATTCATTATAACTGGGGAGAAGTAATGCGTTGCGGGGGATTTTCAATCGATCAGCAAACTACAGCTGATATTGCAGGCAGGTCGGAGAGAATTGAGATGGTACAGGTGAAAATGTCGGAATATAGGTTTATTGGATAGTTGTAACCAATTGAACGAGCAACCTGCAAACTTTGATAATTCCATAAAATTGATTATGTTCTCTTTCGTGTTACCATCGCAGATAAGATACCAAGAAAATTCTTTGAACAAATGATTGGATATAAACCCCGAATGTTTATTGCATTTCGAATAATACGGCAATGGTCAATAAATTTAAATTGCTGAATATTAAGGGAAGCAGGTTAGTTATTATAATTCACTATATTCTTTGCTTTCAAATTACGGTTTCGAATTCCCACAAGGGTTATAACTGCATTACAAAGGAAGTTTACACCATTTTTTAAACTGCATATTCCCTGAAAATAACTTAGTTTGTTTTCAGCACCTTCAATTCCTTTCCCACTTTAATAAACGCAGCAATAGCCTTTTCCAGATGCGCTCGGGTATGCGCGGCAGAAAGCTGAACACGGATTCTGGCCTGACCTTTGGCAACAACAGGGAAATAGAATCCAATCGCATAGATTCCTTCCTTAAGTAAACTGGCGGCAAAATCCTGGGACAATTTTGCATCATAAAGCATCACTGCACAAATGGCAGATTTGGTGGGCTTTATATCAAATCCGGCCTTAATCATTGAGGAGACGAAAAACTCAGTGTTTTCGTGAAGTTTTGTCTGTAAAACAGCTGTTTTACTCATCATATCAAACATCCGTATTCCTGCGTTTGCAACCACAGGAGGTATGGAGTTTGAAAAAAGATACGGTCTTGAACGCTGGCGTAGTAGCTCAATAATCTCTTTTCTTCCGGTAGTAAATCCGCCAATAGCTCCCCCGAAAGCCTTACCCAGTGTGCCGGTGATAATGTCCACCTGTCCGCGGATATTGTACAGTTCCGTAACTCCTCTGCCCGTATCACCTACCACGCCTGCAGAGTGGCATTCATCGACCATTACCATGGCATCATATTTCTCTGCGAGTTTGACGATTTTATCAACGGGAGCAACATGTCCGTCCATTGAAAAAACGCCATCGGTAACTATAAGCCTGAAACGTTGAGCCTGAGCAAGTTTCAACTGCTCTTCCAGATCCTCCATATTTGCTGTCTTATAGCGGTAGCGTTGAGCTTTGCAAAGCCTTACACCGTCAATAATTGAAGCGTGATTCAGTTCATCTGAAATGATGGCGTCGTTTTCACCCAAGAGTGGTTCAAACACACCTCCGTTAGCATCAAAACAGGCTGCGTAGAGGATTGTATCTTCAGTTCCGAAATAATCAGCGATTTTTTTCTCGAGGGTTTTGTGAAGATCCTGAGTTCCACAAATAAAACGTACCGATGACATACCATAACCATGTGAATCGAGAGCTTCTTTTGCAGCAGCAATCAACTCAGGATGATTCGATAATCCCAGGTAATTATTTGCGCAAAAATTCAGCACTTTTTGGCCAGTATTCAAGGTTATTTCCGCATCCTGTGCAGAAGCAATTATTCGTTCGGATTTGTATAATCCCGCTTCGTGAATGTCGGTAAGTTCTTTTTGCAGATGGGCTTTGATGGCTCCGTACATGGTTTTGGATTTTTATATTCTTAAATATTGTGATAACAGGATGAACAAGTTTGGTAAATAATCAAAGCATCATTTAATTATCCCCTTAATTTCTTTTCACTATCAAGTTTAATTTTAATCTCTTTAAGCATTATATCAGTCATTTTTTCGAGTCCGATATTGGTTTTATAACCCCAATCGTTTCGGGCAATGCTATCATCAATGCTTTGAGGCCAACTATCGGCGATTGCTTGTCTGAAATCGGGTTTGTAGCTTATTGAAAAATCAGGAATATGCTTTTTTATTTCGTTGTAGATATCTTTTGGCCTTACGCTAAATCCCCCTAAATTATAAGAGCTGTGAATGGACAGCTTACTATGGTCCGCTTCCATTAGATCAATGGTTCCCTGTATGGCATCGGGCATAAATAGCATTGGCAGGGCAGTATTTTCAGAAAGGAAGCACTCATAAGTACCGTTGCGGATTGCTTCGTAATAGATTTCGACGGAATAGTCCGTGGTTCCTCCTCCGGCTTCGGTTTTGAAGCTTATAAGTCCAGGGTAGCGAATACTCCTCACATCCAGACCGTATTTGTGGTAATAATAATCGCACCATCGTTCACCTGCAAGTTTGGATATTCCGTAAACGGTGATCGGCTCTGTGGTAGTAAGCTGGGGTGTATTTTCCCGGGGAGTTGTTGGTCCGAATACCGCGATAGAACTGGGCCAGAACACTTTCTTAACATCTTCAACAATTCTTGATATTTCAAGCACATTCATTAGACTGTTCATGTTGATATGCCATGCCGGAAGAGGCAGTTTCTCGGCATTTCCGGAAAGAACGGCAGCCAGGTGATAAATCTGTGTGATACGGTGGCGGATGATGAAATGAATGAGCTGTCTGTCGTCCATTACATCAAGTATCTGAAACGGCCCGCTTTCCATAACATCTTTGCTTGCGGGTTTTATATCGCTGGCAAATACATGATCATAACCATATTGTTTTCTCAATTCCAGCACAAGCTCGGATCCTATCTGACCTGCAGCACCAATAACAAGAATTCTTTCCATAAAAATATCCGGGATAAAGTACGTGGCGAATTTAGAATAATCTTTCGGGGCAAAAAATGATATTTAACATGGAGGGAGAATTAAACGCTGAGGTGCGAAGACGCAAGAAGAAACGCAAAATTACTTAGCGTATTTCTTTCCGACTTTGAGGCATTGCGTTTAAAAATCAGGTATTCAAAAGCAAAAAACTCTTAAATAAAGAATCTTAAACATCATAAAAGTTTTTGCATACCAGACACGAATTAATTACTTTAACGAGGAATAGGAATACAAAAAAACCTCTAAACATGAAAGTTCCAGAAATAATTGCCCGTATTGTCGATGGAAACACCCAGTTTACCACTACCCGTAGCAGTGAATACTTTGAGAGCTTCAAGATGAAGCAAGAGCCATTTATTACCCTTGTAACCTGTTCAGATTCGAGAGTTCCACTTCAAGCACTGATGCCAGATACTTCCAATAAAATATTCAGCATTCAGAATATTGGGAACCAGATCTTATCTACTGAAGGTTCAGTTGATTTTGGGATCTATCATTTGAAAACACCCGTTTTGATGTTTTTAGGTCATTCAGATTGCGGGGCAATTAGAGCCTATTTAAAGGGATTTAGTGAAGAGACAGAAGGCATTAAACATGAACTGGATTTTCTGAGGCCCATTATCCATGAATTTGGAACCGATGGAGATTTTGCAAGTCTGCATGCACATGTCATTGAAAAAAATCTGGATTATCAGGTTGGTATAGCATATAAGAAGTACAGAGATTTAATACATGAAGGTAAACTTACTATTATTGCTGCTTTCTATGATTTCAGGGGTGAGTTTGGAAAAGGGATGGGGAAAATTGTATTTGTGAATCTGAATAAGCATAAGACACCTGCAGAGTTGCATGCTTTGCCAGAGTTTGGGGAACTTACCGTTGAACAGAAGGAGCATTTTATAGGGAGGCTGCCGGGTGCGCAAGGGGTAAATTAGTGAGTGGGTAAGTGAGTTAGGATATAATATTCTTTGTCCTTTAAATTTATAAGAGGTTACTGCATAATACTCCCTGCAAACTTTAAGGGAATCTATGAAGACAAAAAATATTTTCAAGAAAATTAGGTTTATATTATAAACTAGTTTTATATTTGTAACCAACTTATATAAAATAATAAAATGGAAAAGGAATTTACAAATCAGCAGAGTCTTGAAATGATACAATCAATGATCAGCATTTCGAGGCAGAATTTCAGGAAAGGCGGTTTTTATTATATTCTCTGGGGAGGCTTGTTTTTTATTGCTGCTTTAGCGCAGTACGTTATTTTCACTGTTTTTAAAAGCGAGTTGCATTGGTTAACCTGGCTGGTGGCAGGAGCTTTGGCGGTAATTATTAATTTTTTTATTATGGGGAAAAGGAAAAACGTTCCGAGAGTTAAAACTTATATTGACAGGGTAAATTTTTATTTGTGGACGGCTTTTGTGATCAGTATTCTATTTATTGGTTTCCTTGCTTCACAGCAGGCTCTTTCACCAATTCAGATCAACCCATTAATCATTATGCTTTATGGTTTTGCCACTTTTATTTCAGGAGGGATGCTCAGATTTAAATGGTTGATTGCTGGGGGCATAATTGCTTGGATTATGGCAATAATCTGTACTTTTCAGTCATACGAAACTCAGATGCTGTTGGTAGCAGCCACTATTTTACTTTCCTACCTTATTCCCGGAATTATCCTGAATTTTTCAAAAGGAAACAATGTTTGAGCCACTTGATCCCATATTGCACTCTCAGTTGCGACTGGCAATAATATCCCTGCTGATTGGTGTGGAATCGGCAGAATTCATTTATCTGCTTGAACAAACCGGCTCAACGAAAGGGAACCTCAGCATTCAACTTACAAAGCTGAAAGACGAGGGATATATTGATGTAAAAAAAAGTTTTAGGAATAACTATCCACTCACAACATGTTTTATAACCAGCAAGGGAGCCGAAGCTTTTGATAACTATGTTAAGGCGTTGTCGGGGTATTTTAAAGCGGGAAGCGAATCAGGTGAAAACAAATAGCATTATTGATTTAACCAGATGATATTTCCCGGGCGAAGGTAAATTCTTATTTTGATGTGCTATCAAACTAATTATTTATTTTTCATGCTGGATTTCATCCGAACAAAATTGATTTTTAAAGGTCGGATGGAAGTCGCATGATTTTGTTCATAAGTGTTTTGATTACGACTAAACATGCTCGTTTCATCCGTATATAATTTATTTCAGTGGTCGGATGAACCCCGAAGGGCTCACCGAAGGTAAACCCACATGTTGCTGAATTATATTTCCTTCGGCGAGCTCGTAAACTCGGTTCATTGGTGCTTGTGTTTTTCGAAACATATCGGTTTCATTGGTATTTAATGCCACAAAGTGGCTAAATTTCAATAACCGTGGGCGTTAGCCCACGGCTACTGAACGCTGAATTTTAACAGCCCTGAACCGAGTTTACGAGCTCGCCGAAGGCAACGGGTTGAACCAGAATAT
>JBBQAQ010000021.1:0-63307 GCA_038316435.1 Bacteroidales bacterium | reverse complement strand
TAATATTCTTCCCTTTTCTAATTTTATCTTCATATTTAAGTCAGACTTGCCCCTCCAACTTGGGGGAGAGCCTGTCCCGAACTCGGGAGGTTGGGGTGGGGCATTTTTTAGAATCGGAAAATTTCTTAAGTCAACGACATTAAATTATAAATGCCGAAAATGCAATTATTTCGCTCCTTTACTAATTGGATTTGTTCCAATTTCAATAGGCCTCAAGAATTTTTACTGTTGGTATTGATTATTTTAAAGCACTCTTTAAATCAAGAAGCAAATCATCAATATGCTCGATTCCTATTGAAAGACGAATGAGGTTATCAGTTACTCCAATTTTTTGCCTTAACTCAGCCGGGAAAGACTCATGTGTCATCAAAGCAGAATAATTAGCAAGCGATTCCACGCCTCCAAGGCTATCTGCTAGTTGAAATATCTCTAATTTTTTGAAAAATAAATTGGCTTCCTTCAATCCTCCTTTAATACGAAAAGAAACAAGTCCACCAAAGCCTGTCATTTGCTTTTTAGCAATATCATGACCCGGATGATCTTTTAAACCTGGAAATAATACTTTCTCCACGTTTGATGATGTTTTAAGGAACTCCGCAACCTGAAATGCATTTTGTTCATGTTGCCTCATTCTGATGGCAAGTGTTTTAACTCCCCGCAGTGTGAGCCAGGAATCGAAAGGCGAAGGCACAGCTCCTACTGTTTTCTGAATCAGAAAAATTTTCTCGTAAATCTCCGGATCGTTCAATATTACAGCTCCCCCGATAATATCGGAGTGTCCATTAATATATTTTGTAGTACTGTGAATAACTATATCAGCACCAAGAAGTAGAGGTTTTTGGAAATAAGGAGTTGCGAAAGTATTATCTACTACCACAATTGCTTTTTTCTTATGACTAAACTCTGCTATAGCCTGAATATCGAATATTTTAAGAACAGGATTGGTAGGAGTTTCGATCCAAATTAATTTTGTCGTTGGCAAAAATGCTGCTTTTACAGCCTCAAGATCAGTGAAATCGCTAAAAGTAACCTTTATGTTATTTGGTTCAAGAACTTCTTTAATAAGCCTGTAAGTTCCTCCGTACATATCTTCGGGAACAATTATATGATCGTTTGGGCGCAAAATTGAAAGGATTGCATGTTCTGCAGCCAATCCAGAGGCAAAGGACAATCCATATTTACCCTCTTCCAGGGATGCAAGACATATATCGAGCGCTGTACGGGTTGGGTTGGCAACTCTGGAGTATTCATATCCTTTATGTTTTCCTACCTCTTCTTGTGTAAAGGTGGATGTCTGATAAATCGGAACAATTGTAGCTCCGGTGGTTTTGTCGGCTTCCTGTCCTGCCCAGATTGCTTTAGTTTCGAATTGCATAAGCTTGAGTACAATTTATTGGATTTCAAAAGTAGTAAACACACATTAAATAAAAAAGTTTTGGAAAACAGCGTACAGGAAGAATCCGACACCCTGTCATCAGCATCACCAAATAAAACTGCTTATGCCTTATTGAATTATCTCGTTTGATTACCTTCATTCAAATTTATTATTCATCAATTTTCCAATATCCTGTTTTGTCGCTTCCTATACCTTCTATTATTCCCTTCTCTTTAAGCTCTTTTATTTTACTTTTTGCAGTACTTAAACTTATATTCAATTTTTCACTAATTTCGGCAGCTGCTATTTTAATATTTTGCTTTATCAAATAAAATACAGTATCATTTTTCGTATTTACAGTATCATTTTTCGCATTTACAGTGTCATTTAGAGGCGGGACGTAATGAATGTGCATTTCACGGTTTTTTAGCAAATGATTTTCTTGATGAAGTAAGTTTAACAGAAAACTGATAAGATATTTATCGGTTTTGTGAATGCCTTTTGACAAATCTTCGAAATTAGCTCGCACAAGTGCATTGCGGAGATACCACGAATACTCTGCAAACAAATTATTATTTACCTCTTTAAAACCAAGTTTGCGAAGATATTTTATTAAAAAAATTGCCGTTGTTCTTGTATTTCCTTCTCCAAAAATGTGAATTTGCCACAAGTTGGAAATAAATTGTGCTATATGCTCTATAATTTCTTGTTGGCTTAAACCGCTGTAACTAAATATTTTCTCTAGCTTAAAATCATACTCCAACGTGGCCTTCAAACTTTCGGCACTGGCATACAAAACCGTTTCGCCATTTAAAACCCATTCTTGTTTTGTGATGTTATAATCGCGGACTTTGTCGCTTTTCACAATATTCATATTAATTGCCAAATATAACTTACGTGAGTCGAATAATCACGATATTTTGCCGCCAATAAGAATACAAGCCTGAAATTGATTATTATTTTTGCATCATATTCAGAAAAAATGTCGCATAGTCATTTATCTTTGAACAAAAATCTCAATTCAGGTATTTACCTTAAATAACAAATTCCTGATTTTTGAAAACCCTATAAAATAAAATCGATGCCTATAAATGTTCCAAATAATCTTCCGGCAATAACTGAACTCAAGAATGAGAATATCTTTATAATGGAAGAAGCACAGGCTATTCATCAGGACATCAGACCTCTTCGTATTGCATTACTAAACCTGATGCCACATAAAATTGTTACCGAAACTGATCTGATCAGAAATCTTTCCAACACTTCCCTTCAGCTTGAACTTGACCTCTTTTATATGGATGAGCACGAATCAAAAAATACTCCCCGTGAACATCTACAGGTGTTTTATAAAACCTTCGACCAGATCAAACATCATCGTTATGATGGCTTAATAATCACTGGCGCACCTGTTGAATTACTTGAATTTGAAGAGGTTGACTACTGGAAGTCGCTTTGTGAGATTCTTGAATGGAGTAAAACCAATGTAACTAATACCTTGCATATTTGCTGGGGTGCGCAGGCCGGTTTGTATTATCATTATGGAATTAAAAAATATCCTCTGAATAAAAAAGCATCCGGAATTTTTGATCATCATATCACAGATTCCAAAGTTCCGTTGGTTCGTGGATTCGACGATATATTCCCTGCACCACATTCTCGGTATACCGAAAATCATATTCAGGATCTTAGAAATCACCCTGATCTTTTTATGCTTGCTTGGTCAGAAAAGGTTGGTTCTAATATAGTAATTTCCAAAGACGGCCGGCAAGTATTTATTTCGGGGCATCTCGAATATAATCCCCTGACACTTAAAAAAGAATATGAAAGAGATTTGCTAAAAGGGATTCCTGTTGAAGTACCTGAGAATTACTTCCCTGATAATAATCCTAAGTTGCCACCGATTACCAAATGGAGAGCCCATGCTAACCTTTTGTTTTCAAACTGGCTGAATTATTATGTATATCAGGTAACTCCTTACGACTGGAAATAGTTTTTCCATTGTTTATGATTCTTCAGAATCCTTAAGAAACACTCTGAACTCTTCAAGAAGCTGATCCCTGTCAACTGGCACCACGCCTGCCCTTTCGCATACCTGTCCACCAGCCAGGTTTGAAAGAGCAGCTATTTCAATAGGAGGTAATCCTGCAGCCAAACAGAGACTGGCAATGCTTATGACTGAGTCGCCTGCCCCTGAAACGTCTGCAATATCACGTATTTCGGCTGAAATATGATGGTAATCATTTTTATCGTTGATCATAATACCAAGTTCTGAAAGAGTTACCATTACCATTTGATGATCTCTTGATTTTCGCAGATTTTCCATGGCTGTGGCAATGCTCTCCATATCGTGTTTATCGATTTCTGCTTTAAGACCCTGATTGAGTTCTTTAAAATTTGGTTTGAACAAACTCACTTTTTCGTAATTCAGGAAATTACGTTTTTTTGGATCTACAAGAACTGGAACCTTTTGCTTATTTGCGGCCGATATAACTTCCTTAATGATTTTCGGGGTTATCACTCCCTTATCATAATCCTGAAAAATAATAGAATCGATCCTTCCTTCTGTAATTATGTTTTCTACAAAATCGATAATCCTTTTCTCAGGTTCGGCTTTAATATAATTGTCCTGCTCCTCATCGAGCCTGAGTAAATGCTGATTCCCGCTGATTACACGGGTTTTTCGTGTTGTGATTCTATTGTTTACTATGATAATCCCAACATCAGTAAGATTCTGACAACTCATCAAATCTATAAATTCCTTACCGCTATCATCATCTCCAATAACAGAACAAAGAATTGGTACTGCTCCCATTGCTTTAATATTGAGGGCAACATTTGCAGCACCTCCAAGTCGTTTTTCTATATGGATATTCGATAAAACCGGCACCGGTGCTTCTGGAGAAATTCTGTCAACTCGTCCCCAGAGGTATGAGTCGATCATAACATCCCCGATAATTAGAACTTTTTGTTTCTTAAATTTTTTGAAGAGCTTGTCGATATCTGTATTTTCGAACATACCGGTAAATTTCTGATTTAGGACAAATATATTAATTTTTATGCAGGTACTCTTTTTAATACGGATCCACATCCGGCAAAATCCTCACTCCCGACATTACATCGGCATTTGATGCTTCGCGGATAATATCTGAAAGCAACTTTCTGGCCTTTTCAAATGAGGATTTCTTCTCGATCTTCAATAGTATATTCAATAAATAATAATTGCTGATCCTTCCCACCAATGGCTGTTGCGGACCCAAAACCCTCCTTCCGAAAACAATTCTCATTTCTTCTGCAAGTGAGTTTGCAGCCCTCTGAACTGCCTGAAATTCCTTATGTTTAAGAGTAATTCTTATCATCCTTACAAATGGAGGATAGTTAAATAGTTGCCTTTCTTCAATCTGCTCCCTGAACATTGCTTGATAATCATTCTGTTTCACATACTGTATCAATGGAAGTTGGGGATCGGTAGTCTGAATAATAACACTTCCCTGTTTATCCTTTCGCCCTGCCCTGCCACTTACCTGTGCCATAAGCTGATAACTCCTTTCAAAGGCTCTGAAATCAGGAAAATTAAGCATCTGGTCGGCATCAAGAATTCCAACCAATGCAACATTTTCAAAATCGAGCCCTTTGGAAAGCATCTGGGTTCCAACAAGAATATCTATTTCACCTTTACCAAATGATTCCAAAATTAATTCATAGGAATTTCGTGTACGGCTAGTATCGAGATCAAGCCTGGCAACTCTAATCCCTTTAAAAATTAAAGCAATTTCATCCTCAACCATTTCTGTCCCAAAACCTTTGTTCGTGAGCCGGGTACTTCCGCAAGATTCACAGCTTGACGGAACCTTCCTGGTATAACCGCAGTAATGGCACTCCAGACTGTTTCTGAATTTATGGTAGGTAAGACTTACATCACAAATCTTACATTTTGGAATCCAGCCGCAGGTTTCATCTATAATATACGATGAAAATCCCCTTCGATTCTGGAAAAGTATAACTTGTTTTCCGTTTGCAACAGTAGTATAAATGGCATCGATAAGTGAAGGAGTGAAAACCGAAATCATTGTTTTCCTTTTGCGGGCATCGCGTATATCAGCTATTCTGATTTCGGGCATTAACACTTTATTGTAACGCTCAGTAAGATTAACCAGTCCATACTTTCCCGAAAGAGCATTTGCATAAGTTTCTATTGAGGGCGTTGCGGTACCCAATAAAACTTTTGCACCATGCAATGCAGCAAGCACCATAGATGAATCGCGTGCATTATAACGAGGTGCTGGATCGAATTGCTTATATGTATTTTCGTGTTCCTCGTCAACTATTATTAGCCCAAGATCACTGAAAGGAAGGAAAATAGCTGATCGCACGCCCAGAATTATTTTATATCTGTTTCCCCCGGGAGATGCAGTACGACGGTACACCTCAACCCTCTCACCATCAGAAAATCGACTGTGATAAATTCCTACATCATCACCAAAAACTTTTCGGAGACGGTTAACAATTTGGGAGGTAAGCGCAATCTCCGGAAGCAGATATAAAACCTGCTTATTTTGCGAAATCATCTCCTGAATAAGATGAATATAAATCTCAGTTTTTCCGCTCGAAGTAACCCCATGGAGCAAAACCACATCTTTTTCACCATATAGTTGGTTAATTAAATCAAATGCAACTTGTTGTCCTTGATTAAGATCAACTGGCCTACTGGGTTTTCCCTCGAAATTCTCAACGAAATTTAATGCTCGTACCTCCCTTACTATCAATCCCTTATCTGCCAAAGCTTTAATTGAAACAGGGCTGTGTTTGCCGATAATATCGGAAACTGGAATGGCCGTTTTCACCAGGTTTCCCTCTGCATCCAAAGACCTGCTAATTATATCATTCATCAATTCCTCTTGCTTGGGTGCCGATTTGAGCTTGTCGAGGCAGTTCTGAAGGTCTGTTTCCGAAAAAAGGTGAGTAGCCAAAAAAAGTATTTTCTCCTTTTTAACGCGAAGAGTTTCTCTGAGTTTTTCCTCCAGATAAACTGCATCAAAATCTATGAGTTTTCTTATCTCAGCCGTAATGTTAGGCTTTCCGGTAAGTTTAGAAAGTTCCTGAATCGAAAGACCGGGGTTATTTTGAATGGTGTAAAACAAGGTTTCCAGATGTTCCTTTTTTAAATCTTTTGCATCAAAATCTTCATTCGTTAATATTTTCGATTCACTTTCAAGCTTGAGTCCGGATGGTAGCGCAGCCTTAAAAACCTCACCGGGTGCGCACATATAGTATCCGGCCATCCATTCCCAAAATTTCATCTGCTCTTCGGTAACCAAAGAATAGTCATCAAGAACTTCAAGAATAGGCTTTATTTCTTTTATTTCGGGGGATTTACTATGGGTACGGCGGACAATTCCCGTACTTAACTTTCTGGGACCAAACTGAACGATTACTCTCTTACCTGCATGAACTGTATCAATCAGGCTTTCAGGAATAGCATAGCTGAAAAGCTGATTTATAGGGAATGGAAGTATTACTTCGGCAAAATGCAGGGATTCTGGCATACTGAATTTGTTCCTATAAAGATATAAAAAAAGCAAGTAATGGGTTTCTGCTATTTTCTTGAGAAAGCAAAAAAGCGCAACTCCCAGATTGGGGTAATTGCGCTTTAATATTTCGTCTAAAAGTTCTAAACAGAAAGAATCTCAGCCATCTGAATTAGTGAAGCTTCAACGGCTTTTTGCTGTTTAATAATTTTATTGAAAGGAACATGAACGATTTCCCCGTTCTTGAAACCAATCATTACGCTTTTTTGATCATCCAGTAATGCCTGAACAGCGTAGAAACCAAATTTACTTGCTGAAACCCGGTCGTACGCAGTAGGTGATCCGCCTCTCTGAATATGACCGAGAATAGAAACTCTAACATCATATTCTTTGAAATCGTCTTTAACTTTTTCAGCTATTTCCATTGCTCCACCTTCGTCATCACCTTCAGCAACTATGATAATATTACTGGATTTTTTTCTTTTAAATCCTTTTTCAAGATAATTCTTTAATCCTGCTGTCTGATTTTTTACTTCCGGAATAAAAATAGCTTCTGCACCGCAGGCTATGCCGCTGTGAACTGCAATAAATCCTGCATCACGACCCATTACTTCAATAAAAAACAAACGGTTGTGGCTACTTGCTGTATCTCTGATTTTATCGACTGCTTCAATAACTGTATTTAAAGCGGTATCATATCCTATTGCATAATCGGTTCCGAAAATATCGTTATCAATACTTCCCGGTATTCCTACAAAAGGGATATCATAATATTCATCACAAAATGTTCGGGCTCCTGTAAGTGAACCATCTCCCCCGATAACTACAACACCATCAATGCCTTCCTTTTTAAGGTTTGCGTAGGCAATTTTACGACCCGCAGCAGTTCTGAATTCTTCGCTTCTGGCAGTTTTCAAAATGGTACCACCTCGGGCGATAATATCGCTGACACTAAAGGTTTTCATTTCCTTAAAATGGCCATTTATCATACCATTATAACCATGGCGAATTCCTACTACTTCAAGTTTATTATAAATAGCAGTACGAACAACTGCACGTATTGCAGCGTTCATTCCAGGTGAATCACCTCCAGAAGTTAAAACTCCAATTCTTTTAATTTTTCCCATTAATCAATTTATTTTCTTGCTAATACTTCAGCCTCCCTATACCGGAAACCAAGCGCTAAATTAGTATTAAAACACAAAACTATCTAAACAAAGTATTAATTTTTTATAGACTGTCAATTTCCCTGATTTTATCTGTTATTGTATCAATCTGCCAACGTGGAGTTGAAGTTGCGCCTGCCACTCCAACTGTTTTTGCTCCCTCAAACCAATGTTTTACCAATTCATCCGGACTCCCCACATAATAGGTTCTGGGATTCACATCCCTACAAACTTGGTACAAAACCTTTCCATTTGAACTATTTTTACCTCCCACGAAAATAATCAGGTCGTTTTCGGAAGCAAATTTCTGTAAACCTGGCCTGCGATGAGAAACATGACCACAAATGGTATTATGAACTAGAAGTCTTCCATGCTCGTCAGTCTGTTTCTTCTCGAGAACCTCGATTAAGTTCTGAAACGCTTTTGAATCCATTGTAGTTTGCGAATAGAGATGTACGTTAGAAGATTCGGGGAGCTCTTTAATTTCTTCAATGGAACCAATAACATACGTGTTTTTTGGAGACTGACCAAAAAGTCCTTCTACTTCAGGATGGTCTAACTTTCCAAAGATTACAATTATTGCATCCGGCTCCTTTGCTTTCTGAGCGATAGCTACTTGAATTTTGCTTACAATCGGACATGTGCCATCAATTAACTCAATCCTGTTTCGTTTAGCTATTTCATATGTTGAAGGAGGTTCGCCATGCGCCCTGATTAGTAGCTTACAATTATGAAGTGCCGGAAGATCTTCATGGCTGATGGTCACTAAGCCCTTTTTTTCGAGTCTTAGTACTTCCTCTTCATTGTGGACAATTTGCCCGAGGCTGTATAAACTCTCCCCTTTATCAAGCATGCTGTCAGCCATTTCCACAGCTCTTACAACACCGTAGCAAAACCCCGATTTCTCCTCAATGCGGATAATCATTGCATCTGATAATTATACCGTTTAAATATAAGATCTTTAAACCACTGCATCTGTTCTTCAATCGAAATATATGAATTATCTAAAACCACTGCATCTTCTGCTTTTCGCAAAGGGCTTTCTGCCCGATTCTGATCAATAAAATCGCGTTCTAGAATGTTATGCTCAATTTCGTGGAGACTAGTTTCTACATTATTTTCCTGAAGCTCTTTAAACCTTCGCTCAGCACGGATTAAGGGATCTGCAGTCATAAATATTTTTATCTCAGCATTAGGAAACACAACAGTGCCTATGTCTCTGCCATCCATAACAACCGACTTATTTTCGCCCATTTTTCTCTGGTAGGCAACCATTTTCTTCCTTACAAATCCTATTTTACTTACAATGCTAACCTTTTCTGAAACTTTGATTCCTCTGATCTCTTCTTCCACATTTTCTAAGTTCAGAAACATTTCATTTTTACCACTTTTAATATTTTTCACAAATGAAATCATCACTGAGTCTATAGCTTCCTCCAGTTTAGTTTCGTCTACCAGCTCGTCGATAATGATTCTTTCTCGCATGGAAAAAAGTGTGATTGCACGGTACATAGCACCGCTATCAATATACACATAGCCAAGTTCTGAAGCTATTGCGCGGGCAAAACTGCTTTTGCCTGTGGATGAATGCCCGTCAATGGCAATTACAAGAGAAGGAAGGGTGCTATGCATAAGTAAATAATTGAACTGCAAAAATAGCAACTCTTATTAAGTGGAAAGCATTAATACAAGAAAAGATAATAGGAAAAATTCTGGAAATCAATTATTCCTCTAATTACGGGAATAAAACTCCGACAGATTCACAGATAGGGAAAAATGATTGGAAGCGCCAGCCAGATGGTAGGTAGAACGGCCATAGCTAAACCGGTATTTGTTTATTTTCAGACCAAAGCCCCAAGAAAAACCTACCATACCAGTACTTATTGGAACTTTTAATTCCTGTCTTCGCTGATAATTGTATCCTACACTAACATAGAAATTCTCTCCGGGAATAAACTCCATTCCAAAAATAGCATGCCGCATAAGTTTATCTCCAAAAACCTCGTACTTGTTTTTTGTAATCTTTTCTCCATTCGAAGGATCAAATAGATTTCTGTTATCGATTGTGCTTTTGTAGGTAAGATCAAATCTCTGAAGATGCTGTAAAGTAAGAGAGAATCTGAAAGGTGCATGCAGTAATTTCTGCGAAACACCAGCCTGAATTTCAAAGGGCATATTTTCACGCTCTGCACCTTCGTAATATTTAATTATCTGACTGCCCAAATTTTTCATAACTACTGCCGCAGTGAACAAACGTTCCGGGTTAAAATAAGTAATCCCAAGATCTGCTGCTAAGCCAAAAGAACTATAGGCTTCCAGATTAGAGTAGATGGGCTTTAGGTTTACCCCAACACTAAGCATGCTGTCGATTTTCCTTGAGTAAATTAAGTTCAAAGCATATTCCGCAGCTCGAAAATCGCCCGTTAAAACGCCCAATTCATCAGCTCCGGTAAACGTTCCATAGTTCGAATAGTGCATTCCAGCTGCAAAAGTTCCTTTTTTGCCAAAATCACGTGCAAAGCTTGCATAACCGTACTTGATTCCTGCAAAATATCCAACATAATTTAGTACAATATGTTTATCCATCTGAGCATTCAGAAGGGAGGGATTATGAAAAGGCAAATTCAGATCATCTCCCCAAATAGACACAGATTTTCCTCCAAGCGAAGCAACACGTGCAGAATTTGTAAGATTAAGAAAAGCATAAGTGTAGTGACCTCCGATCTGAGCAATGGTAGGAACAGTCAGTCCAATAGCAAGGAAAAAAATAAAAAAAAGCTTTCTCATTCAATATAAAATTGCTAGAGTACTTGAATAAATTTTTACTTCATAAACCTACAAAAAAACAAACTGGCGCACAAACTATTCATTTAATAAGTACTTCAGAAATATCTGTTCAGATTTATCTACCCATTTTACAAACGGAACAAATGAAGAATTATTTTTTGAAACCGGTAAATGGGGAAAATTAAAATCCTCGTATACAATTGCGGCTCCAATTCTGCTTACATCCAGTGAATTGCAATATTGCTCAAAATGTCCTTTGGAGGGCACAACTATTAAAGGCTTATTCAGATAAATTGCTTCTGCAAGTGTCTCAAATCCAGCGGTGCATAAAACAAGTCCTGCCGTTACAAGTGACTCTTTGAATTTATCCTTCGAAACAGTAAAAACATTTACATTGGCTAGATGTTCAAAGTCTTTTGGAATATCGTTCAAAAAAACACGGAATTCTTTTTCAGGAAATTTTTTCGCAAGTTCATTAACAGATTGCAGAAAGCCCGCCTGAAGGCTGTAAACATGAATGTGTTTCCCTGCCTGCGCTTTACTTTCAAGAATCTCACTGCGAATCAAAGGAGGAACTACATAAATGTTTTTATCTGGAATACTTGGCTCTTCTGAGAAGGATAATGCAAGCTTTTTCTTTGCTCCGACTGATGCCATCCAAGAGTGAATGATTAGTAAACATCTTTCGGCTTTTCGTTTTAATGGCCACTTTAATGCAGGGCGATTAAAGAAAAAATGGTGTGATACAGAAAAAACCGGCTTTCCTGAAAACGAGAAAAAACTTCCAAGCTGGCCAACCATATCATAAAAAACAATTACTGAATCTGCCCCGGAAGCCCTGATACGATAGGCGATTTGAATGATGGAATAAAGGTAAAATGGTGCTAGAAGAAAATTGTAAATAAAAGTCCTGAATAAATTGATTCCTTGTTTATCCTTTCGTGGTAGAAAAACGGGACTAAAAAACGTTTTGTGGTGAATATCAATGTATAATGGGTTCTTCCTTTTGAAGAAATTTGTTCCTGTGAAAGTTATGATTACTGAATGTCCATTTCTTTCAAGTATTGACCGTAATGCAATCGACTGGGTAGTATGCCCCATTCCCTCTCCCTGAACAATAAAGAAATACTTCATGCTAAAATCATTAGTTTGAAGTTAAATTCCGTGACCATTACTTTTTCTGATCATTACCAGTATGTCAGTTACAGCCAGACAAACATAGCTATTCTTTAAGGTAAGGTCGAGAATTTGCTGCATTTTTTTTCTGTCTGTATGGGGATAATCCCGGCATGCTTTCGGCCGTTGCTCATAAACCTGGCATTTATTGTCAGGCTCAAGAAACGGACATGGCATTTGTTTAAAAACATAATCCCCATCTTCATCAACTCTAAGGTAGTTACTAATGAACGAAACTGTTTTAATTTTAAGATATTTCGCTAATCTTTCTATATCGGGATTGGATAACCGGGGGCCAAGCGTCTTGCAGCAATTGGCACATGCGAGGCAATCCGTTTTTTGGAATACATATTCATGTGCGGTTTGAAAAATCTCATCAAGATTCCGTGGATGCTTTTTTTTCAGGGATTTTATTAATCCCTTGTTTGCTTTCTCCTCAAGTTTTGCTTTTTTTTCAATTTCACTTGCAGAATTTTGCATCACATTGTGGTTAACCAGGAAACTGGTAATTAACAGGGGGAGCTTTACTTTTTTTAAATTTTATTGACTTCACCTGAGAAAGGAATACACCAATTAGCACGACAAAAATACCCGCAACCTTTAGTCCCGGCATAGATTCTTTGAGAAGAAAATAGGAGAAAATAGCAGTAAATACCGGTATCAGGTTTGAAAAAATATTAGCCTTTGAAGCCCCTAATTCACGAATGGCAAAAGTAAAAAGCACAAAAGTAAGTGAAGACCCAAATATAGCAAGGTACAATAAGGAGATCATGGATACCGATGATATGTCAACAGACATCATGGTTCCCGCATCAAACCATAGAAACAGCGGCAGGAACATAAATACTCCTATTCCATTTTGGTAAGCTGTAATCGTAAAACCATTATACTTATGCGACAATCCCTTAACCATTAGCGAATACCCCACAGCCGACAATACTGCAAGGAACAATAGCAAAACTCCTGTTAGTCTAGCAATCATTTCAACTTCGCTTGAAATTACAACAGCAATGACCCCTGCAAAAGAAACTAATAAACCAATCCAGTTAAGAAAGGTAAGTCGTTCCCGGTACATAAAATAAGCAGCAATAGGTACAATTAACGGAATAATTGCGATGATAACAGATCCAATTGTGGATGAAACATAGGTTAATCCGAAACTCTCCCCTAGAAAATAAAGAAAAGGCTCGAAAAATGCCATTATAACAAAAAGTTTGTAATCTTCTTTTCTGATGGGCTGAAGTTTTCCTGTAAGTCGGGAAAACACAAATAGAAAAACAACTGAAATAACTAATCTGTAGAAAATTATACTGATTGGTTTGAATGATTCGAGTGCAAATTTAAAGGCAACAAAAGTGTAGCCCCAGAAAAGCATTGCAAGAATAAGACTTATATAAACCAGACCTAATTTGGATTTCATTTAAACCCGCAGATATAATAATGTGATCGAAGTCGCACTTGGATGAACAACAAATTATCCGGTCATTTTCAGGCGCTGAATGTTTGCTTTTTCAAGTTTTTCCCTAGCATAATCCAAGCTGATAGTAACCGATTTCTCACTCTTTGAGGGCAATTCAAACATTGCATCTATAATAATCACCTCACAAATTGAACGCAAACCACGAGCACCAAGTTTAAATTCAATTGCCTTGTCAACAATATAATCGAAAACATTTTCATCCCACTCTAACTTAATACCATCCATACCAAACAGCTTTTCGTACTGTTTGATAATGGCGTTTCTGGGCTCGGTGAGAATTCTTCTAAGTGCAGTTCGATCGAGCGGGCTGAGATAAGTAAGAATTGGCAATCTCCCGATAATTTCAGGAATCAGACCAAATGCTTTTAAGTCCTGAGGCGCAATATATTGCAAAAGATTATCCTTATCAATATGCTCTTTGGATTTGCTGGCTGTGTATCCAACAACCTGAGTATTGAGTCTTTGTCCGATTTTACGGTTAATTCCGTCAAATGCCCCGCCACATATGAAAAGAATATTCTTTGTGTTAACAGCGATCATTTTCTGATCGGGATGCTTCCTGCCTCCTTGTGGTGGTACATTTACGATGGAACCCTCAAGAAGTTTGAGGAGACCCTGCTGCACACCTTCTCCCGATACATCGCGGGTGATCGAGGGGTTATCGCCTTTCCGGGCAATTTTATCAATCTCATCAATAAAAACAATTCCTTTTTCAGCAGCTTCAACATTATAATCAGCTACTTGTAAAAGACGGCTAAGAATACTTTCAATATCTTCACCAACATAGCCTGCCTCAGTAAGAACTGTAGCATCTACAATAGTGAAAGGAACATGAAGCATTTTAGCAATCGTGCGTGCCAGCAAAGTTTTTCCAGTTCCGGTTTCGCCAACGAGAATTATATTTGACTTCTCTATTTCAACATCATCAGCATCCTTAACACTAGTTTGCATTAACCTCTTATAGTGGTTGTAAACCGCAACAGAAAGGTATTTCTTAGCTTCATCCTGTCCGATTACATATAAATCCAGAAAAGTTTTTATTTCTGCAGGTTTGAGAAGCTTCAACTGATCAAAATTAAAATTTCCCTTTTTTCCAGTCTCTTCCTGAACAATAGTGTATGCCTGATCAATACAGCGATCACATATGTGTCCTGATATACCTGCGATAAGCAGATTTGTTTCTTTTTTTTCCCTTCCACAAAAAGAGCAACGATCCATTTTACCAGCGGTTTTTGTCACTTTTTAGGCGCATTTCTTACGAGAACTTCATCAATCATTCCATAAGATTTGGCTTCATCGGCAGTCATCCAGTAATCACGATCAGAGTCTTTTTCAACTCTTTTAAAGGTATTTCCCGAATGTTCTGCAATGATATCGTAAAGTTCCTTTTTAAGCTTAATGATCTCCCTTGTGGTGATTTCGATGTCGGTTGCCTGTCCCTGAGTTCCACCCATAGGTTGGTGAATCATTACGCGGGAATGGCGAAGAGCTGAACGTTTCCCCTTTGTTCCGGCACATAATAATACAGCCCCCATTGATGCGGCCATTCCTGTGCAAATAGTTGCAACATCAGAGCCGATATACTGCATTGTATCATAAATTCCAAGTCCCGCATGAACACCGCCACCAGGAGTGTTGAAATAGATTTGTATGTCTTTTGAAGGATCGGCAGACTCTAAATACAGTAATTGTGCCTGAATAATATTAGCCACATAATCATCAATCGGAGTCCCTAGAAATATAATACGATCCATCATTAGCCGAGAAAAAACATCCATCGTAGCAATATTAAGCTGACGCTCCTCAATGATAGTAGGAGAAATATAACTGTCATAAACTGATGTATAGCGATCGAGGTTTTGACTGCTAATGCCAATATGCTTAGTTGCATACCTGCGAAAATCGTCTTTTGAGTTCATTCAATGGGGGTTTTTAAGACAATAATTTATTTTTCAAACATCTTTTTAAACTTTTCTGAGGTTGTATCCTTCATGTCAAGCTTTACAGTATCTTTCATGAATTTATAGATATTCTCTTCAAATTTCTGTTCATAAAGCCTTCGTGCCTCATCTTTTTTGGAAAGTTGCTCTTTTGCATACTGTATGATATGTTCCTCGGGCACATTATATAAGCCATATTGATAAAACTGGTTTTTCGCCATGTTTACAGCATATTGGAGCAATTCTTCCTCTGTTACCTTGATGTCGTTTTCACGAATTATCTGATCTTTTATAAGCTGCCATTGGAATTCTTTTTCATATTCTGAAAATTCTTTCTCAATTTGATCAGCAGTCATTTTTTCATTTGCTTCAAGAATCCATCTTTTCAGGAAACCTACTGGTAATTCAACCTTGGCTTTTTTAATAAGATAATCTTTTGAGTCGATTGCAAATTTATAATCAGTTTCTCTTTCGTAATTGCTTTTCAGCTCTCCAACAAGTTTTTCGAGAAATTCAGTTTCTGATTTTACCTGATTTTCACCATATACTTTATCAAAAAGCTCCTGATTGATTTCATGTTTTTTGAATTCAAGAATTTCAGCAATTTCAATTCTGAAGTTACCTTGGATCAAAGCAACCAATTCCTTATCAATTCTGAGAAGTGAGCTCAGTTCAACATCTGATGGATATGCTTTACGCAAATCGAAATCCACACTTTCTCCTGCTTTTTTCCCTTTAAATTGTTTCTTTACTGAATCATCCTTCATCATATCAAGCGACATACTGATATTTTCAGCTCTAATTCCATCTGAAAGTAAGTTGCCTGCTTCGTCAAGCTGAGAAAGAGTTCCTTTAAGAAGTTCATCTTTCCCTGCAACGGTAACCGGTGAAAAATCGCCAAATCGTTTGGTTACATTTTCTTTATATTCATCAATTACGCTGTCTTCAACCTTTATTGAATAATAAGGCACTTTGTCTTTTTCAGAAACATTAAGTGAAAATTCACGATACAAACCAAGGTCGAATGAAAATTCGAATTCTGTATCCTTATCAAAGTCTATCTGTTTTTCAGTTTCTTTATGAGGGAGAGGTTCACCAAGAATTTTCAATTTCTCATCCCGTATATAATTCATTAAGTTTTCAGAAATAAGCTTATTAATTTCCTCAGCCAGAATGGGTTTATAGTAAAGTTTTTTAATAAGTCCTGCGGGAACCATGCCGGGGCGGAAACCATCTATTTTAGCTTTTTTGCGGTAATCTTTCAATACTTCATCAACCTTAACCACATAATCTTCAGGAACAAGTTTGATGGTCACAACCGAATTCAGATCGTCAATCTTTTGATTTTTAATGTTCATTCTACTTCAATTAGATAAATGTTTAATAAAACTCATAACTATTTCTGGTAAACCTCTATGGGATAAACCAATAAAACCGCCTGATAGCACCGTTAAGTTTCCCGGAATCATCAGCGGTTTTACCAAGTGCGGATGAAGGGACTCGAACCCACACACCTTGCGGTACCAGATCCTAAGTCTGGCGCGTCTACCAATTCCGCCACACCCGCGTAAAGAAAATTTTTGCAAACTTACTTAAAATTTGCCAATTATCGCAATTCAAAATTTTTCCCTAAATAAAGTCTTCTTACTTCTTCGTCTTCGGCCAGTTCTTCAGCAGTTCCGGCCTTTAATATTTCTCCTTCGAAAAGCAAATATGCACGATCGGTGATGGTTAATGTTTCATGTACATTATGATCTGTGATCAAAATTCCAATATTTCTTTCGCTTAATCCCGAAATAATTGATTGAATATCTTCTACTGCGATAGGATCTACTCCGGCAAAAGGTTCGTCAAGAAGTATAAAATATGGATTTAACGAAAGTGTACGGGCAATCTCAGTGCGTCTTCGTTCCCCACCAGACAATTGAATTCCCAGACTTTTCCTGATTTTATTCAATCCAAATTCATTAAGCAATGACTCTAGCTTCTCCCTTTGCTCCTCTTTCGACATTCCTGAAAGCTCCAGCACAGCCTTAATATTATCTTCAACACTAAGTTTACGGAACACAGATGCCTCCTGAGCCAAATAGCCAATACCCTTTCTGGCTCTCATATAAACCGGCTCCTTGGTTATATCTTCATCATCAATAAAAATGCTTCCTTCATTTGGAGTGATAAGTCCAACAATCATATAAAACGAGGTAGTTTTCCCGGCACCGTTTGGACCGAGTAATCCAACTATCTCACCCCTGTTCAGTTCAATAGACACTCCCTTTACTACTGTTCTGGAGCGGTATCTCTTAACCAAATTCTGGGTATACAATTTCATATGCAGTTTTCTTCTTTAATCTGAAATATTTTCTTCCGCATCTGCTTTCAATCGCTGCTTTACAACCCTCTTGGATATAAGAATACTCACTTCGTAGAGAATTAATAAAGGGATAGCAACTAATGTCTGACTAAAAATATCCGGTGGTGTAATAATTGCAGCAAGTATGAAAATTACCACAATCGAATGCTTGCGGTATTTTTTCATGAAATCAGGAGTAATAAGGCCAATTTTAGTCAGGAAAAAGACAACTATTGGCAATTCAAATATAACCCCTGATGCAATAACGACTGAGGAAATAGTTGAAATATAAGAACTAAGATTTATTTTATTTATTACTTCAGAACTTACGCTGTAGCTCCCCAGAAAATGAACAGTCAGTGGAACAATCATGAAGTATCCAAAAACAACACCTAATAGGAATAGAAATGAGCTGAAAAAAACCGAACCATTAGCGTATTTCCTTTCTTTCGATTTTAGGGCTGGTGCAATAAAACTCCAGAATTCATAAAATACATAAGGGAACGCAATAATCAAACCGGAAATCAAACTAACCCACATGTGCATATTAAACTGCCCAGCCATTTGCATTGAAACAATTTCCAAGGGAATCTGATTTATACACAAACTCGGAGTAGAAAAATATTCACCTAATTCACAAAACATTCGGTTGGTCCAGAAAGAAGGATTCTTTGGCGCAAGTATTATATGATCAAAAATTATGTCTTTAAAAATAAAGGCAACAACCGCAGCAATGAAAATTGCAAGTACAGACCTTATTAACCGCCACCTTAATTCCTCAAGATGGTCAAGGAAGGACATTTCTTCACTTTTCTTTTTTGCCATTATTAAGACCTTTTCACTTTAGATATATAGCAGGCGCAAAGTAAATAAAAATAAGTGGCATTTTCATTTATTAACTTTTGGTTTTAATTTTTCATCTTGGCGTAAACAACAAGTCCTGAATTTATCTGTTACATAAAAGTAAATTGGGAACTGGAGTATTTAAAATTGGGGATAATATGTTTATTATGAATGTTTAGACTCATGAAGAAACTTAATTAATAAGTTGCATTGCGCTTTACTCATTTGAGAACTTTCAAATATTGATCATTTTTTGTAAGAATCCAATCTTTATTCCGAGTTTCACAAAACAATAAATATTACATACATTCTTAAAATTTATTTGTTTTTGCATTTCAAATTTTTTTTTTTGAGTTTTTTGATTTTTTAAAGAATTTTATTTCTTTATTAGAAGGTAATTTTGACGTTGTATTTTTTTATTATGGAAAATAGTAGTATATTTAATTTTGTGTTTAATATAAAACCAATCCATTCTAACCGCCTTAAGCAATAATTTATTGCTAATCAATTTGGTGAAATTAAATTACACAATGCAATCTGATGGTATTTTTTAAATCTAATCGAGGCAGGTAAATGAGTAAAGTCGAAAAAATTAATTTACATGAATACCTGAAAAAGTATTTCGGGTTTGATAATTTCAAGGACGCACAGGAGCAGATCATCCTGAATGTAATGAATGGGAATGATACGTTTGTGCTCATGCCCACTGGTGGAGGTAAGTCTTTATGCTATCAGCTTCCTGCTGTAATCATGGAAGGCACGGCAATTATTATCTCTCCGCTTATTGCACTTATGAAAAATCAGGTGGATTCTATGCGTAGCTTCAGCACAAGTGACGGTGTTGCACATTTTCTGAATTCTTCACTTACTAAAGTTCAAATTGCCAAAGTTAAGGAAGATGTTACCAGTGGTCTGACCAAACTCCTATATGTTGCACCGGAATCACTTACTAAGGAAGAAAATATTGATTTTCTAAAAGGAGTGAAAATCTCCTTTTATGCAGTTGATGAAGCCCATTGTATTTCTGAGTGGGGACATGATTTCAGACCTGAATACAGACGAATTCGTCCGATTATACTTAAAATAGGTTCTGCTCCTATCATTGCTTTAACAGCCACAGCTACTCCAAAAGTGCAAAATGATATTCAGAAAAATCTGGAGATGCTTAATGCTGACGTGTTCAAGTCTTCCTTCCGTCGACATAATCTAAATTATGAAGTCAGACCAAAAATAAATGCTACCAAAGAAATAATTAAATTCATCCTTAATAATAAGGGTAAATCTGGAATTATCTATTGTCTTAGTCGGAAAAAGGTGGAGGAGTTAGCTGAAGCTCTACGAGTTAATGGAATAAAGTCACTGCCTTACCATGCAGGGATGGATGCCAACACCCGGACACAGAATCAGGATAAATTTCTGATGGAAGAAGTAGATGTGATTGTAGCTACCATTGCATTTGGAATGGGTATTGATAAGCCCGATGTTCGATTTGTTATTCACTACGATATGCCTAAAAGTCTCGAAGGCTACTATCAGGAAACAGGAAGAGCCGGACGGGATGGCGGTGAAGGCCGATGTGTTGCATTTTATAGATATAAAGATATTCAGAAACTGGAGAAATTCATGCAAGGCAAACCGGTTGCTGAACAGGAGATTGGGAAACAATTATTGCTTGAGACAGTAGCATACGCAGAAACTGCCGTATGCAGGCCGAAGGTTCTCCTTAATTATTTTGGTGAAGTAATGGAAGAGGATTGCGATAATTGCGATAATTGCCTGAATCCTAAAGAAGAATTTGAAGGCCAGGAATATGTTGAAAACGTTTTGCAGGTCATTCTTGAAGTAAAAGAAAAATTCAAAGCTGACCATGTGGCTGATGTCCTTTCAGGTAAAGGCACATCTGGCGTTAAAGCATACAGCCACCATAAGCTTGAGATCTTTGGAATTGGAAAAGAAAAGGATGTTAGGTTCTGGAATGCAGTTATCCGACAAACTCTGATTGCCAGATTTGTTTTAAAGGACATAGAAAACTATGGACTCCTATACCTAAGTGAGGCAGGTCATGAATATTTAAAAGACCCACAACCTTTCATGCTGACACAGGATCATGACTACGAAGAAAGCCCCGATTCTGAACCTAATGCTGGCACTGGCGGAGGTGTTGATGCAGAATTATTTAACATCCTGAAAGATCTTAGAAAAAAAATTGCCAAGGACGTAAAACTTCCTCCTTTCGTAATATTTCAGGATCCTTCTCTTGAGGATATGTCTATCCAATATCCTATTACCATTGAAGAATTGCAAAATTGCGTTGGGGTTGGCGCGGGCAAAGCACAAAGATATGGTAAAGAATTCATTGAACTTATCAATACATACGTTGATGAAAAGGAAATCATCCGGCCTCAGGATATGGTTGTTAAATCAGTAGTAAATAAATCTGGACTTAAGGTTTTCATTATTCAAAGTGTTGACAGGAAAATAGCATTAGACGATATTGCTGAGTCCAAGGGTATTGAAATGTCTGAGCTTCTGACTGAAATAGAGGCAATCATAAATAGTGGGACAAAACTCAATCTTGATTACTACATCAGTCAGGTAATGGATGAAGACAAGCAAGAGGATATTTTTACTTATTTCCGTGAAGAAGCTGAAACCGAATCCCTCGAAGCTGCTCTAAAAGAGCTTGGTGAGGAAAATTATACCGAAATGGATATTCGACTCATCAGAATCAAGTTTATGACTGAGATGGGGCATTAATTTAGTAGCTTGAAATCCACCAAAAATTCAAATCCCAATAAGCAACAAGAACCTGATGCCCGGTCCAATTCCCATTCTTCAGATACATGAGCTATCCAAATCATATGGATCTGTTAAGGCCTTATCCAATATGAGTATAAATGTATTGCCAGGGCAGGTTTTCGGAATCCTTGGTCCCAATGGAAGCGGGAAAACTACTACACTTTCCATTTTGACTGGAATTTTGGAGCAGGATAAAGGTAGCTTTACCTGGTTCGGAGAACCATCAAATGCATCTGTTAGGCGCAGAATCGGATCTCTGATTGAAACTCCATCTTTTTTTCCCTATATGAGTCTGGAAAACAATCTCAAAATTGTGGCTCAAATAAAAGAATGCGACGGCAAAGATATTCCTGAAGTTCTTACTCTCGTGAAACTCTACGATAGAAGAAAATCGCGGTTTTCAACCTTATCATTGGGTATGAAACAGCGACTTGGAATTGCGGCGACACTTATTGGGAACCCTGAAGTTCTGGTTCTTGACGAACCAACCAACGGACTTGACCCAGAGGGAATAGCCGAAGTCAGGGAACTGATTACTCAGCAGGCAGAAAAAGGGAAGACTATTATTATGGCCAGTCACATCCTATCAGAAGTAGAAAAAGTGTGCAGCGATGTGGCAATTTTCAAAAGCGGACAGCTTCTTGCTCAGGGAAATGTGAAATTACTTCTTGAAGGGAAAATGGTTCTGGAGGTAAAAGCTCCTAACACGGAAACTTTATTAAAAATGCTTAAGAATTGTCCGTTTGTAAATCAAGCAAAAGAGGAGAATTCCAGCGTATCAGTAATTCTTTCTGAAGGTTCAAACTCTTCAGACCTTAATCGTTACGCCTTTGAAAATGGAATAGTCTTTAGCGAGATAATTATGCATCAAAAATCACTGGAAAGCCAATTTCTGGAGTTGGTAAAGGGATAGTAAAATGATCAAACTACTTAAAATAGAATTAAGAAAAACTCTGACTTATGTCCCATTCCAGATATTAATTGGCCTTCATCTGGTACTATTTATCGTGGGAATTTTTTTTATCCCCCGAATTGACACCAAAATACCTTTCTTATCTATCCTTCCTCTGTATCAGTTTCCTCATGTTTGGAATTTCACTACTTGGATATCGAGTTTTTATAATATAAGTCTGGTGTTGCTTGTAATTATGCTCACATGTAATGAATTTAACAATAAAACCTACAAGCAACAAATTATTTTCGGACTAAGCCGCACAGACCTTCTGGTTCAGAAAATTATACTAATGCTTCTGTTATCTTTCTATGTAATTCTGCTTGTTGGAGTTTCATCGATAGCTTCAGGATTATTCTATAGTTACAAAATTTCTATGGGCTTGGTCTTTGAGCAATCATGGATAATGGCCACGTTGTTTGTACAGATTTTTACTTATTTGTGTTTTGGCTTACTGTTTTCATTGATATTCAGAAATATGATCCTCTCTGGAGTTGTGTATCTGATGTACAGGGTAATAATCGAACCTGTAATCCGTATAAATTTTCCGGAAGAATACAGATGGTACTTCCCGACTAAGTTTGTTACAAATCTTACTCCTCGGCCAGAAATTATGTCGATGATTCAGAACAATCTGCAAAAGCAGGGTCAGACAGACGGGAAAGAGATGGAGAAAATTAACGCATTGATGCCGGAAGGATTGCCAATATGGGAAAACCTTATACTGACAATGGTTCTAATTTCCATTTTATTGTTCATCTCAATGCAAATTTTAAAGAAACGCAGGTTCAATTAGACCTCAACGAACGGATAGTTTAGGTAAATTTTCTTCAATCCTGCTGTTAAATCAATCAACTGAGAATCATTCTATTCTTTCCTGATATCAAAAGCATCCCTCATGCCATTGCCAAGCATTGTAAAAGCGAGTACCATCAGCATTATGGCAAAACCGGGAATAAACGCCAGATATGCTTTTCCGGCAAGGATAAAACCATAGTGGTCTTTTACCATTCCTCCCCAAGAGGCCATTGGAGGCTGCACTCCAATTCCAAGAAAGCTCAGTCCTGCTTCAATTAGAATTGCAGAGGCAAAATTGGCAGCGGAAATAATTATCACAGGTGAAATAATATTAGGGATTATATGTTTCAAAATAATTCGTAAATCATTATATCCCAGAACTTTTGCCGCTTCAATAAATTCCTTTTCCCGGAGACTTAAAATTTGTCCCCGTACAATTCGAGCTACTTCAACCCACATTGTAACTCCAACAGCAACAAAAACTTGCCAGAAACCCTTTCCGATTACCATTGTTAGTGCCACCACTAGCAACAAAGTTGGAATTGACCAGATGACGTTGATTATCCACATAATGATCTTATCAGTAACACCCCGGTAATAACCGGCAATCGCACCTAGGCTTATTCCAATGAGCAATGAAATACAAACAGCAATGAAACCGACCATTAATGAAATTCTTGCACCAAGAATTATTCGGCTCAGCATATCCCTGCCAAACCGATCAGTACCCAGATAAAAAACTTTTGAAGATAACTGCTCATCTAATATTTTCTTTTGTAATTCATCAATGGTTTCTGTAACTATTTTACCATCAATTAGTTTTATTTCCAACTGGTTATCAGTAATAGTTTTGTTTAGAGAAAAGTCAGCCTGAACCGCATATATTACATCGCCCAGAAAATAGGATTTGTAAAACTCTTCCTTTTCAGAAAAATCAGTAAATTCACGAATAATAATTTGTGAACCCTTGAAACTGAAAGTCAAATAAGGAACAACATCAAATTCTGCTTCCCGACCATAAATCATGGTTTTAAGAAAGCCTGTTTTATCAATTATTTCATTCTTTCGAACCAACAGCACCTTTGTAGAGAAACCCGGAGCCTTTCCTGAAAGCTCAAGGTGCTGTGTATTTGCATAAGGGGATTTATCAGGACAAATGCTATAGCCCAAAATTGCCGTTAATACAACAAGTAAGATTAGAATAAGTCCCCCTACAGCAAGAGGATTTCTTCTAAACTTGTCCCAGGCAATTTCCAGTGGTGTTGTACTTTTATCTGACATTTATTTTAATTTACTCGTCTCCCCTTCCAACTTGAGGGAATAATATTACCTGCTATTCCTATGAATGAAATATAAAGAAAATAAAGAAATTGAGATAAAACAAAAAACTTAAGCAAGCCTTTTTTGTTAAAAAAATCCAAAACTACCCTAAGAAAGGAGTAATCAAGAATTGTTTTGATAATAAAGATACTACCACCAATAATTAAAAAGTAATAATTAAAAAAAGACATGACAAAACAATTTAATAGAAAAAGATTGATGAGTAAAACAACAATTGCAGAAATAATAATTGATTTGTCTCTATAAAACCTTGACTTTGAAACCCATCTCATTCTTTGCTGAATGTATGTTTTAATGTGAGTCTTTGGCAAAACATAAACTGATGCATCTTTTGATTTTAAAAAGAATAGTCGTCCAGGGAAATTCTTTTTCAGATTAAGTAGAAGGAAAACATCATCCCCTGAGGCTGTCTGATTATTCAGATTTCCAATATTGTTAAGGTACGCATCTTTATCTACGGCAAGATTTGCCCCATTTACCATTATTGGATCATTAATTCCAAACGAACCTGCTGTACTCGCCATCAGGCTAAAAAACTCAAGAGACTGAAATCGACTTAAAAATCCGGAAGAAGGCGAAATTATAACCGGAGCAGCTATTAAAACTGGATTAAAACTTTGATATGCGTTAACTATTGTTGAAATCCAGGTATTTTCAAGAATACAATCTGCATCAGTAAAAAGCAGCAATTTCCCCTTTGCATTTACAGAAGCATGAGCAAGTGCAGTTTTTTTGCCAATCTCCGACCCTTTTAGTGAAATAAGTGATGAATTTCCACCTGCTAAAATAAAATTTTTCACCATTTCAACTGATTTATCGGATGAATGATCATCAGCAAATATAATCTCTGTAAATTCAGATGGATAAGTTTGTTCCTTCAATGATTTGAATAATGCAGGAAGGTTATTCTCTTCGTTTCGAAATGCAATTATTACACTTACCGGAATATTTAAATCATTTTCCGGGGACGGAAAATCAGGAATAGAATTCCATCCAAAAATTAACCGGCATATTAGCACAGCATAAGCAAAACTTATGAAAATTGCAAAAATCAGGATGGCTATCATTATTTTTGATTCAGGAATTTACCCGAATAAGATCATCTACTTTTTTAAAAAAGTCGGCGAAGTCAATAGGTTTTGTGATATAATCATTGCATCCTGCTTGAATGCATTTTAGTTTGTCATCGTCCATGGTATTGGCAGTCTGAGCAATAACAGGGAGTTCTGGCCGCAATTTTTTTATTTCCTTTGTTGCCAAATAACCATTTAGAATAGGAAGTTGAATATCCATTAAAACAAGACTGATAAGTGGATTATCCTTAACCATATCAATTGCTTTTTGCCCATTATCTGCATGTAGGATTTTCACAAAAGTATTTCTCAATAAGACTTCAAGCAATTTAAAACTGATAAAATTATCCTCAACAATAAGTATAGTAAACCCTGTCCAGTTGATTTTACTTTTTATTTCAGTTTCCAGAGAAGATTTGGGTTTTTTGTCTTCGAAAGCAATGTTCCCATCCTGAGTTGGAGTACCCTGCGGATTAACTGCTGAGATTCCATCTGGCGTTAGTACTTTCCCTTGCTGAATCCATGAGAATTCCTCTTTAAAAATATCATTATCAGCCATGTACTAAATTTCAGATTTGACTTAATGTTTGGACTAGTGAGAAACGAACAATAATTACGAAAGCTAAACCAATGTTAGATTTTCTTTCTAAGGTTAATTTCATCCCTGATTTTCGAGGCTCTTTCGTAATCTTCATTGCCTATTGATTCATCCAGGATTTCATTAAGTTCTTCAAGGGAATAGGCCTTGAATTCATTAGAAGTATATTTTGAAGGGGTCGGACTGGTGGTTTTTTCCTCTTCTTCTGAAATAGGCTGATTGCTTGTCTCTTTGTCGAAATCCAAAACTATTCCAGCTTTTGCAATTATTTCTTCTGTTGTATAAATTGGACATTTAAATCTAAGTGCTAACGCAATAGCATCGGAGGTGCGGGCATCCAGAGTTATGCTGTCTAAACCATTATCACATTGAAGCTGCGAATAAAAAACTCCTTCTTCCAATTTATAAATTACCACTTCGTTTATGGTAATACCAAAAACTTTGGCGAAATTCATAAAAAGATCGTGAGTAAGAGGGCGTGGAGGCTTCAGACCTTCAAGTTCGATAGCTATAGACTGCGCTTCAAACCCTCCAACAATAATAGGAATACGCCTTTCTCCATTTTCTTCGGTAAGTATCAGAGCGTATGCACCCGACTGAGTCTGACTATAGGAAATACCTAATACATTTAACTTTACCATACCTTTTGTAACAACTTGATCTGCAATAAATGAAAAACAAATATAATGTTTTTGCTTTAAGACTATGTAATTAATTAATTTTCAATGTGCTATGAAAATCCAAATATTCAAAATATATGCATTCTATAGACAATGGCTAATTATTAGCTAAAAAATAACTTAGATTTACATTTACAAAACAGGCTTAAATATAATGTTTTTCAATCAAAACAAAGCCAGTTAAATAAAAAAGCTAACCAAATGCATTACCAATTTAAAAATACTTTTAAATTGACCTTGTTCAAATAATCTTTATGAAGTTGCTTTATAAAGATTAAGTAACAGAAAGCCAGTTACTGTAAATATCAAATAGAAATATTAGCTGTATTTTAGGAAATCTTTACATTTACATACTTGATTGAAAACGAAATAATTATCCAGTAAAAAAATAATTGCAGTAAATATTTGCTAATCCATTTAACTTTCCTATTTTTGCACTCCATTTTCATGAATTAAGTAAAACTTGTAATAATGTACGCAATTGTTGATATCGCAGGACAGCAGTTCAAGGTTAAGAAAGACCAGAAGATCTTCGTCCACAGATTAGAAGGTGAAGTTGGTAATCAGGTTGATTTCGACCGTGTTCTTCTTATAGACAACGACACTAATGTTGCCGTTGGTGCTCCGGTTATTAATGGAGCAATGGTTTCTGCTAAAATCCTTGAGCACGTAAAAGGTGATAAAGTTATCGTTTTCAAGAAAAAAAGAAGAAAAGGCTATAGGGTTAAAAATGGCCACAGACAATATATGACTCAGATTGTAATTGAGGACATCATTGAAACTGGTGCAAAACCAAAAGCAGTTGCTGAGAAAAAAGTTGTAGTTGCAAAGGCTGCTGCTCCTAAAGTAACTGAAGAAGTTAAGCATATAGTTGCTGAGAAAAAAGTAGCTGAGCCGAAAGCAGTTGCAAAACCTGCAGTAGCTGTGAAAAAACCTGTAGCAACTAAGAAACCTGCAGCAGAAAAAGCTACTGCAAAGAAGACGACTGAAAAGAAACCTGCAGCAGCAAAAAAAGCTCCAGGCAAGAAATAATTACCGAATAAAAAATAAAAGCGAATAGATATGGCACACAAAAAAGGAGCCGGAAGTTCAAGAAACGGTCGCGAATCAGAAAGTAAACGATTAGGAGTTAAATTATATGGCGGTCAGATTGCAACTGCTGGTAATATCATCGTTCGCCAGAGAGGCACCGTTCACATGGCCGGAAAAAACGTTGGAATAGGTAAAGATCATACACTCTTTGCACTTATTACTGGAATAGTTCAGTTTAAGAAAAGAAGAGACAATAAATCATTTGTCTCCGTGGTTCCTGCTGAAGAATAATTCACTCAAAGATTAATTAAAATCTCCTTCAAACTGTTAACTTTGAGTACAGTTTAAGGAGATTTTTTTATTTTACACCTGTTAACATGCTTACTATTAGTTTTATCCGTGAAAACCGGGATTTTGTTTTAAGTCGCCTGAAGCTCAGAAACTTCAAGGATACTTCATTGATTGATACCATCATTGACCTTGACAACCAACGTCGTGCAGCACAAAAAGATGCAGATTCTGCTCAGGCCGAAATGAATGTTCTTTCGAAGGAGATTGGTCAACTTTTTCAGAGCGGAAAAACTGCAGAAGCCACAAAGGCAAAAGACCGCACATCTCAGCTTAAGGAAAATATCAAGGAATACAATCAAAAAAACGATGAGGCAAGTGCCAAACTAAATGAATTGCTTGTTCTGATTCCTAATCTACCCCACATATCTGTTCCTGAAGGTAAAACCCCTGAAGACAACCTGTTTATCCGTGGAAATGATAAAAAAGTAACTCTTTCCGCTGATGCCTTGCCTCACTGGGACCTTGGAACTAAATACGATTTTCTTGATTTCGATCTGGGTACAAAACTTACCGGAGCCGGATTTCCTGTGTTTAAAGGTAAAGGTGCCCGTCTGCAGCGTTCACTCATTAATTTCTTCCTCGACGAAAACGTAAAAGCAGGTTATCGTGAAATTCTGCCTCCACTAATGGTTAATGAAGATTCTGCCTTTGGTACCGGTCAGCTTCCCGACAAAGAAGGACAAATGTACCATTGCCAGATCGACAATTTCTTTCTGATTCCAACTGCGGAAGTTCCTGTTACAAATATTTACCGTGATGTTATTCTCGATGCATCTGAACTCCCATGTAAAAATACTGCCTATACCCCCTGCTTCCGTCGTGAGGCTGGCTCATATGGTAAAGAAGTGCGCGGCTTAAATCGCGTTCACCAGTTCGATAAGGTCGAAATTGTACAAATCTCCCATCCTGACAAATCCTACGAAGCTCTTGAGGCAATGGTATGTCACGTGGAAGAAATTGTGAAGAAACTTGAACTTCCGTACCGAATTATCAAACTTTGTGGTGGCGACATGGGTTTTACTTCTGCACTTACTTATGATTTCGAAGTTTACGCTGCTGCGCAAGGTCGCTGGCTCGAAGTTAGTTCAGTTTCGAATTTCGAATCCTATCAGGCAAACCGACTCAAGCTCAGATTTAAGGATAAAGGGGATAAAAAAACCACACTTGCCCACACTCTGAACGGTTCTTCACTTGCATTGCCGCGCATTGTTGCTGCTCTTCTTGAAAACAATCAGACCCCTGAAGGAATTGTGATTCCTGAAATATTAAGGCCATATACAGGATTCGACATGATTAATTGATCTGATGTGAATGAACAACCAGCAAAAATCCTATCTTTTCGCGGGAATTACAATTGTTTGCTGGGGGACCGTTCCAACTGCCTTCAAAATAGCTCTGCGCTATCAGGATAATTTTCAATTGCTCTTTATTGCTGCCTTTACAAGTACACTTATTTTCGCCGGAGCATTGCTTTTTAATCAGCAATGGAAATTGGTATTGACACTTTCTTTTAAAGATTATCTCATTTCAGCTGCATTAGGTTTTTTAAACCCTTTTGCATACTACCTTATCCTGTTTAAGGCATATTCAATACTTCCAGGGCAAGTGGCTCAGCCGATCAACATGATCTGGCCGATAATTCTGGTATTGATTTCAATTCCTCTATTGAAGCAAAAAATCTCCATCAGAAGCATTCTTGCATTGCTTATTAGTTTCTCGGGAGTATTCTTTATTTCTTCTCAGGGAGGGAGTGGAAATTTCAAACCTGAGCATTTAACGGGCGTCTTGTTGGCCCTTGGAAGTTCTGTATTATGGTCATTTTTCTGGATACTAAATGTAAAAGATAGTAAGGATGAAGCACTTAAACTATTTCTGAATTTTTTCTTTGGTCTGATTTTTCTTTGTATTGCGATGCTTATAATGGCTAAGCCATTGCCAGTTTCAGTTGGTGCTTGGATGTCAGGCATTTATGTAGGTATATTTGAAATGGGACTTGCATTTATATTCTGGATGAAAGCATTGAAGCTAACCAGCTCAACCGACAAAATAAGTAATCTGATCTATATCAGCCCGTTTTTATCCCTCTTTATAATTCATTATATTGCAGGTGAAAAGATTTACTTTACAACACCGATTGGACTTGCATTGGTTATTATCGGTATAATTTTCCAAAAAATTAAATCAAAAGGATGAGCTCCGTTGAACGAATTATTCTGGGTATTGATCCCGGTACAAATATAATGGGATATGGGCTTATAAAAGCATCTGGAAAAGATCCTGTATTGCTAAGCATGGGCATTACAGATATGCGAAAAGAAAAAGATCCCTACACTAGCCTTCAGATAATTTTTCGGGCTATAATCGCTCTGATTGACGAATACCATCCAGATGAGCTAGCTATTGAAGCGCCCTTTTTCGGTAAAAACGTACAAAGTATGCTAAAATTAGGGCGGGCTCAAGGTGTTGCAATGGCAGCAGCCCTTTCAAGAGACATTCCTATTTTTGAATATTCTCCGCGAAAAATAAAGATGTCAATTACCGGTCAGGGAGCGGCTTCAAAAGAACAGGTCGCAGATATCCTTTCCAGAATATTGCATTTTAAAGAAATCCCAAAAAATCTTGATGCTACTGATGGTGTAGCCGCTGCCGTCTGTCATTTTTTTCAGGCCAGGCCAACGGGAAGTGTGAAAAGTTTTACAAATTGGAATGATTTCATCAAGAAGAATCCAAGCAGACTCAAATAAATTCAAATTAGAACTTCAGAAACATCAGATTCACCAGATAGCTGAAAAGCCACAATATTTCATTTTCACTAAAAAACATGACGGGTTTAAACCCCTCCATGTTTAATGTCTCGAAAAACTAAAAATCAGCGTTTTTTAATTGTTTTTTTGAAAATCACCAACTATTTTTGGCCACCTTACCCGGAAATCATATAGTTGTTTTCTGATAATATTAGAGGTGCTCAACAATAGCTTTGGCAGTAGCAGTAAACTCTTCAGCAGTAAATGAAAGCTTCGAATTGCCGAAATTTATATCTCCCAGCTTATTAATAGGAATCAGGTGAATGTGGGCGTGAGGAACTTCGAGTCCAAGAACAGCTACCCCAATACGTTTGCAGGGTACAGCCTTTTCTACTGCATGAGCCACTTTTTTGGCAAACACCATCATGCCTGCAAGTAGCTGATCATCAACATTAAAAATATAATCTACCTCTTTTTTAGGAATTACAAGAGTATGCCCTTTGGCCAAGGGATTAATATCTAGAAAAGCAAGGTAATTTGCGTCCTCTGCTATTTTATAACAGGGGATTTCACCATTTACAATTTTGGTAAAAAGAGTTGCCATTACCTATAAGTTATAGCGATATTTCAACAATTTCATATTCAACTTCTCCGGAAGGAACCTTTACAGTAACCGTTTCACCTACTCTTTTTCCGAGAAGAGCATGGGCAATAG
Source organism: Bacteroidales bacterium (assembly GCA_038316435.1). GTDB lineage: Bacteria > Bacteroidota > Bacteroidia > Bacteroidales > JACJXF01. The sequence continues at coordinate 31,582 of JBBQAQ010000021.1, read as the reverse complement.
GAGTACCGACAGAAAGCTTTCCTGCCTTAAGATCAGCTTCAGTTTCAGAAACTATCAGGTATTGTAAAACAGCATTATTGGATTTATTTCTGATTTTAACCCGGTTCATTAGCTGAACTGTCTCAGTGTCTATTTTTGATTCATCAATTATTCTGGCATTTGCAAATTTCTCTTCCAGTTGCGAAATTTTCATTTCCAACATCCCCTGAGCATCTTTTGCTGCATCATATTCTGCATTTTCCGACAAATCCCCTTTATCACGAGCCTCAGCTATCTGCCGTGAAATTGAAGGACGTTCAACTTTTGTAAGATGATCCAGTTCTTTCTTAAGTTTCAGCAATCCCTCCTGAGTCATGTAATTTACCTTTGTCATAGTAACCTCCTGATTTGTATTAGTAAAAAAGAAAAAGAATTCAGGAATCCCTGAACTCTTTGTATGCAAAAATATAAATTTTTTTCTGAGTTTAAAATATTCTTATATGCTTTATAAAATTAGTAAAGATTTATGTCAGAAATCTTTACGGTTAAATATCTCCGAATAAATAAATGCTGTTCGGGGATTAAAATCTTCAACAAGCCCCGACATTTCCTCTTCCATATCGGTTAATGCTGCAGAATACTGATCAGTTAAGCTATTATAAACCAATGAGCTATGATCTTTACTATAATCAAAGGCAGGTTCTCCTTCGTCCATTCCAGTAGTATCCAGCGAACTTTGAGCCTGATCTCTATAATCAATATTGCTATCAATTGGCTGTGTTTCAGCAGGAATAATGTCCTCAATTTTTTCTGTACTAAGATCAGGAACAACATCAATAGGTGTCGTATCTTCAACACTATCCTTTGATGTAAAATAATACTCCTGAGCTCTCAAAACTTCAGTGGTTGGGTTGAGTTCACGGAATATTTCCTGAAATTGCGTTTTTAAGGTTTCGGGTTCTTCGGAAACATCCTCCTCGTGAGAAACCTGTGTTTGGGGTTTCTTTTTCTTGCCCATTGCTCCAATAGCAACAAATACAATTGTAAGGATTACATACACCAGATTACCAATATCAAAGTCTGCTTTCATGTTAGATGCAATAAGGCGTTAGAATAGTCCGTTAAAGTTACAAAAAAATATAACTAACTTTGATCACGATTCTGAATAAACACAAAGTATGATAAAAGTTTTAAAAATAAAAATTTTTGTTGTTACAATCCTGATTTTATTCTCTTCTTCAAACTGTAAAAAAGATAATTTCAGGTTTCCTTATATTATAATAAATGCCAATATTGGCCTTTATAGCGATCTTGGTACTTTGCCTATGGGAGGTGTAATTACTTTCCCCTCAACTCGTTTTGGAGGAGTAGGTGGGCTCATAGTTTACAAAGAGTCGGAAGATAATTATATGGTTTTCGATGCAGCATGCACTTATGACTATATCGATACTTGCAACGTGAAAAGCAGCGAGTCCTTTCAGGAATTAATGGAATGCCCCTGCTGTCATTCAAGTTTCCTGTTAAGTTCAGAGGGAAACGTCTTTCATGGTCCCGCTAAATATCCCCTGGTACAATACCAATCCTTTCTGGATGGCGCTGTACTCAGGGTTGTAAATTAACTCAGCTATTAATATCTGTAATGATCTGGTTTATAGGGACCTGTTTCAGAAACTCCAAGGTACTCAGCTTGTTCCTTTGTGAGTATTGTAAGCTTAACTCCGATTTGCGCAAGATGGAGTCTTGCAACCTCTTCGTCAAGTTGTTTGGGAAGTCTGTAAACACCGATTTCGAAATGCTTCTGCCATAATTCAATCTGAGCAAGTGTCTGATTAGAAAAGGAGTTACTCATTACGAATGAAGGATGCCCGGTTGCGCATCCAAGGTTAACCAATCGGCCTTCAGCCAAAAGAAAAATGGAATGACCGTCATCAAAAATATATTTATCGACCTGAGGTTTAATATTTAATTTCTTAACTCCAGCAAAAGTATTAAGTTGGGTTACCTGTATTTCATTATCGAAGTGCCCAATGTTGCAAACAATTGCCTGATCTTTCATTTTTTTCATGTGCTCCAGGGTAATCACGTCTTTATTTCCTGTGGTTGTGACGTAGATATTTCCTTCTTTCAGGGCATCTTCAACGGTGCTTACTTCAAAACCCTCCATAGCAGCCTGAAGAGCGCAGATAGGGTCGATTTCTGTAACGATAACGCGAGCTCCATAGGATTTCATTGAATGAGAGCAACCTTTTCCAACATCGCCATAACCGAGAACAACAACCACTTTTCCGGCAATCATTACATCAGTTGCTCTTTTTATACCATCAGCCAGAGATTCTCTGCAACCATAGAGATTATCGAATTTTGATTTAGTTACTGAGTCGTTCACGTTGATTGCTGGAAAAAGTAACTGACCTTTTTCCTGCATCTGATACAGGCGGTGAACACCAGTAGTTGTTTCTTCTGAGACACCTTTTAATTCTTTAACATAACGGTGCCAGCGACCATGATCTTCAGCAAGAATGGCTTTAAGCTCAGAGAAAATAATTGACTCTTCATGATTTGAAGGCTCGACATCAAGTACCTTTGAATTATTTTCAGCTTCAAATCCTTTGTGAATCATCAAAGTAGCGTCTCCACCATCATCTACGATAATATTTGGGCCTTCCCCACCCGGGAAATTAAGGGCTTGAGCGGTACACCACCAATATTCTTCGAGAGATTCACCCTTCCATGCAAAAACAGGAACGCCTGCAGCAGCAATAGCAGCGGCTGCGTGATCCTGAGTAGAAAAAATGTTACAACTTGCCCAACGCACGTCAGCACCAAGCTCAACAAGGGTTTCAATAAGTACTGCAGTTTGTATGGTCATATGAAGAGAACCTGTAATACGTGATCCCTTAAGGGGTTTGGATGCAGCATATTTATTCCTAATAGCCATCAATCCGGGCATTTCTTTTTCTGCAATATCAATTTCTTTCCTGCCAAAATCCGCAAGGGTAATGTCTCTTACTTTATACTTCAAATTTTCCATAATTGAGCTTTGTGTACTTATTTATTTTTTTGCAAATGTAATACATTTATTTAAATGACCGAAGACAGAAGACAAGTGAGGTAACAGTGGAATATGGTTATTTACTATACCCGTTAAGATACAGTTTTCAATCAAAATTCTATTTTTCTCCAAGCATGCCTTTAGCGGTTTCCTTATCAATAACCAATTGTTCTCTTAACTGTTCAATTCCGCTGAATTTTTTTTCGTCTCTTATTCTGTTTTTAAAATGGAGGTAAACATCTTTATTGTACAGATCGTCTTTGAAATCGAAGAGGTTAACTTCAATTGTTTTAATGGTCATGCCAGTTTCGATTGTAGGCCTAAAGCCAATATTCAACATACCAGGATATAGTTTACCCTCTACCTCCAGTTGCACTGCATACACTCCATCGCGGGGTATAAGTTTATGAGGATCGTCAGGAACGATGTTTGCCGTAGGAAATCCTATTTTCCTGCCAATGCGGTTTCCACCGACAACCTTCCCATGTAAAAAATAATCGTACCCAAGGTATTTGTTAGCCAAATCAAGATTCCCAGAATGAAGCAGTTCTCTGATAAGTGATGAACTCAATTTTACTCCGTCCAGATTTTTTGACTCCATTCTCTCGATACCAAAACCATAAATACTTGCGCAATGTTTGAGATTCTCGAAATCTCCTTCTCTGTTTTTACCGAATTTATGATTATATCCTACTATTAACTGCTGAATTCCAATAGCATCAACGAGATAATCTTTAATAAACATGCAAGATTCAAGGTTTGCAAATTCAGTTGTAAAAGGAATAATTAGGAAATGGTTTATCCCTTCTTTTTCCAGAAGATATATTTTTTCATCCAGACTGGTCAGGTACCGGAGGTTATCAGGATCCTTATTTAGTACCAGGCGTGGATGAGGCCATAATGTAACGACAACCGTTTCACCGGAAATCTTGTCTGCGGTTTCACGAAGGTGATTTAGCAGAAACCGATGACCCAGATGTACGCCATCGAAAATGCCGATAGTTACAACTGCTTTGGAGGCTTTAAATCCATTTATATTTTTCCAGATTCTCAATTCTATTTATAAAAAAGGTAAAAATAACAAAATAAATGGTTTTAATTTCCTACATAAAATTCACTACCTTTCATTCCTCCAATCTCAATATTATGAAGGAACCCGGAATTGTTAAACTTGACTCTTATCTTGCCCCGTTTACGCAAGTTATTCTGGAACGCATGAAGCGGGTACAGGAGAAAAAAAATGAACTTTCACCAAAATCAAAATTGTCTTCATTTGCTACGGGGCACCTTTATTTTGGAATTCACTGTATAAATGGAAACTGGGTTTTCAGGGAATGGGCACCAAACGCAACAGATATTTTTCTTATTGGTGATTTCAATAACTGGAAGGAATCTGAGCAATATAGATTTAAATCGATCGGCAATGGAAACTGGGAACTAAATTTGAAAAGTGATCTAATCCATCATAAAGACCTGTATAAACTATCAATGCATTGGCCGGATGGCCAGGGAGAGCGAATCCCTGCTTATACCACCCGTGCTGTGCAGGATGATAAAACAAAACTTTTTTCTGCGCAGGTTTGGTTTCCCGAGACTGAATATGTATGGAACAATTCCTCTCCTTTAAAAAATGATCCTCCTTTTATATATGAAGCTCATATTGGCATGGCAACTGAAGATTACCGTGTAGGGACATATAAGGAATTTCGTGAAAATGTCTTACCAAAAATTATAAAGGCAGGATATAATACTCTGCAACTAATGGCAATTCAGGAACATCCATATTACGGATCGTTTGGGTACCATGTATCAAGTCTTTTTGCAGCTTCCTCACGATTTGGAGAGCCTGAGGAATTAAAAAGGCTGATAGATGAGGCGCACGGTGCTGGTATCAGCGTAATAATGGATTTAATTCATTCACATGCCGTAAAAAATGAAAATGAAGGATTGGGGCTATATGACGGTTCCCCTTTCCAGTTTTTTCATACCAGAAATAAAAGAGAGCATGTTGCCTGGGATTCGCTTTGCTATAATTATTCGAAAAATGAAGTGTTGCATTTTCTTCTTTCCAATATCGAATACTGGCAAAAAGTGTACAAATTCGATGGGTTTCGATTCGATGGCGTGACCTCGATGCTATACCTCGATCATGGCTTAGGTCGTGATTTTACAAACTATAGCATGTATTTCGATGGCCAACAGGATGAAGACGCAATAACCTATCTGGCCCTTGCAAATTCGCTTATTCACGAGAATGATCCATTAGCCCTCACCATTGCAGAAGAAATGTCGGGATACCCTGGTTTAGCTGCAAAATCAGCTGATGGAGGGCTTGGATTTGATTTCCGAATGGCAATGGGAACGCCTGATTACTGGATAAAAGTGATCAAAGAAAAACCTGATGAGCAGTGGAACGTTTCTGAAATGTATTATGAACTTACCAATAAAAGAGTGGAAGAAAAAACTCTGGGATATGCCGAATCGCATGATCAGGCGCTTGTTGGTGATCAGACAATTATTTTCAGGTTGATTGGCAAAGAGATGTATTTCAGCATGGATAAACCCAAGGAAAATCTGAAGGTTGAACGTGGTATTGCCCTGCATAAAATGATCCGGCTTCTGACTATTGCTACCTCAGGCAATGGTTATTTGAATTTCATGGGAAATGAATTCGGGCATCCTGAATGGATTGATTTTCCTAGACTGGGAAATAACTGGTCGTATCAATATGCCCGTCGACAATGGAGACTGGTTGATAATCCTCAATTAGGTTATCGGTATCTTAATGAATTCGATCAGAAAATGATTGCTTTGTTGCGTGAAAATAGATTATTTAAAGGCGGCGCTCCTCGTTTGTTTCATGATAATTCTGAAGCTCAGGTACTGGGATTTGAAAGAGATGAATTATATTATATTTTTAATTTTAGTCCCACTCATTCCTACACTGAATACGGTTTAAATGCATCTCCTGCAAAGTATAAGGTTATATTAGATACTGATGAGATTGCTTTTGGGGGACAAGGCCGCATCGATCATAACTTTGTTTACCGCACCACTCCAACGGGAAATCATAGTTCAGATAATTACTTTAAAATCTATCTCCCTTCTCGCACAGGACTTGTCCTGAAAAAGGAAAAAATAAAGGGAGTGTTTGACACTCCCTAAATTATTATATCCAACGTAAAAGGGGCAATTCCTGTCTGCGAGCCAGATGCTTATGCTTCGGGAAAATTCTGATTCCAAAATCAAAAACTCCCGGCCGTGTTGGAGAGAACTCAATTTCATAGAATGCTTTCGTTCCTTCCTTTTTCGAAAGGGTAAATTCCCTTTTTTCAATGATTTGTGGTTTCTGGCCTTTTGTTTCCAGTTCTGCAACAACAAGTTCAACACCTATCTCCTCTGCCCGAAGCGAATTCAAGTCAAGAACAAGTTGTGATAGGTAATGGTTTCCCAGACAAACAATCTTATTTTCCATCTGTGGATAGGTAATTGAAACAACTTCAATATCGTTCCATGCATTGAGAATTTTCTTTTTCCAGGCTGAAATAACTTTCGCCATATCATAATCTTTTTCCCTCATTTTTAGGGTTCTCACGTACAATGGCTCATAATACTGATGAATATAATCGAGAAGCTGACGGTTCATAGTAAATTCAGGACATACCTCAGTTATTGATTTTTGAATCATTGTAACCCATGAAGTTGGAACGCCTCTTGAATCGCGTTTATAAAATGCCGGCGTGATTTCGTTTTCAATAAGCGAATAAATGGTTTCTGCATCAAGTTGGTCTTGGAAATTCTCATTATCATAAGCCATTTCCTCATCAAGTGCCCAACCAGCACCGGGTTTGTATCCTTCAGCCCACCAACCGTCGAGAACCGAGAAATGAAGATCACCATTCATAACAGCCTTTTCACCACTAGTACCTGAGGCTTCCAGCGGCCGCGTTGGGGTATTCATCCATATATCAACGCCATGCACGAGTTTTTTTGCAAGTGCAATTTCATAACCGGGGAGAAACATTATCTTCCCGATGAACTCAGGTCTGCGGCTAATCTCAACAATCATTTTTATCAGATCCTGTCCCATTTTATCTTGAGGGTGTGCTTTTCCCGCAAAAAATATCTGAACAGGCATGAAGGGATTATTCACAATTTCTGATAATCGTTTGATATCCATAAATAACAGGTGCGCCCGCTTATAGGTAGCAAATCTTCTTGCAAATCCAATTGTTAAAGCATTTGGATTGAGCTTTTCCTGCATTTCGACAATTGTCTTTGGATTTTCATGAGATTTAAGGGAGTTCGAAACAATAGCCTCTTTGATAAAATCAATTAATTCCCTTCTTTCCTGACTTTTAAGCTTCCAGATTTCAGCCTGATCAACCTTGTTAATTTTAGCCCAAACAGACCGGTCGTCCTGCTTTTTGTAAAAGTCGGAATCCAATTCTCTGTGATACAATTCCTTCCAGCTTTTTGAAATCCATGTTGGGATATGTACGCCGTTTGTTACATAACCAATCGGAACTTCCTCTGGAAGGTATCCGCTCCACATATCAGCAAACATATCTCTGCTGACTTTTCCATGTACTCTTGAAACGCCATTCACTTCCTGTGATAAATTTACAGCCAGACAGCTCATTGAAAATTTTTCGCTGCCGGAGTTCTGATGCATTTTACCCAGGTTCATCAATTGATTCCATGTAATTTTCAAACGGGTAGGATAATGAGCAATATAGGCCCTCATCAGATCTTCACTAAAATAATCGTGACCAGCAGGAACAGGAGTATGAGTCGTAAACAGAGCTGAAGACCTTACGATTTCTAGAGCTTCCGGATAAGTATGATTCATTGTCTGAATAAACTCGCGTAGCCTTTCCAGTCCGATAAAAGCAGCATGACCCTCATTACAATGGTAAATGTCGGGATTGAGGTTTAAGGCACGAAGAGCCCTGATTCCGCCAATTCCTAGAAGAATTTCCTGTTTGAGTCTATTTTCATTATTTCCCCCGTAAAGTTGATGTGTTATTGAGCGATCGCTTTCCTGGTTTTCATCAATATCAGCATCGAGGAGATAAAGTTTCACTCTTCCGACATTCACTTGCCAGATTCGTGCGAATAAATCACGACCGGGAAGTACAATTCTGATTTTTTTAAATTCTCCGTTATCATCAAAAACCGGTTGCGCAGGTGTTTTTGAAAACACTTGTGGTTCTGTCACTGACATTTGCTCACCTGCGACCGACATAAGTTGTTTGAAATACCCATATCTGTAGAGGAATCCGATACCAATAATTTTATAATTATGATCGCTTGCTTCTTTAAGGTAATCTCCGGCGAGAAGTCCAAGTCCCCCGGAATAAATTTTTAGTGAATCATGTAAGCCGAACTCCATGCTGAAATAACCCACAGTGGGTCCTTCTTTTGGAGTTTCAGCCATATAATTTGTAAACTCTTTATATATTTTGTTCAGTCTTGAAAGGAAACTATGATCATTTGTAAGTTTATCCAACAATACAAACGGAATTCTCTCAAGCAGTTCAATTGGATTTTCAGCTGTTTCCTTCCATAACTTGGGATCAATCGATTCGAAAAGATCAATTGCATCCTGATTCCAACACCACCACAGGTTTTTGCTTAATACTTCCAATGCCTGAAGATTTTCGGGAAGATTTTGCTGAACCAATACTCTTTTCCAGAGAGGTGTTACCCCCATATTTACCTCTAGCTGAGGCAATTGTTCAACTCTTTCATGTTCAACAAATGTGTCTACACGCTGCATAACTTTGGTAAGTGCTACATCAAACGCTTCATAATAATAATCAATAAGATTTGACCATAATGCTATTCGGGATATGTCGAATGCTTTATCTCTTGCCTCTTTTATTTCTTTCGGAGGAAGAGCATTCATGATAGAAATTGCCTCGCAAATGCCTGTCACAACTTCCAGGTCGTTAAAATCATCCCTATTTATAACAAATACGCCATTCCCCGGATCTTTATAGTTGTCCCGAACCCATAATCCAAAACCGGCCAGACTTGTGGTTACGGTTGGGATATGAAAAGCAAGGCTTTCCAAAGGTGTATATCCCCATGGCTCGTAATATGAAGGGAAAACTGTAAGGTCGAAACCTATGAGAAGATCATAATACGACATATTAAAAATTCCATCGGAGCCATTCAAGTATGAGGGAACAAAGATTATCTTAACATTGTCATCAACACCATTGAATAAACCGGCGGCTTTTATTCTGTTCAGAATTGGGTCATTCTCTGCATAATGAAGATTATGGCTCAAGATATTTTCGCCATGAATTTCGCTACTTTTTGCTTCAAGTTTTTCTATAAGGTCTTTACGCGGGCCATAGTGATTTGCAGGGATCAGAATGAATGCAACAAGTTTTCTTTTAAGTGAATTCGTTTGATTGAGTTTCCCGAGCGAGTCAATAAAAAGGTCAATTCCCTTATTTTTAAACTCATAACGCCCGCTATTTGCGACAAGGAAGGTTTCGTCGTCAAGTTCTTCCCCAAGTAAGGCAGAAGCGACCGCGAGTAATTTTTTTCGACCTGCTTTGCGTTTGGTGTTGAAACTGGCAGCATCAGGGACAAAGCCATCTTCAAAGCCATTTGGAGTAACAAGGTCGACTTCTTTTTGAAGAAATTGTTCGCATTCTTTCGCGGTAATTTCACTTACGGTAGTAAATGCATCGGCAAAGCGGGCAGAGATTTTCTCCATGGATTGCTTAGCAGTAAGGTTAAATTCAGCAGCCTTAACATCCCCGTTATAATCCTTCATTTTACTGTAAAGAGGCTGCTGATTTCCAGCTATAGATCTTCCAATTGCTGTTGCATGAGTGGTAAAGACAGTTCCAGCCTGAGGGAGTACCTCGCGAAGGTAAAGTAGACCCGAGCCTGTCATCCATTCATGAAACTGCGAGATAATCTTATCACTTGGTGATAAGTGGTACTTGCAATAACTTTCAATAACTTTTCCTGAAGCGTAACCGAACAGACTAGCTTCGATATAATCCCATTGTCCGGAAATTGAATCCAGCTTATAAGATTCCCAAAATTTGCTGAATACCTCATCTTTCTTAGAGAAAAAAGTAGTGAAATCAACCAAGATCACAAGAGGCTTACCTTTTATTTTCCAGCGACCTACCCGAATTCTAAGTCCTTCGATTGCAGCTTGTTGCTTCCATCCAGCAAGAAGATTTAAGTCTTCCTTGAATTCAGGATGTTCCTCATCTTCTCTCCAAACATCGGGACCAATTAGTATATATTTATCACCGAATTCTTTCAGTATTGTAGTCGCTTTGGTGGAAATCACGGTATGAATACCTCCCACCTTGTTACAAACCTCCCAGCTTACTTCGAAAATGTAATTGGGACTGATTCTATCATTCATCATAATCTAAGAATAACTTTATAATTATTTTTATTTATTTCTTCTTTGGAACTTTACTAGGCTCTGTCTTTTTGGAAATCGTCCTTTTCACAGTAGTTTTTAAAGTTGGCGACCCCTTTTTTGCAACAAGCTTGCTTTTAGATGTCGGGCTTTTTACGGCAGGATTTTTGGGCTTAGCTTTTTTGGAAGGCTCTGTCTTTTCCAGCTGAGCTGCGTATTGAATAATCAAATCTTCCTTTTCTTTCAATAGTTTGCTTAAGCGTGAAACCTCCAAACCGGGCTCTTCTTCAAGAATTTTGTTAAGTCTGATCTCAAAATCACTGAGAATATTCATGTAATTTATAAAGGCTTCGTAGGGAGAATCGTATGGATTAAAGTAGGAATGCACTTCTCCGTCAGAAAAAAACTTTGTACTCATATAATAAAAATGGTCACTCACCTGAAAATAATCAAAATCCTTCTGAAGTTTAGGATTATTAACCATTTTAACTTTGTCTTGAAGCTCATATAACTTACCAAAAGCCTGCCATTGAAGCTCATTTCCTAGCCAGGCTGTAAGGTCTCTTTCTTCATCTGCCCAGGAAATTGCGTGAGGCACATGAACTGGAGCTACAGGTTGAAGCGAGTTTACTACTTCTGAAGGCGTGCTAAAAGTGAATTTAGTATTTTTAAAAATTGCTGCTGGGAACGCTTTTAAAAACTCGAATATTCCGGTTTCAGCCCATTGATGTTCTCCAAAAGTTTCGTAATCCATAAATAGATTTACTGTCTCTTCTTTTTTGTCAATTGCTTTAATCCAGGAAACATACTTCTCAACGGTAAGTGGGTATTCAGCCCATGATTTATTTGAGAATCTGAATGCAATATCGTCGCTTAGTTTGAAATTTTTTAGTAGAACCTTAAGTTTAGGGTTGATTGCATTATAATAAAGATAATTTGGGCTTTTCCATCCAAGTATATGCTTCGCTCCTTCAGTAATCATAGCCTTATAGCCCATGTCGGCTATCATAGCTCCAATTTCATCAGAATAAATTAATTCTGTATTTCTAAAAACAACAGGCTCTGTCTTAAATAGTTGCTTAATCTTTTCTTTGTGTTTAACAACTTGCTTTTCAAACTCTTCACGATTTGATAAGGAAGCAAGACTATGCGAATAGGTTTCAGATAAAAACTCGACGCAACCGGTATTTGCAAGTTTTTTAAAACTCTCAATAACTTCAGGAGCATAAAGTTCAAACTGATCTATGGCAGTACCTGAAATTGAATACGCCACTTTAAATTTTCCTTCATGCTTTTTTATAAGATCAAGCATGATCTTATTAGTTGGAAGGTAACATTTATCGGCAACCTTACGCATAATACTTTCGTTCATGTAGTCGTCGTAATAATAACTTTGACTACCAATATCGAAAAATCGGTATCTTCTGAATCTAAAAGGTTGATGGATCTGGAAGTATAAACATATTGTTCTCATGGGAAGCAGATTCTTTAACCGTTTTTTATTATAATACTGATTGATATACCTCGTTAACTTTAATTGCGGCGTTTTCCCACTTCATATTCTCAACCTCCTCTTTTCCGTAAATCTTAAACATCGATGAAAGGGCACTATAATTAAGTAAGCCATATATTGCATCTGCCATGGCATCAATATCCCAGAAGTCAACCTTCATTGCGTATTGCAATACCTCTGCCACACCAGATTGATGAGAAATAATTACCGGAACATTTGACTGCATTGCTTCCAATGGCGAAATACCAAATGGTTCAGAGACGGAAGGCATTACATAAACATCACTCATGGAAAACATCTTATAAACATCATCTCCTTTGAGGAAGCCAGTAAAATGAAATTTATTTGCGATTCGGAGTGAGGCGGCTCTGACTATCATTCTGTTTAGCAATTCACCACTTCCCGCCATAACAAATCTTACATTGTCCATTTTTTGTAAGACTTTATATGCCGCTTCAACAAAATACTCAGGTCCTTTTTGCACTGTAACCCGTCCTAAAAAAGTTACGATTTTATCATTATAGTCTCTCTTGGGAGCTAGTGTTTCGGCTTCCTGAATGGGCTCAACTGCATTGTGTACCGTAACAACCTTATCGGGGTTAATTCCATATTTTTCAATAATAGTGCTTCGGGTAAGATTAGAAACAGCAATTATCTTGTCTGCCATTTTCATACCCTTCATTTCAATATCAAAAACAGCCGGATTGACACTTCCTCCGCTTCGATCGAAATCTGTTGCATGAACATGAATCACAAGAGGTTTTCCTGAAACCCTTTTTGCAGCAATTCCTGCAGGAAAAGTAAGCCAGTCGTGTGCATGAATAACATCGAAGTCAGAATCCTCAGCAAGTATCGAGGATACGACCGCATAGTCAGCTATTTCCTGAAACAGATTTGTCCCGTATTTCCCTGTAAATGAAAGTTTTCCTTTGAAGTTAGTGTAAATGAAAGATCTTCCCTGAACTTCTGCGTCCTTAACTGCAGTATAGTATTCATCGGGATCTGTATATGGGATTATTCTGGAATTGATTTCAACATATTCAATTTCCTTCAAAAAGGACTCGTAATTAATCAGTTTTTTATTAATCACAATATCATTTGCCCCTACAATCCTCATCTGGCTCTGATCTTCATCACCATAAGCTTTAGGAACCACAAACTTAATATTCATTTCAGGGATTTTGCTCATGCCTTTTGTAAGGCCGTAGCAGGCAGTGCCCAAACCACCTGATATATGAGGCGGAAACTCCCAACCGAACATTAGTACCTTCATAGGTTTAACATTGTTAGTTTGTGGTTTCAGATTCAAGTTTTTCAATCATCTCACCAATCCTTAAAACAGCGGCTACACTCCAGGCTTGTGAGATTGATCCCCTTGGAGTATGGGGAGGATCGCCGTCATAAATTTCAGATATTGATCCAATTCCATGCATCAGCATATCTTCCTCAAAACCATGGTAAAGCTGAATAACTGTGCTCAAACCACCTGCTTTATATAAATCGAGATAAGCTTTCACATAATGTTCCAGAAGCCATGGCCACACAGTTCCCTGATGGTATGCTGCATTCCGGTTAATTTGATTTCCCTCGTAATATGGGTTGTAGTTATTTTCTTTAGGTGATAAAGTTCGAAGCCCTTTTGGCGTCAGCAGAAAACGAGCAATTATGTCAAGAACGCTCTTTTTCATGTCCTTTGTAATTGGAGTAAAATCAAGAGCAGTGGCAATTACCTGATTTGGTCTGACAGAAAAATCTTTATAATCACCGTCAACATAATCAGCAAGATAGCCCTTCTTTTCATCCCAGAATGTGGAGATGAATGACTGACTAATTTGTTCGGGCAGATCTTTCCATGCTTTTACAAATTTTGCGTCTTTTGCCTTTTTTGCCCATTCGAGGCAAACGCAAACCGCATTATACCATAATGCATTTATCTCAACATCCATACCCATTCGCGGTGTTACTGGGCCGGTTGGGTTAACTGCATCCATCCATGTAAGTGCTTTTCCTGGCTGCCCTGCCCAGATAAGGCCGTTTTCCAACATCCGAATGTTAAAGATAGTGCCATTACGGTAGGAATTCAGAATATCTTTAATTGGTAAATTATAGGTTTCCCAGATATCTGTTTTTTTATCGTACTTCTGATATTGCTGTAATGACCAGAAGAACCATAAGGGTGCATCTACGGAATTAAAAGCAGGGTTATCATTGTCTCCCACATTAGGGAATAATCCACCCTTCATCCTTCTAACCATGGTATCGATTAGATCCTTTGCCTGTTTATATTTTCCGGTTGTCAGCGTTAAACCGGGCAATGAAATAAATGTATCACGACCCCAGGTTCCAAACCAGGGGAATCCGGCAACAATCTCAGTTCTGTCGTCTGTGAAAACTAAGAATTGCTCCGCAGAGTTTACCAAACACCTTTTAAAACTGTCCCTGGCAATTCGTTTCGATTTTTCCTTTTCATAATTTTTTGTCAGCAATTCAGGCTTATCTACCATTTTGGTGTTTCCTGAAAAAACAAGTGCTTCACCTTTTTGAATAGTACATTCGAAATAACCGGGAACAAAAAGGTCTTCTTTGTAATCATATCCCCGTTTCTGCTCTTCGGTATATTCAATATTATAGTACCAGTCGGGACTTGAAACAAATTCTACATCCTTACTAAACTGCATAAAAAGTGAAGGAAGTCCTTCATAAAGTTTAGAAACTATGCCGTTTTTTACATTCTGATATTTTGTATTTGCGTTCATGTTTGCCTTACTCAGTGCGTGCATATTGCGAAAAGCAAGAAAAGGTCTGAATTTTAGTGTAGTTGGAGAATTTGCTTCTTCAAGTGAATAACGAATTAGAACCTGTTCTTCCTTTTCAACTAACAAAAACTCCTTTTTTAAGACAACACCACCAACCCTGTAGGTGGTAACGCCAACGGTTTCGGCCTCAAAATTCCGAACATATTTGTGACCTCTGGGAACATAGAGATCTCCCTGGTATTTGTGAATCCCAAGGTTAAACTCCTGTTCATGTTGGATAACTGTGACATCAAGGGAAGAAAGCAAAACATTTTTCACAGAAGAATTCTTATCCGGACAAACCAGCATTCCATGATATTTTCTTGTATTACAGCCAACAATTGTAGTGGATGAATACGAACCTGCACGATTCGATCTAACAAATTCCTTGTCTAAAGAGTATTCCAGATTAATTAACTTACTCTTGTCGAATTGAAGATAACCCATGTTGTGCTTATAGTTAAATTACTTAAATTCAATTTGTTAACTCATCATTTGAATGTATGATAATGATAGATTTTCAAAATATCAAATCCCACTAAACTCATTTAACTCTTCAATACCTGAATAGCGTAAATCTACAAATTTTTCATTGAAAAATAGCTATTTACTTAATTGTCTTGAATTTGATTTACAATATACAAAATTTATGCTCGTTTCGTCTTAATATTTTGAATAAATTAGCATCGTGATTTATTCAATATTTCTTTAGCAAATAAAACCATTTAAAAATGCGTAGTTCTTTATTACTTAGTCTGATAACAATCATCACCTTACTTTTCTCCTGTGGTAATAAAGGAGGAGATATAAACAGCAATGGGAAAACCAAGAAGTTTGTGATTGAAGGCAAATTTGAAAATGGTGCAGGTCGCACATTGTATCTGCAGAAAATAGGTCCGGAGAATTTTATACCGCTTGATACTGTAATTATTGAGAAAAATGGATCCTTTTCTTTCAAGGAATCAACAACAGTTCCTGAATTTTTTATTTTAAAAACAGAAGAAGGTCCATTTATAAACCTCATTCTTTATGGTTCGGAGAAAGTAAAAATTGAGGCAGATTATAATGATTTACGCAATTATACAGTTGAAGGATCAGTAGAGTCCGAAAAAATCAGAGCCTTGGCAACTGAAACCAATAAAGCTATTACTGGAATAGATAAGATTAATATTATTGTCAGGGATAGTGCTGCAAGCCCTAATTATGTTGCAATAAGAATGAAATGTAACGATGAGTATAATTTACTTTTAGCGGGATTAAAAGATTATTCCCAGACGTTTATTCAGGGAAACTCTACTTCTATTATCAGTTTACTTGCTCTATATGGTCAAGTAGGCCCACAAATGATGGTTTTCAATCCCGTTAAGGATTTAAGTGTATTCGAAAAAGCAGATTCTACGCTTTTCATAGCCTATCCAGATCTTCCATTGGTACAAAATCTTCATCAGTATGTTGGAATCATAAAAGCTCAGATTGTAGCTCAGCAACAGCAAGCTGCTCCGGGCACTATGCCTGTTGGTACGCAGGTTCCCGACATTTCTCTCCCATCACCTGATGGGAAAATTATTAAACTTTCATCACTCAGAGGAAAGGTTGTTCTACTCGACTTCTGGGCTTCCTGGTGTCAGCCATGCAGAAGAGAAAACCCTACCTTAGTTGAGAATTATGGGAAGTATAACCAAAAAGGATTTGAAATATATCAGGTGTCGCTTGATAGAACCCGTGAAGATTGGGTAAACGGGATAAACCAGGATGGACTAAATTGGACACATGTAAGTGAGCTTAAGTACTGGGAATCGGCAGTTGTAAAGCAGTTTGGAATACAGGGAATTCCTATGAATTATCTGCTAGATAAAGATGGAAAGGTGATTGCCAGTAATCTCCGGGGTCCTGCTCTTGGTGAGAAGCTTGAAGAACTTTTTAAAAAATAAATTCAATTTTTCCCTTTTAATATTGAAGTAAATACCTAAATAATACCAATGTGAACAAAACAATTCTTATACTCTTCATTTCCCTCCTTCTGCTGGTTTCCTGCAATAATAATTCAAATACAATCGTGGAAGGCAAACTTAGAAATGCTGAAAAGAATTCAATAAAACTTGAATATCTCGACATTAGTAATACCCGATTAATAGATTCCATCAATGTAAAGGGAGATGGCAGTTTTCGTTTCAAAGTTTTTGCTGAACAGCCTGGAATTTACATTCTTAAAAGTGAAACCGGAAAAATTATCAACCTTTTAATATCCCCCGGAGAAAAAATAAAAATTGATGGTGATTATCAGGACTTTGATAAAAAATACAGTGTCATGGGATCACCTGAATCGGAATACGTGAGACAGCTGGTTGAGAGACTCAATGATACCCGAAGTAAACTAAAGGTTTTAGACGCAGCCTATCGTGAAACACCCGACATCACTGAGGCACAGATAAATGAATATTATTATCGCAGAAATGAGGTGATCAAGGACCAGCGTGGTTTTTCGATTTCTTTTATCGTTGAGCATTTATCGTCAATATCCAGTATATATGCGCTGTATCAAAAGATTAATCCCGAAGAGCTTGTTTTAAATGAAAATAAGGATATACAGTTTATGAAAATTGTAGCCGACACGCTTTCTGTGAAATATCCGCAATCGGAATTTGTTAGTACCTTCGTCAAAGATGCAAGAACAGCAGAGAAAAGGTATTTGAACCTCATCGGGATACAGAAGAAAATTCTTCAGGCAGACGATGGCCTCCCTGATTTAGTTTTCCCAGATGCTAACGGCGCAAAACGCAGTCTTTCTTCATTGAAAGGGAAAACGGTATTGTTGTATTTCTGGTCTGCAAATTCAAATGAATCAACCCAGTTAAATCCAGGTCTTGAGAAAACTTACAAAAAATATAAAACCAGGGGATTTGAAATCTTTGCTATTTGTATTGATCAAAATCCAGATAACTGGTTAAAACTGATTAAGTTCGATGAGCTAAGTTATATCAATACATTTGGATCTGCATTTCCTGATTCTGAATTGTCGCATGCTTATAACGTCCGATCTGTTCCATCAAATTACCTTCTCGACAAAGCAGGTAATATTATTGCCCGCGATCTTTATGGTGCGGAACTTGAGAAATGGCTTGACAACAAACTATGATGCAATCAATTCAAATCCCCCGAAATAAAAAAATCTATTTTCTGTCTGATGCTCATCTAGGACTTCCTCCCCATGAAAAGAGCATGAACAGGGAAAAACTTCTTATTCAATGGCTCGAAGAAGTAAGAAAAGATGCTCATTCAATTTATCTCTTAGGTGATATTTTTGATTACTGGTTTGAATATTCAAAAGTTGTCCCTCGCGGTTTCACCCGTTTTCTTGGGAAACTTGCTGAAGTCTGCGATAGTGGAATCGCGGTGTACTTTTTTACAGGCAACCATGACGTTTGGGTTTTTGATTACCTTCCCTCTGAAATTGGACTGGAAGTTTTCAGAAAACCACTAAAAATAGAGATCAACGGGAAAAAATTTTTTATTGCTCACGGAGACGGGCTTGGTTCGTATGAAAGAACCTATAATTTTATAAAAAGTATTTTTACTAGTCGAATATTGCAGTGGCTTTTTGCCCGTATTCATCCCAATGCAACCATAGCATTCGCTCACCGTTGGTCAAAACATAGTCGCCTTTCCAAGGATGTATCGCAGGCTTTTCTAGGTGAAGACAAAGAATTTCAAATCCTCTTTTCAAGAGAAGTATTGACAAAAGAACATTTCGACTATTTTGTATACGGGCACCGGCATCTTCCCCTTGATATGATAATCGGCGAAAACAGCCGTTATATCTGCCTTGGTGACTGGTTCGTTAATTTTACTTATGCGGTCTTCGATGGTAATGACATGAAGCTGATGTCATACACTAATGCCGGAGTAGTGTAATTCCTGATTCATCAAATTTACAAGACAACTATCATCCTATAACAATGTAGTTGACTTAAGAAAACATTAGAAAACATGAATGTGGAAATAATAATTAAGTCAACCACTTTGCATCCTATAATATTATTTATTGTGAATTACCCTTCATAAATCGTATTTTTATAGTTTATCAACTGAAAGTCATTGTTTGAAAATTATACGGTACAGTCTTTGTATATACTTAATTAAAAATCCAGCTTTATGAAAAAATTATTCATTGTGTTGATTAGTTGCCTGTTTTTAGTCTCAACCATTTCTGCTGCGGACGCAATAAAACCAGTAAACTCAACTATAACTCATGTTACCGTTTTTAGTAGCGGAGCTCAGGTAACAGGCATTTCAGACGTTTCTTTGGTTCAGGGGATAAGTACTCTCGCAATACAGGGACTTTCGCCATATATCGACGAACAAAGTATACAAGTAAAAGGAAAGGGGAAGTTTGTTGTACTTTCGGCTAGTCTTGAAAAAAACTATATTTCTGAGTTAAAAGAACAAGAGCAAATCCAGATTCTGAGAAAAAAAATTGAAGAACTTTCTATTAAAGCTGAAGATGAAAGACTTCAGACAGGTATTTTAAAAGAGGAAGAATCCTTTCTTGTTACCAATAAAAATGTGGGTGGTAAAAATGAAAGTTTGGATGCCGCAAATTTCAAGATCTTATTTGAGTTTTATAAAACAAGTTTAAGCGCAATCAGGGCAGACATTCTGAACCGAGAAAGAAAAATTAAAACCATAGAAGAAGAGCTTGTGAAATTAAATAATCAACTTTCTGTGTTACAGTCTACCGAAAACATGCCTTCGAGTCAGATTATTGTAAGTCTCAAAACTGAAGCTGCAACTGCAGGTATTCTGGAAATCAATTATCTGGTTCAGGGTGCCGGATGGTTTCCTTCTTATGATATAAGGATTGACAAGCTAACTGAGCCAGTCTCCCTGATTTACAAAGCCAACGTATACCAGAATACCGGCGTTAGCTGGAATAATGTAAAACTTACATTTTCAAACGCATCTCCAAATCAAAGTGGGAATGTTCCATGGCTTAATCCATGGTATGTCGATTTCGTTAATACTGATGCCTATATAAGGGGATTAGCCTATAAATCTGCTCCTGCAATGGCCAAGGAGTCTATTAGCGAGGATTACGCTGTTGTGCAAGAAATGGAAGCAACCGCTCCAGTAGGTTTTGCAACCTCCGACAATACTACCAGCATTGAATTCAACGTAGACATCCCCTATTCTATTGAGACGGGAGGTAAATCAAAAAGTATAGATATGATGCAACTTGAATTGCCTGCAGGTTTTGAATATCAGGCAGTTCCGAAGTTAGATCCAACGGCATTTCTTGTTGCTCAGGTTCGCGACTGGCAGAAATATGATCTTCTGGAGGGTGAGGCAAACCTTTACTTTGAGAATACTTATGTTGGAAAATCTATGCTAAATCTTAAAGTTTTGTCTGACACTTTAAATCTTTCCCTTGGAAGAGATCCCGGTATAATTGTTAAAAGAGAGAAACGGAAAGATTATACCAGTGAAAAATTTATAGGATCAAACAAACTTGTCACCCGTTCCTGGGAAATTTCTGTTAGAAATAATAAGAAAGAAGGAGTAAAAATTAAACTGACAGACCAGATTCCTGTTTCTCAGAATAAAGATATTACGGTAGAAGCAGTTGAACTTAGTGGTGGAAAATTAAACCAGAGTTCCGGATTATTAACATGGGATATTGATCTTCCTGCAGGGCAATCAAAAACACTTATTTTAAGCTATTCTGTTAAATATCCAAAAAGTAGTACTGTTAATGTTGAATGAACTCTATTAAAGTTTTTCTGTTTTTATGTAGAATTGTAAGCAAAGTTGAAAGAACTCAATAAATTGAAATAAATTCTAATTTCCTGGAATTGGCTGAATTAATAATTTATAATAAGGATAAGTCTGAGTTTCACAAAGACATAAGTCGCGATCTCGCAAAAAAAGAAGTTCCTGCAGACAGCGTTAAATGGATCATTGCAGGGATTGATGAATACAGGTTTATTAAGGATATTTCCGATTTTTATGGTATTCATCACCTTACAATTGAAGACTTTTTTAATACTTCTCATCTGCCAAAATTTGAGATTTTTGAAAATTACTATTTTCTGACTCTCAAATTTCTTGATTATACTTCCGATGAACAGAGTTTTGTTATGCATCATACTTCTTTGATACTAAGCAATAACACACTTTTGTGCTTTACGGAATTAAAAGATGATCATGTAATTCAGGATGTAAAAACTCGCATTCATGAAAGTATTGGCACTGTGCGCGCAAAGAACAGTGATTATCTTTTCTACCGTCTTGTTGATCTGATGGTGGATCAGTATATTGGTGCAGTAAGCATAATACGCAACAAAATTGATGATCTTGAAGACTTCACTGTAGAAGGCGAAACCTCTGACATCACAAGTGAAGTTCTGGAGATCAAACGAAAGATAAGTACGATACGCAGGATTGCTCATCCTTTGCGCGAAGAAATAATCAGAATAAAAAACACTGCTCCCCAACTGGTAAATCCAATTTCAAATATTTATTTTCAGGATATTCTCGACCACCTTAACAGCAGTATTTCATCACTCGAATCATTCAGGGATATACTAACTGACCTGATGGAACTGAGGCTTGCACAGGTTAGTCATAGTATGAATCAGGTGATGAAAACACTGACCGTTGTTTCAACGGTATTTATCCCACTCACCTTTTTGGCCGGAGTTTATGGAATGAATTTTACCTATTTACCTGAAAAAGACTGGAAGTATGGATACCTGTATTTCTGGATATTCATCATTATCGTTGTGGCGATAATGCTTTTTTACATGCGAAGGAAGAAATGGTTTTAAAAAAAATGGGAGGCAAAAGAAATACTTTTGCCTCCCATTACTATATAAAATCGTATTTCTCTTAAAAAATACTTACTGCAACAGTTAATCCCGCCATAACCACGGCAACCATTGTCATAAGTTTAATAAGGATGTTCAAAGCTGGGCCGGAAGTATCTTTGAATGGATCTCCAACGGTATCACCTACAACAGCTGCTTTGTGAGCATCGCTTCCTTTTCCACCATGATTTCCTTTTTCAATATATTTTTTAGCATTGTCCCAAGCACCACCGGCGTTGTTTAACATAGATGCAAGGGTAAAACCAGCGGTAAGTCCACCGGCAATCAGACCCACGACACCTGCAACACCTAATACTAATCCTACTACAATGGGAGCAGCAATTGCGATTAATGATGGGATTACCATTTCTCTCTGTGCACCTTTTGTAGAAATTGCAACACATTTTGCATATTCAGGTTTACCGGTGCCTTCCATAATTCCAGGAATTTCTCTGAACTGTCTTCTAACTTCTTCAACCATTGATCCTGCAGCGCGACCTACAGCTTTCATAGCCATTGCGGAGAAGAGGAATGCCATCATAGCACCGAGGAAAACTCCCCCGAGAAGCATAGGGTTAAAAAGAGTAAGATCATAAGCCTCTGTAAAATCTTTAATGTTTGCAGTTGTAACAAGAACAACTCTCTGTCCTTCCTGTGCAATAGGAATAACAGCAGCTTTTGTATTGTAAAATACGATATTCCCAACTTCTTTAATACCGTCGGTTTTATCAGCAATTTTACCAATCCAGAGTTTTACTTCTTCAATGTATGCAGCCATCAGTGCGAGAGCTGTCAATGCTGCTGAACCAATTGCAAAACCTTTACCGGTTGCAGCAGTTGTATTTCCAAGCATATCAAGAGCATCTGTTCTTTCTCTTACTTCTTTGGGAAGATGAGCCATTTCAGCATTTCCACCTGCGTTATCGGCAATCGGGCCAAAAGCGTCAGTTGCCAAGGTAATACCTAATGTTGAAAGCATACCAACAGCAGCGAAACCGATACCATAAACTCCCTGTGCAAAATCATGAAATCCACCTGCAAAACCATACGCAGCAAGAATACCGGCAACAATAGTTACAACAGGAATCCAGGTTGAAAACATACCCACTGCTAAACCATCAATGATAGTAGTAGCAGGACCAGATAATGTCTGATCAGCTATACCACGGGTTGGTTTATATTCGTCGGAAGTAAAATATTCTGTTCCCTGACCGATAATAACGCCGGCAGTTAAACCAGAAACAACTGCACCAAATACTCCCCATGTAATCATATCAAAATAAGCCATAACAGCTAGTACAATCAGGATTAGAACTGAACTACCACCTGTACCAAGCAATAAGGCATTTAGAAGACTTTTTTGTGATGCAGACTCTTTGGTCCGTACCATGAAAATCCCTATAATTGATAATATAATACCTACTCCAGCAACAATCATTGGTGCAATTACAGCTGAAGTCTGACTGGTACTTGAAATAACTGGAAGTGCAGCTCCAAGAGCGGCAGTTGCAAGAATTGAACCAGCATAAGATTCGTACAAGTCAGCGCCCATACCAGCTACGTCACCTACGTTATCACCTACGTTATCAGCGATAGTAGCAGGATTTCTGGGATCATCTTCTGGAATACCAGCTTCTACTTTACCAACAAGGTCAGCACCAACGTCAGCGGCTTTTGTAAAGATACCTCCACCAACGCGGGCGAAGAGGGCCTGAGTTGAAGCACCCATACCAAATGTTAACATGGTTGCAGTAATTTCAATCATTTTAACATGTTCCGTAGTACCGGGATTTACGAAATTCAATCCAAGAAAATGCAAACCTGTTTGCATATTTTCAGGAGTGTAAACAAGTTTTGTAAGGATCAGATACCATGCAGCAATGTCTAATACTGCAAAACCAACTACAACTAATCCCATAACTGCACCTGCTCTGAAAGCGATAGTAAGTCCTTTATTCAGAGATTTAGATGCTCCATGAGCTGTTCTTGCTGATGCATTGGTTGCGGTTTTCATTCCCAGGTAACCACAAAGGCCAGAGAAAAAACCTCCAGTTAAAAATGCAATGGGTACGAATGGATTCTGCACCCCTGCATAAGCCAAACCGGTAAGAATGAGAACAAGAATGATGAAAATTTTAAAAACAACTTTATACTGACTTGAAAGGTAAGCCATTGCACCCTCTCGCACATACTGTGCAATTTCTTTCATCCTGTCTGTACCTTCGGAGTTCTTCATCATATCCTGATAAAAGAACCATGCAAATACCAGTGCAGCAACTGATGCTACTGGTACCAACCAAAATAACGTGTCTGAATTCATAATATTTATCTTTAGTTAAAGTTTGAAATTATTATTAAAATAGTAATATGCTAATTTTATCGGGGGAATCCCGGAGGAAAAAGTATCAGATATAAAGCGAACAGCCTTCAAATCTTACAGATTATTTTTTGAAGGGCTAAAGATATGTAAAATTGTAATTCAATTATAAATGTAAAGAAAATGAAATATGAAGGTGCATCCTGGATTACTATATTCTAAAAGTAAAATACTCAAATCAATAAGAAGCTTTATAATTGATTATCTGATTTTTACATGTTATAAGGCTCATCACTAAAAACTATCTTATTAAGGAATGCTTCTTTTTTTTAATGGAAATCTATTTTAATTCTAAATAAGATATCTGAAAATAAAAGATGAAAAAGGTGCAAATGAATCTAAAGTATTGAACGGGTAGGTTCACTCCACCTAAATTAATAGAAAGCCACTTCTTTGAAAACCAAAAAATATTTCCCTTCCCATAAGCTCCGCTTGATTTATATATAAATAAACAATGGCAAAAACTTTTGTAAAGAATCCAAAAATAGCATCAAGCCTCCAGCGACTTTATTTTCTAAATGCCATCATCCAGCCCAACCCTCCCTATCCAAGTTCCTGTAATTTATGGCCTCCGCAAGATGAAACACCTGAATATCTTCCGACTGGTCCAGATCAGCGATTGTTCTTGAAACTTTCAATATCCTGTCGTAAGCCCTTGCAGATAAGCCCAATTTCTCCATTGCATTTTTTAATAAAGTATGCCCATCTTCTGAAATACGGCAGTACTTTCGTAATAGCCGGCTTCCCATTTGCGAGTTCGAATATATCCCACTTGATTCAAGAAACCGTTTTTCCTGCATTTCTCTTGCAGCAATAACCCTTTCACGAATCACAGAGCTTTTCTCAGCTTCCCGCAATTCCGAAAGCTGGCGGAAAGGAACTGGGACAACCTCAATATGAATATCAATTCTGTCCAGAAGCGGACCTGAAATTTTTGCCAGATATTTTTTTACCATCCCCGGTCCGCATACACATTCCTTTTCGGGATGATTATAATACCCGCAAGGGCAAGGGTTCATGCTTGCAATCAGTGCGAAATTTGCCGGAAAGTCTATACTAAACCTTGCCCTTGAAACAGTAATTACCCTGTCTTCCAATGGTTGCCTCAATACTTCGAGCACATTTCTTTTAAATTCAGGCAATTCGTCTAAAAATAATACTCCATTGTGAGCAAGTGAAATTTCGCCAGGTTGGGGAAAATTTCCGCCTCCAACTAATGCGACGTCTGATATCGTATGGTGCGGACTGCGAAACGGCCTGCGCGTCATAAGTGAAGTATTTCGGCCAAGTTTGCCTGCTACAGAATGTATTTTGGTTGTTTCCAATGCTTCCTCAAGACTCAAAGGCGGAATTATTGTAGGCAGGCGCTTAGCTAACATCGTCTTTCCCGCTCCTGGTGGGCCAATCATAAGAAGATTATGATTTCCAGCGGCAGCGATTTCAAGAGCCCTTTTCACATTTTCCTGACCTTTGACTTCAGAGAAATCGGTTTCAAAATATGTAAGCTTATTTAAAAACTCCTCTTTTGCATCAACGATCAAAGGGGAAATATTGTTTTCTCCCCTTAGAAAACTAACCACCTCAGGTAGGGTTCGTGCTCCTATGATCTCGATTCCATCTACAACTGCCGCTTCCATGGCATTTTCCTCAGGTAGTATTAATCCCTTGAAACCATCATCCCGCGCTCTTATCGCCATAGGGAGACTTCCGCGTAATCGTTGAAGACTCCCGTCAAGTGACAGTTCCCCCATAATTACGAATTTTTCAAGAAGAATAGTGTTAAGCTGATCCGAAGCCGCTAGAATACCAATCGCCATTGGCAAATCATAAGCCGATCCTTCTTTCTTAATATCGGCGGGAGCCAGATTTATGACAATTTTTTTCCCGGGCCAGTGAAATCCGTTGTTTTTGAGGGCTGATTCAATTCTTTGCTGACTCTCCTTAACAGCGTTATCAGCCAATCCAACTATACTGCATTTGATTCCGGTGGAAATATTTACTTCAATGGTAATAATGTCGGCATTTATCCCATGAACTGAACTGGCGTAGGTTTTAATAAGCATCACGATAGATATTGAGTATATCTGTTTATGTGGTGAGTTTGGAAAAATCAGCGTTTTTTAATACAAATTTCTTCAACCCTTTTCGAGATTTCAGTGTTTATTTCAGTTTAAAGTGCCAAGGAAAAAGGTTTACGCTGATCTTGCCGAAGTGAAAAGCCCTCCGAATTAACTCAGTTGCAATTTAGTTAGATTAAGCTGTGCATATCTGGATTCAAGAATTTCTTTATAAGCAGTTTGTAAATTGGCTGACAAAAATGACTTCTCAATCCATTTCATTGCAGAGTTTTTGCTTTTTATCATTCGTTTGAAAGTGCTATCTATTTGTTTATCGGTCAATTCCAGCTCTTTACCTAAGCATACAAAGTTCTCTTGCTTTAGGTTTTTCTTTTTCCCCTCCAGTGTTAAAGCTGTCTCTTCCTTATCTTCAGGTAATGCTATGGCAACATTTAATAAGTCATAAGCAGGAGCCAATACCCAACCGGAAGTACTCTTTATCATTGAAAAATTCTTAAGGTGCATATCATTGTTTCCGGTTAGAAAACAAAACAGAGATAATTCAAAATAGAAGATTTTATCTAATAAAGTATTTTCAGAGTAATTGTGCAATGCCTTACCTACTTTTTCCATTGAACTTTTATACTTATCGAATGCCTCTGTAATCTGAAACATATCCAGCATATGTATTTTCTCACCAGATTCTGTTCTATCAATTCGCTTTGTTATGTAGGACAATTCTCCGGATCCCAATCGAATTAAACTCGAGGGGACAACTTTTATGTTAAAAGCTTCTGCAATCCGCATAGTTACATGCTCATTTTGTGGCATTTCGGGATATTTATCAGAAGGTGGTTTAAAAATGTAATTTCCACCGAGGGTTCCAACTACAGTTAACCGAGTATCATGGCTTGCTATAGTTTCCTTAATCAACGACATAGATAATTTAGCCTGTACTCCGGGAATAGCTATTCGGCTCTCTACCACATTCCTGGCTAGTTCAGCCATTTGATCTATAGAGTATGAAATTTTTGGAGGAGTAGGCCTTCCAAAAAATTCCTGAGAACATTTTTTATGAAAGTCTTCTTCTATGGTAAGAGGTTCATAACAATATAAACACTTATTCTCCATTTTCTTCATGAATCGGTATAACACTTACAGCTCCAATACAGTTTTGACAACAGGCCAACAGCAGACCCATTCGATCATTGCGATTTATTTTCCAGTTTTTTGAAGCTATATCAAGCAGCCATCCTTCCGGTATCAACCCTTCAAAAAAGGGAAATAAACGATTATCAACATACCTTTTTTCAGTAACCGGCATAGTAAACGCTATGAACTCTTTTGGATGTTCTTTCACATAATTTTCATTATACAAAAAGACATACTCGCCCTCATCAGTCTCAGTGATCGTACCTGCCAAATAGCTTCTATAATATACTTCTCCTTGTCTCATTCAGCAAGTTCTTTACTATTCACAGGAGCCAATTCATGTCCAAACATTTTCAACAATAAGTTGACTTTCTCAATGTTAAGATTTGTTTTGCCCTGCTCAATTTTTCGTATCACTGTTAATGCAACCCCTGATCTTTCGGCAAATTCCTCCTGCGTCAATTTTACTTCTTTTCTTCGCTCTTTAACAAATTCCGCTAGTTTCTTCATTATATGTATTTAGATATAATTTGAAGTAAATATAATATATTATATGCATTTAAATATATTATTGATCATTAAATATGCATTATATGTATTCAGCTATCAGGGAATCCGGTGTTTCTTCTATCATGCTTTTAGCTTTCCAGAAATAATCTCCATGAAATTCCCCGGATGGATAAGTGAAAAGGTGTGATCCGGATAAGTAGAACTGAAACTTTTGGAAAGGAAAGGCTTTTTCTGGGAATTCCATTTTATTTCGAAGGCAGATAGCGTTCCGTCGCGCTCTTCGATATAGTCGATCTCCTGCTGGTCCTGGGTTCTCCAGAAATATGAATTTACCCATAGCTTATTGTAGTGAAGATATTTCATCCGTTCACTGATTACAAAATTTTCCCACAAAGCACCCAAGTCATTCCGCAATTCAGGCTGATTAAAATTGGCCAGAATCGCATTGCGAATACCATTGTCAACAAAATAGATCTTTCTCCCTCGCTTAAGCTCCTTCCTATGGTTTCTGCTGAAGGCGGGAAGTCTGAAGATCACATAAGTCTGTTCTAGAATCTGAATATATTTCTCCACGGTTTCATTGTCCATCGAAAGCAGATTGGCAATATTATTATAGGAGATCTCCGACCCAAGTTGCAACGCCAGTGCCTGAAGCAACTTAACAAGCTTCTCCGGCTTCTTTATCCTCTCCCACATGAGTATATCCTTGTACAGATAGCTATCCGTCAACTGTTTCAATATTTCCTTTTCATCTCCGGGATGAGAAACAACATCAGGATAATAGCCATAGATGAGGCGATGAGACATTAATCGGGTTTCTTCCAGCAATCCATGATGATCAGTCATCTCCTCGAACGAGAGAGGAAAGAGCTTGTATTCCCATTTCCTTCCTGTAAGTGGCTCATTGACACTGTTTGCTAGCTCAAAAGAAGAAGAGCCTGTAGCTATTAGCTGAATTTCAGGCATGGTATCCGTAATAAGCTTTAATTTCAAACCCACATCAGGAATGCGCTGCGCTTCATCAATAATAACGATCTTTTTTCCTGTGAAAATACTTCTAAGCCGCGTAGAGGTAACTTCCTCAAACAAAGAAATAATATCGGGCTCGTCTGCATTAATCCACAATACCTCCTCTTTCCTGCCCACTAAATTCTTTAATAAAGTAGTCTTCCCTGTTTGCCTGGCTCCCATAAGTAAAATGGCCTTGCCACCAAACATTCTTTTTTCAATTTCAGATGACAGTTTTCTGTTAATCATCGTATTTTCCTGATTATAATCGCAAATATAACGGTTTTTTCTCGGTTATAATCGCATAATATGCGATATTATAAATCTTAGTTGGTTAATCAAAGCTCACCTGAATTCAGGAGGTGATCAAATGTAACAGCTCATTAAGCTATGAACGGTGTATATATTAATTGAAAAGTATACCACCTATTAATTGAAAAGTATACCAGTTATTTCATAAGAAATAGGGAGAAAGTTCTGTTATTAAAAGATGATAACTATGTATACAAAGCAGGAAATTATTTTAAAAAGTTATCGTGAAGGTATGAGCCATCGGCAGATTTCACGAGAGCTTCACATTAACCGAAAGACGGTTAAAAAGTATATTGAAGAGTACGAAAGGCTTCAACAAGTATCCAACCTAGAGGAAAGTTCCAAGGTTTTCTCGCCGCATTTATCAGGTTCGCCGGAATATGATTTGGGCAAACGAGAAAAGCGACGATTAACTGATGATGTTATGGCAGCAATAGAGGTTCATATCGCATCCAATCGCCAGAAGATGGAGTTTGGACAGCGTAAGCAAGTGTTAAAAAAGATAGATATTTACGAATCGTTGCAAGAGCAAGGATTTGATGTAGGTTATACCACCGTGTGCAATTTTATACGCAAACAATCAGGCAAACAAACAGTAAAAGAGGCATTTATAAGACAAACCTACCAACTTGGCAGTGTTTGCGAATTTGATTGGGCAGAAATTAAATTGGAGATAAACGGCACGATGGGGCGGTATTATATGGCTGTATTTACCTCGGCATACAGCAATTATCGTTACGCTCTTATCTATCAACGTCAAGATACATTGTCATTTACGGAATCTCACGTATCGTTTTTTTTGCACATTGGCGGGGTTTATCACCAAATGACTTACGACAATATGCGCGTAGCCGTGGCCCGATTTGTTGGTTCGCACGAGAAAGAGCCCACTCGGGCATTGCTAGAAATGCGTGGGCATTACATGTTTACGCATCGATTCTGCAATGTTTACAGCGGCAACGAAAAAGGGCATGTCGAACGAAGTGTGGAATACATCAGACGCAAAGCATTTGGTCCAAAACATGCGTTCTCGACGCTCGAACAGGCAACCGCGAACACCTGTGCAAAGTTGTTGATAGGCTTAATCTAACCAAGCAGCAATTAACTGGTAAAAGTGCTATCGAGATGTTTGAAGAGGAGCGTTTATTGTTGTACAAATCGCCATCGCCAATGGCATGTAGCGAATCGATACCGTTGCGTGTTGATAAATACGCCACCCTCTGCTATGGCACAAATCACTACTCGGTTCCCGATAATTTGGTAGAATCGTATGTGGATGTAAAAGTATATGGGCATAAGCTCGAGATATTCTTCCAAAACAAGCTATTGGCAACGCATGAGCGCAGTTTTGGTCGCCACCAATGGATTATCTCTATCGAACACTACCTGACAACGCTTAGGCGAAAACCGGGTGCATTGGCTTGGAGTGTGGCATTGGTAAGTAGTCCGTATTTAAAGGCTTTATACCACAAGTATTTTACCGAATCGCCGCGCGATTTTATCGATTTACTTCAGTTTTGCATCCGCTTTAATATCGATCAAACCCGACTCGAAGATACCATAGAGAGCTTGGTTCGCCTTTGTGCGCATCAAATTACAACCGAGAAAATTACCGCCATTTTAGGCAATAAAACGATTGAAACCCCATTGCCAGTGAACTACAATAATGAAATCACGATTCAATCACAGAAATTATTAAACCAAATAACGGCAATATTAAATTAAAATCAATAGGAAAAAAATGAAAACACAAAACGAGATAAAAGAACATATTGCACATTACAGCAAGGAATTACGATTGCCTGTATTTAGAAATGAGTTCGAGTATATTGCGCAAGAATCGGCCAAAGAACATGCCGATTACGAACAGTTTTTACTAAAACTACTGGAACGAGAATACGAAGTCCGCATAGAAAATCGCAAGAAAGAGCTGATTCGCCAAGCCGGATTTACCTCTAAAATGCATTTACACGATCTAAACCGAGAGTTTCTTCCTGCCGATGCTCTCGCGAAACTACCGATGCTCGAACGGTTGGATTTTATAAAATCGGGGCAAAACGTTGTTCTTGCAGGCAATCCAGGGACAGGAAAAACACACATAGCCATAGGATTAGGTCTTAAAGCGTGCCTACAGGGATATAAAGTCTTATTTACATCAGTTCATCGGTTGCTTACCCAATTGCGCGAATCACACTCACAGCGCACCCTGCGCTTAACAGAACAAAAGTTTACCACGTACGATTTAGTTATTTGTGATGAATTTGGATATATCTCGTTCGACAAAGAGGGTGCAGAACTGCTCTTTAACCACCTCTCGCTGCGCACAGGAAATAAATCGACCATTATTACCACCAATCTA
Source organism: Bacteroidales bacterium (assembly GCA_038316435.1). Lineage (GTDB taxonomy): Bacteria > Bacteroidota > Bacteroidia > Bacteroidales > JACJXF01. Next base: position 197 of record JBBQAQ010000021.1, on the reverse strand, counting down.
AATTTCGATAGATGGAGTGAGATTTTTGGCGATCCGGTACTTACCGCAGCTTTAGTAGATAGGATTACCCACAAGGCCTATTTGGTGAATATGAATGGCGAATCGTACCGATTAAAAGAAACAAAAGAAGTAAACCAAAAATGAGATTAGATTCAGCAAAAATCCGAACCTCTCGAGAAGCTTTTCTGGGGTACCCC
>JBBQAQ010000020.1:0-64303 GCA_038316435.1 Bacteroidales bacterium | reverse complement strand
AGCTCAGGGTACGGTTGGTGAGCCTGTCGAACCAGCCGAACTGCAGTTTTACGTGAAAGATACGGGCATTGGGATACCCAAAGATAGACAGACTGCCATATTTGAGCGTTTTATTCAAGCCGATATTTCCGATAAAATGGCGTTTCAAGGAGCGGGATTGGGTTTGTCAATTTCGAAAGCCTTGGTGGTAATGCTTGGTGGAAAAATTTGGGTGGAAAGCGAAGTAGGAAAAGGTTCAATTTTTTATTTTACTCTTCCCTATCAGACAGAGCCAACAGAAAAAATCGTTCCTGAAAATAATAATTGGTTGGAAGAATCATCTCATAAGGCTAATCCTAAAGGCTCGGGACTCAAAATATTAGTTGCAGACGACGATGAAACATCGGTAATGTTTATTTCAGTTATAGTTACAGAACTCAGTAAAGAAATACTTATTGCAAGAACCGGCATCGAGGTTCTAGATATTTGCCGCAATAATCCTGATATAGATTTAATTCTTATGGATATTCAAATGCCTGGATTAAATGGGCATGAAGCAAGCCGGCAAATCCGGCAGTTTAACAAAAATGTTGTGATAATAGCTCAGACAGCCTATGGTTTATCTGGTGACAAAGAAAAGGCAATTGAGGCAGGATGTAACGATTATATTTCAAAACCGATTAGCAAAGACAAATTACTTTCATTAATACAAAAGTATTTCAAGAAATAATAAAATGAAAGGTTTTTCATTTCAATTTCTTTTACTGTTATTCGCTAGTTCAAATGTTCTGGCATAAGGGTTAATCAATTATTCCAACCAAACTCGAAATTTCTGGCAAACAAAATTGGAATGAATCCAACATTATTATCACAATATGTGCTAGGACACAAAAAACCTTCTTAAAGTCAAACTGAAAAAATTTTACTAGGCATTCAAAAAAATGGACAGGAGTTGTCAGAAATAAACTTAATTTATAGAAGGAAATAAAACCTTGGCAAAAGTTGTATTTTTGTCCAACTTTATCCTAAGAGCCATTTTTAACAACTAAGAAAATTATATTCCCATGAAATTATTTTTAATTAAAATTTCGGCTTTGTTCATGTTCCTTTTTTTGGCAACCATTTCATTAAAAGCACAAGTTTCTGTTTCCATACGTTATGATCTTCCTGATGGGAAGGTTATTAGTCCTTTTGCCTTTGGACTGAATGTTTTTCAGGGTTTCGATCCTGCGCAAGCAGGTTCTCCCGGAAAGTCAGCCTATAAATCAGCAATGGCTGATATGGCGCCAGGAATAATCCGTTATCACAGCTGGAATATGATGGGGGCTTCAACCACTGCTAGTGGGTGGCTAAATGCAAATCAGGATTGGGACGCTGTGAAAATTAGCAAAGCCCTGAACGGGGCATATTCATTCAAGCCTGTTTGTATAATGAACATTCCATCCTGGCCAGATAAATGGAAAGTAAGTTCAAGCGATGAACATCTGGATACTGCGCATTACCAGGATTTCGCTGATTGGTGTGCATCATTGGTTAAAATTATTAATATTGATCAGGCCCGGGGATTTGTCTACTGGGAAATAACCAATGAACGAGACAATCTTTACGATGGTAATAATGCTGAATTGGGGAAAATTTATAATCTGGCAGCAATTGCAATGAAAGCGATTGATCCTGCTATAAAAACCGGCGGACTGGCATTTGCCCGACCAGATAAAACGAACAACATTGACGCTTTTTTCAGCACCTGCAAGGACAATATAGATTTTGCCACCTATCATACTTATTCAACCGGAGATGGTAATGCTACAAATGCTTCTTTGTACGATAACGCATCAGGTTTGGGATGGATAACTAATAGCCTTCGAGGGGAGTGGGCAAAATATTCTGGTAAAAAAATAGAATTTTTCCACGATGAATTTAATATTAGTTGGAGTCCGCCAGATGTTAAGCAAACGAATAATGTTGGTCAAACCTTTGATGCTCTTGCAATGTTGGCACTTGTTAAAGCCGGAGCAAGCGGATCATTGGCATGGAATGAATGTGATGGTTGGTATGGAAAAATGGACAATAGCTATAAACTGAGGCCTTCAGCGTATTTATATAAGAATCTAAACCAGTATCTTAAAGGGAATAGTGTGTATAAATCAAGCTCTACGAATGAAAAACTTGCCGTAGTGCTGGCTTCTAGGAATGATTCACTTTTTAACTTTGTTGTGGTTAATCGTGCAGACAAAGATATTACTGTAAAATTCACATTCACAGGCTTGCCAGCAGGAGTATTACCAACAACCAACTTTACAAATTCTGAAAATCAACTCACCGGTGGAATTATTCAAAAAAATGTATCTTATTCGCAACTCGCAGATCCTCTGGGTGTTATTTTTAAATCTGGTGTTGTCGCAATATTTACATTGAAAATTAAAACACTAAGTTTAGGCACAGATATTTTACAAAAATTAAATCAAAACACTTCAGTTCTTTCAATTTATCCGAACCCTGCAAGTAAATCCATTGTAATTGATTATGAATTAGAATCTTACAGCAATGTAAAGATTGCAATTTTTGACACTTTTGGAAAAGAACTAATTACATTAATGAATGAAAAGCAAGTAAATGGTAAACATACCGCGAGCCTAAATACGAGTGAATTTAATGACGGCATTTATTTTATAAGAATGGAAAATAAAGGAATCGCAGAAACAAAAAAAGTAGTAATCAGCAACAAATAATACTTAACACATTGATTATCAATGAAAAAGTATAAAAGCGGAATCGTTTTTTTTGCATTTTTTAAAACCTGTTATCCTTAAAAAATATTCTTTATTTCATTTGGATATGAATTTAAATCGGAGAAATTTATTTTCAGAGCGCCATTGTATCTCGCTTATGTAGGGCCAAACGAATTTTTTCCTTCATTTGTTCCCTGGCTTGGTCTGAGTTTTGGGATTCCCTTTTAGCAGACATTTATCTCCACTTAAGACCATCCAAAAAATGCAGTTTAATGCATTACTGAAGGAACATATTGCCTTTTCATTTGTTTCACGAACAATGAAAATTTGTAATCCATGAAAGTAGGAATAATAGGAAGCGGAATGGTTGGTGCTACAGCGGCATTTGCAATTATGATAAGGAAAGCAGCAGGTGAAATTGTGCTTATTGATGCCAACGAAAAAAGAGCAATTGCTGAAGCTGAAGATATTCAACACGCAGTTCCGTTTGCACAGGCAACAACAGTTTACGCTGGTACTTATAAAGATCTGAAAGATGCAAAAATAGTTGTAATTGCAGCGGGGGCAAGTCAAAAGCCCGGGGAAAGCAGGTTAATGCTTATGGAAAGAAACGCATCCATTTTTAAAGACATTATTTCGCACATAGTTAAAATAGCGCCTGAAACTATTTTTCTTATAGCAACCAACCCGGTTGATATTTTAACACATATCTCGGTGAGCATTGCAAAGGAATTTGGAGTTCCTTCTGCAAGAATTATAGGAACAGGAACTACTTTGGATACAGCGCGATTCAGGACTCTACTTGGAAATCTGTTAAGTGTCGATTCGCAAAATGTTCATGCATACGTAGTTGGCGAGCATGGCGATTCCGAAGTGCTTACCTGGTCTAATATTGATATCGGGGGAGTTCCCTTCGAGGATTTTATTGAATTCAGAAAAATTAAGTTTAGTGAAAAGGTAAAGGATACCATAGATGATGGAGTACGCAACGCAGCCTACAAAATTATAAGTGGCAAAGGATCAACTTATTACGGAATTGCTGGGGCAATTGCGAAACTTGTGGATGTAATCAACAGGGATAACCGAGCGGTTTTAACCGTCAGCACCTTTATGGAAGATGTTGAAGGGGTTAAAAATGTGACACTCTCACTCCCTCATATTATTGGTGGATTAGGAGATATGGGAGTTCTGCCCATTAGACTCAATGTTAAAGAAAAATCCCTCTTAAAGAAAAGCGCACAAATCATCAGGGAAAAGATAGATGAATACGAGAGGAAAGGGTAAATTCAGGTCAGAATCTAAGCAAACATTAATTTTTCGTTTTTTTAATGTTAATTTTCTCTTTGGCGGGAATTATAACCATTCTATTACTCAAAACGCCGCCAAAACCAATCAAGACTCTTATACAATGAAACTTGAGGTCACAAATTGTGACCTCAAAAATAATTAATTAAATTTACGCAAGCCAAGGTCGAAATAATTACAAAAGCTCGCAACAGCCTAATTATCCCGGTTGAAATAATATCCAGCAAGATCTACCTTATTAGAGATAAGAAAGTTTTACTTGATCATAATCTGGCAATACTTTATACTGTTGAGACAAAGGTTCTGAAGCAGGCAGTCCGCTGAAACATCAAACGCTTCCCAAATGATTTTATGTTTGAACTTAGTAATGAAGAATTTGCAATCTTGAGGTATTCGCTGTTTTTAAGGAGTATTTGTGAAAATTATGAGAGCCAGTAAATAAAGAAACCGCCTGAAATCATCGATTACAAGCGGTTATAAAGAATATGAGATCTTAAATTGTTGTCCTGTCAGGTCTCGAACCTGAACTCTTCTGATCCAGAATCAGACGTGTTGCCAATTACACCACAGGACAGTTTGGGAGGGCAAAAGTAGTAATTTTTTGTAGTTACAGAAATATTTTGGTTTTTATTTTATTTGGCGGAATGGGAGGGTTTTTTTAAATTGGTAACGAGGTAACGGGGGATATGTCACGCTTCAATGAGGAACGGTAGTAGTTTCGGGATTATCGGGTAATAATGTACTTCCTTAAATCTGAAACAAGAATCCTGTCCAGCTCTTCTTTATTATTCATGCTGGTTTCTGTAAACAGAAAAGCAAAAAGCGGTTGTTTATTATTATCGGTTTTCCTGGTGATCAAAATCTTCTCAAAATCCTTTTCAAGGAGCTTAAAATCAAAATAATCAATTTCAGATGCCTTGTAACCGGAGTTATTATTTAAAATTACCAAACTGTATATTTTTTGATCTTTGTTTTTAAAAATCTTTTCCCAGTCTGGCACCTTGCTCTCCATATAATATTCGTAGGAATTGAATCCGAATGCATACCACGACAAATCCGCAGTGGTGCACCAGCCGCCGAACCTCAGTGGATTGAATTCAATCGGGCGTATTTTTCCTTTTGCATCTATCCTGATTTCAACATGCACCGGGAAATTCCTTAATTCCGCAAGCTTGCCAACTGAATTTAAAAAATCTTCGATTTCTTTTTTGTGCCTGAAAAGAATCTCTTCTGAGGTCGAATAAACTCTGTCGCTGACATCTTTACCCGACGAAAATTTGTGGTGGTAGATGCTTAATACCACTGCCCGCCCGAAATTGTTGAAATAGCAGTCCATGGCGTATTCCTCGCCTTCAATATATTCCTCGATGATAAACCCGGATGTATCGAGAACTTCTCTTGGATACAAACTCTGAAATGAAATATCAGTCAGTTCAGATTGGGCAATTTTCCAATCGGACGGAGTGTGTATCACATGAACTCCTAAACTAAAAAATCCGGCTACAGGCTTTATTACAAAAGGGAAATTTGTTTCCTCCGGTTCAAAAGCCGCAATATCCCTGTAATTAATGGTTCTGTAGAAAAACCCGGGAAACATATCCTTAATGAGTTCTCTGAAAGTTGCCTTATTCTTGAAAAGCTGAATTTGCTTTGGATATGCCGTGAATTCAAGATTCTTCACAATCCAGGCGATTGAATTTTCTGAATTGGTATACAGTCGCGTATCAGGATTCTTCCGGATAATTTTAATTGCTTCTTCTTCGCTTATCCAGTTTAATCCTCCCTCTGAAATTAATTGCTTTGCTTCAGGAGTTGCGATAATTTTATACTGCTTGTCTCGTATTGTTTTAATCAGAAAATCTGATACGAAGGGTTTGTCGATTAGGAACATGTTTACTTATTCCAACTATCCTTCAACGCCACAGTCCTATTAAACACCAATCTACCCGTCTGAGAATCAGGATCCACATTAAAATATCCGACTCTCTGAAACTGGAAATGTTCCAGTGGCTTTGCATTGGCCAAACCGGGTTCTACAAAACATTCAGAAACTTTGTTGGATAGGGGATTCAGAAACTCTTTGAAATCAATATCCTTATTCCCGTCGGGTTCGGGCTCGCTGAACAGCCTGTCATAAAGTCTTACTTCGGCTTTTAGTGCATGCTGAACCGACACCCAATGCAGTGTTCCTTTAACTTTTCGGCTGGCTTCTGCGCCACCGCTGCGGGTTTCGGGAAAATAAGTGCAATAAATTTCTTCAACGGCTCCCGTTTCTGAATTTAATTTGTGACTATCGCAACGCACAATAAATGCCGATTTTAATCTTACTTCCTTACCGGGAGCAAGTCTGAAAAATTTCCCCGGGGGATCAATCATAAAATCATCTTGTTCAATATAAATTTCCCTGCTGAAAGGAATCATCCGATTGCCTGCGGTCTCATCTTCAGGATTATTCTGGGTTTCCAGCTCTTCAGTTTTTCCTTCAGGATAATTTGTGATTATCATTTTCAGGGGATTCATAACCGCCATCACCCTAGGTGCAATGTGGTTAAGATCTTCGCGAACACTGTGTTCCAGAAGAAGTATGTCGCTCACACTGTCGGTTTTTGTCACACCAATTGTATCCACAAAATTTCGTATTGCAGCGGGAGTATAACCTCTGCGTCGCATTCCGGATAGGGTAGGCATGCGGGGATCGTCCCAGCCTGATACATATTTTTTCTGCACCAGTTCAAGGAGTTTCCGCTTACTCATAATGGTGTAGCTCAGGTTCAAGCGAGCAAACTCAATCTGTCGCGGTCTGGCTTTTCCCTCTTCATAAATCTGGTCGAGAAACCAGTAATACAAAGGACGGTGTACCTCAAATTCAAGAGTGCAGATGGAATGAGTGATTCCCTCAATATAATCCGATTGACCGTGTGCATAATCGTACATAGGATAAATGCACCATTTGTCGCCGGTTCTGTGATGAGGTTTCTTTAAAATGCGGTACATCAGCGGATCACGAAGGTGCATGTTGGGTGCTGACATATCGATTTTTGCGCGAAGAACATGACTGCCTTCATCAAATTCGCCGTTTTTCATCCTCTCAAAAAGATCCAGATTTTCGCTTACTGAGCGGTTTCTGAATGGGCTTTCCTTTCCGGGAATGGTTGGAGTACCTTTTTGTTCCGCAATTACCTCGCTACTCTGATCGTCCACGTATGCTTTTCCAGCTTTGATGAGCTGTACCGCCCATTCATACAGCTGATCGAAATAGTCGGATGTGTAATATTCGCGATCTTGCCAGTCAAAACCAAGCCATCTGATATCTTCCTTAATGGATTCGACATATTCAGTTTCTTCTTTAGCGGGATTTGTATCATCGAAACGCAGATTTGTTTTTCCACCAAAATCGCGGGCCATACCAAAGTCGATACAGATCGCCTTGGCATGTCCGATATGCAGATATCCATTGGGCTCTGGCGGGAATCTGGTATGTACAAGTGAGGAGTTTTTACCCGCTTTTACATCTTCTTCAACAAGCTGCGCAACAAAATTCTGAGATTTTTTTTCTTCAACGGGTTCTCCGGCAATAGTATTCATAGAGTTCTTTTTTCAATCCACAAAAATAGAACGAATTCTATAAATTCCGTTACGAAAAGAATAAAAAGGCTTTTTGAGACTGTTTTAAGTGAAAGACCATAGACCATAGTTGTGTTCTAACCTATCGCTCATCGTCCATCGTCTATGGTCTTACCCATGAAACTCATTCTTTTTATGCGAACCATCGCAAAATGGCTTATTAGCCGATCCACCGCATCTGCAAAGGTATGAAGGATCAGGAGCATCAATAGTTTTACCGTCAGAGCCTTTAATAGTAAATTTCCCGGTTACCTGAAGAGGTCCGTTCAACAATGCTGTAAATAAAACTTTGTTTTCCATGTTTAAAATATTAGATAAAGAAATCTATACTTAAACAATAAAGGTATACTTAAGTTTTGGTCTTAGCCTGGAGATTTTTTTGTGAAATAGATGTTCAATCTGTTCTCGTCATATTTCAACATTTTATCTCCTTAACCCTGAAACACTACTTTTCTGTGTGTTCCATCGCAATATGGTTGGGCTTTGGAATGACCGCATCTACAGAATGAGGTCATAATCATAGGTTTGAGTTCCTCGCCATCGGTTCCAACTACCTTGAAATCACCTTCCACCAGAAGCGGACCGTTTTTCATGACACTGATACTTGCACTTCCCGTTACATCATCTTCCTGCTCCTCCTTTTGATCAGATAATACATCTTCAGGAGTTAATTCCTTACCTGGATTTGTCTCCCCTGAAAGCTCCGCAGGAGTTAAATCCTTATTGTATTTCCAGTAAATTGCCTGAGTTGGGCATTTGTCAACTACTTCAATAATTCTGTTGGTTGGAGCGCCCTCCATGTTCACCCATGGTCTTTTTCTTGGGTTAAAGACTTCAAGAAGTTCTCTGAAACATGTTGTGGCATGTATGCAACTAGAAGGTTTCCAGTAAACGGTAATTTCACCGTTTGTATATTTTCTGTCGTTAGTACTCATAAACAATTAGCTAATTTGATGAAGCCTGAATTTCAGCAAATATAAGGATTAGAAAACACAGCGCAATTAAACTTTTAAAAACATGAGCAAGCTCTGAATGCATTACAAAGCTTTTAGTATTTTTGTGAACCCTTTGCCGCTGTCAGGCGTTTAAGGATTTCAATCATGAAACAAAAACTTGTATTGCTGCTACTTTTATCGGTTACTTTTTCAGGCTTTTCGCAAGTCAGGAAAGGCAAGGATACTCTTAATATTATGCAGGCTAGGATTATAGGCAAAGATACCATCCTTGTTTCTTCAATCCCTGAGTTGAATATTTACCCAATGGCTTTTAGTAGCAAATGGGAACATTGGAAATACAGAAGACTTATCCGCAATGTAAAAGCAGCCTATCCCTACGCAAAGATTGCCGGAAACAAATTACGGGATCTTGATCTGAGATTGGCCTCCATGAGAAATGAAAGGCAAAAAAAACAGTTTATCAATCAGACTGAAGACCAGCTGAGAGCTGAATTTGAAGACAATCTGAAAAAATTGACCATAAGTCAGGGTAGAATTCTTATCAAACTTGTTTACAGGGAGACAGGCAGCACAACGTATGCAGTAGTGCAGGATGTGAAGGGCAATTTCTCAGCGGGATTCTGGCAGGCTGTTGCCCGTGTTTTTGGCTCTAATCTTAAAACGCCTTATAGTCCTGAGACAGATGAGGAAGACAAGATGATTGAGTATATTATTCAGTTGATTGAAATGGGCATGATTTAATCAGGAGATAATTTCCCCTAAACTCCGCGACCCCTGATAATCGTAAGAACCGTATAAAACAATATTTTAAAGTCAACAAACAACGACATGTTTTCAATATACAGAATGTCGAATCTTAGTCTTCTGATCATCTGGTCCACATTTTCCGCATATCCGTATTTCACTTGTCCCCATGAGGTTATACCAGGTTTTACCTTGTGAAGGTGTGTATAATGGGGAGCTCTTTTTATGATCTGGTCAATAAAATACTGGCGTTCGGGTCGTGGTCCTACGAGCGACATTTCTCCCTTGAGAACATTAAAGAAATTAGGGATTTCATCGAGTCGGTATTTTCTCATGAAGCGTCCAAGGTTTGTAAGCCGGTTATCTCCCTTGCTAGAAAGCTCAGGTCCGTTTTTTTCGGCGTCAATCCTCATTGAACGGAATTTAAAAATATGAAATGGTTTTCCATATCTTCCAATTCTTTCATGACTATAGAATATCGGTCCTTTTGAGGTTGTCTTCACAGCAATTGCAAGCACGATGATTAAAGGTGAAGTAATTAACAGCGCCAATAAAGAAACTATGATATCGATAAGCTGTTTAAGATTTGCCTGCCAAACGGGCATTAAATCCCTTGAAAGCAGAATGAGTGGAGTTCCAAACAGATGATCCATCTTGACTTTCCCGGTGAGGATATCGTACATATCAGGAATAGCCTTGATGATCACATTGCACATTCCTAAATGATTGATGATTTTACTGATCTGATCGTGCTCTGAGCTTTCGAGTGCAATGATGACCTCTTCCACATTTTCCTTTTCAATGATATTTTCAAGCTCTTTGAGCGTTCCAAGGTTTGGGGTAAATTCAGATAATTGGTATTTGTCCTGCTTTTGAAGGCTGATAAATCCTATAATTTTATTTCCTGAAGCCGATTTAGCCTCAGTAAGTTCTTTATAAATATCTGCAGCCTGATGGTTGCTTCCGATGATAATTGTATTAAAACCGATTTCCCTGTTATGAACTTTTCGTACAGTCCGGGAGGTAAGAATCAGCCTGAAAAAAAGGGTTAAAAAGAAATGAAAAGAAAATAGAACGGCAAAAAGAAGGTAATAACTTTTATAGGTTTGAATTTCATCGTCTAGAACGATCAGGAAAAATATAATCAGTACTCCTGAAACACTTTGCATAAATGTTCTCAGAAAATCGTCGGTTCTTGAATGCCGGTATATATTTTTGTAAAATCCCGTGAGATAATAATAAAGAAGCCAAAACGTAGGAATAATAAGCATTCCCATGTAAAACCTATCGCTGAAACTGAGAGGCACATCATACCCGAATTTGAGCGGTTCTACAATTTCTTTTCTGAAAATGTAAAACGATAAATAGGCTATCGAAGCGCTTAGAAAATCGGAGATTAAATACCGTAAAACCTGTTTTCTCTTATTCATAAAGCTTGTAAGTCTATTGCAAACGCAAAAAAGATGATTTAATTGTATTTATAAACATGAAAATTTTGTAATAGAAAAGCTTTCTGCTAAGAGTCATAAATTCAGGGGATTTGGAAATAAAAAAACCTTACGAAAATAGTTAAAAAACATCATTATAAACTCCTAGCGGGATAGGGAATAAACTGACGGATAATATTTGTCGCTGTTTTATGAGCAATAATGCCCGATTCGAACGGGTCACTGTTTGTAGCGGGGGAGAAAAGTCTGAGTGCAAAACTGTCTAATCCTTCACTTAAAATATTGCTTTGTCGGTCAGGAGGCTTATTGAAAATCCGGATGGAATTAGGATTTTTACATATTATTCTTACTTCGGAAGCAAAGGGATCAATAACAGCCTCGCAATCGTTTCTGAAAACTTCAATTTTCGACTCATTACGTTCTGAAAATCCATTTATAGTAATATTTGCTGAGGTTCCATTTTCAAAAACAAGTCTTACATTAGTCATAAGTGGATCGGGTGAATAATAGGGAACCAGATTAGTATAAAATTTTCTTGGGTTCACAGGATTTATTTTTAATACCGCAGAAACAGCTTTATATAATGTGTCAAAAATACCGCAACCCGGATTTAAATGGTGTTTATCCACATAGCTGTAAATCTCAATATATTCAGGCTTTGCGCAGTATTTGTGAACCAGTTCTTTCATCCATTCTTTTATTCCATCCTGATGGAGGTAGAAAACAACTCCCGCTTCGTCAGCAAGTTTGAGCATATTTTCAAGCAGGTAGAACGAAAGCGAATAATCCGGAAAAATAAGCAGATGCCTTGAATTCTTAAGAATCATAGGGATAACTTCACTGAAATCCCCCGGATTATTAGTTATAATAAGTGCTTCTGATACCGAAATCAGATCTTCCGGTCGCGAATATTGCTGAATTACTGATTGTTTATGTATTATCGATGCCCTGCTATGATAACCAGTTGCGAGAAAACCAGAATGATTCCGGAGGGTATCCAAAGCACTTTCTAATATTTCACCTGAACCAAAAACTCCTGCACGAATCATTATTTATGGCGTATAACTGCAAACATAAGCCAATTGTTAATATCTGGATAATAAATGATCTCAGACTTTTCAACTATTTCTGTTGATAAAGTTAATTTTGTACTCAAACTTCTCATATAATTTTAACATGGAGGATTCCTTCCGGCATAAAGGACTGCGCAAGAAACTTATTGAACTGATGCGAAGTAAAGGCATTGTGGATGAAAGCGTGCTATCTGCTATGGACAAGGTTCCCAGACACTTGTTTATGGACAGTAGTTTCATTAATTTCTCCTACAGCGACCAGGCTTTTCCAATTGGATCCGGACAAACTATATCTCAGCCATTTACCGTTGCTTTCCAGTCATCATTGCTCGAAATTAAGCCGCTCGACAAGGTTCTTGAAGTAGGTACCGGCTCTGGTTATCAAACGGCTGTTCTTCTTGAAATGGGAGCAAAGGTATACACCATCGAACGTCAACGTGATCTCTTTCAGAAAGCTCAGTCTGCACTTCATGCCCTGGGCTATAAACCTCATTTTTTCTACGGCGACGGTTACGAAGGAATTCCTTCCTATAAACCTTATGATAAGGTTCTTGTAACCGCCGCTGCACCTGTCATTCCGGAAAAATTGCTCTCCCAGCTTAAAATCGGCGGAGTTCTTGTAATACCGGTAGGCAGTGATTCAGGTCAAACTATGGTGAAAATTGTACGGGAATCAGATAGCAGTTTTGTACGTACCGAACACGGCGCATTTGCATTTGTTCCTTTGTTAAAGGGAAAAGCAGGATAATAAAAAACACTATGATCAACCTAAAAACTTTTATATTCAATCCTTTTCAGGTAAACGCATTTGTCCTTTATGACGAAAGCTGCGATTGCGTTATTGTTGATGCCGCATGTTATGAAGAAGAAGAATATACCCAGCTTTTTGAGTTTATCTCTCTAAAGGGATTAAAACCAAAAGCCGTTCTGAATACTCACGGACATGTTGACCATTTGACAGGCAGTAAGCGGGTTTGCGAGAAATACGACATTGGACTGTTTATGCATTCAGCCGACCTTCCTCTTCTGGAAAGTGCTCAGGTTCATGGCAAAACATTTGGTTTTTCCATAGAACTACCTCCGGAACCCAGATCATGGTTAAGTGATGGACAGGTATTCCCTTTTGGCAATTCCGAAATAAAAATCTGGCATACGCCTGGCCATTCGCCGGGTTCGTTAATCTTTTACATGGAAAATGAAAAACTTTTGATAACGGGTGATGTTCTTTTTTCCGGGAGTATTGGTCGCACTGATCTTCCCGGGGGAGATTTCGGAAAGCTAATCAATAGTATTCAAACAAAAATATTGGTTTTACCGAGGGAGACCAGAGTTTTCCCCGGACACGGATCTGAGACAAATGTTGGCACAGAAGCAGATCATAATCCTTTTTTAAACAGGAGTTCTTAAACATATCCGGGTAAATCAGGCTCTTAATCTTAGATTGTACTTTTGCACTGTCTTTAATGAAAAAAATATACTTATAACTACATATCATGATTTCAGATAATTTTATCAATCGTCATAATGGCCCGTCAGAATCAGATATTCAGCTTATGTTGAAGAAATCCGGGGCTAATTCACTGGATGAGTTGATCAGTCAGACCATTCCGGCATCCATACGTATGGAAAAGCCGCTGCGCCTGGCAGCCGGGATTAGTGAATACGAATATCTCCATAAAATAAGGGAAATTGGTAAAAAAAATAAGCTATTCCGCAGCTTTATTGGAGTAGGATATTATAACACAATAAGCTTACCGGTAATTCAAAGGAATATTCTCGAAAATCCTTCCTGGTATACTTCTTATACTCCTTACCAGGCTGAGATTTCCCAAGGAAGATTAACCGCCCTTCTAAATTTCCAAACTATGGTAATGGATCTTACCGGGATGGAAATTGCAAACGCATCCTTGCTCGATGAGGCCACAGCCGCAGCTGAAGCAATGGTTATGATGTTCAACTGCAGATCCCGCGAAGCAGTAAAAGAAGGAAAATCGAAATTTTTTGCTGATCATAATATTTTCCCGCAAACTTTAGCAGTTATGCAAACCAGGGCGCTGCCACTTGGAATAGAGATCGTACAGGGCGATTATTCCACTTTTTCTTTTACCGGGGGATTTTTTGGCGCATTTATTCAATATCCCGATTCAAAGGGAGAAATTCACGATTACCGCAAGTTTGTTGATGCAGCGCATTCCAAAGAAATATTAATTACCGTTGCAGCTGACCTGATGAGTCTGGTTTTACTATGTCCTCCGGGAGAATGGGATGCAGACATCGTCGTTGGCTCCACACAACGTTTTGGTATTCCACTCGGTTACGGTGGCCCTCATGCTGCCTATTTTGCATGCAAAGACAAGTTTAAAAGAAATATGCCTGGTCGTATTATTGGAATTTCTGTCGACAGACATGGGAAACCCGCGCTTCGCATGGCACTGCAAACAAGGGAACAGCATATAAAACGTGAAAAAGCAACTTCAAATATCTGCACTGCGCAGGCACTTCTGGCAAATATGGCTGGGATGTATGCAGTTTATCACGGTCAGGAAGGGCTTACACGAATTGCAACAAACATCCATTTAGCAACCAAGACTTTAGCTGAGAAATTAAATAGTTTAGGGTATAAACTGAAAAATTCAAATTATTTCGATACTCTGAACATTGAGATGCCGGCGGGAATCAGCGCTGAAGAAGTCAGGAAAATTGCCATTGAAAAAGAAATGAATTTTTATTTCCCTTCAGATAAGCTCGTTTCTTTGAGTCTTGATGAAACCCTCAGCATGGAGGAACTTAATGAAATTCTCGATGTATTTGCAAGAGTTGTAAAACGCAAATATGAGCCAATTCAAAAACTTGACCGCAATTTTCAGATTCCAAAGGATTTGGTTAGAAAATCAGGATTCCTGAGTGCGGAAGTTTTTCATAAATACCGCTCAGAAACTGAGCTGATGAGGTACATCAAGATGCTGGAAAGGAAAGATTTTTCGCTTACACATTCAATGATTTCCCTTGGTTCATGCACTATGAAACTTAATGCGGCTTCAGAGATGATGGCGTTTCTATGGCCTGAGTTCTCTACAATTCATCCCTTTGTTCCAATTGATCAGGTTGAGGGATATCAACAACTCTTTAATGAACTAGGAAATGACCTTAAAGAGATTACTGGCTTTGATGCAATTTCCTTCCAGCCTAATTCTGGTGCGGCAGGGGAGTATGCAGGTTTGATGGTTATCAGGGCATATCATATAAGCCGAGGAGATTCGCATAGAAATATTGTCCTGATACCTGCATCAGCTCACGGAACCAATCCTGCAAGTGCTGTAATGGCCGGTATGGAAGTAGTAGTGGTAGAATGTGATGAAAAAGGCAACGTTAATCTGGATTCGTTAAAAAATCTGGCCGACCTGCATAAAGACAATCTTTCGGGATTCATGATTACTTATCCATCCACTCATGGAGTTTTTGAAGAGTCGGTTAAGCGAATGATTGAAATTATTCATGAGAGAGGCGGCCAGGTTTATATGGACGGAGCAAACATGAACGCACAGGTAGGGCTTACCAACCCGGCGCTAATTGGTGCCGATGTTTGCCATTTGAATCTGCATAAAACCTTTGCAATTCCTCACGGCGGAGGTGGTCCGGGAGTAGGCCCGATAGCAGTTGCCTCACATCTGGTTGAATTTCTTCCATCGCACCCTGTTCTTGCAACAGGCGGAGTTAATGGTATTCAGGCTGTCTCAGCTGCACCTTATGGAAGCGCGAGCATATTAACCATTTCCCATGCATATATTAAAATGCTAGGTAGTGAAGGTCTTACCATGGCTACAAAAGTTGCTATTCTAAATGCTAACTACCTCGCTTCATGCCTGAAATCGCACTTTCAGATTCTCTATACCAATGAGAATGGCCGGGTTGCACATGAGATGATTCTGGATTGCAGAAGTTTTAAGCCATCTGCAGGAATTTCGGAAACAGATATCGCCAAAAGGCTTATGGACTATGGGTTTCATGCCCCTACATTGTCATTCCCCGTACACGGAACTTTAATGATTGAACCTACTGAAAGCGAATCGAAAGCTGAACTTGACCGGTTTATTCAGTCGATGAATTCTATCCTTGAAGAAATAAATGAAGTTGGAAGTGGTAAGGCAGATAAGTTAGACAATGTCCTTAAAAATGCTCCACACACAGCTTTAGAAATAACTTCAGATGACTGGAATCACGCATATCTCAGGCATAAAGCGGCATATCCCCTGGAATGGATAATTGAAAATAAGTTCTGGCCCTCAGTGGCAAGACTTGATGATGCATTTGGCGACAGGAATCTAGTTTGTTCGTGTGCTCCAATTGAAATGTATAAAAAATGAAGTAGTAAATCGTAGGATATTCTGAATTATTTATACTTTCGTCACATTAAAATCTATAGTATAAAGCAATGAGTGATACGCAATCTTCCACTATTATTGATTCCATTAAAAGGGAAGATAAAAAGGCATTACTCGATATTTATAGAGACTATTTCCCTGGAGTAAGGTATTATATAATGACGAATTCCGGCAATATTTACGATGCTGAAGATATATTTCAGGATGCGCTTTTACTGATATATATGAAAATCAGAAATAACACATTTTTTCTGAAATATTCCTTTGGAACCTACTTAAATATGGTAGTACGTTTTCTATGGTACAAGGAGTTGTCGAGAAAGAGAAAATACTTCGGAACCAGAATTGATTCAGAGGAATTTTATCAGGATGAAATTGATTTTATTGAAGACTATATTAAACTGGAGAAGCGAAAGTTGATATTAGATCACTTTTCGGAATTAAATGAAGACTGTAAAAAAATTCTGAGTTTATTTGTGAATGATACTCCACTGGAACGAGTGACAGCATTGATGGGCTTCACAAGCGACCAGTACACGCGAAACCGAAAAACCTCCTGCAAGGAACGATTAGTTAAAGCAATTTGGAACAATCCACGATTCAAAGAATTAAAGAATGAGGCATATCGACAGGATACAAAGGTACCTAGATGGTGAAATGACGGAGGATGAATTGAAGAGCTTCAAGGCTGATTTACAGAAAGATCCTGAATTAATGCAAGAACTCGACCTTCATCGTTCTCTTGAAGGCGCTATTTTATCAAAAGATGAGGAGAGATTTAGGAAAAAACTGGATGATGCATATAGAGTCTATAAAATCAAATCTTTTAAGGATGATGAAAGTGCGACTTTAGTTCGCAAAACCAAAAAATGGAAGTATATTCAGTTTTCTGGAATAGGAATAATTCTTCTTTTCCTTGGGGTTTATTTCATGGCTTTCAGAAAAGAGTCCAACGATTCCATTTTTAATAAAAATCTCACTATTTACAATCCCGGAATTACTCTAAGGAGTTCATCTACTGATGTGCAAGAAGGCAGAGCTATTCAACAGGCTATAAAGTTTTATAGAGGCAGCAACTTTTCTGATGCCTCGCAAATCTTAAATAGCATTCTTCGTAAAGACTCCAAAAATGTTGAGGCTCAATTCTATAATGGCTTGTGTTTAATTTACCTCAATGAGATTGAAAACGCAATTAACTCGTTTGAGTTTGTTATCGATCAACCATACAATTATTTTCAGGAGTATGCAAAATGGTATCTATCAATGTGTTATATAAAGACCAAAAATAATACTACTGCAAAGGCAATACTAAATGATATAGTTGCCGATTCAGGATTTTTCTCACCACGAGCTAAAAAAATTCTTAGAAAGCTTAAATAATCCGTTTTCCATGAGGCTTTTTTTAGAAGAACTTTGAAGTTCGCTTCCCAAAACAAAATTCTATATTCACCGGACATTTTTATTTATCTGAAATTCAGTCAGATACGAAGAAAGCAATATTTTTTTATTGATTTTCGTAATTTTTTTTCGATTTGATGCTGATTTTTTTAATGTGGTCACATTAAGGAGTAGATATAAAAACTAACTGTTAATTCTACACCTTATGAAAAATGGCATTAATAAAGTTACCCTGGTAGGGAACGTAGGCGAAGCTCCACGCTTCAACCAATCGGAAAACAAGCTCATGATTGCACATTTTCCTTTAGCTACTAACGAGGAATATACCGATAAAGAAGGCAAGGAGATAAAAAAAACCGAGTGGCACAGAATTACTGTTTTCAACAAACGTGCTGACGCTGTTAAGAATCACGTCAAAAAAGGCGACACTCTTTATGTAGAGGGAAAAATCCAGACTACAAGTTATGACGATAAAGAAGGAGTAAAACGCTACTCAACAGAAATAATCTGTGACAATTTTATGTTTCTCTCTTCGAGAAACGAAAAGGCATAACTATTAGGTTTCTGAATCCGATAGTTGATTGGGGGTTATTCGTTTATTTTTTGGGCTCGCAGGACAGATGAGAATCTGTCCTGTGTTGTTTTTAGCCTGCGAGCCCAAAAAATCCATAAAATGTTCAATGATATCCCTGTTGAAAGGGATAGAAATGGATTCAAACAATTAAAAGATTGCCATTTCGATTTCATTCCAAAACAATACACGGGTTTTTATGTTTAATTGATGCATTTTTGGTAACCATAAATAGTATTTTAGGAAAATAATTATGAATTTAAGGTTAAGAATTGTTACTGACCCTGATCCAAAGCGCCCTAAACTTTTTGACTCATAGCCACTTACAGATTACACAAAAAAAGTTAATTATTTATAAAGTTGACTTTCAGATTATTGCCAATAAAAATGTCTTTGAAATATGACTTCGGTCGGAAAATCTCATCCTTGCAAATTACAGAAATACAGACAGATAGCCCACTTAGCAAAGATTAATTACAATAGAAATTCTAAAATTTAATTTTATTCTTACATTTGCAGGGTTAAAAAAGATTGACTTTTGTCATGTTTTGCGGTTAACGTTAAACCAGCATGAAAATTTAAAGAATTAATTTGTTCAATAATTTTATCAGACTTAGGTTAATCGAAACCATAAAAATATGGATATAAACGGAAGAAATTTCACCAAATTCCTCGATCGTCAGCATAAATACGATAAGCAAAACAACCCTGAAGCAGCCGAAAAACAACATTCCAAGGGAAAATTACTGGCATATGAACGTATCCAGATTTTGTTTGATAAAGGAACTTTCGAAGAAATTGACGCATTTGTAACTCCCGCTGCTATTGAGAAAGGTTTTGGCAGAATGACACACAGCTATGGCGATGGCGTTATTATTGGCCATGGGAAGATTAGTGGGCGATTAGCATTCGCTTTCGCACAGGATTTTAATGTTATGGGAGGATCTTTGGGTGCAGTTCATGCGGCTAAGATCATAAAAATACAGAATATGGCGCTTAAAATGGGCGCTCCAATTATAGGCCTCATTGATTCCGGAGGTGCAAGAATACAGGAAGGTGTAGCATCGCTTGCAGGATATGCTGGGATTTTCTTCAGAAATGTACAATCTTCCGGAGTTATTCCTCAAATATCGGTTATCATGGGTCCTGCTGCAGGTGGAGCAGTATATTCACCATCTATTACAGACTTCATCTTTATGATCAACAAAACCAGTCATATGTTTGTGACCGGCCCAAATGTTGTAAAAGAAGTATTGAATGAAGATGTAAGTTTTGAAGATCTTGGCGGAGCTGAAGTGCATGCACGAAAAAGCGGTGTTGCTAATATGATTTACGAAGATGAGGAGAACACTTTGCTTGGAGTCAGAAAGTTATTATCCTATCTGCCTTCCAACAATTTGGAAAACTCTCCATTTGTAGCTTTGCCCGAACCTCAGAAAGATATTGAAGTTAAGCTTCGGGATGTAGTTCCTGATGATGCCAATAAGCCTTATGATGTAAAAGATGTTATCAATCTTATATTTGATAAGGGAAGTTTTTATGAAATTTCCGAATTATTCGCACAGAATATTGTAATTGGATTTGCCCGATTGGAAGGTAAAACTATTGGGGTTGTTGCAAATCAGCCTAAAGTACTTGCAGGAACGCTCGACATTAACTCTTCAATGAAGGCTGCCCGCTTTGTTAGGTTCTGTGATTCATTTAATATACCATTACTTGCTCTTGAAGATGTGCCGGGCTTTTTACCAGGCGTTGATCAGGAACATAGCGGGATTATCAGGCACGGCGCAAAACTTCTTTACGCTTTTGCAGATGCCACTGTTCCCCGAATTACTTGCATTCTCAGAAAAGCATACGGTGGGGCGTATTGCGTAATGAACAGTAAAAATCTCGGAGGAGACTTTAATTTTGCATGGCCAACAGCAGAAATAGCAGTAATGGGACCTGAAGGCGCTGTTGCAATTCTCTACAGGAAAGAACTTTCTGAATCCGAAGATCCTGCCAAGCTAAGAAAAGAATTGGCTGCCAAATACCGAAACGAAATTGCCAACCCCTATATTGCCGATGAAAAAGGGTTTATAGATGAGGTAATTGATCCATCAATAACACGTAAGAAACTGATTTCCGCTTTTGAAGCATTGGAAAACAAACACGTAAACGTTCCGTCAAGGAAACACGGAAATATCCCGTTATAAAACACTTGTATGAAAATTAATAGTTTACTAATTGCTAACCGTGGAGAAATTGCAATCAGAGTAATTCAGACTGCAAAACTCATGGGTATTGAAACTTGGGTCCTCAAAACATCCAAGGAACCTAATGCCCTGTATCTAAGCGCAGCAGATCATGTGATCGACTTTTCAGATCATACTGATGAAATTCTTGAATTTCTGGATATTGAAAAAATTATTCGTGCAGCCAAAGATCATAAAATCGATGCTGTACATCCCGGGTATGGTTTTCTTGCTGAAAGTCCTGTATTTGCTCAGCGTTGCGAGGATGAAAAGTTGATTTTTATTGGTCCTTCTCCCGATGCAATCCTGAAAATGGGTAATAAAACCATTGCAAAACAACTGGCAAGAAAACATAAAATTCCACTTCTCGAAGGTAGTCTGGGTGACGTAAAAGATCCCACTGAAGCAAAAATAATTGCTTCCAAAATAGGATATCCGGTTATCCTGAAAGCCGCATCCGGTGGTGGAGGAAGAGGGATGAGAATTGTTGAAAACGAAAAAGAAATCGAGAAAATGTTTAAAATGGCAAGCTCAGAAGCAGCCAAAGCATTTAACGATCCTGCTGTTTTTGTAGAAAAATACGTTCGTAATCCCCGTCATATAGAATTTCAGATTTTTGGTGATAAACAAGGAAATATTATCCACCTTGGAGAAAGAGAATGCTCTGTTCAGAGAAAACATCAAAAACTAATTGAAGAGTCACCATCTGCTGCACTGGACACAGATTTGCGCGAGAGAATGGGGAAAGCAGCTATTAATATTGCAAAAACCGTAGATTATTACAGCGCTGGAACTGTTGAATTCCTTCTTGACTCGGATAACAATTTCTATTTCATGGAAATGAATACCCGAATTCAGGTTGAACATCCTGTTACAGAAATGGTTACCGGACTCGATCTCATTGAGTGGCAGATCAGAGTTGCCCAGAACGAGCCTCTCCCTCTAAAACAAAAGGATGTAAAGATTACCGGTTGGGCATTCGAATTCAGAATAAATGCTGAAGATGTTCAGGCCGGATTCTCGCCAAGTTTAGGTGTAATTGAAAAAATGTCGCTACCCAAAAGCAAAAATATACGAATCGATTCCGGTATTCAGGAAGGAGCAATAATTACTCCCTATTTCGATTCCATGATTGCAAAGCTTATTATTTATGGGGAGACAAGAGAAAAAGCAATTCAGTATTCTGCAAGTGCACTGAAAAAATTATGGATTAAAGGTCTCAAAACCACAATACCATTCTGCAAGGAAGTACTGAATAACTCAAATTTCAAAAAAGGAAAATATGACACCTCATTTCTGGTGAAGGAAATGAAAATTCATTATTTCCAGGATAAAGATGCTGAATTGTTAGCGGCCTACTTCGCCACTTACGATTTTGCACGAAGGCTGAAAGAGGATGAAGATAAAAGTGTTGATTTTGAAAAAGGGAAAAGCATAACTCCCTGGATACTAAACAAAAGAATGAAGTCTTTATAACGTAAGCTGTTGGAAATGAAAGATACAAACGGAAAAGCTGTAAAAGATATTTTTATTGCTTGCGGCGAGGGAAAAAGAACATTTGAAGTAGTAAACCCTCTTGATGAAAATGTAAAAATTAAAGGTAGAAAAATGGATATTCAGATTTTTGAAGATCCGGATGGATTCAGTTACCTTATTTACAAAAATCATAAGTATCAGGTTGATATCCTGGAGAAAAGTCAGAACAAATATACCATTATGATTAATGGTGTATGGTACCATTTTTCTATTGAAACTCCAATTTCCTATAAGCGACGCAAATTCCTAAGCAAAAGCTCGTCGTCTTCAAAAATTGAAAAAATATCAGCACCGATGCCGGGTAAAATCCTTGACATTCTGATTGAGGAAAATGCCGATGTTAAGCAAGGGGAAGCTATTATAATCCTGGAAGCAATGAAGATGCAGAATGAAATTCTTGCACATATTTCAGGAAAAGTGAAGAAAGTTTATATCAAACAGAATGATCTGGTGATGAAGGATGATATCCTCATCGAAATTGAAAGAAGCTAGTTAAACAAAAGTATCTTCAATAACCATATCGATTATATCTTCTACTTTTAATCCCATTGCCCGTATTTGTTTTGGGACAATGCTTTCTTTACTCATTCCGGGGACGGAATTAAGTTCAAGAAAATAAATCTGGTTGCCTCTGATAATGAAGTCGATACGAACAATTCCCTTGCAATATAAATAGTCATAAATTTCTGATGCCATTTGTCTGCATCTTCTTTGCAGATCCTCGGAAACTCTTGCAGGTGTTATCTCTTCAGCTTTTCCAACAGTATATTTTGCTTCGTAATCAAAAAACTCATTTGTGGTAAAAATCTCTGTTATTGGGAAAATTATTTCTTCTTTTCGGGTTTTAACCAGCCCGCAACTCAATTCAGTGCCCTTCACAAATGATTCAATAATAACCTCATTATCTTCTTTAAAAGCTTCAATTAAAGCAGCTTCCATTTCTTCCGTTTTATTAACTCGGGATGTCCCAAAACTGGATCCGCCATTATTCGGTTTTACAAAACATGGTAAGCCAACCTTATCAAAAATTTCTTCATTCGTATATTCCCCACCTTTATTAATCAATATAGCCTCCGCAGTGGTAACACCGAAATTTCTTAGGTATACTTTACAAACATACTTATTGAATGTGAGAGCCGATGACAATACCGATGAAGTGCTGTATGGTATTTTTTGCATATCCAGATAAGCCTGAAGTTTGCCATTTTCACCAGGTGTACCGTGAATAATAATAAATGCATATTCAAAACGGATTTTCACTCCGTTTGGACTAATACTGAAATCCCTGAGATCAACTGTATGCTCTGATCCATCGGGTAATTTTGCAATCCAGTCAGTTCCTCTTACGGTTACAGGAAACGGAAGGTACTTATCTTTATTTATTAATTCCAGAATCTGTTCTGCACTCTTTACTGAGATCACATATTCGGAGGAGTCTCCACCTCCCACAATTGCTATATTTCTTTGCATAAAACTCAATTCAATTATAAAGATAGATGTTTTTTGTTTGTTTTTTACTCCAGAGATCAAAGTTTATTTTTTCTTTTAAGGAGGCTCAATTACCTCCCTGTGTTACCCTGGCAATTAATATTCGGATATACCTGAGTATCATAATTGTTCAAAAATGTTCTTAGTCTGGAGTAGAACAATTATAAATTACTATTACTCCTCTGCCTCCTGATTTTCTCTTCCCGAAACATACCTTCTCCATTTCTCAAGAACAGCTTGCATATCATCGGGTATTTCAGATTCAAACATCATGTGCTCACCACTTGTTGGATGAACGAATCCCAATGATCTCGCATGAAGTGCTTGTCGGGGGAGGATTTTAAAACAATTTTGTATGAATTGCCTGTATTTGGTAAAGGTAGTACCTCTCAGAATCTGGTTTCCACCATATTCAGGATCGTTGAAGAGGGGATGTTTTATATGTTGAAAATGTACGCGGATCTGATGGGTGCGCCCTGTTTCAAGCCTGCATTCCAGAAGGTTTACATAATCGAAGCGCTCAAGAACTTTGTAATGGGTTACAGCATGTTTTCCTTCCGTTCCATCTACAAATACATGCATTTTTTTTCTGTCTTTTGGATTTCTGCCAAGATTTCCAGTAATGGTTCCTTGTTCTTCCTCCATATTTCCCCAGACCAATGCAACATAATTTCTTTTGCTGGTTTTATTGAAAAATTGCAATGCGAGCTTATGCATGGCCAGCTCAGTTTTTGCTATCACCAGAAGTCCTGAAGTGTCTTTGTCGATTCTGTGAACAAGACCTGGTCTTTGTTCTCCGGTTTTAAATAAGGGATTATCGCGAAGATGGTACATTAATGCATTCACGAGAGTTCCGGTGTAATTACCATATCCCGGATGCACCACCATTCCCGGCTTTTTATTCACCACAATTAGCTGATCATCTTCAAAGACTATATTTAGAGGGATATTTTCCGGTAGAAGTTCAATTTCACGAGGAGGATCGGGCAATACAATGGTGATAACATCGCCGGGTTTTACCTTGTAACTGGATTTTACTGCTATATCATTTGCCATTATGCTTCCAGCCTCTGATGCTGACTGTATCCTGCTTCTGGATGTATTCTCCAGTCGGTTTACAAGGAATTTATCGATTCGAAGCAGGCTTTGCCCAGGATCGGCAACGAAACGAAAATGTTCGTAAAGCTCATTGTCTATGAGTTCATCATCAATAATCCTCTCGGTCATCCTAATGGTTTATGATTATTTTTATGGTATTGTTGCTGCCGGCAACAGAGTTGTTCAATCGAAGAAAATACATTCCGTTTTGCAGACTACCAGTATAAATCTCACTTTCTTTCTCAGGGTTTACAAACTGGATAAGCCTTCCGCTTATGTCAATAAGCTCAACTTTTACACCGCTCATTTGGGTGTATGATTCATTAAGTGATATGTGAATGATATCATCAGCGGGATTTGGCCAGACATTAAACATTTTTTCGGCCTTCAAGGTGCTAGCGTTTGTTAGAACACTCTGACTAAAAACAGGATGCATCATAGTGGTTCCCGGAAGTG
Organism: Bacteroidales bacterium; assembly: GCA_038316435.1. Lineage (GTDB taxonomy): Bacteria > Bacteroidota > Bacteroidia > Bacteroidales > JACJXF01. Next base: position 39,279 of record JBBQAQ010000020.1, on the reverse strand, counting down.
AAGAATTCGTCCAAAGTCCGTTATTACTGTTATAAAAATTTTTTGACTGATTTGGGGTATTTAGGTCAAAGCCAAGGTTTATGAGCTTATCGACAGTTTGGGTAAAGCCAATATAAAAAGGCCCATTAATATAGACGGGTGTTTCCAGATAGTACCTTGCGAACTTATTCAATTTTCCTGTATATTCCGGGTGTGAGCCAATCTGATTCACTATTTTCTCTCCGGGCTTTCCGGCGTTATCTGTCCACACATTTAAATAGAAATAGTCATCAAGATTCATTGAGTCAACAACCTGAACAAAATACAAATCTATTGCTCGTAAGGAATCTCCTGTAAATGCATTGAACTTAAGAGCACATGAGGCATCTTTTGTACCTGATCCCCGCAATCCATAACTGGCTTCGGCTGTTCCATCATCTAGTGCATAATAATCGTAGAATTTCTGAACGCGGCGAAGAGTGTCATTTGGCTTATAATCAAAAGGTTCAGTATGAAGAATAGTTTTTATTTCAAATGCTTCGGCCTTTACCGTTGCAAAGTCGAAGGGATAATTATAGGCATATTTATAGGTGATGGTATCTCCTGAGGCGATAATATTGTAAAGCGGAGTTAGTTTATACAGCGGATTTGACCTTAGTAAATCTTTGATTTCAAGGGATTTGCCGAGGTTTCTTGAGATACTGTCGTGATTTTGAATTAATACACTAATGTATGGAGCGCGCTGTGTATTTTTGGCCGCTTCAAAATGTGGCCAGGGTAATGCGGTATAATCCTTAAGAATGCTTTTCAGAGGTTCAATGAAAGCAACATCGCGCAACACAGTGTCAGCCGCAAACCTGTTTTTATCCAGTTGTACATAATCGATATGCCATAGATCAACATTGGCCCGCTTGTCGAACTGGTCAGGTATTGCTAGTTGACTTGCATAATTTCTGAACCTGAACCGAAAACCTTTCTTCAAAAAAACTGAATCTTCGATTTTTATCATAACTCTTTTAAAAGCAGCCGAGGAGCCATTTCCCGGCATCGACCATTTTTTAATCCAAGTCAGACTATCGGGCGAATAGAAATCGAGAATCAGACTATCGCTGGTTTCAGGTGGTTCTGCCAATCCCCCTGGCTGAAAATAAAAACTCAGGTAAATACTATCAGAAGCGGGATAGCTAAGATTTATTGGTTGAGAGCTCAGGAAATCAGCCTGATATGGTTTAGAACCTGCATTTGGATAATGTGATCCGTCAAAATTTAAGGCGTCAAGCGTCGCAACGCCAACTGTTGGTGGAAACACAGGATATGAACTATTAACAAATGCGAAATTATCAGACCACAGACTAGATTTCGGAGCAACATCCGAATCTGAAAAATCATCAATAAAAGGCAATTCGATGGTATCAGCAATAACTTCCGATTTTTTAGAATGTTGAGGTTTGGAATAATATTCTTCTGCAACGGCATTTCCCTGCAATCCTTCCAGCACCTCCTGTGCCGATAGCGCAAAAGGGAAGAGAATAAGTAGCAAAAAAGATATTTTAGAAATTTTCCTCATCCGCATTATAATTTTCATCAATTAACAATGAATCAGACTGTGGAAGCTTTGTAGAGTCAACTGTTACCCAAATATCAACATTTGAGCCGAGTTGCAACCGGACTCCCTCACTAGCATTTGCTACATCAGGTCTTTGCTTCCATACAAAGGCGTAAAGTGTATCAAGACCAGTAGCGACTGAGTTATCATAAACAATAGCTCCATAGTTAAGATAGCGGTCGGCAAGAAGATTCTTAACAGTAAGAACATCAATTCCAATAAGATTTGGAACCAAGGTTGTTTGATTACTTAGTCCGCGACCAAGCACCAAATTCACATCAGAACCTTTAATTACCATGCTTCCAGGCTTGATAATTGTGTCATTCAGCATTTGCTGGAGTACTATATTAACAGCGATATCCGGTTTGTAAGAAATTTTCCCCAAATTCAAACCATAAGTTTCAAGAGTTGCTCTTGCCTGACGTAAGGAAACCCCTGTAACAGTTGGCATTGTAACTCTTTCCGGGTTCATAGCATTCATACTCAGATAAATAGTACGGTTTGCCTTTACCTTCATTCCCTGACGTGGATTTTGCTTAACAACGGTTCCTTTAGGAAGGTCTTTAAAAAACACTGAATCGGTAACGCTGAATCTGATTTTCTTAGCTTTTGTAACAGTTGCAACATCTTCAAGGCTGAGACCTGTCAGATCAGGAACTGTCAGCGCCTGCCCATGATGCGTGAAAACCCGCAGCCAGATTAACGATGACAGAAGCAGAAAGCATCCGATACCAATAGCGATAAGTAAATTCTTAAGGAATACACGGGTAAGCAAAAACTTTAAAAAATCCATAAATCCTGATTTGAAGGTAATTGGCAAAGATAAACAAATGCATCATAAGAACGGGAAAATTGGCTAAAAGGTATTACTTGCGTTTGTAAATTTCAAGAGTTTTATAAAGGCTGTCTCTTTCAACCGCAATAAGTCCGCTTTTATGAATCATATCAATAAGTTCAGAAGCCTGCATCGATGGATTCTGCTCCTCTGAGCCTGCCATGCTATAGATTTTTGTAGTATCCTGAATAGTACCATCAAGATCATCAACCCCGAAGGAGAGTGAAAGTTCTGCCATATCTCTGCCAATCATAGGCCAGTAGGCTTTTAGGTGAGGAATGTTGTCGAGAAATATTCTGGAAACTGCATAGTTTCGCATATCTTCTACCTGAGTTGATTCAGGAATATCGGTCATTGAATTACCTGATTTATGATATTTTAGAGGGATAAAGCAGTTGAACCCATGTGTTTTATCCTGTAACTCTCTGAGTCTGTTAAGATGATCGATCCTTTGTGCAAAGTTTTCCAGATGCCCGTACAACATTGTGGCATTGCTTGGAATGCCCAGAATATGGGCTGTTTCATGTATCTCAAGCCATTTTGCTGAGTTTGTTTTGTCGGGAGCAATTTTTTTCCTGAGAGTTTCGTCGAATATTTCGGCACCTCCACCGGGAATAGAAACCAGTCCGGCTTCCTTCAGTTTCAGCAATCCTTCTTTAATGCTTAGGCCTGCTTTGTGCGACATCTGATCTATTTCAACGGCAGTATACGCCTTGATCTGCACTCCGGGAAGTTCCGTTTTCACTGCCTGAATCAGTTTGCAGTAATACTCAATATCCCGCGATGGATGAACTCCCCCGACAATATGGACTTCAGTTATTTCTTCATTTTTGTGGGATGCAGCCAGTTCAGAAATGTCGTCAAGACTGTATTCCCATGCGTCGATTTCGTTAATTCGCCTGCGGTAGGAGCAAAAAAGACATGAGTGAATACAGATGTTTGTTGGCTCGATATGAAAATTCCGGTTAAAAAAAACTTTTTCACCGCTGATCCTTTGTTTCACAATGGTTGCAAGGATACCAAGTGCAGCAGTTTCGGCATGTTCATATAACCAGATTCCTTCTTCTATTGTAATTCTTTCGCTCCGGCTAATCTTCTCTGCAATAAGCCTGATAGTGCCTTTTAGGTTTTCGATTATCGACATGCTCTGCATTCTTTTTTTTTACTGATTTGGAGAAACAACACTCAGGAAAAAGACCTTTCTTTTCTTCGATTCGATCAATTATTCCTCAAAAATCTCTCGGTTTTATTATCATTTATAATCCTTCACTTTTCCCGCTGCTACTTACAAGTCCAGTCTTTGTAATTACGCTGGATTCCTGATAAACCTCATAATCTGTATTGATTGTCCACAGTTCATTTTTCCCGGGATGAAATACATTTTCAGCGGCCATTATCCCCATTAAAATACTGTGATCCTGGTTGTTATATTTATAAGCGCCGTATCTGCCGATAACTTGCAGATTCTCAATTGTATCCAGATAATCTTCAATGGGTTTAAGTTTTTCTTTATATCCCTTGAAATAAACCGGATAGCAGCGTGGGATACGTACAACTTTGCCTGCAATTACGTTCCCATTCCCGATAAGTCCGGTTTTTGTAATTTCTTCAGTCCCCAGTTTTATATAGGATTCGTCATCCATCTGCCAATCAGCATCTTCAAAATTGCACCAGTATTCGAGGCAAAGAATGGTTTCCTGATTTTTTCCGTACAGCTCAGGCACCCAATTGCGGAAGTTGGTTATACGTCCCATTTTCAGGTCATCGGAATGAATATACAACCACTGATCGTTGAAAAGATTTGTTTTGTCGATACTCAGGTACACTAAAATTGTATTTCTGAAACGCAATGAATGTGCAAGTTCCTTAATATCGTAGGGCGTTTCAGGCAAGCGGGTAACCAATAGCGACAGGGGCATGGATGAAATTACCTTGTCGTAATTCACAATATTTCCGTTATTCAACTCAAGTCCTGTAATTACTCTTCCGGAAGTAATGACCTTTTCAACGCCAGTATTTAAATGAATTTTTCCACCGTTGGCAATAATTTTTTCAGCCATTTTGGAATACACTGATCCTGTTCCTTTCAAGGGATAAGCAAACTGATCGACAAGTGTGGCATGTTTGTTATTTTTCCCCTGAAACAAAGCATTTTTGATTGCTTCAAATAGAGATAATTTTTTTATTCTCTGAGCTGCAAAATCCGAATCTAGCTGATCACAGCTGATACCCCAGAGTTTTTCGCTGTATACTTTAAAAAAGATACGGTAAAGTCGTTTACCAAATCGGTTGCTAACCCATGATTCGAAAGTATCGGTTTTTTTATAGGGAAAAACAATTTGTTTCAGATAGCTCAGAACACAGAGTGTGGCTTCAAAAAGCCCAAGTCCCCTGAGAGCATTTGATGCCTGAATGGGATATTCGAAAAATGTGTTTTTGTAAAAAATGCGGGTTTGACGGTTTACGATATCGTATTCTTTTTCAACTACTTCCAGCCATAGTTTATTTATTATTGGATCCTGGCTGAAAAATCTGTGAGGACCTAAGTCAACCGTCTGATCCCACATTTCAAGGGATTTGGAAAGACCTCCGATATGATTGGAAATTTCATACACATCGAGTTGCGTGATCTTGCCGGAACTAATCTCCCCCGAAAGTTTATAAGCTGCTGTTATACCAGCTGGCCCGGCTCCAATTACTGCAATTCTCATCTGTTTTTTTTCCTTGATTGAACGTCAAAAATACGAATATTTAAGTGGTTTACAATCCCTTTACAAACTCACGAATTTCACGAGCCTGTTTAGAATCGCCCCGTTTTTCAAGGATATTAGCCATCATGAAATAGGAATCCTTCGCCTGAGCATTATTATCGATTGATTTCTGAAAATAGGAAAATGCGGTATCGTCGTCTCCTTTAATCATAAATGCCAGGCCAAGATTGTGGTACCCGCTGGCAAATTTATAATTGATTTTCAGAACTTCATTAAAGATGGAAATTGCTCTTTCGATTTTCATCTTATCATTGAGAATTTCCCCTTCATTTAGGTAAGCATAACCAATCAGGTTAAGGGCTTTTTCATAATTTGGATAAAAAGTCAGCAGGTCATTCAGCTTTTTACGGGCAGTATCAAATTCTTCCCTTAGAATATATGCCTGAGCAATATTGAGGTAGGTGATTTCATTGTGCTTGTCAATCAACAAAGCATTTTCCATTAAGCGGATCGACTCATCCAGATCAGGCTTGCTGCGGGTTTTAATTGAACTATTAAGAAGTTCGAAGCCTTCGTGATCGTCTTTATTCTCTCTCTTAACAACTGCACAGATTTTCACCCCGTCAATTGTGACAGTATGAATAGTGTTTTTCGGAGGCCAGATATTGTGCGTAATCTGATATGGGTCGATGTAGTTGCAGAAGAAAATCGCATAATCCCAATCGTACAATCCCCGATCGTAATACCTTGTATATAAAAGTTTCACCTTATTTTTATCCTCCCTGAAATAGTAATTCATTATATCGGAAGGAGCATTGGAAACAATACGTACCGGATTTAAAGAATCAACTGGGAGTGTTTTTAGAATGTTGTCTTTTATCCACTGGGTACCGGGTTTCAGACTAACCATGTAATAGTCGGTTTCATATTTTTTGTAGGCGGTTTTTACTCCCCCGGCAATTTCATTAAAATATATATACTGATTTGGATAATTTCGGATTATATGAGCTGCCGGGTTAATCATACCGGCAGTAAAAACAGCGATAATACCGATTTTAAAATATAGGTTTTCCCACAGATTATAAATGGATTGCATTCCAATACCGGCAAGGATCACCATTGGTGGATAAATAAACAGCAGATGCCTCCATGCACCATAAACATTGGATTCTTTGTAAATGATATACACAACTGGAAATACAACAGCCCAAAGGAGAAAAAATACCCAGAATGCATTTCTGTTTTTGCGAATGAATGCAATCGGGATAGTAAATCCAGCCAAGACTAGCAGAGGAATTGAAAGTAATATACTTTTTGGAATATAGCTTGCGGGCAGAGTATCCGACCAGATAATTTTACCATCGAACATAACCCTTAGAGAAACGGTAATGTTTTCCATTATTTTCATTGCTTCAAAAGGATTTTTCAATGGCTTTTGAAGGGCATATGGCCAGGGAAGAATACTAATAAAATAGGCTGCCACTGAGATGCCTGACAATACAAGTACACCCTTTCCCGCAAGTCGCATCCAAGGCATTGTAAAACTCTTCCATGGCATTTCATTAAACAAAAGATAAAGTCCGCTGAACATGAAAATATATGGGATAAGCACAAGTCCGCCAACCCTTATACTTATTGTAAAAGCAATGCCAAGAGCAATGAGAACAGCAATTCCGTAATTTATTTCCGGCAATCTTTTCAGAAAGCGTGTTAGTTGCAACAGAGTGAATATATATCCGAATGCAAAGGGGATATCAAGGGGATTATTCATGGCATGACCAAGGAAACCCGGTGAAAAGAAGAGTAAAAGCATTGTGAATATTCCTGCAATATTTCCAAGAAGAATTCGCGCTAGAAGTCCGCTGCAGAAAATTGTCAAAGCTCCGATAATGCCATTCATAACATGCCTCGCCTCATAAACTTTGGAGATATGCAATTTTTTAATCAGCACGTAAGTTAATAAGTCGAACGACTGACCGTAATAGTTAAGTTTATACTTTTCATCACTAAGGGAACTGGTATCTTTGCCTCCTGTGTCGAAATAATTATAAACCTTTACGGCCTGATTATAATGTTTTTCTTCATCACCAGATATTCCTGCGTTGTAGCTTATCAGGGGAAGAATTACAAATGAAAGTAGTGCTATGACAAAGAAAAGAATTCTGTTTATTCCAGAACCTTTTGTTGTTATTCCAAAAAGATGGCCTACCTGAAGAAGATTTTTAAGATTACCGGCATTAAATTTCCTAAGTATAGAAATGGGGTTAGCACTTATGGCTGAAAAGATGTTTTTCTTTATAAAAGGGGATGACTGATTAATACTCAGGAATTTTTGTTTCAGATTGATTCTGCGGATTTGGAGAAGGGCATTTTCAGAATCCGAGTGGCCTGAAATAGCCAAATGGTTAAGTAGATTTCCAGAGGATTCAGCATTAAGAATCCAACCTGAAATCGCAGAAATATCTCCATTTTCCCAGTTTAAACGATAGTATTCGGATAGGGAAGGAGATAGTATTTCAGCCTTAAAAAAATCATTAAAATTTATGTGATTTTTCAGTAAACTCAAATCCAGCCAGATGCAAAAACTATTATTAGTGTCTGAAGACTGAATAATATCAGAAGGTTTTGAAATGATTACAATAGGTGATTCGGCGAATGAGCATGGATTTAGAGCATTTTCTTCTGCAATCCGATCCTGCAAATGAGAAGTAGAATCGAGAATAAAAAAATTGCAGTAGTTCTGAAATTCCTTTTTAATTCTTTTGATGGATTCATTAAGAATGATAAGGTTTTCAAGGCTTGCTCCGCCGGAAGTAAAGATAAAACGGCATGAATTATTTTTTACTTCGGGAGTTGGAATTTCCCTGGATTGTCTTTTATTTTTACTCATTATCTGGAAACTTTATAAAAAGTGAAGATAAGAAATATAACAATTTATTGGAAAGACGAAGGGATTAAAATGAAAAACGAACCGCAAAACTGCAGTTCGTTATATTGAAATAGCTAAAATTTCAGCAATTAAATTTTGTGCTTAGGCTCGTCAGATGTGGTAAGTTTTTTTCTTCCCTTTGCGCGTCGGGCTGCAAGAACTCTTCTGCCATTGGCGGTAGACATTCTTTCTCTGAAACCGTGTTTGTTAGCTCTTTTTCTTCTCGATGGCTGAAATGTTCTTTTCATCGCTTATATTATTATCAATTAATTTCGTTCGTAAAAATTCGGACTGCAAAAATAAGCTTTTTTTCTTAGTATCAAAAGAATTATTAAAAAAACACTGCTGAGTTTAAAAAAGTTTTGGTAAATTCTTATTTTGATGTGCTATCAAACTAATTATTTATTTTTCATGCTGGATTTCATCCGAACAAAATTGATTTTTAAAGGTCGGATGGAAGTCGCATGATTTTGTTCATAAGTGTTTTGATTACAACTAAACATGCTCGTTTCATCCGTATATAATTTATTTCAGTGGTCGGATGAACCCCGAAGGGCTCACCGAAGGCAACGGGTTGAACCAGAATATATTATAACTATATCAAACTACCGGCTAATTTTATATCACATAATCTTCCGGACTAAGGAGGATAAATCTATTCTGTCCACAAGAACATGAAATAAAAATTGATGAACGGTATTCACTGTAAACAGTTCAACCCCTATCAGGGCTGAGATTCCGAGTATATTTATGCCGTGGGTTTTCACCCACGGTTATTGAAACCCTTCGAGGATTAATTGACCACATTGCCCTATATCATTTTAAACTACATAATAGAATAAACTTGGCACATCAAAATAAGAAGAACCCAAAGTTTTCAGTTTTAGGGCAAATAGGAACTTCTTGTTGCCACTACATAAAAACACTCATTTACATCAAATACAAAATACATACAGCTAAAGAGCATTGAATCAAGTCGTTTGATTAAACAGAATCTTATTTTTCAGGTTTAAATTGATTCTGGATTAGTAATTTAAATCGATTAAATAATTCAGCCGGCCAAAGTTGGAAACTTGCCAGGATAACGAGAAAAATCAAAAACCCGGAAAAGCCCATTATCAGGTTTAGGGAAACATTCCTGTCAATAAAAAAAGCAAATACCGGTGGGCCTAAGGCTGTGCTTAAGACAATGATGGTGCTGAAATAACTCCTTACTTTCCCTAGAGATCCGATCCCATAGATTTCTGTTTGGGCTGCGGTTTTTACCGTACTACCGATACCGGAAGAAAGACCAGCAAGAGCGAAAAATGCTGGAAAAACATATTGATTGTTAAAAATGCAAAGCAACAAAACACCAATTAGTGCCGGAACCAGATAAAGCGGCAATAGTAAACGACCGGTAAACCGATCAACAAGGTTTCCTGAAACCAGCAATCCAATACCGCTGAATATGGCAAAAAGCGAGAATGAAAATGCTACCCATGCAACTGACCATCCGCGCATTTCGCCGATTGAGTATTGGTAAAGCAAGACAGAAGTTAATATAAAAGGCAAAATGAAAATATTAAGCGCGATGATCCAAAATTTTAATGTTTTGAAATACTCAATTTCAGCCAGGGGTGAAACTGAGTTTTCATCCCATGAAATCTTTCCGTTAATTAAAGTTTCCGTCTTTTTTAGCGATAGAATTGAAGGGATCATGATCAGCAAGGCAAAACCCGATACAATAACAAGACTATTTCTCCAGCCAGCAATTGCAAACAAAGGCAACATAATAAAAGGAATTATAAAATTTCCTGCAGGGTGTCCCATTGCACTGAAACTTAGTGCCTTTCCACGATCTTTGCTAAAATATTTTGCAATTCCGGTAGAGGAGGTGTGGGTCATGAGTCCTTGTCCGAGCCAGCGTACCAGGAATAATCCAACTGTTAGAATTGCTATTTCATGAGCTCTGGAAAGCATAAGCATTGAGAGAATTAATGCAATGAAAACAAAAAGCGCATATTTTTTTAGAGGGATTGAATCGATATATTTACCTGAAAATGAGATTAATAATGCGGCAATAATGGTAACTGTGGCATAAATGGAACCGAAGCTGGTTTTAGAGATACCAAAAAGCACTGTCCAGTAAGGAACAAATAGAGAAATAAAAAACGTTTGTCCGAAGCAGGAAAAAAAGCTGAAAAGAAACCCGAATGTGAGGATGCGTTTATTATCGATAAAAACCCGGTACCACTGTTTCATTTTGAACAAGTAAAGCTATTGGAAAACGCTAATATGGGGAAATTGTTTAGAAGGGAGAATGAATAGATGGTAAAATTTTTGAATGCAGTAGAATCAGTTCATTATCAATTAATAGCAAGATTTATACATTCGGGTTCCGTAATCATACCCCTCCACCTCACGCGTAATAAATAATCTTCTTAGTCTCAAAAAACTCCTCCTGAAAAAAGTCTTTGATTTCAAATACTTTTACCCGGTTTCTGAAATTCATTAGTTCCTCTTCCAGTTCGCCTCCCTTGAGATAAAGAATTCCATTAGGTAGGGCATTTTTATTCTGTGTGTAGATTTTCCCCTTTACCCATGTGTAAAACTGTGGAAAGGCTGTTACGGCGCGACTTACAATAAAATCGTATTTCTCAGTTCCTTCTTCTGCGCGGGAGTTGAGAGTTGTTACGTTTTGCAAACCAAGCGAGGTGGAAATTTCCTGAACGACTTTAATTTTCTTGGCAATGGAATCATTTAGCGTAAAATGCGCAGAAGGGAATAATATTGCCAATGGAATCCCCGGAAACCCTCCACCTGTGCCGACGTCGAGTATTCTGGTGCTGGGTTTAAATTGTATTACTTTTGCAATCGCCAGAGAATGAAGAATATGCTTTTCATAAAGTCCGTCTATATCTTTTCGGGAAATAAGATTGATTTTTTCATTCCAGTCGCGGTATAATCCATCAAGTGCTGAAAACTGTCTGATTTGTTCGGGAAGTAAATCGGGAAAATATTTATGAATGAGTTGCATGTTAAGTGTTGTAAGAGATTACACAGACGTAAGTAAGGCTGTAACAAAAGACATACGCTGACTTGCAAAAAACTTTTTGTTTATTACTAAATCTAAATTTTGCCTTCGGTGTTCTTCAGAATATTATAAAGTAACTCTCTGGCGCGGAACAATTGGGCTTTCACTGTTCCAATGGGTAAATCGAGTTCTTTGGAAATCTCCTCATATGAAAATTCACTGAAATACCGAAGCTCAACTAATCTGCGGTAACGGGGTTTAAGTTTATTCACCACGTCACGCATTAGCTTGATTTTCTGCTGGTTAATCATGTTAGCTTCCGGATCTGGTGAGTCGGATTGAATATGTGCCGAGGGAGGTGATGATTCGTCATCATGAATACTCTGATCCAGTGAAATTACGTTTCCACGACGTTTGCGGATAAAATCGATACAGTTATTGGTTGCGATTTTAAAAAGCCAGGTACTGAATGCAAAATTAGGAGTGTACTGGTTGATATTTTTAAAAGCCTTGCCAAATGCTTCAATGGTGAGATCTTCAGCATCACTCGAGTTATTAACCATTTTCAGCAACATGTAGAAAATCGCATCCCTGTAACGTCCCATAAGCTCGGCATAGGCCTTCTGGTCGCCTTTTCTGGCGAGTTCAACCAAATTAAAATCGTGTTGCGCCTTCTCGGAAAGATTCGGGTTTAATTCCATCGTCTGCGTTTTCTTTCGAACAGGTTACTCAAATGAATGATGCTATAAAAAAACGGCATCAACAAATCGAATACTGGCGAAGTTATAAATAAATTGCTTTCATTCAAACGGGTAAAAACAATTTTATATATGATTGCTTTAACAATTAGCAGTATTCCAAAAATTCCCAGAACTATTTCCCCAAAGGGATAAAAGATAAGCAAATAAACAAAACTAAACAGAAATAGTACCCGGCTGAAGTACTCGAGAATTAGCCTGAATTTCGTTGGAAAAGTGTACCTGCCGCCAGTTGTCAGGTGTCGCTTTTTTTGAAGAAACCAGTTTTTGAATGTCGTCTCCGCGTTGGACCTTGTAAAACTTTCCGGATTCAATTCCACGGCAACATTTGAAGAGCTTGCTGTTTCATTTACAAACAGATCATCATCGCCTGAGTATAGGTTTGAATGACTGGCAAATCCCTTGTTAGCAAAAAAAAGTGACTTTCTGTAGGCGAGATTTCTTCCCACTCCCATATATGGTTTACCGGCAACTGCCATTCCGATGTATTGCATAGCGGTAAAAACAGTTTCAAAGCGAATGATATGGTTTAGAAATCCTATTTCTTTTTTATATCCCCCGTAACCCAAAACCAAATCTTTATTATTTGTAAAGTTTTTCTGCATAAGCGAAAGCCAGTTTCTGCTTGCAGGAACACAATCGGCATCAGTCATAAGCAGCCACTCATTGGATGAGGCCTTTATTCCAAGTGTAAGCGCAAGTTTTTTGCCATGGGTAAACACAGGATCTTTTCTTACTTCAGAGACATGTAAACGAGGGTATTTGGTTGCAAAGCGCTTTAAAATATCTTCTGTTTCATCCTCAGAGCGGTCGTTTACAACGATTACCTCAAAATCCGGATAGTCCTGTTCCATAATAAGAGGGAGGTTTTTTTCAAGATTCGCGGCTTCATTTCTGGCACAGATAATAATACTTACCGGCTCAACAGGGATTTCCGCTTTATTGTTTATGGTTGCTTTTTTTAAAAAAGCTTTACGATAATACCGCAGATAAAAATAAACCTGAATTAAAAACATAAAAATAAAGATGCCTGCGGCTATCATCACATGCAAACCGAGACCCGAAATGAATTTTTCCAAAGTAGAATTTTGTTAAGGACTACAATTTTAGCAAAGTTTTTGCTATGAACCAAAAGCAGATCGAAATAGAACTGCACAATTTATGCACATAATATTATCTTTGGGGCAGATTTAATGATTATGGATTTTAAAATTTTGTATACTGATCCTCATTCAAAAGCAAGAGCAGGGGAGATCAGGACCGATCACAGCACTTTTCAAACGCCAATATTTATGCCGGTTGGTACTGCAGGAACAGTTAAGGGAGTTCATCAGCATGAGTTGTCTGAGGATATTAAAGCTCCCATAATTCTGGGAAATACATACCATCTTTATCTCCGGCCTGGAACTGAAATCCTGAGAGCGGCAGGTGGGCTGCATAAATATATTAACTGGGATGGTTCAATACTTACAGATAGCGGAGGCTATCAGGTTTTTTCACTTTCCGCAAACAGAAAACTTAAAGAAGAAGGAGCATTTTTCAGTTCGCACATCGACGGTTCCAAACATACTTTTACACCCGAATCTATCGTTGATACACAGAGAATCATCGGTGCTGATATTATGATGGCACTTGATGAATGCACTCCTTTCCCATGTGATTACAAGTATGCAAAAGACTCTTTAGGACTCACTCACAGATGGCTGGAAAGGGGAGTAAATCATTATAAATCAACTGAAAGCTTATATGGACACCATCAGTCGTATTTCCCGATTGTTCAGGGTAGTGTGTATAAAGACTTACGAATTGAATCGGCCGAGAAAATAGCGAGCTTTGGGATGGAAGGAAATGCTATCGGGGGATTATCAGTTGGCGAACCTGCGGAAGACATGTACGCAATGACCGATGTAGTTACAAGCATTCTGCCGTACGACAGACCTCGATATCTGATGGGAGTAGGGACTCCGGTGAACATCCTTGAATCTATTGCTCTTGGTGTTGATATGTTCGATTGCGTTATGCCAACACGAAACGGCAGAAACGGGATGCTATTCACTTCGGAAGGAATTATTAATATAAAAAACCTAAGGTGGAAAGGCGATTTTTCTCGATTGGATGAAAATGGAAGCAGTTTTGTAGATAAACAATACTCAAAAGCCTATCTTCGTCACTTGATTATTTCAAATGAAATACTCGGAGCACAGATAGCAAGTATTCATAATCTGGCTTTTTATCTAAGCCTTGTCAGAGAAGCATTTGAAAAGATCAGAACAGGAGAATTTACAGTATGGAAAACAACAATGGTAAAAAAATTAGCCACACGATTATAAATGTTGTCGGGCTAAAAATCATTGATTTATATATCATTAAGAAGTTTCTTGGAACATTTTTTTATTCCATTCTTCTAATTCTGGCTATCGCTGTAATATTTGATATCTCTGAAAAACTTGACGACTTCATCGAAACTTCTACTCCAATTAAAGAAATAATTTTTGACTATTACCTGAACTTCATTCCTTATTTTGCGGTTCTTTTCAGCTCTCTTTTCACATTTATTTCTGTTATTTTCTTTACCTCCAAAATGGCGTATAACACTGAAATTATTGCTATTCTAAGCAGCGGTGTGAGTTTCAGGAGAATGCTTCTACCTTATTTTATTTCTGCTAGTGTTATCACAATCTTTGCTTTTGTACTTAGCAATTTTGTAATCCCTAATGCGAATAAGACTAAGCTTGAATTTGAGGAAAAATACATCCACAAACAACCCCAGACTTTCAGTAGGAAAAATATCCATAAACAGGTTGAACCAGGAGTATTTATTTATTTGGAGAGCTATAGCACAGTTAGCAGAACAGGATACAATTTCTCTATTGAAAAATTTGAAGGCGGACGCCTTATCGCTAAAACCATGGCAGACCAGATTACGTGGGATTCAACAAAAAATATCTGGACAATGCGCAGGTACTACAGTCGCGATCTTACAGGTATGACAGAAAGTATCAAGGAAGGAAATACAAAAGATACCTTGTTGGTTTTACAACCTGCTGATTTTGAAAGACGTCTTAATGCAGTGGAGGCAATGTCTTTTACTGAGTTAAATGAATTTATAGAGGTGTCGCGAATGCAGGGGGAAACCAACCTTACGGCATACCTCATTGAAAAATACAAGAGAACAGCCTTTCCGTTCTCAACATTTATACTTACCCTTATTGGGGTTGCTGTTTCTTCAAAAAAAGTTAGAGGTGGGATTGGCTCACAACTTGGAACTGGATTGGCTGTAAGTTTTGCCTATATTTTATTTATGCAGTTTTCTTCCCAGTTCGCTATCGGGGGAAGACTGCCTCCACTTCTCGCTGTATGGTTACCAAACCTTATTTTTGCCGTAATTGCAACGTTTTTATATAGGATGGTACCCAGATAAGTAGTTTTAAAACCCGGCACTTTTTTTTGAATCAGCATTTTTCAGAAAACAGAATTCGACCATTTCGTTCGTAAATTCTAAAAAATAGATTTACTTGACGGGAAAAATATTCTTTACTAGGTAAGTGATTTATTTATAATTGTTTAACGTCTTAAACCGACTCTAAATAAGCAGTTTCATTTTTTTAAATTCTTTGGAATTACTAACCTTGTACTCGCAAAATTCGAAAAATTGGGGCTGAAAAAGCCTCTAAGTTCAACTAAAACAGTAATATATGCCTATTAATAAAAAAATTCTGGATCTCAAGAAAAGAAGAGAACAAGTGCTTCTTGGCGGAGGGGAACAGGCAATTCAAAAACAAAATGCCATGGGCAAGCTCACTGCCCGTGAAAGGATAATGGCTTTGGTAGACAAAGATTCCTTCAACGAATACGATCTTTTTGTTGAGCATGATGCCCGCGACTTCGACATGGAAAAGAAGACTCTCCATGGTGATGGTGTAATTATCGGAACTGGAACCATTCATGGAAAGCCCATCTGCATTTTTGCTCAGGACTTTACAGTTGCCGGTGGATCCCTTGGTTCAATGCATGCGCGCAAGATTACTAAAATCATGGATCATTCGCTGAAAATGAGAATGCCTCTGATTGGTATCAACGATTCGGGAGGTGCCCGTATTCAGGAAGGTGTGAACTCTTTGGCTGGTTATGGTGAGATTTTCTTTAGAAATACTCTCGCTTCTGGCGTAATCCCTCAGATATCTGTTATCCTTGGTCCATGCGCAGGTGGAGCTGTTTATTCTCCTGCTTTAACCGATTTTGTATTTGTTGTAGACAAGATTTCCAAGATGTTCATTACCGGTCCGGAGGTAATTAAAACCGTTCTTGGTGAAGAAATATCTATGGAAGAGCTTGGCGGTGCACGTGTTCATGCCGAAATCACCGGAAATGCCCATTTCTTTGCATTGAGCGAAGAAGAGTGCTTTCAGCAAATTAAAAAGCTTCTCACTTTCCTCCCATGGAGCAATACTGAGAAACCTATAGCAACTCCCCCGAAACCTCCAAAAAAACAATACAAAATTACCAAAATCATTCCTGAAGATGCCCGTCAGCCTTATGATGTACGTGATGTTATCAAAAGTATTGTTGATGATTCAGACTTTCTTGAAGTTCAGGAACTCTGGGCAGCAAATATGGTTATAGGTTTTGGAAAAATTAACGGTGGTTCAGTTGGATTTGTGTGCAACCAACCTTTGGTTCTTGCAGGTGTCCTCGATGTCGATTCGTCGGATAAAGCTGCCCGATTCATCCGTTTCTGCGATGCATTCAATGTTCCGATTGTAACCCTTGTTGACCTTCCCGGCTATCTCCCCGGTGTTGACCAGGAACATGCCGGCGTTATCCGCCATGGTGCAAAAATTCTTTATTCATACAGTGAAGCTACTGTACCTAAAATTACTGTAATCCTTCGGAAAGCATACGGTGGAGGTTATATTGCAATGAATTCACGCCATCTTAGAGCCGACTTCGTGTTCGCATGGCCATCAGCAGAAATTGCGGTTATGGGTCCGGAAGGTGCTGCAAATATAATCTTCAAAAAAGAGATTACTACCGCGGCTGATCCTGAAGCCATGAGAAAACAAAAAGTTGAGGAATATAAAGAGAAGTTCGCAAATCCTTATGTTGCTGCAGCAAAAGGCTATATCGATTCGGTAATTGAGCCGGGCGAAACCCGCTCTATGCTTATTCACGCTATTGATGTGTCATTAAGAAAAGACATTTCAATGCCAAGAAAAAAGCACGGAATTCCACCATTTTAATCTCTAAGAATTATGACGGAAACTAAAAATAAGAAGAAAAGTTCTTCAATGGAAAATGAGATTGAGAACACAGGAAACGTATTGGATACACCATTCAAAACGCTTGAGATTGAGGAAACGGTTTATAACACGCATTATACAAAGAAGTTTGAAAACCGCAAACCTTACAAGCCAGCCGATCCTAAAATGATCTTGTCATATATTCCCGGAACCATCCTGAAAATCTTCGTTAGCGAAGGAAAAAAGATGGAAGCCGGTGAGCCAATACTTATCCTCGAAGCAATGAAAATGAGGAATATAGTTACCATTCCCGTTGCAGGAAAACTGAAGAAAATTTTTGTTAAAGAGGGAGATACTATCCCCAAAAATTTCCTGATTGCTGAGGTGGAATAGGTATTTAGTATTTGCCGCATATTTCTCCGTAACACTTTGCATAATGCTAATTTATGCAGGGAGTTACGGAGATTTGTATTCTTTTGAGGGCGAAAATACTTTGCGTTTTTCAAAAAAAGGTCATTCGCATAAGCTGATTTTTAGTTTTTCACCACATTAAACTGGAGGGGTTTAAACCCCGGATGTATTTTACCAGATTGGTAAAACTAAGATTCCCAAATAAGATATTCATACAAATCTTCTGGCATCTCAAAATCCCTATCAAACACCCCGAAAACAGCAGATCCGCTGCCGCTCATCGATGCATAAACTGCACCATTCCGATAAAGTTTATTTTTCAAATCTTCAAGTCTAGGGAATTTCTTAAAAACAGTTTTTTCAAAATCGTTCACCAAAGTTCCTTTCCAGTTTGAAACTCCTGATCCAATTATTCCATTTAGAGAATCTCGTTTTGAATCCGGAATTACACCGCTATACGCATCCTTTGTTGATACCGGAAATCCCGGGAAATAAAGAACAATTTTATTGTTGTTCAAAATACTACTGGCAGATGTAAGTATTTCACCTCTTCCAGCGGCCATTGCAGGTAGGTTCTCAATAAAAAAGCTACAGTCACTTCCCAGAATTTCCGCATATCCCTTTAATTCCTTAATGCTGAGATTCAAACCAAAAAATTTGTCCAAACCTTTCAACATAAACGCTGCATCAGAAGATCCTCCACCCAAACCTGCACCGGTTGGAATTATTTTGTGAAGATGAATTTTTAACTCCGGCAGTTTAAAAGAATCCTTCAACAGCAGATATGCTTTGTATACCAGATTTTCCTCCATTTCTCCGGTAACCGGAATGCCACTCATTCGTAGATTAGTGGCTATTTCAGGTGAGGGCAAAAATTCCAATATATCGCACAAACCCACAGGATACATCATCGTTTCAAGTTCATGGAAATTATCTTCTCTTTTATGAAGAATATGAAGTCCAAGGTTAATTTTTGCGTTCGGGAAGAGAATCATCAGGGAAATATTTACTGTAAAAATAGTTTTTTATCAGATTATTTGAACATTCATTTTCGTGTTTAAATGATCTTCTGTATCTATGGGCTGTGATTTTTTATAATTGAATTTGTAATTTATGCACAATTCAAAACTTAACTTCCAAAATAGTAGAATAAGGAAGTGATTTTTCTACCTTTGGACTCATAATAATCGGGAGTGAAATATGGCTGTTAAAAATCCAAAAAAAGAGACATCGCTTGCTAAAGGAAATCAGGATTATGGCCGGATGCCGCCACAGGCAATGGATCTGGAAGAAGCGGTACTCGGGGCAATTATGCTTGAAAAAGATGCTGTAATTGCTGTTTTGGATATCCTCAAACCCGAAAGTTTTTATAAAGAGGCTCATCAGAAAATGTACCGGGCAATTATTGATTTGTCCACTCGTGAAGAACCTATTGATATCCTTACGGTTACCGAAGAATTAAAGAAAAAGGAGCTTCTCGCTGAAATTGGTGGAGCATTGTATATCACTCAGCTTACTTCGCGCATCGCATCTGCAGCCCACCTTGAATACCATGCCAGAATTGTTGCGCAGAAATATATTCAGAGGGAGTTAATTCGCGTGGCCTCTGAAATACAGACCCGAGCTTACGACGACTCGTATGATGTTGATGAACTCCTCGATTTCTCCGAAGCTCAGCTTTTTGAGATCGCCGAGGGAAACATCAAAAAAGAAACAGCAAAACTTAATCAGCTTATAAAAGAAGCCATTCACCAGATTGAAGAGGCATCGAAACGAGAGGATGCTCTGAGCGGCGTACCTACAGGTTTTACAAAACTCGACCGAATGACTTCGGGTTGGCAACGTTCTGACCTTATCATCATCGCTGCAAGGCCATCAATGGGTAAAACGGCTTTTGTACTATCTATGGCTCGAAATATGGCAGTAGATCATAAACGTGCCGTTGCTCTGTTCTCACTTGAAATGTCATCCATTCAGTTAGTAAACCGTCTGATTGTGGCTGAAACTGAGTTGCCTTCCGATAGAATTCGTAACGGACGGCTTGAAAAATATGAATGGGAACAACTGGAATACAGGATCAAAGGTCTAATTGAAGCACCGATATTCATCGACGATACACCTGCAATTTCCATTTATGAGATTCGCGCCAAATGCCGTCGTTTGAAGAACCTTTATGATATTCAGATTATTATCATCGATTATCTTCAGCTTATGAGTGGACCAGGTGACTCCAAAGGAAACCGGGAGCAGGAGGTAAGTACAATTTCCCGAGCACTCAAAGGAATTGCAAAAGAGCTGAATGTTCCGATTATTGCACTTTCGCAGCTAAACCGTAGTGTTGAACTTCGTTCCGGCTCAAAACGGCCACAGCTTTCCGACCTTCGTGAATCGGGTGCAATTGAGCAGGATGCCGATATCGTTTGCTTTATCCACCGAGCTGAAAAATATGGTCTCGTTGAAGATGATGAAGGTAATTCAACAAAGGGCATGGCGGAAATTATTATTGCAAAGCACAGAAATGGTGCCATTGGCGACGTAAGCCTTCGATTTCGAGAAGAATTTGCGAAATTCACTGACCTTGAGGAAATTAGTCCAGTTTTCGGCGAAGAAGCCGGAACTCCTGCTGTAACCTTCGGCTCAAAAATGAATGAGGATTTTAAGAAAGGCAGGGATAAATCATTTGATATTGCTAGAAACAGCGGCTTTGAAGATCAGCCATTTTAATTACAAAAAATTCTTCAACTCAATAAGTGAACTAATTTCATAACTGGGTTTTATTTTTGTAACCAACTTCTCTGGGTTAAAGAAAACCTGGTCCATTCCACTGCTTTTGGCACCCAGAATATCTACATCAAAATCGTCTCCGATCATAAGGCATTCATCTTTTTTGCCATTAACTGATGACATCGCCCACTGAAAAATCTTCGGATGTGGTTTGTTAATCCCAATAGTCTCCGAAGTGAAAACATGTTCAAAATATTTCTCCAGATCACAGTTTTTCATCTTGCTGAACTGGGTCTCACGAAAACCATTGGTAATGATATAAAGAGGATATTTTTCCTTAAGATATGCAAGAATCTCATGTGTAAAAGGGAAAAGAATGGTTTTTTCTGTACTAAGTTGTAGATACTCTTCACCTATCTCCTTCGCCAGATCATGATTAATTATTTTAACATCCCTTAAAGTAAGTTCAAACCGGAGCGAACGCAGCAATTCTTTTTTGATATGCCCGTCGCGATAGCGGTTCCAGAGAACTTCATTGTGTCTATGGTAACTTTTTATGAAAGGTTCGGGGGATTCAAAATACCGATCCAGATTATGACTTCTGAAGACATCGGTGAGTGCTTCACGTGAGTTGGCATCAAAGTCCCAGAGAGTACGATCGAGATCAAAGAATATATGTTTGTATGCTTTCAAATAAGATTTTTTTGCAAATGTATAATTTTATTTAATGCTAGGTTGAAGCAAGAAGGTCGCAGATGCTTAAATCAAAGGCTAATGTTCACAAGAAAATAACCGTTATAAAAAAACCTCAGAAAATGCCTAACTTGCACCGGTCAAAAATCCCTCGAAAAAAGGAAAAGTACCATTCGATTTGCCGGATTAGAAATTCACCATTAACTTTAAGCCAAAATATAATTGAATAATCAAATATCAGAAACAGTGTCAGAGTTCTTACAGTTTAATTTCAGAGACGAAGTATATCAAGGAATAGACGCCATGGGCTACGATAAGCCTACTCCCATTCAGGTTCAGGCCATTCCGGCAATTATGGAAGGTAAAGATGTACTTGGATGTGCGCAGACCGGCACCGGAAAAACGGCCGCATTTCTCCTTCCAATTCTCAACCGGCTTTGTGATAAAAATGTTGACGGGAAGAAGATTTATACTATGATCATTGTTCCTACCCGCGAGTTGGCTATGCAAATCGATCAGCAACTTGAGGGGTTCGGGTATTTTATGAACCTTAGTTTTATTTCTGTTTACGGGGGAGGCGATTCATCGGGTTGGGAGCAGCAAAAGACCGCTCTGGTTATGGGTGCAGAAATTGTAATTGCAACTCCAGGCAGACTTCTTTCTCACCTTGCATTAGGTTATGTTGATCTTTCCCACCTTGAATATCTAATTTTGGATGAAGCAGATCGTATGCTCGATATGGGATTTTACGACGACATCATGACCATTATAAAGCTGATGCCTAAAAAGAGGCAAACACTTCTTTTCTCTGCAACCATGCCACCCCGAATGAGGACTCTGGCAAAAAGTATTTTAAATAATCCACTTCAGATTGATATTGCCACTTCCAAGCCTGTAGATGGGGCTATTCAGGGAGTTTATATGCTGGAAGAACAGGAAAAACTAAATAAAATAGTTGAGCTGTTTTCCAAAGACGATGTTTCGGGAGCTATAATTTTTGCATCATCAAAAATCCGTGTTAAGGAAATCAATACAGCGCTTAAAAAACTCAAACTTACTGTGGGAGCAATACATTCCGACTTGGAGCAGAAAGAAAGGGAACAGGTGATGCGTGATTTTAAAAATAAGAAATTGCAAATTCTTGTGGCAACGGATATTATTTCCCGGGGGATTGATGTCGTAGATCTCGACCTCATAATCAATTACGATGTACCCCGTGATCCTGAAGATTATATCCACCGGATTGGTCGTACAGCCCGCGCTGAAAAATCCGGAGTTGCACTAACATTTGTAAACAAAAAAGATATGCCAAATCTAAAGAAAATAGAAAGATTTTTAGGTAAGCCAATCTTTAGAATACCTTCATCAAAAACTACCGAAGAGTTATAAAGAAGAGACAGGAGTTTCAGAATCGTACTTGAGTCTTAAAAAAGTAAAAGGCTGGTAATCGGCTTTAATCCGACCAGCCTTAGAGTAGTGCTGTTTGATTTTATTTGTTCCAGACAATTGGATTCATCATCCAGTCTTCAAGGGGTATTTCCTGTTCAAATTGATTTGTGTTTTCCCAGTTGGTAGTACTCATCCAGCCTTCAATTACAATTTCACTTTCCGTAAAATCTGCTTCATTGTTTTTGGCTGTTGGTTTATCTAAATTCCATTCTGAAAGATTCATCATCCAGTCTTCAAGGGGGTTAAGATCTGTATGTTTATCATTTGCGTACAACGAAGATACTGCATGTAAAATGTCATACTTTTTGAAAGAGGTATAGGATCCTTCAAGATTCGCAAGAAAATTGTTTTCAGATGTTTTCTGTGCCTTCGTGCTTAGGCTTACAAGGCTCATTACCATCATCGCAACTGCGACTGCTAAAAATCTGCCCGGCAAGAACAATAACTATCTCACCCTTAATGGTTTTGTCTTTGAAGTGTGATAGAACTTCTGAAACAGTACCGTGCACATTTTCCTCATAGATTTTGCTGAGTTCTCTGGAAACAGAGCAAATCCTGTCTTCACCAAAGGTTTCAATAAACTGTTCCAGAGCTTTCACCAGTCTGTGGGGGGATTCGTAAAAAACCATGGTTCTGGGTTCGTCTTTCAATTCACCCAGCTTTTTCATTCTTCCCTTTTTCTGAGGGAGAAATCCCTCAAAACAAAATCGGTCAGTTGGTAAGCCTGAGTTAACCAAGGCCGGAATCAGTGCGGTTGCACCCGGTAAACATTCAACAGGGATAGAATTTTTTATACATTCTCTGACTAAAAGAAAGCCAGGATCTGAAATTCCAGGAGTGCCGGCATCGCTTACCAATGCAATCGTTTGGCCCGAAAGAAGATCCTGAATTACATATCCCAGACTTTTATGTTCATTGAATTTATGATGTGATCGCACCGATTTTTCAATCCCAAAATGCTTCAGAAGAAAAACAGTTTTCCGGGTATCTTCAGCAAGAATATGATCAACACTTTTTAACACCTCGACAGCTCTGAAGGTCATATCCTGCAAATTCCCGATGGGAGTTGGAACAAGATAAAGCTTACTCATTTCCGGATGTAATAAATTTTCTGCGGATAAGATTTAACAAGGTCTGAACAGGCTCAGAATCCATATCCCATGTAAACTTGCTTGTAAGAATGGTATACGCATCATTGAAATTTTTGGCATCGTCAAGCTCTGCCATTGTTTGTCGGAATGTTTCTGCATTTCCTGCAAAAAGCTCTCTGATAAAAAAGAATTTGTCGTTTATACCCAGACTACCAGCAATGCTTTTTATTCCCTGTGATTGAATCCGGGAAGCGACATCTTTTTTAACAGCAGTTTCAGCTAACTTCTCATTAATAAAAACCTTTGCTTCCTTAGGTTGAGGTTGAGGATTAGGTTGAGGTTGAGGTTGGGGTTGGGGATGAGGTTCAGGGTTAGGGATGGTTATTTCATTCTGAACAGGTGCAATAATTTCAGCTGCTCTGATAATTTCTTGTTCAGCAGATATAACAGGAACAGGCTCTTGGTAAATATCCTCAGCAGGTAAAGGATTTGAAAAATGTTCGGACTTTTCGGCAATGGGAGCCACGACAGGATTATGCAACCCACCTGCTGAGTCGTCCCGGAACATGAGAAGTAAATCATACACATTCCTCAATCTCGACAAAGCAAGATCAAGTTCGATATTGGGTATTCTCGAATAATTTTTGAAATTGCTTACTAATTTTTCTATATCTTGTATATCTTTAGTTACAATTTCCAGGGTGGTTTTGAACTCCATAATTATTTGATAAGTAAGGTGTTTGATATTAATCCTGTTGCAAAAATAACTTAATTATTAACGCGTTGTGCAATTAGAAAAAGATTTAGAGTTTAATTGTAAACAGATAAGTTTCCTTTTTCATGCCCCACCAACCCCTCCCCCGGGTTGGTGGGGCAAAGTGAAAAGCAAGCTTTTTTCCCAAACGCAAGTTGTTAAAATCCTATATATAAGTACTTTACTAAACAATGTTTCTCGAAAATTCTATAAACAGGAGTGAAAAAAGGGGATGGATCGAAGTGGTCTGTGGGTCAATGTTTTCAGGTAAAACAGAAGAACTTATCCGCAGGCTCAAACGTGCTAAAATTGCTAAGCAGAAAGTTGAAATTTTCAAGCCGAAAGTCGACACCCGTTATTCTACAACTGATGTCGTTTCGCATGATGAAAACGCTATCCTGTCTACTCCCGTTGAAACAGCTGCGGCTATCCTTTTACTTACTTCTGATGTTGAAGTAGTTGGAATTGATGAGGCACAGTTTTTCGACATGGGTCTGATTGAAGTCTGTAATACTCTGGCATCTCAGGGCATACGCGTCATAGTTGCCGGTCTGGATATGGATTACCGCGGTCGACCGTTCGGACCCATTCCTGGCTTGATGGCTACTGCAGAATACCTTACAAAAGTTCACGCAATATGCGTCAAATGTGGGAATTTGGCAAACCATTCACATAGGATTGGTAAGAACGACAAACTTGTGGTTTTGGGTGAAACCGATATTTATGAGCCTTTATGCAGGTTCTGTTTCTCCAAGGCAATAGCCCTGCAAAAGAAAGGAGCAGAAACATAAGATGTATAGCTATTCACCTACCGATATAGCAAAAATTGTTTCTGGTTCTCTTTCGGGGGATGATGAATTTCGCGTGTCCAGATTCGCAATCGATAGCCGGACGTTCACAAACCCTGTGAATACTGCATTCATTGCTTTGCGTGGCGAGCGACACGACGGACACACATTTATTCCCGAGCTCATTAAAGCAGGCGTTAAGGCTTTTATTGTGGATAGCAGTTTTACTCCCCCTAAATCAGAAACAGCTGTTAGCTTTATCATTGTTAAAAACACCCTCGACGCGCTGCAATCAATGGCAGCATGGCACAGGAAATTATCAAAAGCCCGTTTGATAGGCATTACCGGATCCAACGGGAAAACAATAGTTAAAGAATGGATTTACCAGTCGCTTCATAAGCAGGTTCCTGTTTTCCATAGTCCACGATCGTATAATTCTCAGGTGGGCGTTCCGCTTTCAGTATTGATGATCCGGGAAAGCGACCAACTGGCAGTATTGGAGGTAGGGATTTCAAAATGTGGAGAAATGGAGAGGCTTGAAAGAATGCTTCTTCCTGAAATTGGCATTATAACCACCATTGGGGAAGCACATCAGGAAAATTTCTCATCCCTCGAAGAAAAATTACTTGAAAAAATAAGGCTGTTTATTCATAGCAAAATAATCATTTATTGCAGAGATCACGAGGAAATTCATAAAGTTTTACAGAAGGTTTATCCTGAAAAGACTTTTGTTTGTTGGGGAAAAAACCCTGAATCGGATTATTGTATCGAAAGTATTGAAAAACTTACCAGTGGAATTGCCATTAAACTTGGAGGCAAAGCCGAAGCCCTCATCAATATTCCTTTTCATGATCATGCTTCTTATGAAAATGCCTTGCATACTGGCACGCTTCTTTTTCATCTCGGGTATAATGCAGAATTTGTGATCAGGGCTCTTTCGGAGCTGGAACCAGTTGAAATGCGACTTGAAATATTAAAGGGGATCCATTCTTCAACTCTAATCAGTGATACGTACAACTCTGATCTGGCATCACTTGCCAATGCCCTTGATCTGCTTCTTCAGCAAAAACAGCATAAATTTCGCACTCTTATTCTGTCGGATATTCTGCAAAGCGGCCGTAGCGAAGATGAGCTTTACACCGAAATTGCAGAGATGATTTCAGAAAAAGAAGTTTCACTTTTCATAGGAATTGGACAGGCTTTATCAAGAATGCGTGTAAAATTTCCATCCAATTCAGTATTCTTTGAAGATACTGCATCCTTTATGAAATCAATGCCAATGATGAGTTTCAGAGACGAAGCCATTCTCGTAAAGGGTGCAAGGAAATTTGGATTTGAAAGAATTTCAAGGGAGTTGCAATTCAGGACGCACCAGACACTTTTGGAAATCGATCTGAATGCCATGGTGCAGAATCTCAACTATTACCGAAGTCTGCTTAAGCCCGAAACGCTCATCATGGCTATGGTTAAGGCGTTTTCATATGGAAGTGGCAGCTTTGAAATTGCGAATCTTCTGCAGTTTCACAAAGTAAATTATCTCGCTGTAGCCTATATCGACGAAGGCATCGACTTGCGGATCAATGGCATTACCCTTCCTATTATGGTTATGAATCCTGAGTCGGGCAATCTGAAATCGCTTGTTGAGTATGGACTTCAGCCTGAAATTTACAGTCTTGAGGGATTAAAGGAATTAAAAGTATTTCTCGAAAAAAACGATATCAAAGATTACCCCGTCCATATAAAAATTGATACCGGGATGCACCGTCTAGGTTTTTTTGAGTCGGAGTTGGATGAGCTTGCCTTTGAACTCAAATCCGGATATTTCAGTGTTGTTTCCGTATTTTCTCATCTTGTGGGGAGCGATGAAAAAGAACACGACGATTTTAGTAAATTCCAAATTGATGAGTTTAAACGGATAGCAGGGAAGCTAAAACACCTTATTTCAGTAAATTTCATGCTGCACATACTGAATTCTGCCGGAATTGAGAGGTTTGCAACGAATCAGATGGATATGGTCCGGCTGGGGATTGGTTTGTACGGGGTTAGCGTAAATAATATTCCAAATCTGGTTGAAGTGAGTACTTTTAAAACAAGTATTTCTCAGATTCGTGAACTTGAGAAAGGAACCACAGTTGGATACGGCAGAAAAGGAAAGATACCTACAACCAAAAAAATAGCTACAATTCCTGTTGGCTATGCCGACGGACTTCCGCGGTCTCTGGGAAATGGAAAAGGGAGTTTCCTTGTTGCTGGAAAAGAGGTTTGCACGGTTGGAAATATTTGTATGGATATGTGTATGATCGATATTTCAGGGACAAATGCAAAAGCTGGAGATGAAGTTATTATATTTGGAAAAAATCATTCGGTGCGGAAAATTGCATCGGAAGCTGAAACAATCCCTTATGAAATATTAACAGGAATATCAGAAAGGGTGAAAAGAATTTATTATCAGGAATAAAATTTAAGAAATGCTGAAACTATCTGTTGTAATTATTACCCTGAATGAAGAAAAGAATATTGCCCGATGTTTAGAATCTGTTAAAGATATTGCTGACGAAATAGTTATTGTTGATTCGTTTTCAATCGACCGCACTGAAGAGATTTGCAATAATTACAATGTGAAGTTTATTCAGCACGAATTTAGGGGTCATATTGAACAGAAAAACTGGGCAATTGAACAGTCGAGCTATCTTCATGTACTTTCTATGGATGCTGATGAGGAATTATCAGACCGACTTAAAAAATCCATTCTTGAGGTTAAGGGAAACTGGAAATATGATGGATACTATTTTAACCGCCTCACCAATTACTGCGGGAAATGGATTCGGCATACCAGTTGGTACCCGGCCAGAAAACTCAGACTTTGGGATAAGTCAAAGGGTAAATGGGGTGGTCTCAACCCACATGACAAATTTAAACTAGAAAAAGGATCTACCAAGAAATTTCTCAAAGGAGATCTTCTCCACTACTCATATTACTCTATAAACGAGCATGTTACTCAAATAAATAACTTTTCAACCATAGTTGCAAAAGCATATTTCAAAGAGAATAAAAGAGCTAGTTATTTTAATATTGTTTTTCATCCATTTTGGAGGTTATTCCGCGATTATATTATCAAACTTGGTTTTCTCGATGGTTTTTACGGACTTGTAGTAAGTATGAATTCCGCCCATGAGACTTTTCTGAAATATATTAAATTGAGAAACCTGCACCGGGAGCATGAACGAAGCGAGCGTAACAGGATTTGCTTTTGCAACTCTGTTGTTAGTTGGGGCGGAGGTGAAAAATGGCATTATGATATGGCTGTCCGCCTCCATGCAAAAAACTTCCCAGTTATCGTTATGACCAATAAAAATAGTGAAATCAGGGAAAAGCTCAGAAATACAACTATTCCGGTAATCAATTTTAAAATTACTAACCTCAGTTTTCTTAATCCGATTAAGATTTTTTTGGTTGCGCGAGCTATCAAAAAAGCTAAAATCAACATGATAATTTTAAATCTGTCTACCGACCTGAAGATTGTCGGTGTAGCTTCAAAACTTGTCGGTGTGCCTAATGTTGTTTATCGCAGGGGAAGTGCAATTCCCATCCGTAACACTTTTCTTAACAGGTTTCTGTTTAAATATATTGTAGATGAAGTCATTGCAAACTCCGAAGAAACAAAGAGAACAATTATTTCGAAAAATCCTGACCTTTTTGATAAGCGGAAAATTAAAATAATTTACAATGGCATTTACATCGACACTTTCGATGCGCAGAATGCAGTAAATATTTATACCCGTAAAAACGATGAAATCGTTATTGGAAATGCGGGTCGACTAGTAAAACAAAAGGGACAAAAGTACCTTGTAGATCTTGCCCTAAACCTTAAGAATAAAGGAATAAACTTTAAAATTATAATTGCCGGGGAAGGTAAAATGGAGAATGAGCTTCGTAGCCTTGTTAAAAAGAATAACCTTGATGACAAAATTGAATTCATCGGGTTTGTTGAGGATATGAAAAGCTTTATGCAATCCATTGATATATTTGTTCTTACATCAATCTGGGAGGGATTCGGTTATGTGCTTGTTGAAGCAATGGCATGCAGCAAACCCATTGTTGCATTTAATATTTCAAGTAATCCAGAGGTTGTTCAGGATAATGAAACCGGATTTCTTGTGGAGCCATTTGATGTAGAAGCTATGGCAGAGAAGGTTAATTTGCTTGTTTCAGATAAAAACCTTCGGGAAAAGATGGGTAAGGAAGGGAGGAAAAGAGTTGAAAAGGTATTTACCTTCAGTAGAACACTTGAAAACTTTGAGGCGGTGGTTGAGAGGCTTAGAAATGCAAAATACTAGAAATCATTATTTGACTGAAGGAATATTTTTTTAATTCAGGTAATGTGGTCTAAATTTGTTGTGATTTTCGAAAAAAAGCAATTAGGGATGTTCATAAGTTATGAAAACATCTCAAGATAATATTGATGCGCCCTGGATACTTAAAATACTTATCAGATGCATTGATGTCGCAAAAAAAGTGGATGCCACAAAAGTACGGCTTTATGGTTATGCCATTTATGATTCGCAATATAAACCGGCACTTTTCAACAGGATCGGATTTGTAAATATTCCGGAGTTGATTGAAAAAACATAACAGGATATTAACATTGCAACTAACTGGAAATTTGGCGCAATAAAGGAGTATAAGAAAGGAAAAATAATATTTCCCTAAAAAATTTACCAGACTGTAAAAAAAATATTCTATTCTGATATTGGAAAATGAAATATGACAAAATCAATAAATAAGCCTCAATATGAAACACCTAATAACTAAATTCTATTTATTCCTAATCTTTGGATTGTTGATTTTTGGCTGCAAAAAAGAAAAGCCTTTTATAATTGCTAAAAATACGCAGATCGAAATTGCTGTAACTAGCACTGGCCAGGCTCTTTGGGAATATAAGGTATTAAAAACAGGTAAAACATTTTCGTTTCAGGCTCCTGAATTTGAAATCGATGGAAAACTTTGCCAAGCAACTTTAACCGGCATTAAACTTTCTGAAACCTTTGCGAAACTAAGAAATGGCGTTACCGAATACTCTTTCGAAGGCAATCTGACCAATATGCCTGACATGCTGCTTCGTGCTACTTTTCAGGTTTCAGAAGATAATCCGATGGTCAAGTTTCGATACGACCTCATGAGCCAAAACGAACATAAACTAACCAAAACAATAGGTCACGATCAGATCAATTACCTGAATGTTTCGCTAAATGGTTTTTCAGGAGTTAAGGAGATCAGGCTTTCCGAATTCAACGAAATGGTTCACAGTTTTTGCCTTTCGGAGCGGGAAATCAAGGAAAGCCATTTTGCCGAAAGCATTCAATTGATGGGTCCAATGATTGTTGCTACCGATGGTTCGAATTCATTGGTAATTGGTTATGAACATGGCTCTCAGGCTCCTGATAAATTTCTGCAGTTTAGCCTGAACCCCGACCATTCAGTTATTCTTCAGGCTGTAAAAGGTAATTATTACGACGGGTATAAAATCAATAAAGATCAACCCTACCAAACCATTTGGTTCGAAGTGGGTGCCGTTGCCGGCGATGAAAATTTGCTGGCCGCCAACTTCCGGAGTTTTGTGCTTCACCACATGAGCCAGAACAACGAAAGCCGCAAACCATATATCTTTTACAATACTTGGAATTTTCAGGAAAGAAACCGGAATTGGTACAAAAAGCCCTATCTGGCCGACATGACACTTGAGCGAATGATGAAAGAAATAGATGCCTCTCACCAAATGGGAATTGAGGTTTTTGTTATCGATGCAGGCTGGTTCGAAAAAACCGGCGACTGGCAACCCAGCCTGAAACGTTTCCCCGATGGGCTAAAAAGCATCAGTAAAAAACTGATGGAGAATGGTATGAAACTAGGTTTGTGGTTCAATCCAACGGTTGCGGCTGTTTCGAGTAACATGTTGAAAAATCAGCATGATTGCATGATTACAAACAACGGATCGGAAGGGACGCCCCGGAAAATATGGGAAACCGAAGAAAGTTACAGCATGTGCATGGTAAGCCAATACCGCGATGCCTTTGCCGATGAATTGATCAGGTTGAACAAAGAACTTGGGGTAACTTACTTTAAGTGGGATGCCATAGGCCAGTACGAATGCAACGACCCACGCCATTTCCACGGAAATGCTTCAAATACACCTCAGGAAAGAAAGGAATCATATGCTTTCGAGATCGGCAAATCGATGTGCTACGTGGTTGATAAACTTTGTAAAGAATGCCCTGAAGCCATTGTCGATTTTGATATTACCGAAGGTGGACGAAGCGTTGGATTAGGCTTCTTGAGTTCAGGAAAATACTTCCTCATTAACAACGGTCCTTACTTCTTTAATTACGATATTCCGTTCGATCGTGAAAACGGCCAGTGGAACATCTTCTTTTACCCGGGGCCGGCTCGTACCTGGATTTGTCGCACACCGCTTACCTTCGACAAATGGATTCCAACATCAGTCTTCCTAACCCATTATTTGCCAGACGATCCATACGAAAACCAGTCGATTACTGTCGGATCACTAATTTTAGGGCAAAATGGTATTTGGGGCGACCTTCCAAATATATCAAAGGAAGGCATTGAATTCTTTGCCAAAACACTTGGTATGTACAAGCAAGTTCGCAACGACATGACCGAAACGGCCATGATTCGGGATGGAGCTGTTGGTGGAAGCCCTGAAGTGTATGAGAAAATTAATCCGGAAACTGGCCGCGGAGCCATTGTTATTTTCTCGAGTCATGATGGAACCTACAGCTACATTTCTAAAACGAAAGTTGATCCAAATCATTGGGAAACACGCGATACACAGGTAAAAATTCTGCCAAATGGTTTGGCCAGAATTGATGTGAAATTCACTACCGCCGAAGCCAAAATCATTTTCTTCGGAGTGAATAACTAAGATGTAACGGAGAATGGGGTTATTACATCAGAATGCAATATATTGCCAATTAATACCTATATACGCTTTTAAAAAGCAATATATTACTTATGAAACCCACATGTTCGAAAAACACAAACACTATCTTCCTGTTAATGGCAAAGAGGTTTACATGAATGAAGGCGATTGGAGAGATACAGAAGGAATACCCGGATTAATATATGATTCCTTACCCGATCGCTTTGGAAACAATCTTCTGAAAGCTTATTTCACAGACAAAGGACTAACAGAGAGAGAAATTGATGTATTTACTTAGCAATCCAAATTGCACAAATAAAACGTGCCACATGAAATTCAGATGTGCTATAAAACAATATTACTTTTAGGTGTTCGATTCTTTTCCGGAATAATATAAAGAAAAACTCCGGAGCGAAGGACAAAAAATGCTGGGCAAGGGAATGGATATGGACGTTTTTACAAGTAACTCGCGAATGTTGGGTTGCTACCAGTTGCTATGGACTTTGGAAAATTTCTGCACCCGACACTATTCCCTATTCTTTCTAACTGTAGTTTTTATAAAATTCTTATTACCTGTCAATTACAATTCTTTTGCGATGATTCTTTTTACCGCATTTAAAAATTCATCCGCAATCATCTTTTCATTATAACCTGTTGTTACCAGATCGCAGGCATTTTTTCCAATTTTTTCTCTTATCTCAGGATTATCGGCAAGTTTAATAATTGAATTTGCCAGAGATTCTGCACTGTTCTCAATGAGTTCAATGTCTTTCTCATTCTCAAAAAGTTCTTTAATTCCTTTTGTGTCGGCTGTTATTACTGGCTTTCCGCAGGCTGCATAGTGGTATATCTTATTGGGGATGACAAGCTCAGCTTTTAAGCTATCTCCAAAAATACCCAGACAAATATCCATAGAATTAATTGCTTCGTTTAAAGCATGGTATTCAATCCAACCTTCAAGAATAACATTTTTCAGTTCAAATTTCTTTATCTGTTCCTGCACTTTTTCAAAACCCGTACCATCACCATAAAGCCGAAACTCAAGGTCATTCCTTTTCTCCAGAAGTTTTGCAGCTGAAATTATTTTATCAATCCCATGAAGTGGAATAAATGAACCGTAGAAGCCAATAATAATTTTACTTTCATTTTTTTTTAGAGGGACTTTTTGATAAAAATCTCCCGAATGCATTCCTACATGAACTACTGCGATTTTTTTCGGATCAATACCAAACCGCTCTGTATAATACTCCTTATGCGACAAGGTATCTGCCAGTAAGAGATCGGATCTCTTAAAGGCCCGCAAATCTTTAAGGTAATTTTTTAATGCTCGGGGAGAATATTTCCAAACCGCTTTATAATCAAATACTTTCGAGAGATAACGGGAAATTAGCGGATCAAAAACCAGAGGCTTTTTAGAAATTCTTCTCACAAAAGGAACGTCGAGATGAGTAAAACTAGGTAGAAAGATTAAGTCGCAATTCTCTACCAGTTCAATGATTCGGGAACGGGTTTGTCGGCCTCTTTTTTTATAGGGAAACTCAATTAGCTCGATTCCACGAGCCTGCAATCCCCTTAGAAGAACAAGATTTCGATTATATTCCGGCTCATATTTTCCGGTAACAAGTATTCTCATGCTGAATGCCCCCGGTTGCCGTAAATTCTGTCGAAATCGGCTTTTTTATGTTTCCAGCGATCATGAGTCCATAGCCAGAATGCAGGATTTTCGCGGATCTGTTTTTCCAGGATTTGAAGAAATTTGTCGGTAATTTCAAATTCTTTGGTGTTTTTTGGATCATCAGAAATCAGATAAAACTCAGCCTGATAAAACCCGCGTTTTATACATTGAATATCAAAAAACACAACAGCACTATCAAGTTTTTTTGCCAGTTTTTCGGGCCCTAGAACTACTGGAGTTTCCTGATGAAGAAAGTGAGTCCAATATTGAATATTTTTCATCAGGGGTCGCTGATCAGCTGCGAAATAGGAAACATTACGAATTCTATTCTTATTGCATTCCGACAATACCCTCACTATCTTATCAACCTGAACTACTTCTGAACCAAATCTTTGCCTCGAATCGATAAACATCTGATCGAAATATTTATTATGTAAAGGCTTATAAACTGGCAATGTTTTAAGTTGAACATATTTTTGCAAAGTTACCGACCATTCCCAGTTGCTATAATGTCCAAATACCAGAATAACACTTTTTCCCCTTGAATATAGATCATTCAGAAGGTCAGCATTTTTATAGGTGAACCGTTTCAGGACTTCCTTTTCGTCCATAAAAATAGAAATGGTTGATTCCATAAAGAAATCGCAGAGGTAATGGTAAAATTCCCGCGCAGTTTTCCTTACCTGCTTTTCATCCCACTCAGGAAAAGACTTACGTAAATTTTTGAAAACCAGTTTTTTCCGATATGGAAAGATATAATAAATGAGCAGAAAGATACCATCAGACATGAAATATAGAACCCGCATTGGTAAACGGGTAAAAAGCCAGATTAATCCGTACAACAGGTAAAAGGAGATCAGTTGCATTGAAGGAAGAATTGACTGTTAAAAGTAGATATTTTAATTGATTCTTTTGTTTCTGACTTTTATCTTCAGTCGTCAGTTTTCAACTAACCAAGATCGCTGATTCTTTCAAGTTTAGTCAGGTCGGTTATTTTGATTTTTCTCCCATCAATTGCAATAATACCTTCTTGAGCAAACGTGGATAGCGTACGGATAGCATTCGAAGTAGTCATGTTTGAAAGATTCGCAACATCTTCCCTTGAAAGATATATTTTTATGGTTTGACCGTCTTCTTCGTATCCGTAAGTGTCTTTTAAGAAAATCAGCGATTCTGCGAGCCTTCCACGAATATGCTTCTGTGTTAAAGTAACAGTGCGGTTATTTGAAAAGCCAAGCTCAGTTGCAAATGATTTGATAATGCTGAGTGAAAACTCCGGATTAAGCCTGAGAAGCCTGTAAACACTGTCTTTATCGATGATGCATACAACCGAATCCTCAATGGCAACTGCTGTTGCAGTATGATGTTCCTCAGCAAAAAGTGCCCGGTAGCCAATAAATCCAACGGGTTTTGCCATACGCACAATCTGTTCGCGTCCGCCAACACCTTCCTTGAAAACCTTTACTTTACCTTCCGATAAGCAAATTAAGGCATTGGGTTTATCTCCCTCTTTAAAAATGATTTCTCCTTTTTTGTAAAAGGCACAGACATGATCCTTTTTTAAAACCTCTTTTTCTTTTGGTGTAAGAACGTGAAATACCGATTTGGGATTATCAATGCAGTTATCACAATTTAATACCCTTTCGTGCATTTTTGGTAGTGTTTTTTTATTAGTATGCTGAACAACACTCAAAGGTAGAAATATTTATCTAATCTGATTCCGAAAGATAAAAAATTCTCAATACTTAGCAACCAAAGGGATTCTCCGGCCTCCACCGAATGCTTTTGAGGATATTCTGAGAATTGGAGGAGTCTGATACCTCTTATACTCATTGGTATTTACAAGACGGATAATTCTGATTACGAGGGATTCACTGAAACCCATTGCAACAATTTCCGACGAAGTTTTCTGATGCTCGATATATTCTCCCAGCACCTTGTCCAACACATCATATTCAGGCAGTGAATCTGAGTCTTTCTGATCCGGGCGAAGCTCTGCTGACGGCGGCTTCGAAATGATATTTTGGGGAATTATTTCAGATTCAGAGTTAATATATTGTGCCAGCAAATAAACATCGGTCTTGTAAACATCTCCTAAAACCGAAAGCCCGCCACTCATGTCTCCATATAAAGTTCCATAGCCTACAGCCGCCTCGCTTTTATTACTGGTATTCAGTAAAATATGACCGAATTTATTACTGAAAGCCATTAGCAAAACACTTCTGATTCTGGATTGCAGGTTTTCTTCTGTTAGATCAAAAGGCATTTCTTTAAAAAGTGGTGCCAGATCTTTATTAAACTGTTGAAAGAGATCTTCGATTTTGACGATATCGTATGAAATCTTCAGGTTTTTCGCAAGTTTAACTGAATCGGTAATTGAATGATCCGATGAAAATCCAGAAGGCATCAACAATGCGTGAACATTTTCTTTTCCAAGTGCTCGTGCTGCCAATACAAGAGTTATAGCAGAATCTATTCCACCGGATAAACCCAATACTGCCTTTGTGAAATTTGTTTTCGAGAAATATCCTTTAATGCCGGTAATCAGCGCATTATGAACCATCTCCATTCTATCTGGGTTCTCTAATTTAGCGGGATTCGAAGAACCTTCCAAATCATTGGTGTCAACAATTTTTATATCGGGGGAGAAATATTCCAGTCTCGAAATTATTTCGCCTTTTTTGTTAATGGCCATGCTCCCCCCTTCAAAAATCAGTTGCGTCTGCGCACCAACCTGATTTACATAAATAACCGGGAGATTATGCTTTTTTGCTTTTTCAATGAAAATGCCCTTTTTTAGGTTTATCCGGGTATGTGAAAAAGGAGAAGCAGCAATATTAATGACTAAATCAGGTCCGAGTTTGCTGAGTTCATCAAGCGGATGGCAAGTGTACAAGCGGCTTCTGGCAAATTCGTTTTCTACCGGCTGATCATCCCAAAGATCTTCGCAGATAGTCAATGCAATTTTTTTATCTTTAAAATGAAGCAACGAAAAATTCTTGTTCGGCTCAAAATACCTGTATTCATCGAAAATGTCGTAAGTGGGTAATAATGACTTGTTTACCACTTGTTTTATCTCTCCCCCGAAAAGAAAATAAGCCGAGTTGAAAAGCATTTTCCCTTCGCTTTTTGGGTTAAGGGAAGGGCCACCTATAATTACTCCAATTGTATCGCAGATACGGGCAATTTTGTTTATTTCAGCGATGCAACTTTCAACAAAATCTTTTTTTTCGAGCAAATCGAGTGGGGGATAGCCACAAATTGAAAGCTCTGAAAACACAACTAGATCGACATGCGCCAGACGGGCATTTTCTATTGCAAGTACAATATTTCCGGTATTCTCAGCAAAATTTCCAATATGGTAATCAAGTTGGGCAAGTGCGATTTTCATGGCTGTCTCCTTAAAAAAGTATCCCGAGTTTAATACTGAAAGTTTTGATATTTATTTTATCAACAGCCTGTGAAGTTACATCCACAAAACCTGATGAATACCCTACTCCGCCTGTCAAAGCTGTAGAACCTCCCAATGAATACTGAACCCCGAGATTTATAAAGTAGTTCATATTGAACAACATGATCGCATCTGCAATATTGTCGTTATCAAGGCTTGCAGACACATCAGTTGCCCGGTCGCGGATATTGATCATGGGCGTAATGCCAAGGTTGGCAACATAGGTAACATAGCCTATTTCATTGGTTTTAAACTTAAGGCCAAGAGGGATATTGATGTATTGGAGTCGATAGGTAATTGTATTTCCAGATGGTATTGTAATGTTTTTAACCCCGACTGGAATTTGAATAGTATCGGCATATTGAAGTTTTCCTCCGATATTATTTATGCTCAATCCGGTGGAAAAGGCGTAATTCTCCGCGAAATAGTAATCCATTCCCAATCCGGCATTTATTCCAAAAACAGCTCCCTGTGAAGAGATAGTTTTAGTGTCGGGAATCATCCAGGAGAACTGGGGATCAGCCAAAAGGCTAAAGCGCAGCGATTGTGCACTTCCTACAAAAGGTATAAAAATCAATAGAACTAAGAATGTTTTTTTCATGTCAGACTTTAGGTTTTAGACTTAAATTGCATTTTTCAACTGCGGATAAGTTTTTCGGTGAAGACTTAACACATCGAATATTATCAGATAATGTTAATTTTGCAAAGCTCTGATACAAAAATATGAAAATTAAACGTTAATCCTTTAAACGAAATGATAATGAATCTAAGGCTTTTATTAACTTTTTTTGTGTTAGGCGCTTTAGTTTCTGGTTCCTGCAGGAATTCGGATCATGGCCTTAAATACGGAGATTCAAAGGTTGAAATTAAGATTGAACGATTTGACCGGGAGATTTTTACCATGAATACCGATACTCTGCCGGCTGCAATTACCTCTTTATATAAGAAGTATGATGATTTTCTAGATGTTTTCAGTTACCATGTTATATCTATTGGGAGCCCTGCTTCACGCGACTATCAGGCTTTTTTATCTATGTTTCTGAATGATCGACTTAACCGCGAAGTTTATGAAGAAACTCAGAAGATATTTCCTGATCTCCAAAAGGAAGAAAAGGAGCTAAATAAAGCATTTAGTTTGTACAAGAATGCATTCCCCGGAAAAGATATTCCGCGCGTGGTTGCTTATGTGAGCCGATTTAATAACCCTTGTTTTACAGTTAGTAATTATATTGGACTTGGTTTAGATCGCTACCTTGGTACATCCTCAGTTTATTATAAAAAGCTTGAATTGCCTATTTACACCCGTTTAAACATGTTTCCTGAAAAGATACCGTCAGATCTTTTGTATACATGGGCTTCTGCCACCTATACTTATAACGATTCCGTGGATAATGTCTTGTCAAGGATGATCCATGAGGGAAAGCTTTTGTACTTTGTAAAATCTTTGCTACCGAAGCAGCCCGATAGTTTAATTATAGGATATACTCAAGCTCAAATGAGATGGGTAAAAGGAAACGAAGAACAAATGTGGACTGACCTCGTAGAAAAAAAGCTATTGTTTTCAAGAAATACAATGGATATTCGAAAGCTTACTGGAGCAGCACCATTCACCTATTTCTTTTCATCAGACTCCCCAGGAAGAGCCGGAACGTATATTGGATGGAGGATTTTTTCTGAATATGCTCGACGGAATCCCGATATTAGTTTTGCTGAAATGATGACGGAGAATGATTATGAAAAGATTCTGAGGTTATCGAAATATAATCCTTAATTTTTTTTTCATTGTGTCATAAAACATCCGGCGTTTAAACCCCTCATGTTTAATGTGGCGAAAATCTAAAAATCAGCTTGTCCCAACAACTTTTTTTTGAAAATTGCCAACTTTTTTTGACCATATCACCTTTTAGCACACCAGTATTGATTCAAATAAAAACGCCGGAATCATCAGGTATTACTTCTCCTGCGTTTCCGGCGTTTTAATATAGAATCAGGCTTCTTTTATCTTGTCAGCATGGTTTTCTTGATTATTGTATTCTGATCCACGCTAATCTTCAGATAGTATAATCCACCAACGTAGTTAACGTCGGAGGCTTTCATTTCAAGTTTATGTGTGCCAGCCACCTGTGTCTCATTAAGAATTTCGCCCATCTTTTCACCAACCACATTATAAATCTCAACTTTCATCTTACTTGATTTTTGAAGAGTATAACTAATGGTTGCAAGGTCGGTAAA
>JBBQAQ010000019.1:0-65774 GCA_038316435.1 Bacteroidales bacterium | reverse complement strand
CCAGTACTGTTTAAATGTTTTGACTTCATATGGCCTGATCCAGCTATAATCGGGCTGATTATCCGAAAAAGCACCAACCATTATTTCGACATAAGGGCCATCATTTTCAGTGAGTTTTCCTTCGGTAGCCTGTCCG
The DNA here is from genome assembly GCA_038316435.1 of Bacteroidales bacterium. GTDB lineage: Bacteria > Bacteroidota > Bacteroidia > Bacteroidales > JACJXF01. The sequence goes on along the minus strand of JBBQAQ010000019.1, from coordinate 65,638 downwards.
ACTGGCCCAGAACCCCATTCCCAAAGTTTCGCCCCTTTTACTATGTTATGATCACCGATATGAACTGTTCCCGTCTCTTTTCCGTGATCGTAGCCTCCCATGAAATCTTCTTTCATATCCCAGGCAAAATAGGAATTCTGTTTTTCCGAATTCTTCCACCAGCTTATATCGACTCCTTTTGTAAAATCTTCCCCGTTATAAACTTCGGTTGCAACAGGCCAGTGTGCAAAACTATTTTTAGCATGGTAAGTAACCATATCGACGCTTGGCGGAAATATTACCTGGTAATCTTTATTGGCATGGGCTGCCACATTTGCCCAATACAAAAAAGTGTTAGTAAGAGGGGTTGAATTATGAATTTTAACCTCTGTCATATAATACGATTTTCCGGGAAACATAGTAATACCAATGGTCCATCTCATCTGCTGCCGGGGTTCGGTTTCTCCGATCCAGATGGTCTTGCTGCTGTCGGTATTCACTTTCAGATCATAATCGACAGGCAAAAAGGTGGATGCCCTGTGATGGTGGATAACGCACCATTCAATCCCGCCCGAAACCCAAGCTCCGGTCATGCCGATATTTGATGGCTTAACGACATTATTTTTATAAATAAAATTGTATCCGTTTGTCTTGTCGGTACCATAATAAAGCTTTCCTCCGATTTCGGGTGCCACGCATAATTTGATGTACTCGTTTTCAAGAATTAATGTTTTCCAGTCATGAGTTGTCTTTTCATTAGAAATTGCATCATTAAGTGCGTAAGGATAAATATACTTCGAAGCTCCCTGGTAAGATTCGCCTTTGAAAAACATCGGGTTTTTATCAGGAGTTTTTATTTCATAGGTTGGTAAGGTCCATACCTGCTCCGAGATTTTTACCTGTGCGGATAAAAAAGTGCAGGCACAAAAGAATAAAATTAAGGTGGCTGAACATTGGCCGACCATGTAGCTTTTCAGGTTCATAGTTTCAAGTTTTGTATTTTTCAATTAAAAACATCCAGTTGAAAATCACCCCTGGTTTCAACTTCCAGAATTATTTTATCGCGGATTTCGGATTTGGTGTAAGGCAACTCTGCCCCTTTTTTATCGGTAAAACGAAAGGTTTTCATCTTGCCAGCATTTTCAAAAACCAACTGGCTCACCACCGGATTTGTAAATTCAAAACTGATCTGTTTTTCATCTCCTGTGCACGAAAGCAGTTCAGCCGTGGAAGAATAAAGCCTGAACTGCTCTGAACGGGTATCCCTAGATATTTCAATGCTATTTGTTCCATTGCGAAGTACATTCGACGGAATCTGCAAAGTGTGTTTTATCTCTTTGCCGTTGATGGTATAAGATTTCACCACATCGCCTTTCCCTGTTTGCCTTGCTGAAATAACTGCCGACCGGAAATTGTAATTCTGAATACTGTCGACAAAATTGCTTGCCCTAACTCCTATTCCCATGGGCATATTCTGAATAATCTGCGAAGTAACCGACTGGTAAAGTGCCCCGATCTGGAAAGGCAGTGCTCGCCAGCCTTCAACTTCTTTCTGGTATTCGGTTACAGCGCCTTTCATGGGATATTTTTTAGTCAAGGTCAGCGCATCCTTTATCTGCTCAGAAAGCATTTTTTCATACTCTTCGGAACTCATTCCATATTCGTAGAGATAGCGGGAAAGGGTATTCCATGGGCAATATCCGTAATTACGGTATTTTGCCCAATCGCTTTTTATTTCGCTTGCTGATGATAACTGAATTTCAGGAGCCGGATAATACGGCCCCAAAGAATTGGCCCAGGCTGTTTCCCAGTAATCGGATTCGGGGCCAAACGGAACCCATTTCTCTGAACCATCGGCATACAATTCAAACCCGGCATATAATTTTCCTGCGGGATTTTTAAATTTTGACTTAATGCTTGCTTCTAATTCCTTTGCCAGCTCTGCATACCTGTTGCTTCGCTGCTGATCGGCTTCGGGATTGTATGCCATCAAAACATTAGCCATCTGGAGCAAATTATAGGTATTCACCTGTTGGTAAAGACTATAACTGCGCGAAATAGGCGTGCTGTTTACATCTTCTTTCTGGAAATTATGATACATTTCTCCATTTACCACATCGTAACCGTAATAAGGACTGGATTGCAGAGACGTTTCGCCACGCGTATCACTGCCAAACATCTTGCGGTTTGCGTCCCAGGTTTTCTCCAGGTACCGGTCGATAGATTCGAGCAGGATTTTAAATCCCCCGGAATAAAGAACCTCATTGTTGCCCGTCGTCTGGCACATGGTGAACAAACTCAGCGTAGCGTAGAAAACGCCGTCGTCTTCACTTTTTCCCCATCTTGTTCCAAGCATCTGACCAAATTCGGGAACTTCGGTTCCATCGTCTCGACGAACGACAGATGGACTGTTTAACGCCAGTTTTGTCCAATCCGAGGCATAGGCTGGAGAGCCTCCACGAGCCATTAATGAAGTTGACATGGAACCATCACGAATCCAGATCAGGTAATAGCATCGGCTTAAAGCGCCGAATGTCGCACCACCGCCATCAACCATCGATAGAAGAATGCGTTTGTTGATATCCAGTACTTTGTTAAAATCAGGATTCCTGCAGAAGATGGTTGAGCTGGCCAGTTCGGGCTTCAGAACTTCCTCGTTTTTGGCAATCAGTTCGTTTAAATTGAGACTTTGAAACCGTTCACATACTCTGTTCACTTGATAACTATTTTCTTCTCCCCCAATCAAAATCACATCATTCTCCAATACCTGAAGGATATAAGTTCCATCGGCCAGAATTCGGAAACGGTTTTCTTCAAAACCCGGAAATTTGATGAAACTGACAATATCTTCGCCTCTTTCGGTGAATTTCTCGGTCAGGAGGCCATTGCTCACCTCAAATCTGGTGTGAGGCTTGAAAGCCAGGAGCAGCGGACTTCGGGCAGAAATCACAAATGCATTTTCGTTTGCAATATTCACGACCACAATCTTGTTTTTGGCTCCTGAAGGCGCTTTGATGTTGATGGTATTTACAAATGGATCGTATTCGAAAGTGGCATCGGTGCTGCGAATGTCAGGCATCGAAAACGATGAAAAAAGTACTGTCTGGTTATCACGGTTGGAGAAATTACGCGCCCAAAATTCTTTACGTCGGAAGGCATTGGGTTTGTAAACAAATTCCAGGTCGGTGCCATTAGGTTTAAACATCATGGTAAGACGGTTGCCACAACGGTTTTGCAATATAATATTGTTATCTCCCTCTTCAAAAACCGGCTGGCGGAAAAAATTGTCCATTGACTGGCCATTTGCCAAGCTGTTAAACAAATTTAGAAGTATGATTAAAAAGAGGTGCTGTTTCATTTTTTCAAATTTTTGACGTTTTTGATTATTAATATTGTTTTGATATTCCTTTTCTCAGAATGATCGTTTCGTTATTTTTTAGATGCGTAAACATTTTTTAGCTGTTAGTATGGAACTCAAAAAAATGAATATCAACGCCGTGCAGGTAAAAGTTTTCGAGAATGACATTTCTGATGTTAAAGGTATCGTCAAAGCTCTGTAGCTGGGAATAGGGAAGCTGCTCACCTTCAACTGAAATAGTATTGAAATATGCATTCTCAATTCCTTTGGAGGCATTATAAATTAACAGATTTTCAGCTTTTAATATCGTGAACTGTAGCGCAAGGAAAGCTGTAAATATTAGTATTGTTTTCATTTGGTGTTTAAGATTAGATTCGCTGTTTCTAAATCAGGGCCAGATACCGTCACTTTAATTTTTCCAGATTTATCGGTGGCCTGTATCGTTGCCAAAAGTCGGCCGTTGAATGTTTTTCTGCTAGCAGTCTTGTATTTATCATGGTTGCACTGATCAGCATTGTCAAGTCCTATTAATCTGGCATTGCCTTCAATTTTCACGCTTATTTCAGTATCGCCATTAAGGATTTGAATTCCATTTTTATCAACGATATTGATTTCAATCACTGCCACATCCTCCCCGTTGGCTCTCAAGTTCGTTTTGTCACAAACCAAGTTCAAGCCTGCGGCATTTTCGGGTGTTTGCAATATGTGTTCGCTGGCTTTTTTACCTGAGGTATAGCCAATGGCTTTGATAGTACCTAGGGTAAAAGGGATTTTCCACAATACAAAATAGGTGTTTTTATCAACGAGTTTTTTCCCCTGGGATTGGTCATTTATAAAAAGCTCTACCTCATCACAGTTGGAATAAACATAGACATTGTTCAAATAATCGGGTTTCGATTTCCAATTCCAATGTGACACTACCGGACGAGGATGCCATTCAGATTCAGGGTTGTCAGCATTTTGTACCGCTATGTGTACCACGGGCTCATCGCTCCAATAGCTTTTGCGCAAATAATACTCCGGTCTTTCTGTTCCGGCCATATCTATCAAACATGCATCCCATCCTCTTTTAGGCCAGGCAATTCCTTCGCCTAAATAGTCAATGCCAGCCCAAACAAATTCGCCCATCACATAATCATTGTCTCTCACGGCCAACCAGTATGGAGTATCGAAATAAGTTTCCGTTCCAAGATAAAGTCGGTTTGGGTATTTTTCTTTTTCGGGTGCATACATTTTATCGGCATAGTAACGATCCACATAATTATAACCCGCTATATCCAGTGAGTCTAAAAAACCATTCTGATTGGAATATGCCACGAAGTCGCATCCGGCAGTTACCAGTCTGCTGGGATCCTCGTTATGACAAATATTTTTAAGTTTCGTCACCAACTGTGCTCCACCATCATGGAACTGATTGGGAACTTCATTGCCAATACTGTACATCACCACCGAAGGATGATTCCTGTCCCGTTGAATCATTGCTCTTAAATCGGTTTCCGCCCATTGGTTAAAATACAGGTGATAACCATATTGCATTTTTCCAGCAGTATTCTCGGTGGCAAAACCATACCCCACATTCCATTCGTCAAAAGCCTCGTCCATCACATATAAGCCCAAGCTGTCGCAAATATTATAAAATTCGGGGGAGAAAGGATGATGACTGGTGCGAATAGCATTTGCACCCATTTTTTTGAGTTTTGACAATCGGTAGATCCAGACACCATCAGGTACGGCATTGCCCAACGAGCCGGCATCGGTATGCAGGCAAACACCTTTCAGCTTTTCTTGTTTACCATTCACCAACATGCCTTTGTTAACTGAATATTCAATACTCCTGATACCAATGGAGGTCGTTTGTGTGTCAATTATTTTTCCATCATAGGACAAAGTGGTTACCAAAGAATATAAAAATGGAGTAGCACTAGACCATAATTTTGGGTTTGATACACTTAATTCATGATTGAAAGTGTATTTGTGAAATTCACTAACCGATTCGATTGTTGACATGGAAGCAATTTCTTTACCATTTGGAGTGTATAATTTCGATTGAATAGTTAGTTGTTTGACGATGCGTTTATTCACTGTCGGGTTTCGTACCCACCACTGAAATTCGCTTCCTTCAAAAGAATTGGAAATAATTTTATACTGACAAGCAATGGTTGCCGACTGTTCGCTCACATTTTTATATGAAACAAACACACCGCTTTTGTTGTCGAGGTGGGTGACATTGGTAGTTACCAGCCACACATTGCGATAAATCCCCGATCCAGCATAATAACGGGTTGATGGATCCAGAGAATTATCCACCCGGACAGCTATTGTGTTTTTTTCGCCGGGTTTAACTATGCCTGTCAAGTCATATTGAATCAATGAATAACCGTACGGATATCTACCCAAAAACTGATTATTTACCCATACTTCTGAATTCATATAAATACCATCAAACTGAATGAATATTTTTTTCGATTTTAGCGAATCGCCCACCATGAAGGTTTTTCGATACCAACCTACTCCACCTGACAAGAACGCACCCGATGCACCGCTGGGATTTTCTTTTTTAAACTCACCTTCAATCGTCCAATCGTGAGGCAAACTCAAGCTGCGCCAGGCAGAATCATCGAAAGTAGGATTTTTATAATCTGCATTGTCGCCCAACATAAACTTCCAGTCAGCATTGAATTTGGTCTTTTGACGAATAGATGTACTTACACCACTAGCCAATAAACTGCAATTCAAACTAACAACGATTATAAATGTCAACAGAAAGTATTTCTTCATCTTTTAGTATTTCCTATTTTACTGATTCACAACCTCATTCAAATTCATTACCTGAATGTCATTTTCCAAATCCACAGCCTTGCCAGTAAATTTGATTTTGTATGTCTTCCCCGGAATCATGTCGAAGAAATTATCCGAGAAAAAACCTTCAGATTTGGCAGTAAAGAAAGCCACATTCTTTGCCAACTTTTCAGTAGTCAATTGAATTTCATATTCCTGATCTGAAATCTTTGAGATAGTCTTTTTGATCTCTGGCTGTTCGAACTGCAGCGCTTTGACATCCTTAAAATAAAACAGGTTTTCGCCTAAAATTGTGTCTTCAGATTTAACCACTACCTCGAACACGGTTTTTGAGGTTTTACCTTTGCCCGTCAATTCTTTTTCGGGAACACTCAGGTAAACCAGACTTGAATTGGCTGTCAATGTGGTATAAATTTGTTTTTGCCAGAGTACTTCCCCTTCAAAATCATACAAAGTAGCAGTAATCTTGGCCTTTCCAGAAGTTAGCCGGTCGTTGGCAACTGTCACTTTGATGTCGTTCTTATCCCTGAAAATAATCGGATAAACAGGCTGATAGGCTTTTTTAACGGCATAGTGCAGTGCTTTCCATCGTCCAAAATAATCAACACTTGCCCACGACATGGTTGGCCAGCAATCGTTTATCTGCCAGTAAAGCGAACCCATGCAGCGCGGCATATTCCGGCGGTGAGTTTCGATGGCAAATTTTACGCCATTAGCCTGCACTAACTGACTGACATACGCAAACGATTCAAAGCTTGAAGGAACTTTATAATAGCGGGCAATGTAAGTTTTGATCATCTCGTTTCCATTAAAACCTTTGGCAATCCATGGCATCAGGCTTCGCTGACGATGTTCCATGATAGGCGACCGATAAGTCATATCAGAGTCGTTAGCGAATGAACGAATCGTTTTCATCTCCGGGAAAGACTGTAAGCCATATTCGCTTACGAAACGAGGCGGGTTTTCAGCATAAGCCGAAAAAGGTACATCGCCAAACCAGACTGACCAATCGTGCTCGTCGCCTGATATCCGGTCGGAGAGTTTGTCGTCGGCTGCTTGTGGTGACGATGGCCAATACGAAACTTCAGGATTGAACTTTGTAACAGCATCAGGAAGAATATGATAGAATATTTTTTCGTATACGCCCCAAAGGATTGCCGCATCTTTTTCTGAATATTTTTTATTCCAGCCCCAATTGTACCAGGCTCTCAGGTTTTCGTTGTTGCCGCACCACAAGGCAATAGACGGATGGTTTCTGAGTCTTTTGACATTATATTCCGCTTCTTTCCGGATGTTGTCGAGGTGAAGTGAATCGTCGGGTTGCAGGTTGCAGGCGAACATGAAATCGTTCCAAGCCAAAATCCCGTTTTCATCCAGAAGATCGTAAAATTCGTCGTTTTCGTAGATGGCGCCTCCCCAAACACGCAGCATGTTCATGTTCGCGTTTACGGCATCAGCGACTACCCGTTTGTAATTTGAAATCGTATTTCTGGTGGTAAAAATATCCGATGGAATGTAGTTGGCCCCTTTCATGAAAACGGGCACTCCATTCAATTTGAATTCGAAACTGCTTCCAATAGAATCTTTCTGCTGAACCAGTTCAAGCCTGCGTACTCCAATCCGTTTGGAGACGCTCTGAATCAGTTTTTTGCCATCCAGCATCCTGACTTCAACTTTATAAAGTTTATGACCACCCAAACCATTGGTCCACCAAAGTTCAGGTTTGGCAATGCTAAAATCAATGACAGCCTGTGATTGACCTTCTGAGATTACAACATCGGACTTGGATTCAATTATTGCGCCATCAACCAAAACTTCGAAAATTACTCTCGTCTCTTGGTCTGAAACCAACTCAACAATGGCTTTGTAGGCGGCCTTTTCCTCTGAAATAGCGATTGGCTTAACATATAAGTCTTCCATTTTTTGATTATTCCATGCCTGAAGTTTTATGGGTTTCCAAATTCCGCATGTTACCAGACGTGGGCCCCAGTCCCAGCCGTAGTGGAAAGGTGCTTTTCGGGTGAATACATTGGTGCGTTCGTTTTCGGGGGCAATTTCGTTTGCCGCCATCAGGGTGTAAGGCACTTTTCTCAATTTTTCCATTCCCACCGTAACTGCCGAATGAAAATATATCCGTAAGGAATTTTCGCCTTGTTTCACCCAATTCTTTACAGGAACCTGCCAGCTGATGAACATGTTATCGGCCTTCAGGATCAACGAATCATTAAGAAAAACATCGGCATAGGTATCCAATCCTCCAATTTCCAGATCGATATTCGGGAAAGCAGCCGTTTCTGCTGAAACAGAGAACGAAGTCGAATATTCCCAGTCGGTGTTTTCAAGCCATTTTACTTTCTTTTCATTCATCCTGTAAAATGGATCGGGAATCAGCTTGTTATCAAGCAAATCGGTATGAACACATCCAGGAACAGTGGCTGGAAGCCATGTTGTATCGTCTGCTTTCCGGAATTTCCATTGGCTTGTAAGAACATCGCTTTTAAAGGATTGCTTGTTTGAACAGCTAAATTGGAAAATGGAAGCAATAATCAGAATGAAGATTAAGTGTTTCATTATTCGTGTTTAAAAAGTTTTTATCAATGTGAATGTCTATCTGCGAGTAAAGAATCGAATTAGAGTTATTGCTCAATACTAATTTTATTACCCGAAGTATAATTAATTTTAACAACTCCACCTTTTTCTAATGGGATCCAGGCCCAGCTATTAGCAGCGGGCTTTCCAACTGGTTCGATTCGCTTTCCGCTGACGGTAATTATTTTTGGTTTCGATGTCATCCGGAGCGTTACCTGTGAAGCATTGTCGAAGGTAGTGAAGGATACCTGGCCGGACTTATATTCGATAAATTGAACCACGGAGGTTGAACCTAGCAACCTGTTTGCATCGGAAGGGGCGAGCTCAGGCAGGGCGGCCATTGCACGCAGGTAATGCCGATTGTAATCTCCATAACCATCGGATAACCAGATATCATCGTGCATGTACCGGTTTTTGCCGTCGAAGTCAACCATATATGTTGCCCAGTTTAGCTGGCGGATGGCGTTTTTTACAAAAGTCTGGTCACCTGTTAGTTCAGTATACTGCAATTCGGCCGATGCCTGTCTCGAGGTATGGCTGTTGCCCGGTATCCTGTAAGCAGTCTGTTCATTTACAACTACCACATTGAATTTTTCCCACTCCTTGTTTCCAAGTTCTTTGTAAACCCATGCAAAGATACCCTTTACCTCATTTTTCCAGTCGGGAAAGTATTCCTGATGATTCATCATGAACTGAGCAAAGGTGATTGCATTGATCTGTGTCTCACTATTTCCAACAATATCTTCGAAAAATGGTCCCCAACGGTTATTCTTTAACGGATATTTCTTCATCCAGGCAAGCAAAGTATCGAAGGCTTTTTGGTATTCCACGGTATTTCCCCTGTTCATTCGGATTAACTCTAAAAACAATTCCATTGTACCCGACCAATTTGTGGTATAATTAAATAACTGCACCTCCTTTTCTATGCCTTCCGTATTGGTTATCCTGCCATACTTGCCAACCATTGCATTCACTTTAAACGGCAAGGGAGATATGGTATCATTCCCGGATAAGGTATGCTTTGCCAGTGTGTTGGCAATTTTTATAGCTGTTTCCAGATAAATACCGGTGGGTGTCTGACCATGGCTCCCGGTTCCAATTACTTTATAAAGATTAATCAATTCATTGCCAAAAGAGCCGGCCTTGTCGGGTTGCGTATAATCTTTCCCGATTACCATATCACCGTCGTAAGTGCCTGAGTATGTCAGGGTGTTGTAAGGATATGGCAAGTTGGCCCATTCGGCAGTGGAAGGCGAAAGGCTGTGGCTGATATAGTAATCACCAATGAATTTCATATTCTCCTTAATTCGCTCATTACCTGAATATTGGTACAACAGGCGCCACGAACTGAGTGCCATTTCAAATTGCGAACCCGCAACGCCCCTTGTGTCATTAACTTCTGCTTTCCAAACCTGGTGGTTCATATAGTATGGCAACCCGTTAAGGTCAGTTCGCATGGTGTCCCAGAAATTCCAGGTCGCATTGATCACAAAATCATACGATTTTCCGGGATCTGATGAATACCATGGAAGGAGCGAATTATCAGCCTTGCTGATGCGTATGGGATGATACTGTATTGTATCGCCAATCAATACCGTATCCTGCATTGTATTATGACAGGCAGGTTTCTGACCAAATCCGGGTATTGAAATTGATAAAATTGCGATGATTAATACTGGAATTGTTTTCATAAAAACTTTTTGAGACTGATTATTGGCTTATCAGGATTTTGTTTCCTTTCGAATAATTTATTTTAACCACTCCACCTTTTTCAAGTGTAGTCCAGGTCCAGCTATTGGCTGCAAATTTTCCTGTGGGCTCGATTCGCTTTCCGTTAACTGTAATTATTTTTGGTTTCGATGTCATTCGCAGTGTTACCTGTGCGGCATCGTCAAAGGTGCTGAAGGAAACACTGTTGTCCTTGTATTCAATGGTTTGAACTACCGAAGTGGATTTCAGCAGATGGTTTCCGAGGGGCACCCATTCGGGAATGGCAGCCAGTCCTTCCATAAAATGCCGGATATAATCGACATACCCATCCGAAAACCATATTTCGTCGCCCCAGTTATGGCCGGTTTGTATTACGCCATCGGGTTCGGCCATATAGGTAGCATGGTTAAAGTAGCGGTAAGCTTCTTCCTTAAACCATTTTTCGCCGCTGTATTCATACCATAAAGCACAAATTGATGCGTAACGTGAAGTATGACTACCCATTGGCTGATAACAGCCGGTTTGCTCGTTAATGGCATTCATGCCTGATTCGCTGAAGGTATTTTTCACCCACCAGATTAAACCGGGAACTGTTGTCGCAATATTCGGGTCGTTTTGCGGATGCTTGATTAAATAGCGGGCAAATTCCATCGGGCTGTTGTTAACCCGGTTAAGGTTGATATCGTCGATGCGGATGTCTTCAAAATAACCTTTCCAGATGGAAGTTTTAATTGGCCCTTCAGACGAATAGAGCCAGTACCAGACAATCTCTGCGACCTTTTGGTAGGCAATTGCCTTTTCGGCAGGAAGCTGAATGCGGTCTTTAATGCGAATAAGTTCTTCTATCAGTCGCAAATTGTCAACTACATGCGAAGTGTAATCTTCGAGAATTTCACCTTTTTCAGCTCTTACTCTGAAAGGCCAGGGAGAAGTCAGCACAAGGATTTTCCATTCAAGTCCTGCTTTCCCGTGCACTCCTTTCCGCACATGTTTTGCCAACGCATCGGCACATTGAATGGCAGCATCTAGGTATTTTTGCTCACCGGTAATTTCATAGACTTTCAGGTAGGCAATACCCATATCCCCGACTTTATCCACTTCCAAAACATAAGAGCCATCACCCCGGCCAATGTTTTCGGCAGTTACTGCCATGTCAAATTTAGATGCGCCATCGTAAATAATTTCACCGGCCTCCGAACTGGCATAAGGAACCGAAGCCCATTCCCAGTTTGCAGGAGTTGTTCCGTATTTCAACTGGTGGTCGAGGCCTTGGCGGGTAATGTCAATCATAGTCTCATCGCCCGAATAGTTTCGCCAATCGATGGCAAAACTCTGCACCATGCCGGCATTCACGACTATCGGGTTATGCGGCCAGCTTGAGCCAAAGAAACCGCCTTTTCCACCGCGGTACATGGAGCAATGGGTAATATACAAAGGAAGGTTATTCGTCTTGCTGTCAGGACAATTTTTCCAGAAACCAACAGCCAATTTCACTGCCTTTTCATATCCGGCACCCGGAATTTGTGGTTCGTAGCGGGAAAGGAGTTTGCCTGATTTATCCAGGAATACTTTTGCGCCGCACATAGAGTCAACCTTGTACTGCGCTGATAATGATATGAATGAGCCAGGAATTAATAACGAAACTACCACTTTACCGGCAAGCTGATTAATTTTCATATTCTGATTTAAATATTCTTTCAAGTTCTGTTTTACCCGGCTCATCGCCAATATCATTGGGTTCATTAAACCATATTAATTTCCCTATTTTATTCAGACCCTTTGGAACATCCCCTGAAAAAGGATGTGTTTCTATAAATCTTTCCAGAAGGAGGCCAGCCATCGAATCCCTTACCTGGATAAACTCTTTTTCATAAGCCAGATTCTGTGTTTCACCGGGATCATCCTGCAAATCGTAAAGGAACTGGTATATCCCTGAAGGTCCGAAGCCGGTTTCACAGCCAATTCCAAGGTCCCGCTTGCCAGTGGTAAAAATATATTTAAACCTTCGGTCGGCAATCATGGAAGTATTGTCTTCCAAATATTCTGAAAAGACGGCTTTTTTTCGTTTTTTGAAATAACATAAGTTTTCTTCAATTACAATTATTACCCGTCTCTAATCTGCCGATCCTGCTGACTTTTAAACCAGAATTATTGGATTCCTATTCCTCATTCAGCATATTGGCCCTGAAAAATCAACTCGACTCACTTAAACAATTAATCTTATTTCCTTATAATTTTATATGTCGACCGGTAGCCATTTGCAGAATATGTATTAACAAAATAAATTCCCGGTGAAAGGTCTTCAGCAGGGATATCAAGTGTTTCTATATCTTTTATTTCAATACTTATTAATTTATTACCAAGGATATTTGTAAGCTCGATTCTGGCAATCATTTCCAGGTTCGATATTGTTAGAGATTCAGAAAACGGGTTTGGGTAAATTGAAACGCCCTGATATTGACCCCCATTAACCGACAAAGGAAATGATACATTAACTGCTACACTTGCCTTAATAGTAGAATTTTCTGCTGAAGTAGCAGTTATATTCGCTGTTCCCGCTCCTTTAACAGTAACCAGGCCGCCTGTCGTAACGGTTGCAACCTTCGTGTTGGAAGAGTTCCAGTTTACAAGTTTGTTTGTTGCATTTAGTGGCAGGACATTTACGGATAACTGGAATGCCGGATCAGTGGTGATTTTTGCAATAGGTCCGGTTTCGATTATTGTAACACTTGCGACTTTGATTTCACCCGTAGTTCTGATCATTACATTATCGATGTATGTGAGCATAGTAAAATCACTGCCTACTGCAATCTGAAATTGCAGTTTATTGAAATCCTTATTTTGAATTTCCATGTCGGCAAAGTCGAAGGAGACAGTAGTCCATTCGTTTTCCTTTATACCAAGGTTATTCAGCTGGTAAAAGCCAAGACGCAGATCGGCGTTAAAAACCTCGAGGCGTATTGTATTAACCGCTCTTGTTGCATAGAGCTGGAAGGAAAGCAAATCCCAGCCCGTTGAATTTTCCATAGGGAACTGGAATCCATAGCCACCCCAGAGATTGGCGCCATCGCGTTTCCATATAAGGGTTTTATCTGAATTATTATCTACGTTTTTCAAGGGATTGTCGGCTTTTAAAATGGAATCGGAACCCCATCCGTATACCCCATATCCTCCAGACCAGTCGACCTTAATGGCTTCAAAATCTGCAATTATTTTAGATTTGGCGCCGGTTGAAACTCCACCATCCACAACCACTTCGCACTGCACTGAATTCCCAAAAAGAGGCACGGCTTTGATAAGGGCTGTGCCACCGGAAACGGCACTCACATTTCCGTTTTGATCTACAGTTGCCACCTCAGGGTCGGTTGAGACCCATGTAAAGGGATGACCAGATGCATCAGCAAAGAGTGTGGCTGACTGGAATGAATTTAGTTCCATATAAGTATCACTTATAGTTGTGCCATCGAATCTTTGAACGGGTTTTCCTTTCAACACGAAATCATCAAAAAGCACTGGTATTGCACCAGGATTGCCTTGTTTGTTGACAAAAACGTTAAACTGCACAAAAGTTTTATTCTCTACCAGGTCATAACTGAATAATTGCCAGCAATCTTCACCTTCAACGGATTCATTTATCTCAAAAGTGCTATTGTCGTCAGCCATCATCTGGATATAGAAATCAACAACACCCGAGCCATAATATTTGAACTGGAACTGTGCATACTGACTCAGATCCTGTGGATAATCGGTTGCCAATACCATGCCGACCAATCTCCAGTCGCCTGCAGGTCGTTTCCATTTTACAACTTTGGAACTTGGGTTACTCCCATTGATTAAAGGATTGTCAAAGCGGGTATCATTGGTGCCTTCAGGGGTATATAACTGGGCTGAGTCAGGTGTCGGGATAGTAGTAACAGGAACAACATTATCGAAATCAGCAATGACATAATCTACAGCTTCTTTAACAAAAATCCGGCAAGTATCTTTTTTTGAATTGTTAAGTGACGTGGCAATAGCCCAAACACTCCCGGGAGCAAGAGCTGTAAGTATACCGTTCTCATCAACCGAAACAATTCCTTCACTTGTATAACTCCAGTTTACAAACTTATTTGTTGCGTTGGCTGGTGAAAAGGTTATTGAAAGGGTTTTTTTTTGACCTTCAACAATCGACAGGGTATCAGGGCTAATGGAAATGGACTCAACATCAATTTCCGGCCAGCTACAAGTCACAGTGCAGGAGGCAGAAACACTTTCATCCAGTGTAATTGCAGAAATTGTGCATGAACCAGTGCTGACTCCCGTAACCCTGCCAAAGTCATCAACCCAAGCAATCCTTGGATCCGATGATTTCCATTTAAGGGCTGCAAAGTTGGCGTCAATGATATTTACTGTAACTGTCAGCAAGGTATCCTGACCTTGCAAATTGAGCTGAATATCGCCGTTTCCAAGGTTTAGAACTGTTATTTTTTTTGCGGATATTGCATTAGTATTGTGTCGTGAGTTTACGAAACCATAGGCCAATCCCCCGTAAACCGTATTCTGATGTATTGTATTTTCAGACGACATAGGAGAGTGGATATTACTGTTCCATCGTTCATGACCCGGCCATTTGTCCATCAAAGGATATTGTGAGAAGTTGGCCCAATCTTTATCCCAGGGACCTCCTCCGCCGAGAACTGAAACGCCGTCCATGGTCCAAGTAAAAGTTGGGGTGCCATAAGCCATTGACCATGGGCCGTATGGAATAAATCCAGGGTAAAGAACCCAGTTGTGGTTATACCTGCTGTCGAGATGAAACCCGCAGGCTGCAGGCCTTGGGCCAACACCTGTCATCCATGTGGTATGACGCGGATTTGATCCAAGGAAATAATCGGCAGTGGTATGAATGGCGTTTTTGTATTTTATATTTCCTGTAAGTTCGTAAGCAACAATGGCCTCAAAAACCATGGGAGTTGTTGCCTGTCCAACGAGCATTGGCATGTCATAGATTCCTCCCCAGCGGCAGGCTCGTTTTTCCACGGCATTCAGAAATTTTGAATCGGCATTGTTTATAGCCACCGTTTTAAGTTCCGTTTGCAATACCTTATCCACATCCTGATTATTGGCTAAGAGGTAAGAATAAACGCCCCACCTTTCATCTTCTGCAAGTCCGGTTGAATTTTTAAGCTCATTGAGAATTATTTTTGCTGCATCCTGATAGGTCTGCTTCCCGGTAATCCTGTAGAGGTTAACCGCAGCATACAGCTTGTAAATCTTAACATTGCTGCCGAAGTTGGTATTTCCTGTGGGTTGGTTTTCAGGTTTGGAAGCCCATGTGAAAGCTTCTTCGGCTTCTTTTGTCCAGTTAACGGAATCGTGTGACATAGCTGTGAATTCAACAGCATCAAGCATTTCCACAGGGAACTTGGCCGAATTTTTCCCGAGTTTTTTCAGAATCAGGGCAAATTGCGAAGCTTGTCCGGCATACAGATAGGTCATAAAAGCATCAGCTTTTGTAACCACTGTTCTGCGGTTTTCCTTCCAGGAAGGCAGGCTGCTTTCAGCATTTCCGTCTTCACTGGTAAAAACATCAGCGCAGATGCGTGCACCTCCAACTCCTCCATCGCTATATCCTTTTGCCATCAGCTCTTTGCGCAGGCGGTAATTGAATTTAATCAGCCAGGAGGCCTCGTCAATAATGTCGGGGATTCCGTTCCCGCTCTCAGGAATATTCAGGTCAGCATCACAGAAATTTTCCGGGGAATATTCATAAGTCAGCATCAGCAAAATGGGAATTCTCTCGTGGGACGAATACTGATCCCAGTCGCCTGCATCGTGATACCAGCCGGCAACATTCAGGGGTTTGCCAATTGCAGCAGCCTTGATAGCAGGCACCGAAGTTCCTCCTCCGTCGCCATTTTCCCAGGATGTCATTGGGTAATCCGAGTAAAGTAATTTTCCGGCAAAACTGGTTCCGTCATCACTCATAACTTTTGTATTCTGGTTAACCGGGCGGATATAATCGGCAGCTGTATAGGGAGGAGCAAGTCTTATTCCCGACCTTTGATGATACAAGCCCCGCAAAACATTATAGTATGCCTCAAACACTGCGTCAGTTCCTATTTTGAAGGGGAAGGATCTACCCACGCCTTCGATAACCAGATAATAAGTTCCATCAGCCGTTACATCTGAAAAATCGCAATCATAAACTTCAGCTCCGAGGAAATTTTTATCGGGAGTGTCATTTGACTGTCCGGTTTCAGCATTGGTGGCAGATTTGCGTTTCCGAATTGTTCCTTCCTTAACGGGAGTGGAGTTTCCTTCCATAAACACTTGGAATTTTGCAGAGGAGTAAGCAGAAAGACTAAGTCCTCCAAGGTCGCCCATCCACTGGTAGATATAACCATACTTCGGTGCATCAGTTGCATAGCCAATTGTATTTACATGCACCGCCTCAGATCTTAGTTGTGTTTCATCATAGGTAAATGTCCATTCTGAACCATTTGTAGCCAGACTTCCTGTTGATAGCTTGTATGTTTTTCCTGATTTCAGGGTTTTATCCAGAACAAGGTAAATGTCATGTTCTGAAGCCCAAGGTTTTGTCGTAGGATTAAATGAGCTTCCTCCCCAGATTTCAGGGGTTTTCATAAACTCTGTACCTTTTGATTTCCGGCCAACCTGTCCCGGGTTCCTGACAGAAAGGAAATCAGCATCATCTGTGCTGCTTAACGACCAGGAAGAAGGATCTGCGGCAGATACAGTGTTTAGTCGCTGAACATTGAGAGTATTCGGATAAGTAACCGAACCGTCATCAAAGTGAATCCAGATAATTTTATTGGTAAGCGGAAGTACTTCAGTTATATCAGAAGCACTTAAGTTAAAAGAAGCAAAAAGGCAAACGAAGAAGATTATTATTCTATGCATGATCAGGTAGTTTTAGACTGCTAAAATAACTTTTTTTTATTCCCGGGAGTCATAGTATTTTTCAAAAAGGGTTCGTTATTTTATTGCCAAATCTGGGTCGGGCATATCATTATGTCTGCAGTTTTTTCATCGGCATCAAAGCCATAGCCAAATTCCTGGGAGAAAATATATTGGCCGATGGCTGTTTTAATACTATTCATAAACGATATTATTCCTATAATTTATAAGGATAGTCTTTTGCTTTAACAAGAAGTATAAAATCACTACCCCTTCCAATCGACCATGGTTCAAAAACCGGCTTATCGGAATTGCTGAAGTTTCCAATATACAGCGTTTTTCCAGACCTGGGATTAAACCAGTATGCCTCCAGAGCGGCTGATTTCAGAATCGATAAATCCAGGGTAAGTGGTTTGCCAAAAGGAGTATAAGCAAGAATAAAATCATTTTGCAGGCTCCTCGCACAGACCATGTATGTGGAGTCTTTCTGATTATTGTTCAGGATCAGATTCTGGTCGTTAATCATTTGCTGCCATGGAAATTTTGAAAATAATTCATGCAGAAATTTCATCTGTTGCGATCCGGGCAGGTGTATGGCTTCTGACCAGTCGGTGCGGGCCCTGATTATCGGATCTTTTCCCACGCTGTACATTTGCCATACATCATTGCAGCCATAAGTATACCCGGCTGCACCTGAGAGCATTGTCCAGTATGCTGAAGTTCTTACGTCCGAGTCGTCAAGCCAGCCAAAACGAAGATCGGAATCGAGTCTGTCCGGAATATTTTCGTAACGGGCTTCACCATTAATAACAGGGCGTGCGGGGCTTATTTTTCTTGCGGACAAAACAAATTCGTAATCTTTTGCCCGTCTGTCGTGTGTAGTCTGAAACATATCAATATCCAGCCAGTCTTCATTAAAGGCTTCCGTGGCTGCCCTTCCTCCCCATGGATGAAAACTGATTAATTTAGAGGGATCGGTCTTTTTTAAGCCCTTTGCTATTGCCCTGATTACCTCAAAATGCTTAGGCTGATCCGGGAAACGGTCTCCCCCCAGTATCCATATAATGTTGGTTGATTTTTCATATCGTTTTGCCAGGAGCTCCGCATATATTCCGGCATTTTCGGGAGTAAAGATTTCCGGCCCTGTACCCCATTTTTTATAATACTTATCACCCCAGGTTGGCAGCAGGCCAATATATAGTCCAAGTTCCGAGGCTTTTTTTATTGCGAAATCCACATTCCTGAAATACTCTTCATTGAGTTTGGTGGGATCATTATTTATAAGCGGTCTCTCTCCATAAGCATTGGGTGTGTTTAAGCCATCAAGTTCGGCAAGTATTACTGTTTGAATAACCGTGAAACCTTTTGATGAACAATCTTCCAGGAAAAGTGATATTTCTTCCCTGTTAAGCCTGTGAATCATTTCCCATGCCGTATTTCCAAGCCAGAGAAAGGGTTTGCCTGATTCAGTAACTATGAAACGCCTGTCATCACTGACTTTCAGTTTTGGCAAATCCACGGAATAAGACAATAAAGAGTTGAATAAAATTCCGAAAACTAATAATAAGGTTTTCATTCGCTTAGCAATTAATTAGTAGCCATTTGTCATCTACCTCTTTATTCTGATCGGATTATTATAATTCCCTGATCCTGATATTCCTGTATGAAACCGGGTTTCCATGATCCTGAAGCAGCAGGGCATCTTTGCCGTGCTACTTGCAAGATGGCAGGCCGATATATTCTGTAGAGCCTTTGATTTCAAAATGATTTTCAACGAGAACTCCATTCTGCAAAACAGTAATATATGCAGGTGTCTCCAGTACTCCATCCTCCTTTAACTTGGGAGCGTTGTAAATTACATCATAAGTCTGCCATTCTCTGGGTTTAAGACAGGCGTTTGCAAGCGGGATCGACTGCTTATAGATGGATATGGTCTGACCATTGCTGTAGGTAATATTATTGTAATTGTCCAGTACCTGCAGTTCGTAATGTCTCTGGAGGGAAATGATTATTTTTCGCATAACGGTCAGATTAGAGTAGTTAACAAAGAAACGACTCTTTTATGCAAAAAGATTATAGCATTTTCCTCAAAGTGTTTGTTATTTTAACCCTGTGATAGATTAGAGGCCGGAAGGTCTGATAGTCGGTCAGGCTTGAATCAATTTCTGAATATTGAATTTCTTCATTTTCATGAGAGAAATTACTTTTCTATCCCAATCAGGTTAAAGATGGGTTATAAAAGTTAGTCCTTCATATGTTTTGTGATTCCACATATTTTTTAAAATGGGATTAGAAAGCAGAACACTTCACAGCATTTATTGTTTAATTTTTCCACAACTGAAAAGAACTTTTTCGGAATTATTTCATAACAGAAGATATTATTTGCCAAACAATAATGAACAGAACATTAAAAAAATAGAGTTTTTATTCGACTTTTTCGGACTTAATGGATTCTTTCTCAACTGGTTCTATCACACCCTTTTTCGATTCAAACCAGGTCTTGGGGTTAAAATATTTTTTATACTTTTCATAAACTTGCTTTCCCAGCAGAACAATTCCCAACCACCAAGTAATTTCTCCACTGATAAACAAAACTGAAATACACATTCCTTTTTTGGCGAGGGGAAGTGTGATAAAGGAAATTACAAATATTAGTAGAAACAGAATAATTGAAATCCCAATAAGAACTATACCGCTTATCGTTATTAATTTTGGATTGAGTCTTTTTAACATTTTTTACTTTTGATCAATTCTAAAAAACCGACTATCCTTCAAGCCGGTTAGTTGCTGGCAAACCCTGAGTTCCTCACCCTCAATGGATATATTCGTCTCACCCGCTCTATAACGGTTCAGAATAGTACTCATTATGATGAATTCTTGTCTTCCCAACTTATACTTACGGAGGAATAGCAGTGCGAAAATCAGGAAGGTGAAGGGTATGGCACAGAAAAGAATGCGTATACCCCAATCGGTTGTGGGAGAGATATTTCCTGCGCTGACAGCCACCTTGCTGTAACCGATCACATCCAAAGCAACACCAAGGACACCCACTACCAAACCTCCCGAGAGTTTACGCAAGAAAGTCGATGCGCCTGAGTAGAGACCTTCCCTTCGACGTCCGGTGATAAGTTCATCCACATCGGCTATGTCGGGTAGTGCTGACCATGAGAAAAGATTACATCCTGCACTTCCTACGCCGATCAGTGAGCAAGTGGAGATTACAATATAACTTGGTGTGGCGTTCGTGAAAAACGCGATGGCAATACTGGCCGCAATCCACACCCCGGCGGAGATGTATGCAGGTGTAGTCTTGTCAGTTTTTTGAGCCACCTGCGAGAATATACCAATAAAAACGAGTTGGGTGATTAGGATAGATCCCATGATCGGGACGAAAAGTTCCTCTTTCTGCAAAGAAACCGTCAGGAAATAAACCGCCAGTGTCATAACAGTATCAATAGCCATCTGAAAGAGAATGAATACGGTTACATAAATACGGAAGGAACGATTTTTGAGTACGAACAGCCAATCCTTAATGCTTACTACTGGGCTTGGCTCAATCTGATTCTCTGATGTACCAAGGAATACTACCAGCCAACACATGGCGAATACTGCTCCAAAGGTAAGACCCATCACAAGGTAAGCCTGCTTGGGGTCGGCATAGGCTCCAGTGATCAGCGCCGGAACAGTGGCGCAAAAAATGGCAGCAGCAGCAGAAAAACCAAGGCGCATCCCAGTAAATGCACTGCGCCGGTTATAGTCCCTTACCATGTCTGACAGAATGGCGTTGTAGGGAACCATCACTATGGTGAAGGCCGTGGAAAAGAAGATGTAAGCTAGTGTGTAGTATAAGAATTTGACAGTAGTATCTGTGATGCCAAAACTGTACCATAGCATTACCCAAGAGAGGAAAACAGGAAGACTACCCAGAAGGAAAAAAATACGGCGACGACCAAAACGCGATCGGGTTCTGTCTGATAGTTGCCCCATAAAAGGGTCGGTAATGGCATCCCAGGCTTTCCCGATGAAAAGGATGCTGCCAGCGAGAGTTCCAGAGAAACCTTCCACATTTGTCAGGTACACAAGTAGTAGTAAACCTACAATTATAAAGGAACCGCCACCGTAAATATCACCGCTGGCATAGGCCATCTTGCTGAATAGTTCTTTTCTGTTTTTCATGATTCAGGTTTTTTCATAATATTCATCCCGGATAAGTCGGATGGCAAGCACCCATTTCATCATCATTCGGACATCATCGAGCACAAAGCGACGGATGTCAGATCCGTTGGCGATCTCAAAATACTCACCGGCTGCAAAGGGCACCATAATGATATCTTTCATATCAAAGTATAGGGAATCTGCTCTTTCAAAAACTTTTTCTTCGTAGATTACAGCTTCCCGTGTTAAACTCAGGTTTCCGTGTCCCATATCCTGATATCCATACTTTCCCGGCTCATTCCATAGGAGCGATGTGGAAGTGGTTATTTTGAAGTCCGGATCATGAATTTCAGTCAAAAGGTTCTCCCGTTGGAAGTCGTACCAATTATCAATACCATCATACACGATGCTGTCCTCATTACCGGGTTCAAAAAACAGTTTGCTGTTCACAATTGCTTCATTGTCACAGCAAAGACAAAAAAGTTTGTTCCCCTTTGAGTGTAGGGTGAATTCTGCATTGCATTTGGGGCATTTGTATAATACAAGTTCGACGCCTTCGGCCAGATGCCTTCCCTTGAAAGTAACTTTATGCTTTCTCTGCCATCGGTAGTCATCAAAGTCGATGGCACTAATCAGTCTGCGGTAAATATTATCTACTGAAAGGGTGCTTAGCTCCTCACTGGTAAATACTCTGGTAACAGTGGTATCCATGCGTCCTCTGCGAATTCTTTTTGTCCATCGGGGGCGAGTCAAATAACCACCATTGGTATGTACAGCTACTACGGGTATTTTTAAATTCTTTATAAGTTTTGCTATGCTGGGAGAGGCAAATCCCCCTGGACGACCCTCATTGGACAAGCACCCATGAGGGAAAATAGCTATGATACCGCCACAGCTAATTACATACTTAGTTTTGAGTATGGCCTGATTATCTCTGGTAAATTGATTCTTAGGAATTGCTCCCATTAATCCCAACAGGAATTTTAGAACAGGATCCCGAAAGAAATTGTAGGCTGCAAGGTAATTCATCCTTCTTGGATAAAGTGCAATGGTTACAGTAAAAAAATCGAGGTAGCTGGTGTGCCCTGCAAGCACAATAAAAGGGGGCTTAATACCCTTTATATCAGATCGTTCCACCCTGAGCCCAAGTATCCATCGGAAGTATAAACCTGCAAAAAAGCCAACAGTATAGTACAAAAAGGCATTAGGCTTAGGTATAAGGGCTTCTTTCTTTTTTGGCATTGAATCAGATGTATGATGCTTACAGGAAGATTTTTAATAATATTTTTTCGGAGCCTTATATTTGATTGAAGTATAAAAATACAGTTATTTATTTAAGGATAAAGTAAATTCAGTTTTTTCCTTAAAATGGTTGTTTAATATCAATATGCCATCAAGTGCTAGTGGCACTGCTTCAAAATGATGCCTTAAGACTTCCTCAACAAAAAATCAGTATGCTCTACTAACTCATTTGTGGAAAACGCATAAATACAATACTCGTATTTACGACCTGTTAATGGCTCATTTATATCGTTTGCAATTTCTAATGAAGAGGAACCGGTAGCAATAACTTGCGCATCCGGAATGTGGTCAATAATTAATTTGAGTGTCAAACCTATATTTTTTACCCGTTGCGCTTCATCAATCAATACCAATTTGGCTGTACCAATAAGTTGTTTCAGTTTCAACACATTGGTATCACTTAAGAGATGGCGAGGCTCAGGCTCATCACAGTTAAGAAATAGACTTTCTAACTGCTGACTTCCTGCTATCTGATGTATCAAAGTGGTTTTCCCCACTTGTCGAGCCCCCAAAAGAATAATTGCTTTTCGTTTGAATAAATTGGACTCAATACGTTGCTGCAAATCTCGTAATACCATAAATTACATATAATTTATGAAATACAATGCAAAAGGTAAGGAGTGATTAGAACCTAAACTAGTAAAAACCAGAAACTCTTCTTTTTGAAGAACTTACATTGTCACAATTTTCTGGCCTGATTGAATATACTCGGTCAATGGTCTGCCCATATAGCGAACATTTATCCCAAGTTCGATCAGCTTTTCAGATACACCAAATTTGTCGCAGCTATCTTTAAAAGCTTCGACGTGGACACCCTGATTAATCATTTCAACAATCTCTGATTGAACCTTTTTATCAGTGCCTACCAGTTTTGCGGAAGCTCCCCAGATAATTAAGTTTACATCATTCCACCAATCATTTTTCTCCGATCTACTGGCATACAGATTCAGCATGCTGAATACTTCATACTTGTTGTCAGTTGTCCACAAGATGTTAAGCTTATCCATAATTATTTGTCATTTGGTTATGACCGCTGCTATCAGTGGCCACTTATTCACCGAAATCTACTAATTGTCGGAACTCTCTAAATTTTGTGTTTTTTATGCTATTCACATATACAAAAATAGAGCCAATGATTATAAAATGAAACAGAGATACACCTGTTTATAAGTAGGAATTTACTTGCATGATTTACGTGTTTTCACGTGGTATTTTAGGTAGAATTAAGCCAAAATCCAAATCAGTAAATACATTCAAAAAGTACATAAAGTGCACTTTTAATCTGAATCTGGATTAGTGAAAGAATATTGTTTCTAGAAGCTGCCGCGAAATGCAATTTTTGCTTGAATCAACCTGTCCATCAACCTGTTTCCACCTTCGATCTGTAGTTAGTTGATTAAATACTGTAGCAAACCATTATAACCCATATGGGTCTATTATTTCCAAATCTTGAATGTTTTTAAAATCTTGGGCATTACGAGATACCAGAACCAGCTTGAATACCACTGCTGTAGCCGCAATTACGACATCAGGCAACTTTATTTTTTGCTTTTGCCTTATCTGTATGGTTTTGCTTACAATGTCACTGGTCAACTCATATACATTGGCGGCTTCGAAAAAGTCAACTAGTATAGGGTAATTGTCGTCTTTGTTTGGATTAAAAGGAAGAACTTCAATTTTAGTAATAACAGATGCGTTTATTTCTTCATCAATAAGATGATTGAGCCATTGCCTGGCTTTTTCGGGATGCAAACAGCCAATGTAATCAATTACCGTATTGCTGTCTAACATTTATCTCTTTCCCATTCGCTGCGTACTTCGTTAAGATGTTTATGAAGTTTTTCAGCGGTTTCAATAGATATTGCACCTGAGAACTTTTCGGAGTTTTTAAACTTGGACTTCGCCTTTGGTTCAGGCTTTGTTTACCTTCTACCGTAAACTATTAATCTCTTTTACACTTACCAATTTAGGGATGGCTCATTTCCAACATTATGGCAAGCTCGTTTTGAGATAACCCTTTTTCCTTGCATCTATCCCTTAATTATTTCTCAAAAGTATCCATTATTTGAATTCTTTTTGCATTTGTTGATATTTATTTAATTGATAGGCACATAGATAGTGTTCAAAAAGGAATCATCAGAAAATCCGATAAATATTAACATTCCATCATACGGTATTGATTTCTTAAAACTGAATATTTACAATGAAAGGATTATTATAAAAGTAATGAATTAATACCTACAACTCCCTGATCCAAATATTTCTATACGAAACATCATTCCCATGCTCCTGAAGCGCCAGAGCGCCTTTTAAATCATGCTTTTTATAGGAGGGTAGGCCGATGTAGGCTGTAGAACCTTTAAGTTCGAAATTATTCTGAACCAAAATGTTGTTTTGTAAAACGGTGATATAAGCCGGAGATTTCAGACTTCCATCTTCATTAAATCTTGGTGCGGTAAAAATTACATCGTACGTTTGCCATTCACCGGGTTTACGGCAGCAATTTATCAGTGGCATGTTTTGTTTATAAATAGATCCTGCCTGCCCGTTGCTGTAGGTGCGGTTTTCGTAATTATCCAAAACCTGAAGTTCATACCTTTCCTGGAAAAATATACCACTATTGCCTCGACCCTGACTCTCACCCACAACGGTTGAAGGTGTGCGCCACTCAATGTGCAACTGGCAATCAGCAAACAAGGTTTTTGTACTAATGGCGCCGGTTCCGGGTTTTACTGTCAAAACGCCATCCTTATTCACCCATTCTACCTTGCCGCCATCTTTATTTTGCCATTGATCAAGACTACTACCATCATA
This sequence comes from Bacteroidales bacterium, assembly GCA_038316435.1. Classification (GTDB taxonomy): domain Bacteria; phylum Bacteroidota; class Bacteroidia; order Bacteroidales; genus JACJXF01. Next base: position 40,032 of record JBBQAQ010000019.1, on the reverse strand, counting down.
TAAAACTATTGCATCTGAAGGAGCGGAAGTTCCCGTTCCTGGAGTAACAGTTGCAGGTACTGGTTCCCAGAATTCAGTAAGTTTAGGATCCCCCTGAGAATAAATAGTAAAACTTATAAAAGATAAAGCGATTAAGATTACTGAGAATTTTAAAGTTTTCATAGTATATAGTTGTTAGATAGTTTCTTTTTTTTGAAGTATTATTTTTTCAATTCCTTATAACTGATCAATTGGATTTTCCTTTCTGCGATAAGTTTTTTAACCTCTTCGCTGGTAAATATATCGGTAACAGTTTGTCTTTGCTCAGCAACATTTTCATATCCTGTGTGAAAGATAGCCCGCGCTTCCGGTGTATCAAGTCCTGGATGCTCAACATAAAGGAAAGTCCCTGAAGGCAGCTCTTTTAGCATGTCGAGAAAACTTTGAAGGGCAGTAGTTGAGGCATTTTTTTGGCCATATTTCCCTGCATATTGCAAGTTGGTTAAATCGGTTTCCAGATGGTATTCTTTAGCCAGTTTTTCAAAGAGGGATTTCATTTCAGGTGAAACCGACGACCATCCCATGTGCTCAGAAAGATGCGAAATCCGGGGAATTTTCCTGATAGCCAGTTCAATCTGTGCCCTCAATTCCTTTTCGACTTCATTGATGTCAATAGCACTTTTTGCCAGACAGCGGCAATCGGGATAATTCTTACTGGGCCATATCATGGGAAAAAAATACCCATCCTGATCAACTATGGAGGAAGCACAAGTTAATGGCCTCCATTTATAATTGTTCCATTCACTTGTCAGAACAAGATGAATTCCAACATCAAGACCCGGATTTTCATTCAGTAATACAACCGCTTCTTCAAACCATGAACAGGGAACCATAATCTCTACCGATTTTACAATTCCATTTTTATAAGATTCGATGCAGGCCAAATTGGCATTATGCGACGAACCAATATCATCAGCCCTTACTAAGAGTCTGACTTCCTTTTGGGCAAGTCCGCAGGAATATATTAGTAAAATACCGATAATCCCGGCAGCGATTTTTTTCATGAGCTTATGCTTTAAACCAGACACTAAATATATGAATTTATCTGTTAATTCTTTCAGAAGGCTTGCTCTCCTTGAATCCAATCCTGTGTGCTATCGCAGTTAAAGTATCGCCTTCAGTCAGGTTTACAGGGTCAGAAAATATAAACCAGTGTTTTGAGTTTAATCCCTTGTGGTTCACCTGGAATACAATAGATGCTCCTTCAGTAAGAGATTCATTCCAATATTCGAAAAACAAGAATTGAGAACAATCAAATATAAACATCCCGGAATAAGCACAGGTCTGATATTTTGCTAATAGAGTTCGCTATTTTTCTGTCAGAAATTCTGATTAATCTTTAACGCTGTCGATAAGTATTTCAAGTATTTTTTTAGCCGCTAGCGATACTGATGTACCTGGCCCGAAAATCGCAACAACTCCCGCTTTATAAAGAAAATCATAATCCTGTGCAGGGATTACTCCTCCTGCCACTACCATAATATCTTCACGACCAAGTTTCTTAAGTTCTTCAATTACCTGAGGGATCAATGTTTTGTGTCCTGCAGCCAGACTTGATACTCCAAGCACATGGACATCATTTTCAACTGCTTGTTTGGCTGCTTCAGCGGGAGTCTGAAACAATGGGCCAATATCTACATCAAAACCCATATCGGCATAACCTGTAGAAACAACTTTTGCACCACGGTCATGGCCATCCTGCCCCATTTTTGCAACCATAATTCTCGGTTGGCGGCCTTCAAGCCTGGCGAATTCGCTCGCGAGCTCCCTGGCTTTAGTAAAATTAACATCTTCCATAGATTCTGCTGAATAAACTCCTGAAATAGATCTTATTACGGCCTTATATCTTCCTGAAACCTTTTCAATGGCTGTGGAAATCTCGCCCAGACTTGCTCTTTTCATAGCCGCATCAACCGAAAGTTCAAGTAAATTTCCTTTACCTGTTTTAACCGACTCAGTGATCGCTTCAAGCGCTTTTTGAACTTCTTCATTGTTTCGTTCAGCCTTTAACTTCTGAAGCCTTTTTATCTGGGAGTCACGAACAGCTGTGTTACCAACGGTTAAAATATCTATCGGGTCTTCTTTTTCCAGTCTGTACTTATTAATACCTACAATTGTATCTTTCTTTGAATCAATGCGTGCTTGCTTGCGGGCAGCGGCTTCTTCAATTCTCATTTTTGGAATTCCGGTCTCGATTGCTTTTGCCATTCCACCAAGATGTTCCACTTCCTCAATTAGTGCCCATGCTTTGTGGGCAATTTCATGAGTGAGACTCTCAACATAATATGAACCTGCCCATGGATCGAGAGATCTGTGCATCTGGGTTTCTTCCTGAATAAATATCTGTGTATTTCGGGCTATACGGGCTGAAAAGTCTGTTGGCAGTGCAATTGCTTCATCAAGTGCGTTAGTATGCAGACTCTGAGTATGTCCCAGCGCAGCAGCCATAGCTTCTATGCAGGTGCGGGCAACATTATTAAACGGATCCTGTTCTGTAAGACTCCATCCTGATGTTTGAGAATGGGTTCTAAGGGCCATGGATTTCGGATTCTTTGGATTAAACTGTTTTACAATTTTAGCCCAGAGCATGCGGGCGGCTCTCATTTTAGCAATCTCCATAAAATGATTCATTCCAACTGCCCAGAAAAATGAAAGTCTCGGAGCAAATGCATCGATATCGATTCCTGCATTTATACCCGTTCTAAGGTATTCCAGACCATCTGCAAGGGTATAAGCAAGCTCGATATCTGCTGTTGCACCCGCTTCCTGCATGTGGTAACCTGATATGCTGATACTGTTGAACTTAGGCATGCGAATAGAGGTATATTCGAAAATGTCAGCTATTATTCGCATGGAAGTTTCGGGTGGATAAATGTATGTATTCCTCACCATGAATTCCTTAAGAATATCGTTTTGAATCGTCCCACTTAATTCTTCAAGTTTTGCTCCCTGCTCAAGTCCGGCAACAATATAAAATGCCATAATGGGAAGAACTGCTCCGTTCATGGTCATGGAAACCGACATTTTATCAAGCGGGATCTGGTCAAAGAGTACTTTCATATCAAGGATGGAGTCAATAGCTACTCCGGCTTTCCCAACATCTCCAACAACACGCTCATGGTCGGAATCATAACCCCGGTGCGTGGCGAGGTCAAACGCTACCGATAATCCTTTTTGACCTGCGGCCAGGTTTCTGCGGTAAAACGCATTCGATTCTTCAGCTGTGGAAAACCCTGCATATTGCCTGATTGTCCAAGGTCTGGTTACAAACATACTGGTATACGGTCCGCGCAGAAAAGGAGGAAATCCCGATGCAAAATGAAGATGCTCCATTTTCTGAAGATCCTCTTTGGTATACACCGGTTTTACAGGGATATGCTCAGGACTTTCCCATGAAGCAGGCATCGTCTCTTGGATTTCAGCGCTTTTCTTTTTTGGTGAGTGGTCTTCAGAGCGAAGATTAATATTTTTATATTCTGGTTTCATTATTTATTAGATAAATTGAATTCTGGCTTTGCAATTATGATCCTTCTTATAGTTCCAGCATTTTCTGATATTTCTGAAGTTCTTCCAAAACATTCGATTTCAAATGTATAAAATTCGTTATCCCTTTGGATTTTAGAACCTCCATGCAATCCTTTGGATATCCTGCAATTACCAATATCATATCCTTACCAATAAGATCTGTAACTTCCGGTGCAAGTGTGGCGTACTCTTCATCGCTGCTGCAAAGTACAACTATCGAAGCATTGGCATTCCTGGCAGCTTTAACTCCCTCTGAAGGCGTGTCAAAACCGGGATTATCAATCACTTCAAATCCTGCGCATGCGAAGAAACCTGCTGAAAAGCCTGCTCTGGCTTTTCTAAATAATTGATTTCCGATTGTAAGCAGGAAAACCTTTTTCTTTTTAGCCTCTGATTTAAACCTCAGTTTCTCAAATTCATTAGCTCCTCTGTACATTTCTAAGGGTTCGGCCAAAAGGTTTGCGTTATTTTTTTGGTGTGGGGATTCAATTGCAGGATTCAGATCTTCAGGTTTATTCTCAAGGGGATTTGGATATTGATTTGTTCCCAATAAAGTCTCCTTTCGCCCTGCAATATTCTGATTGCGCAGTGCAGCAGAGGTAGTTATTCTTTCCTGAATTCCACCTGCTTTAAAAGCAACGAGATACCCGCCCATTTCCTCGATCTCCAGAAAAAGTTTCCACGATTCTGAAATGATAGAATCGGTTAAACTTTCAATAAAATATGAGCCGGCAGCCGGATCCTGAACCTTATCCAGCCAGGCTTCCTCTTTGAGAATTATATGGGTGTTTCTTGCTATTCGTTCTGAAAAATCATTACCCGAACGAATTGCTTTGTCGAATGGGGTAACAGTTAGCGAATCGCATCCCCCTAAAACTGCCGACATGCTTTCGGTGGTTGATCTGAGCATGTTAACATAAGGATCATAAATAGTTTGATTCCATTCGGAAGTAGCACAATGTATATACGATTTAAGTCCTTTTTCACTCCCAACACCCCATGATTTCACAAGCTTTGCGAAAAGAAATCTGGCTGCGCGGTTTTTGGCAATTTCCATGAAATAGACTGGCCCAACTGAGAGGTTCAATTGCATGCTTCCGGCAATGGTTTCAGGTTTTAACCCTCCCCCCGAAAGGATATCCAGATAATCGGAAATAATGGCAAGACTAAATCCCAACTCCTGAATAATCGTTCCACCTGCATTGTGAAAATTTGTTCCGTTTATTCCCAGCATTCTCAAATTGGGCAGCTCAGACGCTGCTTTGCTCAGTAATGCAGCAGTTTGCCGAAATTCATCCCTTTCAGGATATATAAAATTTCCATTTCCGGTAAGGTAACCCAGAGGATCATTATCAATTGAACCTACAATTCTGTTTGGATCGATATTTCTTGATACGCATTCATCTTTGAGAAATTGAAATATTCCTGTTGCCTGAGAGTGAGTAATAAAGTTTATCGGGACGCATTCGATATAAATATCCTTCAGAAGACTTTTGAACTCATCCTGCGAGAAAACCTTATCCTCCGGTAGAATAAAACCTATGGAAGTAGCTCCTTTATTCAGTGCATTCAGTGCTGCAGCATTAGCCTTTTCAATGTTATCAACCAGTATGTCTTGTCGTATTTCCCATTTATTTGTTGAGGTCTCATTCCCTCTCAGATATGGAAATTCACCCGGTTGTGATTCAAGATATTTCAGATTTTCAAGATCTTCCTGCGTATAAAAAGGCTTTACCTCAATTCCCTCATTGGTTTTCCAAATTAACTTTTCATAAGGCAGACCTTTGAGATCCAGTACCATCTTATTTTTCCATTCCTCAGGTTTTATATTTGGAAACCCGTCAAACAAGGATTCGTTTTTAATTTGATCACTCATTACCGTTCTTTTAGTAAAGATGCAAAGTAAGTGATTTTAGGGTTAATGTAATTATGATTTTTGTCAGCACCCGTGGAATCTGAGGAAATACAAATGATCAACGAGTATTTTTTGAGACAGGTTGAGAAATATATGGACCAAACCCTTACAATATAATTATCTAAAAACCAATAAAATATCAATATTTATTTTGCAAAAAAGTGAAATAAAGTTCAATTTTTTGGGTAAAGAATATGGTGTTTTGGGTATTAAGAATTGATTAACTTTGAGTCAAAATTTTAACATGATTGATAATGTTGATATATAGAAGACAGTAAATCATTGGATTAATACGTCTGATAAAGATTTTATTACAATGATGCATCTTTATAATTCAAAGGATTATCATTGGTCTTTATTTATTGGACATATTGTAGTGGAAAGATTATTGAAAGCTTGTGTTGTTAAAAAGATATCAGACCATGCTTCTTATACACACGACTTAACAAAATTAGCAATGCTTTCCGGATTATCATTTTCTGAAGAGCATTTAGACTGGTTGGACACTATTTCGACTTTCAATATGACTGCGAGATACGATAGTTACAAAGATGCATTTTACAAAAAAATGTACTATCGGGTTTACAACAGAATGGATTGATAAAATTAAAATATTGCAAGCATGGATAAAAGAGAAGCTCTAAGGATAGCAAGTGTTTATATTGACTCAATAAGCAATAAATATAGTATCCAACAAGCTATATTATTTGGTTCTTTTGCAAAAGGAACAAACCATGATAATAGTGACATTGATATTGCTATAATAGTTAATAATGTAACAGATATTATTGACACTCAGATAGATTTAATGAAGCTGCGCAGGAAAGTTGATTTAAGAATTGAACCACATCCTTTTTCGATAAGTGACTTTAATAAATCTAACCCTGTCGTTAATGAAATATTAAAGCACGGGATAACAATAAAAAGAAATTAAGCAATTCTTACTTTCGCATCATGAACAAAAAGAAAAAACCATATTCAGGTGCAGATCCTAAATATCAATCTTATAAAACCCCAAAATTTTGGATGTTTATCTTCACTTTTTCTTAAAAGTTTCAGTTCTCCATTTTTGTTTATTTTTAAACTGCACCAAAATCTCACCCAGAACAATACTCATTCTTGTTAGCCTTTACACCATCGTTGAAGCCAGACATCATATACGCAAGAGTATTTCTTACCTTTGTTGTTGTATTCGATTTGAACAAGCTCGTATTTCAAAATGTAACTAACAAAGTGTTAGTTGATATTATTTTGATCAGGTATTTCGAGCCATAATGCAGATTTTTTAATATTCTTAAGAAAAACACCTAACAATTTCGGAATTCAATTCCAATATTGTTATGTGTTTTTTATGAAATATCATCTTTGTCCCATTTTGATTTACAATCTCCTAGGCTACTCTGTGATCCCGATAGCAATCGGGACTGTGAAATTAACTTTTTTTACACAGAGGACCACAGAGCAGCCACAGAGGACCACAGAGAAAATTCATTACTTACTACCTTTACCTATAAAAACTTTCACGACTTATCAACACCCCTGTTTTTCAGAGACTATTTATGGTATTTTTACACTAAAGGTCAAATAGAATTCTTATATCGCTATTGCCTTGAAATATAAAGACTTGCTTATTCATTTGCTGAAAAACCATTGAATGTTTCTGATTTTTGACACCGAAACTACCGGATTACCTTTAAGGGATAATGCTCCTTTGACAGATCTCGATAATTGGCCCAGATTGGTGCAACTTGCATGGCAGATGCACGAACATTCTGGAAAATTAATCGGGGCCAAAAATTATATTATTAAACCAGAAGGTTTCATCATTCCTTACTCAGCAGAGAAAGTACATGGCATCTCTACCGAAAAAGCAATGGCTGATGGTCATGATCTGAAAACAGTACTTAACGAATTTGCCGCAGATATTGCAACCACCACACTGCTGGTTGGTCATAATATTGAGTTTGATATAAATGTTGTTGCTTCTGAATTTTTGCGAAACGGAATCGAAAGTGATTTTCTTAATAAAAAGAAACTTTGTACCAAGCTTGAAAGTACCGATTATTGCGCAATACCGGGTGGGAGAGGTGGCAAATTCAAGTGGCCTAATCTCGCTGAACTGCACTTCAAATTGTTTCAGGAAGGATTTACTGACGCCCATAACGCTGCCGGTGATGTTGAGGCAACATCCAGATGTTTTCTTGAACTGGTAAGACTAGGAGTTATAAAATCCTCTTCTCTGCCTCTTACAGCTGAAGAACTCATTGCTTTTTCCAAAGTTGATTTTGAACACATTAAGCCGGCAGGGGTAGAAGTAGTTTCTCAGAAATCTCAGAAACAAAAATCTGTTGAACAAAACTCTTCCCAATTCCCGGAATCCTCCGTTACAGAAACTCTGCAATTCACTCATTTGCATGTGCACACCCAGTATTCTATTCTCGATGGAGCCGCATCCATACCGGGTTTGTTGCAAAAAGCCAAAGAGAATGGAATGACAGCCATGGCAATTACGGATCATGGGAATCTTTTTGGTGCGAAAATTTTTCATAACGAGGCAAAAAAGCAGGGTATTACTCCAATTATCGGATGTGAAGTTTATATTGCCAAGAGATCACGCCTCCTGAAAGATGAAAAAATTGATGCAAGTGGCGACCACCTTATCCTGCTTGCAAAGAACAAGGTGGGATATTATAATCTGGTTAAACTGGTTTCCCTCGGTTGGACAGAGGGAATGTATTATAAACCAAGGATTGATAAAGAACTTTTAAAGCAATACTCTGAAGGTTTAATAGCCACTACCGCATGCCTGGGAGGAGAAATTCCTCAGGAAATCATGAATCATGGAATTGAATCGGCAGAAACGCTTATTAAAACTTATCAGGAGATTTTTGCTGACGATCTGTATCTTGAACTGATGCGTCATAAAAGCAATGATCCTGAAATGAACCATAAAGTTTATAAAGATCAGATTTTTGTAAATAACTCTCTTCTGGAACTGGGCAAAAAGCTGGGCGTGAAATGTATCGCCACTAATGATGTCCATTTTGTAAACCCTGAAGATGCCGGTGCGCACGACCGTCTAATTTGCCTGAGTACCGGAAAGGACCTTGACGACCCTTCCCGCATGAAGTACACTCAACAGGAATGGCTAAAGACCCGCGAGGAGATGCAGGAAATATTCAGGGATATCCCGGATGTCATTAGGAACACTCAGGAAATCGTTGATAAAGTTGAGCTCTATGCATTGAACCGGGATCCTATCATGCCTGATTTCCCGCTTCCTGATGGATTTACGAACGAAGATGATTACCTCAATCATCTTAGTTACGTGGGAGCTGCCAGAAGATATTCTGAAATTACTCCTGAGATTAAAGAAAGGATAGATTTCGAACTTGAGGTTGTTAAGAATATGGGATTTCCAGGATATTTTCTCATAGTTCAGGATTTTATTAATGAAGCAAGAAAAATGGGAGTAGCTGTAGGTCCCGGCCGTGGTTCTGCCGCGGGCTCAGTGGTTGCCTATTGCACTGGAATTACAGGTATTGATCCATTAAAATATAATTTGCTGTTTGAGAGATTTCTGAACCCTGACAGGGTATCAATGCCCGATATAGACATCGACTTTGACGAAGATGGCCGAGAGGAAGTGCTGCGTTGGGTTGTCAATAAATACGGACAAAGTAAGGTTGCCCAAATTATCACATTTGGAACCATGGCGGCAAAAATGGCAATCAGGGATGTAGCAAGAATTCAGAAACTGCCACTCTCTGAAGCCGACCGAATCGCGAAATTAATCCCTGAACGCCCTGGCACCACTCTTAAAAAGGCCTACGAAGAAGTTCCTGAACTCCGTAACTTCAGGGATTACGGTACTCCCGAAGTAACTAGTGTGCTGAAATATGCAGGAACCCTCGAAGGTTCAGTCAGACATACCGGCCTTCATGCCTGCGGTATTATCATTGGCCGCGATGATCTTATAAACCATATTCCAGTCTGCACTTCAAAAGACTCTGATTTATTAGTAACTCAATACGACGGTAAAAACGTTGAGGATGTGGGGATGTTAAAAATGGACTTTCTGGGCTTAAAAACTCTATCCATTATTAAAGATGCCGTTTCGAATGTTTTTGAGTCAACAGGAATACAAATCGACATAAATAGCATTCCCATTGAAGATGCTGAAACCTACGAGCTTTATGCCAGGGGTGATACTACTGGACTTTTCCAGTTTGAATCGGCCGGTATGCGAAAACACCTCCGTGACCTGAAACCTAACCGTTTTGAGGATCTTATTGCCATGAACGCTCTCTACAGACCGGGTCCAATGGAATATATCCCTTCTTTTATTAAAAGAAAGCATGGAAAGGAAGCAATTTCCTACCCTGTTCCTGAAATGGAGGAAGAACTTAAGGAAACCTACGGAATTACTGTGTATCAGGAACAGGTAATGAGACTTTCCCAGCGTCTTGCTGGCTTTACAAGAGGTCAGGCCGATTCGCTTCGAAAAGCCATGGGTAAAAAGATCCGGAAAATGATGGACGAGCTTAAGGGCAAGTTCGTTGAGGGTTGCCTGAATAAAGGGTACAATGAGGAGGTTATCAATAAAATCTGGGTCGACTGGGAAGCATTTGCAGAATACGCATTTAATAAGTCGCACTCTACTTGCTACGCCTATGTTTCCTATCAGACAGCCTATCTGAAAGCCCATCATCCGGCTGAGTTTATGGCTGCTGTGCTGAGTAGAAACATTACAGATATCAAGAAAATAAGCCTGTTTATGGATGAGTGCCGGAGAATGGGTATTGCCGTAATGGGACCGGATGTGAATGAAAGTAACGTAAAATTTACGGTTAACAAAAAGGGTAATATCCGCTTTGGTTTAGGAGCAATAAAAGGTGTCGGAGAATCGGCTGTTACAACCATTATTGAAGAACGTAAGAAGAACGGATTGTATAAAGATATTTTTGATTTTATTGAGAGAATGGATCTTCGGGTGATGACCCGCAAAAACCTTGAAGGACTTGCATACACAGGTGCCTTCGACTGTTTTACTGATTTTAACCGCGCTCAGTATTTTTTCCCTGTTGGAAATGAATCAAGTTTTTTTGATGCACTTGTGAAATACGCAAGCCGACTGCAAAGTGAAAAGGTTAGTACTCAGCAAAGTCTTTTCGGGGGAGTAAATGATGAAGTGATCATGAGGCCAATTGCAGCTAAAATTGAAGACTGGCCATTGCTGGAAAGGATCAATCGTGAAAAAGAACTCATTGGAATGTATCTTACCGCTCATCCCCTTGACCGTTTCCGCCCTGAGATCGACAGTTTCTGTAATGTAAGTCTTTACGACCTGAATAATCGTTTATCGGAGTTTAAAAATAAGCATATTGCTTTTGCCGGTATTATCAAATCATTCCGTGAAGGCATCTCCCAAAAAAATAATAAGCCTTACGGCATTGCCGAACTTGAAGATTTTACTGATACCTATCAGTTGCGTTTATGGGGAAATGATTTTGTAAACCACAAAAAGTTTTTCAGTACCGGAGTATCGATTATGGTGAAGGCGGGAGTCGAAGAATGGACTTCCAAGAAAGACGGCAGTTCGGGAATTGCAACCCGGATTAAAAGTATTCACCTGCTTTCCGAAGCAAGGAAAGAAATGGTAAAGAGTGTAACACTTACCATTCCTCTTAATTCCCTTACCGATGAAATGATCAACGATTTGCAAAGCTTCGTCGCTAGGGCTGAGAAAGGCGAGGATGTGAAACATTTGTGCATACATATTGTTGATACAGAAAGCAACATCAAGTCGGATCTTTTCTCAAGATCTCAGTATCTGAGTCTTAGCGATGCATTTTTTGATTATGTGAAAGAGAATTCAGAAATTGAATATTTATTAAAATAATTATGAGCATTTAATCAATGCTTTTCATATTTTTAACATTGTAAATTTAAAAACTTAGGTTATGGCAATTGAATTGACAGACAGCAACTTCGAAGAACTGGTTATTAAGTCAGATAAACCGGTTATTGTAGATTTTTGGGCAGAATGGTGTGGACCTTGCAGAATGGTTGGCCCAATCGTTTCTGAAATTGGTGAAGATTTTGCAGGTAGGGCAGTTGTTGGAAAGCTTGACGTAGATAGTAATCCAGGAGTTACACAAAAATTTGGCATCCGGAATATACCTACCATTTTGTATTTTAAAAACGGTACAGTTGCCGATAAACAGGTTGGTGCTGTTGCTAAAAGCACACTTGTCAGCAAACTCGAAGCCTTACTTTAATAGTAATTAGGTTGGAGTTCATGAAGTCTGGAGCGTCTGAGGTTATTTTAACTTTAGGCTTGCAGACTTTATGATCTTCAAACAAATCCTGTTATGCTTCAAATTAAAAAAGTCTGTGTCTTTTGTGCCTCAAGTCCTCAGATAGACGAAGTTTACTTTAAAGACGCAGAAATTCTCGGCAAAATTCTTCTTGAAAATAACATTCATGTGGTTTACGGGGGAGGTGCAGTTGGTTTAATGGGAAGGATTGCTGACACCTTTCTTTCCGGGGGAGGGAAAATCACTGGAATTATCCCCGGTTTCATGAAGGAAATGAATTGGGCTCATCTGGGTGTTAAGGAAATGGTAGAAGTAAAAACCATGCACGAACGTAAGGAACAGATGATCCGAAGTGTTGACGCAATCATTGCATTACCGGGTGGCGTGGGTACTCTGGAAGAATTAACAGAAGTTATTACTCTCAAACAACTTGGTCAGTTTTTAGCGCCAATCGTTATTCTCAATACTGCTGGGTATTACACTCATCTGAATGCCTTTTTCCAGAAAATGATGGAAGAGCGGTTTATGAGGGATCTGCATAAAGAAATCTGGCAGATGGTTGATTCTCCCGAACAGGTAATTCCAGCTATAATAAACGCTCCACCATGGGATGGCAGCGCAATTAAGTATGCAGCAGTTGAGGATTAAAATTTCCGGCCGATTACAAGAATGTCATCTACCTGCTCTATATCACCTCTCCATGCGTCAAGCGTCCCTTCAAGCACTTCTTTTTGTCTTTCCATTGGGAGATCCTGAAGAGCAAGAACCAACTCTTTCATGGGTTTTGATTTAAATTTCTTGCCACTGTCTCCTCCAAACTGATCAGCATATCCATCTGAAAAGAAATAGAAAACATCGCCTTTTTGAACTTGAATGTCTACCGTAGTAAACTTTTTATCGACATCTTTTGATCTTCCTATTGGAAAACGGTCTGCTTTAATTTCCTGCAAGTCGCCATTTCTAACGAGCCATAATGGATTATAAGCGCCGGCAAATTGAAGAATTCCAGTCTTCTTGTTGTAACAGGTAAGCGATAAATCCATCCCATCCTGAATAGCTCCTCCATGTGCATCCTGCTTCTGTAAACTAGTGGTTACCTCATAGTTAAGACGGTCAAGGATATCCGATGGCTTATAAATCTGTTGTTCCTTTACAATCTTGTTCAGGGAATTATAACCGATAATTGACATAAAAGCTCCCGGAACTCCGTGCCCTGTGCAATCTACAGCGGCCAGAAACTCCAGATCGCCGATTACATCAAGCCAGTAGAAATCTCCGCTGACGATATCCTTTGGTTTAAACAAAATAAAGGTATCAGCAAACGGAAGAACCGGCGGAAGAATAGCAAACTGAATTCTTTTTGCATACCGGATACTGTCTGTGATATCCTTGTTTTTCTGCGCCAACTCTTCTTTCTGGGCAACCACTTCAGCGGTTCTTTCAATTACCTTTTCCTCCAAAATCTGCTTCTCACGCACCAAATTTGATTCCCGCACTTTAATATAAGCAACAATCACGGTGGCCCCTGCAAACACGCACAATAAAATAAACCACCAGGTTTTGTAAAAAGGTGGATTAATCTGAAAGTTAAAAACAATTGGCTCTGTGTTCCAGATTCCTTCACTATTCTGCGCCATCAGATAAAAAGCATATTTTTTAGGACTCAAAGCTGGATACGTTACAGAAGTCTGGGTAGTAACACGCCAGTCATTATCAGCTCCCTCAAGCTTAATCTTGTATTTTACTGCATCGGGATTGGTTAGGCAGATACTTATGTAATCAATAACGACATCATTTTCAGTGTGATTTAGTTTTAATCCCGATTTAAGGTCTCTCGAATTCAGGTTTACCTTCAGACCGATAATATGCGTAAGAGGAGATTCATTTATTTTTCTAGGGATATTTGGATCAAACCGATTAACACCTGCAACAGTTCCAAACCACATCCTGCCTTTAGAATCCATGAAGCTGGAATTTGCCTTGGTTTCAATTCCCATGAAACCATTTTTTTCAGTGTAGGATAATAGCTTGTCTTTCTCAACTTTATAAACATTCAAACCTTTATTTGTTCCAATGTAAATGTTGTTCTGTTTGTCTGAACTCAGCAGATTAATCAGATTAGCAAGTAAACCATCACTTTCCTTATAAGTTTTAACTATTGTATTTGTCTGTGGATCAATTACCAGAATTCCCTGAGCCTCAGTACCAACCCATAATTGCCCTTTCTGATCTTCCAGCATACAGGTGACTGTAAAGGTTTCGCCCAAAGAAGGAATCGAAAAGGCTGTATCAGTCAACAAAGTCAGCCCGGCTCCGCGAGATCCAATCCATAACCTGTTTTTACTGTCGGAGAATAATGCCGTAATATCATTCCCTGCAAGTCCTGAAGATTGTGTATAGTAATTAATAGATTGATTATCGTAATCGTAAGATACAAGTCCATCCAAAGTGCCGGCCCACACTTTCCCATTCTTATCAGTTTCCAGAGCAGTTACAACCAATTTTGGCAAATAGGAATTTAATTTCTGCTCGTACGTGAAAGCGCCTGTAATGCTGTTGAAAGTAAATATCCCCTCTGCATCGGTACTGATCCAAACCCGTTGATGGATATCTTCCTTGATCATTCTAATCCGGTTTCCTTTCAACTTATAGAAATCGCGGAATTGCTTTCCCTCTGGCATTGTTTCATCATAAATTGAAATACCTTCATTGGTTCCAAACCAGTATTTCCCAGTATGATCCTGGATTACTGACCAAACCTGAGGATTCAGCAATCCATCATCCGGTGAGAAGGAAACGAATTGTTCTCCCTTGAAAATAGAAAGACCATGCTCATGAGTTCCAATTAGCATATTGCCTTCCTTATCTTCGATAATTTTTCTGATTTTTAAATCATTAAGCCCATTTTCACTGTTAAAGGTTTTCATTCCCTTTTCAGAAATAACCGTTATTCCGCTACCCCAGGTTCCCACCCAGCAATTGCCATTGTGGTCTTCTGAGATTGAGGATATCCAGTTTGAAGCGAGTCCATCACGAATGTCATATATTTTAAAGCTGTCCTTTAATGTCTCATATTTATACAGACCTCCGTGATACGTTCCAAACCAGAGATTATTCTTCGAGTCTTCAAACATGCATGTAATGAGGAAAAAGGTTGGCATCCCATCCATGTTAAGATTCACAAAGCTATTCTCGGCAGGTTTATAATATTTAATAAACGCATCGGTAATAAAGTATACTGTTCCTTTGTGGGAGAGGTATGCACCAAATACCCTGTCACTCAGCTTGTCGCCGATATATTTTTCATAAACAGATTCTTTCAGAGTTTTACCTAGTTTGGTAATTTTAACAACACCTGATAACTCAGAGGAAATCCAGATGTTTCCTTCCTGATCACGAAGTATACTGGTAATATCGCTTGAAAAAAACTCTTGTGGAATGGTAAATACATGAAATTCACGACCGTCATAAATACTCACACCGCCGCCACTATGGCCAAACCATGTTATATTGTTCGAGTCCTTAAAAATTGTTCTGACACCATTTTCTGCCATCCCATTTTCGAGGGAGTAATTCACAAATTCCTTACCATTAAACCGACTTACACCGGCCCTTGTTCCAAGCCATAAATAGTCGTTCTGGTCCTGAACAATGTCATAAACTGTTGATTGGGAAAGACCATCTGCAACTCCGTAAGAATCAAAGTAATAATTCTGTGAAAAAAGAGGATTTAAGGATATGCTCAGGGTACATAAAAAAATTATCCGCCTAGTGGGGCGAATAATTTTCATAATGAATTGAATATGTGTTAGATCCATGATCTTCTTATTTATTTTGTCATAAAGAAGAAAGTTCCGTCTTCATCTTGTAAGCCGGCAATTTTTCCGAATTGAGGTTTTTGCTGATTTTCTTTAGTAACCGCAGTGGTAACTTTCTGAACAATGCTTTCAATCGGAATGCAGGCATTTGGGTTATTTGTTAAGACATTCACAAAGGTCTTGGTAAACTGGCTATTATCTACTGCAAGTTCATAACCGGCAGAAGAGAAAACCTGTGACGATTTAAGGCGTGTTGCCGACCAGTCATCGCATGATTTTACTTCGGATGCTCCTCTCATAGCCTGGTAAAAACTTGGTCCGGATTCGCAGGCATCACTGATTACAAGTGTATGTGTAACTTCTTTCGGGTAGGATTGCATTGAGGCTTTTAATGCATTGATGTTAAAGTATGTGAATTCATCATCCCTCTTTGCATCAACAGGAATCCAGTATCCGGTTTCATTAATGTATTTCCCGTGACCAGCATACCATACAAGGATTGAATTTACTCTGTTGCTCCTGAGTAAATCACGGAGTTCAATTGCAAAGAATTTCTCCATGTCCTGTTTGGTCATATTTTTTTTCTGGATAAAATTATGAATGCTGTATTTGGATAATGCCATTTTCATTAGAGTAATATCTTTTACCGGTCCTTCGAGGGATGCGAAATTCTCATAATTTGAGTTTTCAATAAATACAACCCAGGTTTTTCCCATGGGATTATTTGCCGAAATATCAGCGGCTTCACGGTTAAGGATATAAGTTTCTTCAGTGATATTCCCGAACTCATCCTTTGTTTTTACAACAAAGTTATCCTTATTAGTAATGTTAACAGTAGCCTGAAATGTAGGATTCAGATCATCCGGGATATAGCTTGCCTGCACTCCGTTAATGCTTATGCTAATAATTTTGCTCTCATCCAGAACAGCTCCCTCGATATAAAGAGAAGGATCGTTATTATCCAGGTAAATCAAATTATTATCGGAAGCATAAGGAGCAATTATATTTATTTTAGGTGGTGTGACTTCAGTTCTTCTGATTGTGTATACAGATGTTTCAACATTATCATAAATATCGGTTACTTCAACGATCAATTGATCTGAACTATTCAGATTAACGCTGGTAAGAAACTCATAACTTCCATCCTTTAAAGCAAATGGAATGGTATAATTATTTACTATAACCGACTTAAGGTTACTTTCATCTTTTACTTTTCCGGTTAACGGTAAAACGCTGATTCCTCGAGGCACATCAAGTTGTTTGCTTGCACTTTCCACTGGGTCAGCAATAGAAATAACAGGTTTATTAGCCTCCCTGTTTAATTCAAATAAGCGGGCTTTTGCATTTGCAAGTAATTCCTGAGCAGCGACGTCGTATTTTGACATTTTAGCAAGCATTTCATAATCCTTGATTGCCTCCTTATACTGCATGATTTGTTCATAGGAATATGCACGTTCATAATATGCCTTGGCATTCTCAGGTTGCATAGAAATAACTTTGTTGAAATCGAGTATAGCGTTGGTATATTGCGTAAAAGCCTGATAATATTTACCGCGCTGGAAATAAATGGCAGCATCATTAGGTTTAAGGCCAAGAATGGTAGATACATCATTTATTGCAGACTGATACTGTAATTGATCAAAATAAATTGCTGCCCTCACAAAATACGCATCAATAGAATTTGCATCCTGACGAATAGCCCTATTTATATAAGAAGTAGCAAGATTATACTTTTTCTGATTTCTGTATAAATCAGCAAGGCGAATAGCTGCATCATTATACTTATCATTTTTCTCAATAGCTTTCAGGTAAGATTCAGCAGCCTCATCAAGTTTTCCAAGGTTCTCATTTACCCTTGCAAAAACGAAATAGTTTTCTGCAGTTTCTTTATACCTCAGAGCGGTCTTTGAGTCGGCAAGTGCCTCATCATACTTTTTCAGGTTAATAAGAACCAGAACTTTCAGCTGTATTGCTTCAATATAGGAGTTTTTAATAGCCAAAGACTTTTTTAACCTGTCGAGGGATGTAATATTTTCTCCCAATTTATAATACATGCCTGCTGCATTGAAAAAATTCACTTCATCTTTCGGGATAAACACAGATGCGCGGTCGTAATCTTCTGCAGCTTCTTTGAATTTTGAAATCTGGGAGTAAGCATAAGCTCTCTGTGTATAAGCCTTATCATTGTCTGGTGCAATTTGAAGACCTTTTGAGTATTGGTCAATAGCATCAGTGAATTTATTATTCTTGATAAACTCATCCCCGGCTTTCAGGTATTGTTTTGCACTTTGTCCAAATAAATTGAAGGCAATTACGGAAAGTGCAATAGCTAGTAAAATCGGATATTTTTTCATTGGTTGATAGTTTATTTTTCCACTCTTTTTTTATTTAGAGTGTTTTTTCTTCAATATTAGGTTCGCAAGACGGCAAAGATAATTAATAATAGAGTGAAATTATATAGTTTCCGGCTACATTCCAAAACAAAACAATCGGTTTTTCTATGGTTTATTTCTATAAATGAACAGTTTAGTTCCCCTGAATAGTTTTTTTTCATAAGGTGCGCTATCCAAAACAGGCGCTTTTACGCCAGAATGAAACATTTTGTTTCCATAAAACACAAATGATTCATCCCAAAGGCCAGAATTTATAAAACCCTGAATAAGTTTAGCTCCTCCTTCAACAAAAGTACTTAATACCTGCCGTTCATACATTTCCTCCAAAAACCTTTCAATTTCAAAGCCTTCAGCAGGCAAGGAAATATAAGATAGGTTTTCAGAATCATTTTCAGCAGTCTCTGAAAAAATAATTGAAGGAACTTGTCCGTCTTTAATATGGATTCCCTCAAAAAGCCTGCCATTTTTATCCATTCCAATTCTAATTGGATTAATTCCAGGCCATTCTCTTACAGTTAATTCCGGATTATCAAGGATAAGTGTATTTGTTCCTGTCATGATGGAAAGTTCCTCGGAACGCCATTTGTGGACAAGCATTTTTGCTGTATGGTTCGTGATCCAAATCGGATGATTATTTCCTGTTTTTTGCCTATCCATATCAATATATCCGTCGGCCGACTCAGCCCATTTTAAAATAACATAGGGGCGTCTTTTTTCATGAAAAGTGAAAAACCTTCGGTTCAGGCATCTGCATTCTTTCTCAAGAACACCTGTAACTACTTCTGCCCCGCTTGAAGAAAGAATTGAAATCCCCTTGCCGGTAACTTTTGGGTTTGAATCTTTACAACCGATAACAATCCGGGGAATACCAATGTCTTTTATCATTAGAGAACATGGTGGAGTTTTTCCGTAATGTGCGCAGGGTTCCAGGTTTACATAAAGAGTTGATTTTTTCAATAAATCAATTTCAGAAACACTACTGATAGCAATAACCTCCGCATGCTCTCCACCATATTCATGATGATACCCTTCGCCGATGATCCGGTCATTATAAACTACAACAGAACCCACCAAAGGATTTTGCCTAGTGAGTCCAAGTCCTTTTCTGGCCAACTCAAGGCAACGCCGCATATAAAATTCATCCCGTGCTGAAGGAGTCATTTGATTTTGTAAATTTGATCAAAAATAATTCTTTTGAAAGTAAAAGACGCAATAAGGTTCATAATAGATTCTTCAGAGGATATTTATTCACCAGGAGAAATTGAAAGCATAGCATTTATAGCTCTTGATTTTATTGGTTTCCCCCGAAAAAAAATCTTCCAAAATGCTGATGAGGAAATAAAAAGCTCTGACGAAGAATTCATTAAAAAAATCGCAAAGGAAATTAAAACCTCCCGACCGATTCAATACATTCTAGGAGAAACGGAGTTTTTAGGACTTAAATTCATTGTGAATAATGATGTTCTTGTACCAAGACAGGAAACGGAAGAACTTGTTTTGAGAATAATTGCAGAAAATAAGAAACTCAAGCCGGTACTTCTTGATTTGGGAACCGGAAGTGGATGTATTGCAATCACTCTGGCAAAAAAAATTCCGGATTCCATAGTTTATGCCTGTGATGTTTCCGTGCCTGCCTTGCTAATTGCAAAACATAACGCTGAACTTAATAATGTGGAAATAAATTCCTTTGAACAAGATATGCTTCAAGGCAAGTTTGAAAAAGTGGGGTATTGTGATATCATTGTAAGTAACCCACCTTATGTTCTAGAGAGTGAAAAAATACATATGCACAGCAATGTTCTTAATTTTGAACCGCAACTTGCATTATTTGTAAAGGATGAAGATCCACTGATATTCTACAAGGCAATAGCCGACATTGCAACCCATAAGCTTTCAGTAAATGGCGTACTTTATGTCGAAATCAATGAAAACTTTGCTCATGAAGTAGTTGAACTTTTTACCTCTGTTGGACTCTGTGATATCGAAATTATAAGAGATATTCATGATAAAAATCGTTTTGTAAAAGCCGTAAAACATTGAAACCTATTCGCAATATTTCCCCTGACGAAGCCCTTAGTCGCCTTCAAAATTTATGCTCTGCGCAGGAAAAATGTTCTAGCGAAGCAAAGGAAAAATTAAGAAAATGGAATATTGAGGAAGCCCTTTGGGAAAATATTATTGCAAAACTTGAAAAAGACAAATTCATTGACGATCAGCGTTTTGCTGGATACTTTGTCAGAGATAAGCAAAGGATTTATAAATGGGGAAGGGAAAAAATTCGCTATGCTCTGATAAAAAAAGGATTGGCGAAAGAAATCATAGAAGAAGCCCTGGCAAGTCTTCCAAAAGAGAACTTTGAAGCTGCACTTCGTGATTTATTATCCAAAAAATCTCGGGAACTTGCGAAATATGAATCCTATGAAAAAAAGAATAGGTTGATTCGTTTTGCCATTCAAAGAGGTTTTGACTTTGATTTGATTTTCAGAATTGTGGATGACTTTGTTAAAAAGCCAAATGATTAACCGTAACTTACATTTTTCTACCGATATTTGATCCCTTACTGGATCGTTCCGTAGGAACAAAATATTGGTAGATAAACAGTTAGAAAAGATTCATAGTCCCGGCGTTGGACTGAGCATTTGTCGAAGTCAAGGACGAGATATTATTTTACCAGACAATAATAATATTATTTAGATAAAAACTTTAAAATAGTAAGAAATGCCTTCAAGAAACAGGTTTTACAAGTCCTTTTTCCTATTTTTGCAGTCATTCTAAAACAATTATTATGACAACACCGGAATTGGTAAAGGAACTTTTTGAACGCCAGGATGCGTTAAGGAGGCATCTTTGACATCGAAAAAAAACTAATACTTGTTGAAGAAGAAGAACGTAAAACTCAGGCACCGGATTTCTGGAAAGATCCAAAAGCTGCAGAAAAGCATCTTAAAGAGCTAGCCAAACTAAAGGGCTGGACCATCGATTACGCCCATCTCTCAGCCCAGTTGGAAGATATCCAGATCATGGTCGATTTTCTCAGGGAAGGTGAAGCAAGTCAGGAAGAAGTTGATGCATTGTATCAAAAGGTGCTCGAAGATATCGAAAGTCTGGAATCCCGTAATATGCTCAGGAAAGAGGAAGATGTTTTTGGAGCCATTTTGAAGATAAATTCCGGTGCGGGTGGAACGGAAAGTCAGGACTGGGTGCAGATGCTCTATCGGATGTACCTGCGCTGGGGCGAAAGAAATAATTATAAAGTTAAGGAAATAAGCATTCTTGAAGGTGAAGAGGCCGGAATAAAATCGGTTACTCTTGAATTCGAGGGAGATTTTGCTTATGGCTATCTCAAGGCTGAATCGGGAGTTCACAGACTTGTGAGAATTTCTCCATTTGATTCACAGAAAAGACGACATACTTCATTCGCTTCTGTTTTTGTCTCCCCCGTAATCGATGACGAAATTGAAATTGTTATTAATCCTGGGGAAATTGAATGGGATACCTTCAGGTCTGGCGGTGCTGGTGGACAGAATGTGAACAAAGTGGAAACAGGAGTAAGAGTGCGACATTTACCAACCGGAATAACTGTTGAAAATACCGAAACCCGCTCGCAACTTCAGAATCGCGAAAATGCTCTTCGAATACTAAGATCCCATCTGTACGAACTTGAACTGAGAAAGAAAATGGAAATTCAGGCGGAGATTGAAAGTAAAAAGAAGAAAATAGAGTGGGGATCGCAGATACGTAATTATGTTATGCAGCCTTATAAACTTGTCAAAGATCTTCGATCAGGACTTGAAACTGGAAATGTTCAGGATGTTCTTGACGGTAATATAAATCCATTTATCAAAGCGTTCCTGATGGAATATGGAGATGATATTTAAAACTAAAAAAAAGATTTGCATTTCTTTTTTTTCGGTTTTTCAATATTAATTCAGTAAATGTTCTATTTTTAATGTTCCCAAAATCTTTGTAAGATTATATTATGTTGCGGAATAAGAGAATATATAATTTTATTTTGACTTTTCTTGGACTCTTTCTTGTTCAGGTGCTTCTCTTGGCGCAAAAAAACCAAGAGTATGGACGCTACCCGGTTTATAATTTCTCATCAAAAACTTACAATGCCCAGGAGCAAAACTTTGCCATAGCGATTGATAACAGGGGGCTAGTTTATTTCGCAAATAATTCCGGAGTTCTTGAATATGATGGGATTAGCTGGAGATTAATTCCACTGGTGAATGAGAAAGTTCCACTATCCCTTGCTACCGATAAACAAGGAAGGGTTTACGTGGGATCTGATAATGAGATTGGGTATCTGGCCCCCGATTCAATCGGGATTATGGGTTATGTTTCAATAAGGAAAAATTTGCCTTCTGATATCGGAGATTTCCAGAAGGTATGGAATGTATTTATCAAAGATAATGAAGTTATTTTTCAAGCCTATAATTTTCTTTTTATATGGAATGGGGAAGAAATGAGGGTAGTCAGATCCTCATCAAGAATTATTGAATTTTTCAGGGAAGGAGATGATTTTTTCGCATATATTGAGGGAACCGGTCTTTGTAGTTTTGACGGTATATTATTCAACCTTGTTTCAGGCGGCAACTTTTTTGCAAATAAACAAGTGTATGGTGTAATCGGCCTTGATTCACTTACAATACTGGTCGCAACAGAAAAAGAAGGGCTTTTTTCACTTGAGAGGGGAAAAGATAAAACCTCTCAGCCTAAGATAAAGCGATTTACAACCCAGGCAGACAAATACCTTGAAAGTCATGGGATCTTTAATCTGGCAAAGTTAGGAGATGACTATATTTCAATTGGAACCTGGGGCGGAGGTCTGGTGATTATTGATGATAAAGGTGAAATTCAAAATATTATAGACAAGGAATATGGTTTGCAGGACCAGATTATATTTGACCAGAAAACTGATGGTTCAGGAAATATCTGGCTTGCTCTTAGTAAAGGGATTTCGAGAGTTGAGATTCTTTCACCTGTAAGTCTTTTTAATTCACAGAATGGCCTTCAGGGCACTGTGCAATCCATCACAAGTTTCCGTGGTGAAATTTATGCAGCATCAACAGTTGGAGTTTTCTATTTGACCCACCAAACCAAAGAGTTAAATGGCGATAAATTCAACCAACCCGTTTTTAAAGCTATTGATAAACTTTCATTAGAATGCTGGGACTTGCTTGATTTCACTTATAATGGGAATGAAGAATTGCTAGTATTAACAAATAATGACATCAGGAAAATAGATAAGAGTCAACAAATCAGTAAAATTCAGGGTGCAGTTGCCTATGACATTTACCAGTCGAAACTTGATCCGGCTCGCGTTTACATTGGCCTTGAAGATGGACTGAGTCCAATTAAATATGAAAAGGGTAAATGGAATATTGAAGATAAGATTCAAGGAATAGATGCGACCATTTCAAATATTTCTGAGGACCAGTTAGGGAATCTGTGGATGGGTACACTTGAACAGGGCCTGGTAAAAATGAATATTAAATCATTTGATAATAATAGGATCAAGGACATTGAAATTTTAAAATTCGATACCTTAAGGGGCGTTCCAACAGGTCCTATACTTGTTTCAAATATTTCAGGAAGGATTGTCTTAGGTACAAGTAAAGGACTTTTTAAATTTAGTATCCGCAAGGGCGGTTTTGAACCCGACTCCTCTTTCGGTTCCGATTTTGCCGATGGCTCTCATTACATTCACAGGATTAGCGATCAGAAAAATAATAAGGTTTGGATGGTTACTGTGAATGATCAAAGTTTAAAAAAGAAATATCATGTAGGTTACATGGAATATATAGCCGGAAATGGATTCTCATGGATCACTCAGCCCTTTGCGCGAATTTCGGAAAACATACAGCATTCAATTTTTCAGGCAGATGACGGGATGGTCTGGCTTGGTGGTCCTGACGGAATTTATCGGTTTGACCCCAGCATGAAGAAAAATTACAATTCTATTTACCATACTCTTATCAGATCTGTCACTCAGGGTAATGGTGCAACATTATTTGGAGGAAATGGATATGACAGCAATGGTTTTGCAACCCTTTCACAACCTACTCAAATAAGACCTATACTTCCCTATGCTCTTAACTCCCTGAGTTTTGATTTTGCAGCACAGTCAGGTGAAAATGAATCGTTTCTTACCTTTTCATATTGGTTGGAAGGATATGATAAGAAATGGAGCGACTGGTCTTCTCAAAGTAAAAAGGAATATACCAACCTCAATGAAGGCGGCTATATTTTCAAAGTAAAATCGAGAAATATTTATGGTAACGAAGGTACTGAAGCTACTTTTGCTTTTACAATTCTTTCTCCATGGTACCGGACAATCCTGGCATACTTGTTTTATGTCATACTTCTCGCTGTCGTGATTTTTGGTATTGTAAAGGTTTATACAAAGAGTTTACGGAAAATAATTCAAGATAGGACTGCTGAAGTGGTGCGGCAAAAAACTGAAATTGAAGTTAAAAGTAAAGAAATTACCGATAGCATCCATTATGCAAGCCGGATTCAGTCAGCCATACTACCTCCGGAGGATTACCTTTCAACTATTATCAGCGATTTTTTTATCCTTTACATGCCAAGGGATATTGTCAGCGGCGATTTTTATTGGATGCACAGCGAGAATGGAAGGCTGATAACCGTAACGGCCGATTGCACAGGTCATGGCGTCCCAGGGGCATTTATGAGCATGCTGGGAGTGGCATTTTTAAATGAAATTGTCATAAGGCACGAAGGAAAGAGTGCAGACAATATCCTGAATGACCTCAGAGCTTATGTTATCAAATCATTACGACAGACGGGAAAAGAAGGGGAAAACCAAGATGGTATGGATCTTTCCCTTTGCATCTTCGATATGAACAAAATGAAAGCTCAGTTTGCAGGTGCCAATAACTCTCTTTTGCTTGTGAGAAATGGTGAAATTATCATTTTTCCTGCAGATAATATGCCTGTCGGAATACACAGAAGAAGTGATACACCTTTTACACTTCATGAGATTGACCTCAGAAAAGGAGATATTTTTTACACCTTATCAGATGGTTTTGTCGACCAGTTTGGCGGCCCCAATGGAAAAAA
The DNA here is from genome assembly GCA_038316435.1 of Bacteroidales bacterium. GTDB lineage: Bacteria > Bacteroidota > Bacteroidia > Bacteroidales > JACJXF01. The sequence goes on along the minus strand of JBBQAQ010000019.1, from coordinate 14,933 downwards.
ATTCATGATGAAACGCCTTAAAGAAATGCTTCTCTCCATTCACAAGGAAGACATGAAGAAACAAAAAGAAAAATTAGTCTCAACAATTAACGAATGGATGAAAGATAGTTCCCAGATTGATGACATCCTTCTAATGGGTATCAAAATCTGAGAACTATCTCCTGAACTTCGAGCCTCTGTTAATCTTACGGCTGTATTATAAGTTTTCTGTAGTTTACATTGTTGTCACTGCTTATTTTCAGCATATATATTCCCGGTGAAATACCATTTATATCAAAGTCTGTCCTGAAATTATCAGATTCGGCCATATGAAGGTAATTCCGCATTACCTGCCCTTTTGAATCGAGAATCTCAACAGCAACCTTATGAAGGTCGACCTGGTTAAATTCAAGAGTGAATTTTGAGCTTGCAGGATTCGGGAATATTCTAATTGAGTTTAGGTTTCCTAAATCTTTAACACCAGTTGTACTCTTAACAACAGTACTTTGCCTGTTAGATCTGGTGGTATTGTAAGTGCTGGCTTTTAAAGTAGAACAAGGTCCATTGGGGTTCTCCACTTCAATTTCATATAGCAATTCCTCTTCAATTAATGCTTTGTCATCCTTAAAAGAAGTCAGGTCACCTGGTAGGCTGGCCAGTTGAATCCAACCTTGTTTTGCAGTAAAACGGGATATCTTATAGGTAGCCACGTTAAAACCTTCATAATTGTCCCATATCAGGTTAACCTTTCTGTCTGAACTGACATTTTGAGTAAGATGAATGGTTTTATGCGACTCACTAAGCTCTGATTCATTTCCGCAGTCATCAACTGTTGAAATTTTATATCTCCAGGAGCGCAAAGAGGGATCGGCTACCTCATCAAGATATTCTCCGGGCTCATTTGCAGGCCTGGTTGATATAAGCTGGAATAGACCTAAGGAGGAACTTTCCCTATATATGTTATAGAAAGCAACATCGGGCTGTGACAACTTCTCCCACACAACCACACACTTACCCGTGGTACTGTCAACCGTTACAAGGCAGATTGGATTAGTCATCGGACCATCCTTTTCAATTATAAAACTGCTGAAACCAATACATCCGGATTTATCGGTTACAGTTATCTGGTTAATACCTTCCGAAAGACTATTTACGTCTTGAGTTGTTTGTCCGCCAGGCATCCATGAATAGGAATACAGGGGAGTTCCGCCACTAACACTTATGTCTATTGAACCGGAAGCTGCATTGGTACAACTTGCTCCCGTAAGTTTATTGAGGCTAACTTCCGGCCCTCCGGTATTGTTAATAATGACTGGGGCAACTATTGAACAATTCTTATTGTCGGTAAGTGTTAGTGTGTAAATTCCTGCCGCAAGATTATTTGCAACAGAACTTTCAGTTCCATTGGACCATAAATACCTGTATGGTTTGATCCCTCCGCCTGCAAGTGCCACAGCCCTTCCATCCGAACCATTGCAACTTGCATCTTCAACAACTGCCGAAACATTGAGGAATACAGGCTGGTCAACACCGTAAGAGGCAGAAGCTACACATCCTGTATTGTCGGTTACTAAAAGATCATAAATTCCGGAAGCCAGACCAGTAAGATCTTCGGTTGTTGCTCCATTGGACCAAAGAATATTATAAGGTTTGGTACCTCCGGTCAGGTTCACGTCAAGAGATCCTGCCTTATCACCATAGCAATTGTTAGGAATTACCGATTTAAGAGAGATCTTCGGACCAGAAGCATCAGTACTAATGCTGATAGAACCAACAGATGAGCAACCGGTAGCATCAGAAACATTAACATAATTTGTACCTGAAGGCAGTTTGTTTGCAGTTGTTACTGTTTCACCATTGGTCCAAGCATAACTATATGGTTCTGTTCCACCGGAAACACTTACAATTGCCTTTCCATCAGACTGGCCGCAGGTTGAAGGGCTCAATTCGTTAACTGTAACAACAATCCGGTCATCAATTCTGAAACTTGCCGTGCTGACACAGTTATTCTGATTCTTTACACTTACTGAATAGCTTCCTTTTGCAAGATTACTTATGGAGGAAGTTTTTTCACCGGTGGACCAATGATAGATGAATGGACCGGCCCCGTTGATATTTACTGTAGCTGACCCATTATCCTGGGCACAATAAGCACCGGTTGCAATAACTTCCAGAACAGCTGATGGTTCAATTATTATATTCTCAGCTGCATAATCATTACATCCTGCAATTTGGGAAACTATTAGATTTACCGTTTTACTTCCGGATGCCGGGAAAAGATGACGTATGGTTCCGCTTTCTGTAAAGAAAGTTGTATCAGGATTGAAGTCGTTATCGAAATCAAAACTGTAATTGGAACCAACGGAAACCTGGGTTACATCATAAATAAAGGCAGTACTATCCCCAAAACATGATGTTGATGTGGTAATATCAATTACCGGGGTAGTACAATAGAATGCAGTAGCTCCAATATCTGGTTTAACAGCATCACGAGTGAGACCGAAAATATCCTGGGTTACTAAAGCTGAAGGTGTGGCTGCCCTGTATAGTAAGGACTGTTTAACACGAAGGTCGGTAAGAGATACAAACTGGGGGTTTGCTGAAATAGAACCGGCATCGGCACTATTTGCAGTTCGCAGAGCTGCAAGGGTAGCCTTAGTTCCATCCCAGTAGGCGATATCGGTCGTTGAAAAATAATCGTTGAAATCAGAAGCATCAACTGCATTAGTAGTAGCAACATAGTAGGCGTATCCTCCGGTAGTATTGGCAAATATGTTGTTTTTCACAAAAACATTATCTCCTCCGGTCAGATAAAATGCATATTTACTATTGGTGGATGAATAGCTTGTTGCAATGTTTACTGTATTATAAAGGACGTTCTGATATACTGAATTATTTATTGAAATTCCAATTGCATAAGAATTACCTGCTATGGTTACAAAGTTGTTAGAAATCACTCCCTGACTTATTAAAGTCCCGTCACAGTAATTAAGATATATGCCAGTTGCATAATTGTCGCTGAAAATTCTGTTTTCAGAGATATTCATTTTGCCATCGCAATTGTAAAGGTATATGGCATTAAAGATGTATGTACTGCCAAAGATATCATTATACCTTATAACAGGACTATCTGCGTCATAAAGATAAATAGCATAGCTTCGCTGATTAGCGAAAAGATTATTTTCAATTTTTATTCCGGTTGAAAGTTGTGAATTGAATCCATTTAAATTTATACCATTGCCCCGTAGAAATGTATTGTGAGAAATTGAAATATCCTTAAGATAATTTCCATCAACCGAGAATATTGAATAACTGGTAGAGTTGTCGTTTACGCTAAGTAAATTATTTTGAATTGTAAGCTGACTTACATTCCCTTGCAATATAAAAAGACCGCTGTAAGTAGTATTCGTCCCTGCAAGAGTAAGCTTTCTTATGGTTAAATAATCTGTACCAATCAGTTTAATCAGGTAGTCTAAACCCGCTGAGGTCGAATTGTAAGCTAGGATTACCTTTGAAGAATCACCTGTCTCGGATTGAAAAACGATGTTATTCACAGCACTGCTGCCGGGTACTTCATTTAGTACAAACTGTTCATCATAAGTACCGTTACGAATATTAAAAGTTACCGGACCAGAAACGCCACGCTCGTTCAAGGCTGTGGCAGCTTGGTTAAATGTTGTGTAAGAGGGAGATGCCCCTCCAATAGTATAAATTCCGGTAAGAGGTGATTCGGAGGGAACATACTCATCTGCCCCCAAATCGGGAGTACTAGCACTTCGGATTTCTCCATCAACATCTTTTGTCACAGCAGCGATATTTGTTCCTTTATTATTAATAAATGAACTTGAAGTTCGGAGTGAAGAGTTAAAAGCCGGGTTCACTGATATTGAATTAGTTTCCTTTCCGCTGAGAGTTCTGAAACTGTTCAAATTTGAAGTACTCGCTCCCCAATATGCCAGGTAATTCCCGGTTGTGAACAAATCGTTGTAATCAGAAGTGACTACTGAAGTTGTTAAATTGGTATAATAAGCATAACCTCCACCCACGTTAGTGAAAATATTATTCCGTACATCTATGTTAGAACCCTGGTAATTATAATAGGCTCTGCCATTTCCAATATCAGAGCTGGTAATCCTTACAGAGTTGAAGTAAATTCTTTGGTAATCACTAGAGTTTGTATAAATACCAGAACCAACGTAGGTTCCTCCTACATCAACCTGATTATTGGAAACAAGACCTTTTTTCGAGGTGTTTCCGGTACAATTTTCTAGAAAAATGCCATTTGCCCCATTGGGAAGTATTAATGAATTTCCCTGAACTGAAAGATCATTGTTGCAATAAGAAAGCTGAAGGCCTACAAATTGGGTATATGCAGTTGTATTATTTATAAGATTTTTCTCAAGGATTGGGGCATCATGGTATTTAAGGTAAATAGAATTGTAATTTTGACCAATGAATGAAGAATTCAGGATTTTTGTACCTGTACTCTGGCTGTTTAGAGGGCTTTCAAACCATATTCCTGAGCTTCCACTATTTATATTACAGTTTTCAATTAAAAGATCTGTAAAAGTTCCACTTTTGGAATATATAGCTGCAGTATTGTAAACATTTCCTGTTTCACCATTTCCGTTTATTATACAATTCTGAATGTTCAGTTTTTGTATTCCTCCTCTTAAATTGAAAACTAGTGAATAGGACGGGTTAAGTGCAGAAAAAGTTAACTTTCTGAAAGTGATATAATCAGTTCCTGTCAGCTGGATAATGAAAGTGTTATTGATATTGGCTGAAAAAACCATTTCTACTTTACTTGAATCCCCTGATTCCGGCTGAAAAAGAATTGTATTTGAAGGAGATGAACCATTAATATCAAGCAATGTCATTTGTTCATTATAACTCCCGTCCCTGATGTTAAAAACTACCGGACCCGAAATTCCTCTTGTATTCAGGTCATTAACTGCAAGTGAAAAAGTATTGTAACTGGGCGAGACACCTCCAATTGTATAGGTTCCTCCTGCAAGAGGCAGTAAAGGAGAGCTAAACTCATCAGCACCAATATCGGGAGTTGAAAGACTTCTGACCTGACCGTCAAAATCAGCTGTAACCTCTGTTAATGCAACTCCCTTGTTATTAATAAATGAACTTTGAGCATGCAGATCGATTGGAGAAAGAAATACCGGGTTAGCCCATATTGAATTGACATCAAGCGGACTGGCAGCCACTTTATATGCCGAAAGGGAGTTGTAATTAACACCGTTCCAGAAGACTGGATAGTTTCCTGTTGAAAAGAAATCATTGTAATCCGATACGAAATTGGTTGTAGCTGTTTCACTATAAAATGCATAGCCATCACCGAAATTGGTGAACAGGTTATTTTTAATATTTATATTATTTGAGTTGCCGGCATTATAAAAAGCTCGTCCGGTGCTTATATTTGATGTGCTTATTTTAACCGAATTTTGATAAATATTCTGATATTCGCCCCCATAGAGATATATGCCATATGCATTTGAGGCTCCTCCTATTTCAATAAAATTATTAGCAACAAGACCTCTTTTAGTATTGATAGATTTACAGTTATACAATATAATTCCTCCATCGGAATTATTTGAGTTTATTTTATTTCCAAGCACTTTTAAATCATTACTACAGTCCTGAAGATAAATCCCATAATAATTGGCGATTGTAGAATTGGTAAAGATATTTGCGAGAACTTCCGGGGCATCATTAAAACGGAGGTAAATACTATAAGGGGAATATCCTTTCTGAGATGAAAATATATTGGACTGGATCTTTGTCCCAACTAATTTTATATTTGCGGAGTTTGAATTCAGATAAACTCCATATCGTCCGCCGGAGAATAGATTTGCATAGATAGTCAGGTTATTTACTACATTTTCATAGGAGTAAATTAACGCATCATAAGTTGAACCATCATTGTTTCCGTTCAGAATACATGAGCTGATATTATTATTTCCGGAACTACCTTCAAATACAAAAATCCTAGAATTGGTCGAGTTAAGGGGGGTGAAGCTCAATTTCCTGAAAGTCACATAATCGGCCCCGGTAAAACGAACCAGAAAGTTATTATTTATTCCGGAATTCATGGAAATCTCAACCTTGGTCGAATCTCCGCTTTCTGGCTGAAAAAGGATCTTATTTGAAGCACTTGTACCTGCAATGGGTCCAAGGGTAAACTGTTCAGTATATGATCCGTTACGCACATTGAATGTTACATTTCCATTAATTCCATAAGTATTTAATACTGCTGCCGCAAGCGAAAAACTGGCGTAATTAGGCGACGTTCCTCCAATCGTATAAGTTCCTGCTACAAGCGCTGCACCAGTACCCGTAAATTCATCAGCACCAACATCATAAGTAGTCCGGGTTTGTCCGTCGATATCAGTGGTAATTCCAAGATTTACGCCCTTGTTGTCAATGCGGAATGATCCACCATGCAGATCAGATGCTGAAGTAAATACAGGGTTAAATGAAATGGAATTTGCATCCTTTAGAGGCGCTTGGGCCGCTTTAAGCGCAGTTAAATCCTCAAGTGGGCTTCCCCAGAAGGTCAGGTAATTCGCGTTTGAGTAATAATTATTGTTGTCTGAAAACTCCAATGCAGACGGTGTTTTAATGTTATAGGCATAGTTCTTACCGGAATTAGCGAAGATATTGTTCCTGACATCTATGTTTGAACCTCCTGTGAGGAAGAATGCACCATAATCATTACTTGTAATTGCTGAAATATTTACAGAATTATGATAAACGTTCTGGTAAGTCGAATTGCTAAGATATATTCCGGAAGCAGTTCCGCCTCCGGTTATGGATACAAAATTATTGACAATAAGTCCACGGGCAAGCGTACTCCCGATGCAGGAACTCAAATAAACTCCGAAATCACCTCCGGAAAGATTAATTTTGTTCTTTTGCACTTCAAGAATATTTGAACAGGAATTTAGGGCAATTCCGGTGGCAGTAGTGTTACTTAATTGAATCGAATTTGAATTTACCACAGGGGCGTTCTGGTAATAAAGATAGACGCCGAATTGGTATTGGTCTGAGAAAACATTGCTGAGTATTTTAGTTCCGGTGGAATAAACGATACTGCTAACTCCCTGAAAAAAGACACCGTAACTCCCTTTAAAAAAATAATTCTTTTGGATCGTTATTTGGTCAGTAGGATCCTGGTATGAAAATATAATTGCATTGTCGTTATAATTCGTATAAGTATTATTCCCAAAAAATCGGCAATTCTCAATAAGGATATTTGTGGAAGTACCTTCTAATTCAATAACTCGGCCTAATGAGGTTCCGGACGCCTGAAGAGTCATTCTCCTCAGTTTAATATAATCGCTATTATTTAATTTCAGGGTGAAATTGGAGGATGTAACAGTCGAATTGTAAGTCAGTATCACAGAAGCAGAATCCCCTGAAGCCGATTGAAATGTAATAGTATTAACAGCACTGGCCCCTGTAATCTCAGGTACAGTTACTTGCTCGTTATATGTGCCATTTGCCACATTAAACACCACAGGACCGTTTACACCCTGTGAAGTAAGCGCGCTGATTGCAGCATTGAAGCTGGAATAATCCCCACCAGAGGCATTGATGGTCTTGGTTCCTGACAACTGGGCAAACATATTGCCGACAAAAATGCCTGAAAAAAGAATGGTTAAAACCATCCTTAAAATCTTTGTACTGAAGTTAATTTGAAGTTTCATATGCACTAACAGTTAGGTTTAGTAATTCTTGAAATATACAATAAAAATAAAAAAATATCTTAATATCTTAAAATCGCAAATAAAATAACAAATCTAACCTAAATATTGTTCAATAATCCTGTTGAATTTTAACATATTTTTTTTTACACTAAATACATGTGTATCAGAGTGATCAAGATTGATCCATTTATATCCATAAGTCTTAACCCAAACTCTTCGAAATGAATTCTATCCATATTTCAGATTCTCGCATTTGATGTAGGCAATTTTGTTGTATTTTTATTTTTTATTTTTCAATCTCATGGTCATTAAAATCTACCATAACCCAAGATGCAGGAAGAGCCGAGAAGGACTGAAGTTTCTTCAAGAGCAGGGACATGAATTTCAGGTAATTGATTATATTAAAAATGGAATTTCTATTCTGGAAATCAATGAGATAATCCTTAAATTACATGTCAGTCCGAAAAATCTTATTCGCACAAATGAAGCATTGTATAAAAATGAATTAAAAAACCTGAATTTAAAAGATGAGGAATGGATCACCATTATTACAGAAAACCCTCAACTTCTCATTAGGCCAATCGTTCTTGCCAAACATAAAGGTGTGATTGCAAATCCCCCGGAAAATATATTGAAATTAGTGTAATTTCTTCATTGAAAAATATGGGGAAAGAAGTGATAATAGTCTCTGAATGAGGTGAATAAAAGGCTTCATTTGAAATTTTATTGATTTGGAAGCAAAAAAAGTGATATACCTATTATTACCTTTGTCACTTAATTTCATCTAAAAGGTTAAGAAGTTTTCTTTAATTATTAAAGTTATTTGTTACAACATTAATCCAAAATGTTATATTTTGCTTAAAATTGTTTTTAAAAGAATCAGGTAGGGAAATAAATTTCCGGCCAGTTGGTATTGTGTCAAACGCTAATAATAAACACTATGAGGAACAGGACTTATTTAATATCATTAGTTACCCTTACAATAATGATGATAAGCGTAAATTCTTGTAAAAAAGACGAAGGTTTCACTCAGGTTACTGAGTTTGAACGAAACATTCAGAATGCGATGAATGATTATCGTGCAACACGCGGAAAACCTGCACTAACACAAACTTTCCTTATGATCGATGATGCTCAGTCGTATAGCGCAAAAATGGCAAATGAAAGTGTGGGTTTTAATACTGATGGCGTATTAGCAGATCTGGAATTATTAAGAGTTAATGTTGGAGCCGATTCATCGGGTGTTTGGGTTGCATATTGCGAATATGAGAATCCGGATTCAGTAATGAATATTATCAAAAGCAATCCGAAAATTGTTTCTCTTGTAGTGGGAGAATTTAATCTTTCGGCTATAGGTACAGCAAAAGATGTAAACGGGAATTTTTACATCACAAATCTTTTACTTCGTAAGCGCTAGTATATTTTTTGTGAGTATTCTGGTATAAAATATTAAATGTAATGAAAAGCAGAATAGAAAAAGATACCATGGGACCTATTGAGGTTCCGGGGGATAAATATTGGGGAGCTCAGACACAGCGCTCAAGAGAGAATTTTAAGATCGGCGGTCAGCTAATGCCAATTGAAATTATTTACGCTTTTGCTTACTTGAAAAAAGCAGCTGCTTTGGCAAATCTTGATTTGGGTGTTCTTGCACCTGAGAAAGCTGAGCTTATATCTGCTGTTTGTGATGAAATACTTGCCAGTAAACTCGATACAGAATTTCCTCTAGTTATCTGGCAGACTGGTTCAGGAACCCAGTCGAATATGAACCTGAACGAAGTAATTGCGAACAGAGCCCATGTTTTAAAGGGAAATGTTTTAGGAGAAGGGAATACCTTTATTCATCCCAATGACGATGTAAATAAGTCTCAGAGTTCGAACGACACTTTTCCTACTGCCATGCATATTGCAGCCTATAAAATGGTTGTTGAAACTACAATTCCTGGCGTTGAAATTCTAAGGAATACTCTGAAGGAAAAATCGGAGACTTTTATGGATATTGTAAAAATAGGCAGAACCCACTGGATGGATGCCACACCACTTACCCTCGGTCAGGAGTTTTCCGGATATGTGTCGCAACTTGATCATGGAATTAAGGCCTTGAAAAATACATTAAGCCATCTTTCAGAGATCGCACTAGGGGGAACAGCGGTCGGCACAGGTATCAATACACCAAAAGGCTATTCTGAAAAAGTAGCTTCTAAAATCGCCGAGCTTACTGGCCTGCCGTTTGTCACAGCAATTAATAAATACGAATCTCTCGCAGCACATGACGCCATTGTTGAAGCTCACGGAGCACTAAAGACTTTGGCTGTTAGTCTTACAAAAATTGCCAATGATGTCAGACTTCTAGCTTCTGGCCCGCGATGTGGAATAGGGGAGATTTTAATTCCGGAAAATGAGCCGGGTTCATCCATTATGCCAGGGAAAGTTAACCCCACTCAGGTTGAAGCTCTCACAATGGTGTGTGCTCAGGTACTTGGTAATGATGTTGCCATAAATATCGGGGGAATGAGCGGACATTTTGAGCTCAATGTTTATAAGCCTATGATGATTAGTAATTTTCTTCACTCTGCCCGTTTAATCGGAGACGCCTGCGTTTCATTCGACGAGCATTGTGCCACTGGAATTGAGCCGAACCTGCCAAGCATAAAAAAGAACCTCGACAATTCCCTGATGCTGGTAACCGCATTAAACACTCATATTGGCTATGATAAAGCGGCTCAAATTGCCAAGAAGGCGCATAAGGAGCATCTTACTCTTAAGCAATCTGCTATTGAGCTGGGATATGTGAATTCTGAGGACTTTGACAAATGGGTGGATCCGTCGAAAATGATTGGGAAATAAACTCGTGAAAATGTTTTAAATTGATTTTAGAACAAGGATTGCTTTCAGCGCGTTGGTCAGGTAACATTTTAATAGTCAATCTACTGCCCTGGATTAGGTGGATCATTTTGCCTCCTAAAGAATTCATCCAGTTCTTCCTGTGAGGGTAAAAGATTCTCCAAATCAAAATCAAGGTCGGCTTTTACTCCATGTATTTCATCAAACTTTATTTGTTCGGCTATTTCCTTACATGTATCACAATAGCCTGGGAATGGACAATTTGCCTCCTCATAGTTGCAGAATTCGATGTGGTTTTCGCCAAAGGAAAGTGGCACATGTTCTTCATTCCAAAAGTCACGGATAAATCGGTATCGCAGGTGAGCCGGATATTTTTCAGGAAAATCAAGTACAAAATGGTAATTCTGCAACAACTTTTCCAGTTCGATTGCCAATTGGGACTGCTGTTCTGTTGTTAATATTTCTGTTGGAGGGATCTGCTCCGGTTCAATCCCTGTTATTTTTCCAATGGCTTGCTGTTCGCCGTAAATATACTTCTCCACATACGACATATCTTCCAGTTCCCGTTCATTGTCAGGATCAGCTTCCGATTCCCCCCATAGTTTAGATGGAGGCTTCAAATTCCAAGTGGACTTATGGATGTCTTCTATCAGTTGTTCAATGTAGCGTTTCATCGTGGTAATTTTTTATTTGTTTTCAAATTTTCTGGAAGGCCTTCTTGCAGCATAGTATGCTATTAGGTGCTTTTTCCATTTTGGTTGTTGTTAATCAATATTAAAATTAAGACTTTATAATTAAATAACAAGCTAAAAGTAATAGGATTAGGGTTTGGCATTCTTATAAGTCATTTTACTGAGAGCATTGGGAAACTATTTTGCCTTAAAACTTTGTGTATAAGGATAAAAAATTTACCTTTGCACCCTATTTTTAATGTAGGTTTAATTAAATAATAAGAGAATGCCTGTAAAAATCAGATTAACAAGACAAGGTCGCAAAAAGAGACCTTATTATCACATTGTTGTATCCGATAGCAGGGCGCCACGAGATGGCAGGTTTATAGAGAAGCTGGGTAATTATGATCCCAATACTAATCCTGCAACAATTGAACTCGATTTCGGGAAATCACTCGATTGGGTTCTTAAAGGCGCTCAACCTACCGATACATGCAGAGCCATACTGTCATACAGAGGCGTGATGTACAAAAAACACCTCATAGAAGGTGTTAGAAAGAAAGCTTTCACTGAAGAGGAAGCAGAAAAGAAGTTTAACTTATGGCTCACGGGGAAAGAAGCTAAGATTCAGGAAAAGATTTCTTCTTTAGAACAGAAGAATTCCGACTCCAAGAACAGGCGTCTGGAACATGAGACTAAAATTAATGAGCAAAGAGTCAAGGCAATTGCCAAGAAGAATGCCAAATTAGCAGAAAGTGCTGCTAAAGGGGTAGCAGTAGAAGTGGAGGAAGAAGAAAATGCTGTTGAAACTGTAGAAACTCCGATCGCTCAGAACCATGCAGCAGAAGTTGCTGAGGTACCTATTGAGGCACCCGTAGCAGATGTTGCACCTGAAGAAGCTGAAAAACCAGCTGAATCAGAACAATAAGAATCAGAAGCACAGGATCTTAAATGATCAAAGAAAACTGTTCATTAATAGGATATATATCAAAAGCTCACGGAATAAGTGGGCAATTGATGCTTCGTTTGAACGGTGATTTTGCTGATGATATCGAACCAGGGGAACCTTTATTCGTCGAAGTGGACGAAATACTGGTTCCCTTTTTTATTGAAGAAGTTGAAGCTTTTCCCGATCGGGCATTAGTCAGACTTGAATTTATTTCTAATCCAATGGATGTTAAAAAAATTACAGGAAAAAGTGTTTATCTCGAAAAAACAGAGGCTTTAGAAGAGAGCAGGATTTCTGATGACAATGGAGGGTTTTATATTGGATATTCGATACAGGATAAGACCTCGGGAATTGAAGGAATAATAAAGGAATTTATCGATAATCCCTTAAATCCGCTTTTTATTGTAGAAAATGAATCCTCCGAGTTTTTGTTACCGGTACATGAGGATTTTATTCTGGAAATCGATCACAAAAAAAAGCTAATGATATTAGAATTGCCTGAAGGTCTTGCTGATATTTGATATTCAGTTAAGGTAAAAAATATAAAAAAGTAATAAAACAAAAAGCGAAATCAATGACGATCTCGCTTTTTGCTTTTCATTTAATTCTTCTTTTAATTGGAAGAAACGGCATATTTTAATTCAATAGTTTTTTCGAAACTAACAAATCTGTTTTTCCATTCATCAGGAACTTCAAAAGTAATCTTATTCTCAGCATCATAACCTACAAGTACAGCTCTGTTTGAAGATCTAACTTCACGGGTTTTCGCATCAATAAGTTTTTGTTTCATGGCAATGCTCTTGTTGCCTAACATTTCAACCCGGGTTTCAACGAGAATCTCGTCATCAATGCTTATGGGACTGAAAAAGTCCACTTTAATAGAAGCTAAAACAAGTGTTTGATTGGCCCAGTTAATAGAATCACCTAGGACTTTTTTTAAATATTGTATCCTTGCAAAATCATAATAATGCTGATAAACGGCATTGTTTACATGACCAAGGATGTCTACATCATTAAATCTTATTTGTACAGGAGTGTTGTGCCTGTACAGGCTGTTCTCTGTTTCCATAACGTAGTTTTTTAGAAGTTGAAGTACAATGAGCAAGTTGGAGAATATTTTCAAATTATGCAACATTCTCTTAACATTAACGTCTTTGTGTTAAGAAATATTTTAACAAAAATCTAATTAATATGAAAAACCAGTTAATTATCAAGGCTTTTGCTCTTACAGCATTTTTTATTTTTCTTACTGCATTTATCCTTCCAATTAATAACGGGTATAAAGATTTGCCAACCGAGAAATTCAATAAAGTGTCGGTTGCGTTAAAGTCAAAAGTCTATATTACTCAGGGACAGGAATATAAACTGGATATTCAGGCTAATGATGAAACTTTGAAAAAAATAAAAGTTGAATTTTCTTCCGATGAACTTTCGATCGAATGCAAACTTGGATGCAAGATTAATGAACCAGTTATAATAAACATCACAGCACCTTCACTTATAGCAATTTCTATTGCAGGTTCTGCTAATCTGTTCATTGAAAAATCCTATGAAACTAAGAATCTTGATCTCAGTATTGCAGGCGGCGGATCAATGGATATGAATAATCTTTTGGTAGAAAGGGTTTCGGCAAGGGTGGCAGGAAGTGGAAAGCTCGCAATGAATGATCTGGCTGCCAGAAAAGTATCTGCAAGTATTGCCGGTTCAGGTGACATTAAACTATTTGGCAGTAAATCTGGAAACTATGAAGATTTCAGTATTGCAGGTTCAGGAAATATTGATGCTGCAGGATTTGAATCTGAAGTAGTAAAGGTTGAAATAGCCGGTTCGGGTAATTGCAAAGTTTTTGCCTCAGAAAAACTCGAAGCTTCAATTGCCGGAAGTGGTGATATTCAATATAAGGGAAGCCCTGAAGTTGAGAAAGAAACTGCTGGTTCAGGAAAGATTATAAAAATGGATGTTGACAAAGAATAGTTTTAAAGGTTCTTTGAAATATCATATTTTCAAACTTTTTGAACTTTCAAACCCTCCCAAATAGGTTTAAGATTGGAAGTAATTGTTTTATTAATTAATGATTCGTAATTCAATGTCGTTGACTTAAGTTATAATGGTTTGTAATTCATATAGTAGAGTTTCTTTGGGTGTTTTTTTCTCTCATTTTTTCTACCGGGGCGGACAATTTCCCTTGTTTGGCACACAATGGAATCAAACGCTGCAATCGCTTTTTTGACAAGCTTTTTCAAAAATAGCCCTACACTTATGCCCATCAACATTGAAAGGGTACTGGTACGATTGATTTTTTGAGGATGCTTTGTCGTGGCTTCCTGATATTCCTTTCTTACTTTTTCTTCTATTGGAAAAGCTGGTGCCATCCACCGAGAGTAAGCGCATTTGGTTCCAAACCAGATATGGAGCTTCATTGTAAAAGGTTTGGTTGACATTATCGTTTAACTCAATAAAAGCTTCGTGTTTAAGTTTTGCCCGAGCTTTGGTAAAAGCACTTTTGGTAGCTGTTCGAATATTAAATTCGCTGCCCGTTGCTTCTTTGTAAAACGAATCAAGTTCGCGTTGAAGGGAACTTTTTACTCCTCTGCTTATAAACACAACTAAGTTTTTGAAAGGTAACTTCCTCTCACGGGTGAATGCCCCTGGAAAGCCGTTGTTTGAACGGCAGTGATACTCTTCATTTCAAGCAATTGGGTTAAATTTGTAATTGCTTTTTCACGAAATTCATTGTTTTCGTAGGCTTTCTCTGTTAGGCCTATATTA
>JBBQAQ010000018.1:0-66501 GCA_038316435.1 Bacteroidales bacterium | reverse complement strand
CTAGAGTGGGGGATAGCACTCCCAACTTTAGGCTCTCCAAATCCAGGCACTTATCTTTTTACGTTCCCAACTAACTGTTTACAAATAAATTCCGCCGCATGTCCGTCTCCGAATACAGCCGGGAAATTGATGCCGGATCTGTCCTTGAGTGTATCATAGGCCGCAATGATCCTGCCTTTGTCTGCATCTGCAAGTATTCCGGCCTGTTGCTGAACGATTTCGATCCATTCGGTTTCACTGCGGACGATGATGCATGGAATCCCGAAAAAACAGGCTTCCTTTTGAACACCTCCCGAGTCGGTGAGGATGATCTGAGCGTTCTGCTCGAGCATCAACATGTCCATGTATCCGGCAGGGGGGAGGAGCTTTATCTGTGCCGAACTGCGGATTTTCGCATACAGTTCAGCCGGGAGGTTTTGCTTCAGGATATTGGTTGTGCGCGGGTGCAGCGGAATGACGGCCTGACAGTCATTTTTTTGGATGATCTGAAGGATGGCTTCAAAAATTGATGTGAGCCTGCCTGGATCATCTGTATTACTGTCACGGTGGATGGTAACCAGCAGGTATTTTCCCTGCTCCAGGCCTTCTTTTTTTATCATGGTTGAACGCGCGGCTGCCATCGGTGCAAAATAGAGGGCATTATCCAGCATAATATCACCACAATGGAATACGCCCGGGTGGTCGGGTGAAAAGGGAGGCTTGTTACCGGGAGCGAAACCTTCACGCACCAGATTGGCAAGACCTGCAGCCGTTGGGGTGAAAAGCAATGTGGATGCATGATCGCACATGACCCTGTTGATCTCTTCGGGCATGCCTTTGTTGAAGGAGCGAAGCCCGGCTTCAATATGAACAACAGGAACGTGTAATTTGGATGCCGCTATCGCGCCTGCCAGCGTTGAATTGGTGTCGCCATAAACAACCAGCCAATCTGGTTTGTCTTTTAACATTATGGCTTCCAGACCGGTTATCATCTTCGCTGTCTGCTTGCCATGGCTTTGGGAACCCACGGCCAGGTTATAGCCCGGGGCAGGAAGACCAAGTTCATCGAAAAATACCTGCGACATGTTATGGTCATAATGCTGGCCGGTATGCACAATGGTTTCACTGATCAACCCGCTGAATTTTCCGGTAATAACCCTGCTCAGGGCAGCAGCCTTAATGATCTGAGGCCTTGCGCCCACCACAGTAAGTAATTTAATCATAGATCAGTCAAGTTTACCTTCGTCTTTGAAACTATAATAGCGCTCTTCGCCGACAATGATATGATCGAGTACAGGTAAGTCAAGCAGCAATCCTCCCTGGCATAATTTACGCGTGAGTGCGATATCGGCTTCACTGGGCGTTATTTGTCCTGAGGGATGATTATGACCCAGAATGATGGAAGATGCATTGTTGTCGAGCGCCATTTTAAAAATCTTTTTTGGATCGGCTACCGTTCCTGCAACGCCACCCTCGCTTATCGTAATGGTGCGTATATGGTGATTTGCGCGGTTCAGCAACAGCACGCAGAACTGTTCATAATTTGCATCGGCAAGGTATTCCTGCAGGATATCGTGTGCCTGTCTGCTGCTGGTTATTTTCTTCGGCTGCCTGGCCTGGGCGCTTCGCCTGCGTTTGCCCAGCTCAAGTGCAGCAGCAATTGCAACAGCTTTTGCTTCTCCGATTCCCTTGAATTTTCTGAGGTCGGAAGTGCTGAGTTTTGAAAGTGAAATAAGATTTCCGTCAACTGAAGCGAGGATTTTTTTCGAAAGGTCAACGGCTGTCTCTGTGCGGCTGCCCGATCCGATCAGAATGGCAACCAGTTCGGCATCACTCAGCACCATGGTGCCTTTGCTGAGGAGTTTTTCGCGGGGGCGGTCGTCTTCTGCCCACTGTGAAATGGGCATTTTATCTGGAGTCTCTTCCATGGCGGACGTTTTATCTAGCGAATATAGACATATTAACGCCAATAAAAAAAAGCCCCTGCCGTTAAAAGCAGGGGCTCGTAATTCTTTTTAAATAAATTACAGGGCGTTAACCATGCGTGTCAATTTCGACTTGAGATTTGATGCCTTGTTTTTATGGATAACAGAGCGTTTTGCCAATTTATCCAGCAAGGAAGCAATACGCGGAAGTTTTTCGGCGGCTTCGGTTTTTTCTGTTAGTTCCCTGAATTTTTTGACGGCATTCCGCATGGTTTTTGCATAATACCTGTTACTCAGCCTTCTGGCGTCGTTAGTGCGGATCCTTTTGATTGATGATTTGTGATTTGCCATTTTTTTTAACCTTGAAATGTTAGTAGTCGGTAGGGGAATCGAACCCCTGTTACCAGGATGAAAACCTGACGTCCTAACCCCTAGACGAACGGGCCAAATTTAATTCCTTATAATTTGGGACTGCAAAGATAATTTTTGATTTTGTTTCTGCAAAAGTTTTTGAAAGAAAATAGAAATTTCCGTCAAAATCCCTGATTTTAACGCCGAAAATCAACTTCTAAAGCCTTATTGTATCAATCTTCCTGCAAGTTTTCTTAGATCAAGTCCTGAAAAATTTCCAGATGTCATAATAAGAAAAATGCTGTTTTCTGCTGTTGAATTTAAGAGGATTTGTTCAACATCACCGGATTTCTGAAGCACAATAAGGTCTTCGCGACCAAATGATTGTTTTACAAGTTCAGGTGGAAAAGCGGGTAGCTTTTTATGTTTTACTACTTCAGGGTCGTAAAAGACTATCGCGGTATCAGCCTGATCCATGCTGCCTTTGTACTGTGGCAGAAACTCAGCACTCAGACTGCTGAATGTGTGCAGTTCGAGACATGCAATCAATTTCTTTCCTTGATATTGTTCCCTGAATGCCTGAACCGTTGCTATAACTTTTGAAGGGGCATGAGCAAAGTCAAGGTATACCATACGGTTTCCGTTCTTTGCCAGAAGCTCCTGTCTTCGCGCCGCTCCCCTGAAAGTAGACATTGATGTTAAAAAATCAGCATCTTTCAAACCAAGCATTTTACAAACCTGCATGGCACCGGCAAGATTCTGCATGTTGTGTCTGCCGAAAATACTCAGACTTACCGCTGTCGCTTCATGAACCACTAATGAAAGATTATCTGTGACGCAGGAAATTAGCTCAGAATAAGGAATTGTAGCAATTCTATTTTTATTTTTTTCAGCTATTTCTGTGGCATAAACGTCTCCCCCGAAATAAACCAGTGAATCGGAGGTCATGGATGCAAAAATCTCAAACTGACTAAGGTAATTTTCGAAGCTTGGGAAAACATTAACATGATCCCAGGCTATCCCTGTAATAAGACTGATATTTGGTTTATAAAGATGAAACTTCGGACGCAGATCAATTGGGGAAGTCAGGTATTCATCACCTTCGAAGATGGCTATTTTGTTCGCATCATTTAGTTCCACCATGGTATCGAATCCCTCTAAAACAGAACCAACCATATAATCAAACTGAAAACCGTTTTCCCGCAAAGCATGCATGATCATGGAAGTAAGTGTTGTTTTCCCATGACTTCCGGCGAGCACCACTCTGGTTTTGTTTTTCGTTTGTTCGTAGAGGTATTCGGGGAAAGAATAAATCTTAAGGTTCAATTCTCTGGCTCGGATAAGTTCCGGATTATCTTCCCTTGCATGCATTCCTAGTATAATTGCATCGATTTCATGGGAGATGCGATCGGGGTCCCATCCCCATTTTTCGGGTAAAAGGCCATATTTATCCAACCGGGAGAGTGAGGGTTCAAAAATCTCATCATCAGATCCTGTTATGGTATAAGTTTTTTTATATAGGGCGATGGCCAGATTGTGCATTACCGCGCCGCCAATGGCTATGAAGTGGATTCTCATTTAGTTGTTTTAAAAAAGTGCAATTTATTCAACTAACAAAGTAACAATTTTTTGTGAATTTGGTTTATTTGTGGTTTTGGCAATCCTTAAAGTCGACCAGCCAGTTTCGAGTTTTCAATTTCTTTGTTTATGGCGGAATTCTTAATTAAGGAGGTCAATCGCTTATGATACTCAACATCCCTCCACATCCCAACAAATTGGGGCCCGGCAAAATTGCTTGTTGCAATGGCGAGCCACTGCCCGGTTGCAGCCGCAGTTTGAACTCCAAGTTCTCCGAGTTCCTTAATGATATCCCATTTGAGAAGCGGCCAGTCTTTAAAATCCACAATTCCCCAACACTCGGTAGTGATCAGTGGTTGGTTGGCAACTTTGGCAGATCGGGCAACCAGTTGAATTTCATCGCTAAGTAATTTCTGCCAGTATGTTTTTCTTTCATTATAAGCTTTTTCGTAGTTGGCAACCATATTTTTATAGCTTTCCGGGGAGAAGCGATCATACTTGTAGCCCATTGCTTTATCGTATTCCCCATCGTTCAGCTGTGACATCCAGATGTGATGTTCCAATAGATCGAAAAAGGGTAAAGGTATCTCTGCATACAATTTCGGTTCTCCATTTGTATATGAATAGCAATAAGGGAGCTGGGGATAAGCCATTTTTACCAGTTCAATAGACTTTTTCATAAAATCCATAGACTTTTGAGTATGCCAGTATCCCCAGGTTTTTTCCGGGGGATCGTTTTTGAAATACGGACACCAGATATCACCGGGCCATTCATTGCACAGGTCAACATATAATATATTGTCAAGTAATCCATCTTTTGCAATACTTTCGAGAGTTTTAATCCAGTTTTCGGCCATTTTTTCCGGTCCTTCAATTTTCATCAGAACCATATCCGTATCCTGGCGATACCAGCATGAAAGACCGACCTTGATATCCCTGTCTTTACATTTTGAAATGAAGGTATTCAGAGAGGGCTGAACAATAACTTTGTTAATGTCGGGGCTTCCCCACATCTGGGTATTCCAGACCGGTGTAAGGGTATATTCTTTTGTTGGGTTTTCGGCAACAAGGTGAGGGTAGGCATCGATACGAACGGCATTATAACCCCGGTCAACAAGCTCATTCAGGGCTTTGTCCCAGTCTTCGTAGCCGGCACCCGGCCAGCGACGTTCAAGCCAGGAGAAATCCCACATGGTAATAGCTCTCGGATTCTTAATTTTAGGTTTTCTGCTATTTTGAAGCCCGGAAGCAAATGTTTCGCTTTGACCGGTTAAAAGTCCAACCTGGCTGGCAGCAGCAATTGTAGCTGCTTGCTTAATGAAATTACGTCTTTCCATTTTTGTGAATTATTAGGGATATTTTATGCGGCTTATTAAATGCGCAAATTAAATCACAATTTACCTGATATTTATTAAACTGTCTGCAACTATTCAGCAATAATTAAATAAGCCACAGATTCACAGATTAAAAGGTCTCTCAAACACAAATAATTGTCACAGAACATTCGCTTCGCGAATGAATCTGATTAATTTATTAATCTGATTATCTGTGAAAATTTTTCATTGTTATTTTATTGTTGAAATCTGTGAACTGAGCGAAGCGTACTCATGAACACCTTTGAAAATGATTAATCTGTGAATAATCTGTGGCATAGTTTTAAGTTGCTGAATAGTTACAACTGTCTAAATAATCAGTAATCTTTGACCATATTTTGAAAGCATGAAATTTTAATTCAAATTGCGGTGTTTTGAAAAATGATCAATGGAATGAAAAAATTCATTATTATTTTATTGTTATTCCCGCTGATTTCAATATCAGCGCAAAATATTGACATAGATATTCTGAGAAATATAAACCTTAACCGTAATACAAATCTTGATGGCGCTTTCAGAGGGATTTCAAATTCTGTGACCCCCCTGGTAATTGGCACACCGGTTTTGTTATTCAGTTTTGGAATGGTGAAAAAAGATTCTGTACTAATCCGGAAATCATTGTGCATAGGAGTTTCTGTTTTAACCTCTGCAATTATAACAAGTGTATTAAAATATGGCATAAATAGGACACGTCCGTTTATTACTTATCCATATATTGAAAAAGCTGCCCCGGCTGGAAGTCCTTCCTTCCCTTCGGGTCATACTTCAGATGCATTTGCCCTTGCCACTTCATTAAGCCTGGCATTTCCTAAATGGTATATTATTACTCCTTCGTTCGCCTGGGCAGGAGCTGTAGGGTATTCCCGGATGGATCTGGGTATTCATTACCCGAGTGATGTTTTGATGGGGGCTTTTATCGGGGCGGGGTCGTCGTATCTGTGTTTTAAAGGAAACCAATGGCTTCTTAAGAGAAAAAGGTGAAAATTATTACTGGATGAATGGAATTATAATTTGATACTCTTCAGAATTTCTTCCAAAACAACCGGATACCATATTTTTTCCTCTTTCAGCATATTATAATTAATATAAATGATTTCCTCACTGTCAGCATACCAGTAGTGATGCTGAACCATTTGGGACATGAAGGTATTACTCACGGTTTTGAATGTTTTTCCACCGATAATAATATCCTTAGCCGGATTGGTTTTAAAATTCAAATCTCTTATCCACATTGCGGTCCAATCCATGACCTTAGCTGTACTGAGTTTCTCAGTATTTGGAGTTCTTACAATCAGAAATATTTCAGATGGGCCACCGGGTGTTGGCACCATAATAGTGATTTTGTTGTTTTTGGCGCTTTTGCTACCAAAAAATGAGTCGGTGTTGTCGGGTCTGAATGTCCAGTTTGCAGGATATTCAAGGCTTAGCTTTGGGATTGAGGATTCGAGTGTTTGCCATTTGTCGATTACTACTGGTTTATAATAGTCTGATATTGCTTTTGTTAGCCATGCAATTGCTTCACTTTCAGTGGCAAAAGTATCTTTTTTATAAGCCATATAAAAATCTGCATTGTAGGATATTACAGGATTTTCTTCTTCGAAATATCCATAATTGCAACCAGTTGGCTCAATGATGGCAATAACTTCATTGTTTCTGTAAAAATTGTGACTAAACAGACCTTGTGTCTGAGTGCAGGCCTGAGTAACCATAGTAACGCCTTCGGGTAAACTTTGTCCGCTGGCAAAAGAAAAGGAGGCGATCAAAAAAAGGAAAATAAGATTTCTCATACTTTGTTTTTTGGGATTTCTATACTTTGATTTATTGTGCGTTTTTCAGAATTTATAACTTTGGGAGAGAGAATTTGTTCAGTCAAACCCTTGGATTTCCGAAAACTCGTCTTTGCTTTCGGAAATCACTCGCCAGGTTTAATCAAGAATTTTAGAACGGAATTTTCAACAAAATCAGGAAGTTAGCTGGTCGGCTCGGAGGGGATCGAACCCTCGACCCCATGATTAAGAGTCACGTGCTCTACCAGCTGAGCTACGAGCCGAATTAAGGCTGCAAATAAAGTTAAAATTTATGGACTTTTTTATTTTTTTTATTTTTTTTATTACAGGCACCTTAATTCTCTGGAGTTTGTTCAAAAATATTCTGGCAATAAAGATAGTTGATAATCGTCATTACAAATTCCTGTTCGACCTTTAAATCCCTGGTATATTCGTACTTGCAATTCGACATAGAATTTTTTGAGGAAGCCCCAATTTTAAGTTAAATTATTCCTGGTATACCCATAAAGATTTTATATATGTTCTTGTGACCGAGTAGATTTACCTTCCTTTGTCCCGAAGATTATGTGATATAAGCTTGACATAGTTATAATAAATCCTGGTTAACCCGTTGCCTTCGGCGAGCTCGTAAACTCGGTTCGGGGCTCTTATAATGCAACGCTCAATATAGGGGCGGATATTGGTGATATGTATCTATTATCCTAGGTACAAAAGATAATTTTGCTGCTTTAGGCATCGACTTAGCGACTGCGTGCAAAGGGGTTTGAGTTCAAAGGAACTCAATAAGCATTTTAGGCTATCCACTTACCAATGCCTTCATTTTTTTTAATCCCTCACTTGCAACTTCAAATGGGTCTAGTTTCCAATAAGCGGTATTAAATAATTCCAAAGAAAGAACTTTTGTGCCACCCATCTTTTTCAAGTCAGAAAAAATCTGTTTTAGAGGAGCAATTCCATCTCCCGGAAAAACCCGATCAGCATCGGTTAGTTTTTCGCGCTCAATACTTCCGGGATAATCATTTACATGGAAAATTTCGATAAGATTTCCGCTCACCATTTTTAGTCCCTCGAAACCAGAATTGCCCCTGAACATGTGGTATGCGTCTGCCAGAATTCTGACCTCAGCGTCATTTGCTGAAGAAGCGACCATCAACGCCTGTCCAAACTGGCAAAGGGTTTCCGAGGCTCCCCAGAATTCGAGTTGCGGCATAACGCCGGTTTTTCGACCCAGATCAATGACTTGCCTATATCTTTCACCATAGGTATTTAAATCGGGCATGGCTTCTTTTTTCAGTCCTGCCGGGGGAGCTGCTATCCTTGTGCATCCTATTTCAGCCATGAGTTCCATATCCGACTGCATTGAAATCATAGCAGCCTTTCTTTGTTCGTTGTCGTTAACAAAACAAGAAGCAAAACCAATTGCATTTTCAACCCGGATACCATAATCGGTGATATATTTTTTTAAATCGGAGAGTGAATTCCCTTTGGCTTTATAATTTCTCACATCTTCGACCCAGAGTTCGATACCGTCATATCCGGCTTTCGAAGCAATTTCAATATTTTTCAAGAGGCCTTGGGATTGACCTTTGATTGTGCTAGTGTTCAGACAGAAACGAAAATTACTATCCCCCCGAATAGAAGAAGAAAGACTAAATGAAGGTAAAAAGGCTGCCGCACCTGCAAGTCCGGCAGTTTTAAAAAGTTCCCTACGGTTCATGAAAAGTAATTAAAGAGTTAATGATTTTAGATATTGACCGCTTGTTTTAAGACAAGTCATTCCATCTACAACATTATCATACTCGAGCATAAAATGTTTGATTCCCTGTTTCTGTGCTTCTTTCAAAATTGCCGGGAAATCGATTATTCCGCTTCCCACACATTCGAATGTCCGACGATCGTCTCCAGTCATGTCTTTTAAGTGTAGAATTCTGAAACGGCCTTCATATTTTTTAAGAATTTCGAGAGGATTGGCTCCACCTTTTTGTACCCAGAACACATCGAGTTCGCATTTTACCAGATCCTTATCGGTGTTATTCATCAGGAATTCGAAAGGAGTACCTTCCTCCATGGTTGCAAATTCCTTATCATGATTATGCCAGCAGAGTTCCATTCCCTGAGATTTGCAAACTTCGCCCATGGAATTTAAAATACCCGCGCTTTTTTTACAATCTTCAAGCATGAAGGGGCCTCCACCATTCCAAGGCCAATAAACTACTGCGTATTTTATTCCCAATGCAGACAGGTCCTCAAGTTTTTTCTTCAATTCTTCCGGATTGTTGGCAAAGGGCACTCCGCCCGCAACTGGAGTGATGCCTATCTGACCGCAATATTTAAGAAAATCGGATGCAGAATCCCCAAGATATTTTCCCAGTTCAATTTCAGTAAAACCAAAATCAACTGTCTTTTTAAGGACATCTTTCCAATCGCCTTTCAGCTCATTTCCAATGATACCACTGATATATCCGATATTCAGCTTATTCCCTGCAGAGGCAAATGAATTATGCTGAAGTAACAATAATCCTGCAGTTGTGAGTGCGGATGACTTAATAAAATTGCGACGTGTAAGCATGGTAAGATTTTTAAGTTAATTTAAATTAGTTGGAGGTTGAAATCAATGAAAAACAATTATTTATTCTGCAATTCATTGCCCCAGCCCAACCCTTCCCCCAAGAGAGAGGGGCTTGTCTTTGGCAAAGATTGAGCCGAATTGACATAAAGTTAATTTTTTAAAAAGTGGACTAAAGTTCATATAAGTTAAAACTTTTAATTGTTTATTTTTTATGTGACAGGAATGAAAATATAAATCATTCATAATCAAATAATTTGGCATAAACGGCAGACTGCCCCTCCAACTTGGGGGAGAGCCTGTCCCGAACTCGGGAGGTTGGGGAGGGGCAAAGTGAAAGGAAACCTGCTTTCCAAAACGATCAAAAGTATTACCATTAGCTGAGGTATAGATGGTGTTCTTTTTTATGGAAATAATCTTAATTAAATAGTAGGCAACACCCACGGCTTTCGATATTCCGGGGCAATAAGCCTGTTGGCAGCTTCAGAGTTTGTAAATCGGTTATTTGCATCATCCCAGATCAAAACCGGCTCATCAACACGACCCGCAATGTTTGCTATATGCATGTGCATTGCTGCTGCGCGGCCTATCTCGGGCGGACAAGCAGGTGTTTTTCTTGATTTTATCGAGTCGAGAAAATTACGGACATGTTCGTTATGCGATTCTTTTCCTTCGGTGTATTTGTATTCCTCACCAACAAATTTTTTCAGTTTGTTGTCCCATTCAGGATAAACGGTAAGTTTAGAACGATCTACTACCATGGTCCCGTCATCACCTACAAAAGCAATTCCATAAAGCATATCCCAGGGGCCACGCTGGAGTCCGGCTGTCAAATCGTAATTTATAGCAAGATTCTTTTTTGGGAAACAGATATTCATGCTGTCGAATGTTTCTCTGGCGCGTTTTTCGTGGAATGTATTTCCGGCATACACCAATGTTTTTTCAGGGGCGCTAGTATCATCATTTGTCCATAAGGTTACATCCAGAAGATGCACACCCCAGTCTGATGCCATGCCCCCGCCATAATCCCACCAATGCCTCCAGGAGCCATGAAATCTGTTCTGGTTAAATGGTCTGAGTGGAGCCGGACCTAGCCACATATCATAATCTACTCCAGTTGGAACAGGGCTATCGGCAACAATTTCAGGTCCAACGCCATAGGCAAAATTTGCCCATGCATTTATTTTTCGAAGGTTTCCGATTTTCCCTGTTTTCACGAAATCCATTGCCTGATTGAAAATAAAGCCAGAACGTTGCTGCTGACCAACCTGAACGATCTGGTTATAGCGTTTAGAAGCCCTAACCATTATGTTGCACTCTTCAATACTGTTGGCCATCGGCTTTTCAACATATACATCCTTGCCAGCCTGAAGGGCATAAACGGTCATTAGACAATGCCAGTGATCAGGTGTACCAATGAAAACTGCATCGATATCTTTTTGCTCAAGCAGTTTTCTGAAGTCCTTATATAACTTGGGTTTTTGGTTGAAAGTCTTTTCAATTTCAGCAGCTTTCTCGTTTAGTACGGTTTCATCCACATCACAAAGGGCAACGCAGTTTGTATCGCTGAAACTTAAAGCTTGTTTTAAAACGCCAAATCCCATACTATGACATCCGATAAGGGCAACATTAATTTTTTCACCTGGGGATACAGTTGCTCCCCAAACAGAGGAAGGAAGAACCGATATTGCGCTTAATCCGGCTAATGATACGGCCGATTTTTTGAGAAAACTTCTGCGATTTGAATTCATAGTTGGTAGTTTTTAATAATTCGTATTTGAGGAAATACTTGTTGCATTTTTTTTTTTGCAAGAATTCAACCAAGGTAATAAAAATACTTTTTGTGCAACGGTTTCTATGTTTATTTTTAATCTCTTAATTTTGGATTGCATCATACTTTTTCAAGGCAATTTCCCCTGAAATACCACTATTAATTAGCGGGTATTCTTTTGTTGGAATATCTTTCATCGGAAATGACCACGCATTAGGCAACCTCACAACATTGGTATTTGTAATGCGCTCACTTACCGGTAACCGGGCATCTCCACAAAGTCTGTTTGCCCATGTATTTGCAACTTTTATTGCAATATGATTATTACCGGGGATTATATTTTTTGTGATATCCAGATGGAAAGGGGAATGCCAAATGGTTCCTGCATATTTTTCATTGATAAATATTTCCGCAACTTCAGATAGATTCCTAAGCTCAATATGATAGGATTTATTTCCACTAACTTCTTCCACTAAAAAATCATTCTCATAAATGGCAATTCCACTAAAAAATCTGATATTATCTTCAGGAAACTCATTCCACCATTTGATACTATCGATTTCAACCTTTCCCGGTCCCTTCCACTTATTTGGGAAGTCGATGGTCCATTTATTTTTGAACAAAAGTTTTTCAGAGGAGGGAGTTTCAAATCTGTAGGTTTTTGGATCCCAGCTCTGATTGTTTTTGGTATTTTTCTTTCCGCTTATCACAAAAAATGCTGAGGAAAGAGGTTCTAGTTCAATGGGAATTTCGGTAATTCCATCTACATAATTACACAAAGTTACTGGGGTAATCTGGCCTGATTCAGAATTCCAGATTTCCACTCTCTCTCCATTGGCGCGAAATTTGGCCTCTCCCGAAATACTTTTATCACTTGTATTCCTCACGAAGTAAATCTGAACATTTTTGTCAGATCTGTGAATGAAATCAAGGTTTGTAGCAGGGACATCCCCTGAAAAATCAAAATCAGGAACTACTCCGTTTGACAATAATATCTCTCTTAAAGGGATTCCTTGGTAAACATGGCCTTTTCCGACTTTCCTGTTTGTTATGTGATTCTCATCACTGGCTCCCCAGATGCTCTCAGCAAGAGTTTTTACATGTGCGTCATTCTCTTCCCAATTCAGCAAACCATGGCTCTTTTCCGGTTTTGGGCCAACCACGATAGCACCTTGCTTTATAAGCTCTAAGACTTTTGAAAGAATATCAGGGTTTATTGTGCGTGAATCGGGCAAAACAAGAATTTTATATTTCTGTCCTTCCGGAAGTGTTAATTCTCCTTTATTTATGCTAAGCCTGTTGAGAAGGACGTCAGAATTAATATAATCGTAATCGTAGCCAAAGCCAAGTTCGGGGATAAAGGATTTCGGGGGAGCAAAATTGGGTGCTGCATCTCCGTAGTAGAAAAGGACGTCACCTGCGAAAGTTCCTTGTTGAAGTAAAAAACTGCTTCGACCGATATAATCCATAAAAGGTTTTGCCATTGGCCACCAGATGCGGTTTTCGTTAATAATGGTACCGAAAGAATAGACCCAGCCTGGTACACCTGAATTTTTTGGTGTGTGAGGCCATGTATGGAAAATAACCCGGTTCAAACCCTCGCACAAAGCGCGGTCAAGAGTAGGCTTAAGATCACCGGGACCCTCATTCCATAAGTGAGTGCCTGTAAAGGATTCAGCCTCTACGTATTTTTGATTGTAGATATGTGAAGCGCTGGCAACTCCCTTTATAACCTGTAAATCTTTAAGGTAGTGTGAACTTTTAGGCGATTCCTTGATGTCTGTCCAGTATTTTGAATTTGAAGGTAAATGCCAGAATTCACCTCTTGGAAATGAAAGCACGCCAGAAGATCTAAGCGATTCAAAAGGACAATTATGGATAGGCATTCCTGGTCCGGCTGCTTCCGCAACAAACCCTACTCCATGAGATTCGCATATTTCACGTGTTTTTTTATAATGCGATTCGATAATCAGATCCGAGAGTACCTGATTGTAATCGAAAAGAAATCTTGAAGTAATATTTGAATCTGCCACAATCTGCCCATAAAATGCAGGCAGATAGGGGATTAGGCTATATCCCTTTCGTTTTGCAAATTCATCCGTCATTTTTGGAGTCCAAAGCCAGCCTTTAACTTCGTAACTATCTGTGTAGAAATAACTCAGACCCGATTTTCCAATTGGTTTGCCAAGTTTCTTTTCCAGTTTCTCAATGAAGAAATTTATGTGAGCAGTGCTTGCATCGGGGTTAAAATGATCGATCATCGGTCCTTTTGAATTGGGAGTTGATGCGATCATTGGCTCGCCTGTATTTGTGCAGACAAACCACTGTAAATTCCATTTTCCGGCAGGGAGTTCAGTTTTAAGAAGTTCGTTTTCGGGAAAGTCTTTTGTAAGGTCGAGGATATCCTTTCCGGGGACCAAAATTGAAGCCCCATTTTCCTTAATAGCTATTACCGCAATGGTTTTGTAAAATGCCGGCCGGCCATTTTTGCCAATATGGATTATGGTTTTACTGTTTTTGTCTGTTAAGCCGGGGAGTTCCGGGAATTTAAGGGAAATTGAAATAGGTTTGGATCCCTCAACCAAAGTGTCTGAATGAAAAATACCCATAGTCTGGTTTTCAGGCAGAGTCCACGTTCCGCCTGCATTCCAGCCACTAGAGATGATAAGACCCAGGTCAAAATCGAGACGTTCTGCTTCGTTTATGGCAAAACATATTCCTGTAAGTGATGAGTCTGACATAAATGCCGGCCCAGGTGTGATTTTATCTTCTTCATCTACAACACTCCAGACATCCCAGATATCGAATCCTCCTAAACCCATGCGCTTTGCTTCTTCCATTTCATTAGTAATCTCAGAAAGATCGAAATTGCCATCAACCCAATCCCACAGAGCCCTTGGGCGTGCATCGAGAGGAGGATTAGCAAAACCTTGCTTCAAAGATTCCAAGGTTTCCTGCGATTGATCATTTTTGCAGGAATAAAAGACAAGGCCAAGGATGAAAGCAGAAATCAGGATTTTTTTCATTTAACTAAGGTTTATTGTAAAATTAGGAAAAGCCTTCAGCACCGGGGTTGAGTATTTTGTTTTTTATGTCGGGTATATTAACACATTCAATTTTTTGAAATGCGGAAAGTCATGGTTTTATTGTAAATCCCTCTAAAACTTAATTGCCTAATATGATTACGTCGTTTCCGGCAGAATGCCTGATGGTGAGGATTCCCCCAGATTGAAGAGGTTTCCAGTCCCAGCTGTCGGCCAGGTTACCTGAAGATTCTGAAATGGGTTTTTTATTTACCCATATTTCGGATGGTTTTACAATCAATCTAAAGGTTTCTGTCGATTTTTTATCATATGTGCGGTAGTGGACGAGGGTGCTTTTTACTTTTTCAACAGGCACTTCCGGGACCAGAAATTTATTTATTCCGGTTCGGTATTCCATTAGTTGAATGACTGAGCTTGTGCTCAACAGATGATTTTGACCGGATGGCGCTAATTCAGGGAAAAATGACATTGCCCGTAAATAATGACGAACGTAATCACCATAACCATCAGTTAACCAGACTTCATCGCGTGGATAACAGTTTTTGCCATCATCATCGACCATATAAGTTGCCCAGTTTAATTGGAATACTGCATTTTCATATTTTTCATGCTTGCCAGTTAACGCAGCATACTGAAGCTCGGCAGATGCTTGTCTGGAACTGTGACTGTTGCCCGGCGATTTATAGGCTGTTTGCTCGTTTACCACGATTACACCATATTTCTCCCATTCTCTATTCCCAAGGGTTTTAAACACCCAGTCAAAAATTCCTTTTACATCAACTATCCAGTTTGGGAAATATTCCTGATGGTTCATCATGAACTGTGCAAAGGTTATAGCATTTATCTGTGTATCGCTCCAACCCGGAATATCCTCAAAAAAAGGTCCCCATTTGTTAGTTTTCAGGGGATAGGTTTTCATTCAGGTCAGAAGAATACCAGGGTAAAATGGAATTGTTGGTTGAATTTAGATGAATTGGATGGTAGAGCAGTTTTTCTTCAATAATTGACTCTTTTTCAAGAGTTTGTGAAAATAAGATAACGGGATTCAGGCATAATATTACTGCACCGATTATAGCAATAAAGAGGTTTTTTGATTTCATCTAATTATTCTTTTAATAAGTTTAAGCCAGCTTTATTATTTGGGAGGGATTTCATATTTACCTTGTCCAAATTCCTTCCTTGAACTTTTCGTTTATCAGATTATTCTTAAGCTGATATTGAATATAGGAATACCCGAAACTATTGATAAACTCTTACATAATCGACTACCATCTTTTGAGGCAATGCGTTCGTGTCAACCCCTTTTTGCCCGCCCCAGGAACCGCCAACAGCAAGGTTCAAAATTAAATATTGAGGTTTATCGTATGGCCAGAAATCGTTTCCCTTTCCCTCGTTCTTGAAAGTGAATATTTTCTTTCCGTCAAAATAGAAATCGAGTTTTTCAGGGAACCATTCCAGAGCATAGATATGATAATCGTTTTGGGGTGATGGTGTGCTTAGTTTCCTGCCTTTATTTGTTCTCTTCATGTGGTTGTAATCCTTTGTATGAATGTTAAAATGCATGAAGTCAGGTTCAAAACCAACGTTTTCCATCATATCAATTTCACCGCAAGCAGGCCAGTCAACTTCGTTAATATTTGAACCCAACATCCAGATTGCAGGCCATGATCCGAGAAACACGGGGATTTTTGCTTTCACTTCAATGCGACCGTAAGTCCAATCCTGTTTCCCGGCTGTTATTAAACTTGCCGAACTAACACGAACCGTGTCGTTTCCAATTACCTTGTATTCACTACGGGCTTCAATTACCAGGTTTCCATCTTCAACGCGGGCGTTTTCAATGTTTTTGGTATAGTATTGCATTTCGTTGTTCCTGACAAATCCAGTTTCATAATTCCATTTTGAACTATCGGGTAGGCCATTAATATTAAAATCATCCGACCAGACCAACTTATTAAAAACTTTGTGTTTCTGCTTACTGCCAGAAGTTAAAAATATAGTTGAAAACACTATAAAAAGAAGAGGAATGGTTTTCATGTTTTGATTTTTTCAAATGGATTTTTTATTTGCTGTAATCATTGATTGAAAAGAGTTTTGAGACATTTTAAGTTTTCACCAGCCAATCACCAAGTCACTAAAGAATGCATATAAAATGATTTTCTTAAAGTTAAATCCCAGTTTTAATTACAATGTTTTGAATTTGATTTAAAGATAAATGAAAATCAGCATACCGGGAATCTTCGATTTTTGTAATTGTAAATTCAACGGGTTTATTGTTTGCCATTATCGATTGCACAGTCAATGTATTTTCCGGTAACAAAATATGAGCATTTACATCGTTTCCACTTCCGGTTACAATAATGGATATTTCATTCAACTTTTTGTTATACCTGTAATTATAGGAAACGTAGCCATTTGAAGAGGGAAGATTTGCTGTAACACTTACAGAATCAACACCGGCTGAGGTCCACCTTGGAGAAAGTTTCACATTTTCAAAAGCCAGACTTGTATTTTTAACTCCGGCTAAACCTTCCATCAAAGCAGCCATTCCGTTTGCAGCGGCCCAGTTGTCTGGCCCTCCGAACGATTCTCCTTTTACAGGGATGTAAAATGGGCGATCGGCAAGAGTTAGCCCTAAGACCGCATAAATTCCTCCTTCAAGGGTTGCGGAAAATCTTATTTTACTAATTGTTTTATTTGGATTTGGATTGTCGATAGCTGTCCAGCAAACACCCACTTTGGTGCTTTTTGGATTTGGACCAGACCATGCGACGCCTGCCCTTACATTTTTCAAATCCGAAAACCACCAGTTGGTAATATCCTTTCCTTTGAATATATATTTTGATACTTCGCTACCATCAGAATATACAAAAGTAATTCCTCCGGATACGTTTCCGGGAATATTATCTGATGAGGAATGCAAGAGGTAAATGGCTGCAGCGGTATCGTTAATTGGTACTTGAATATCACTTGGAAAACCGGGTGTTGTTGAAACGGCGATTACTGATTTCCTTTGGTTTTTTTCAGGGTCTGTAATCATGAAGTTTATTCCCTGAAACATCTGGTCTCCAACAGGTACTCCGCGCATGTCGTTACCTGATGCTTTTCCGGTATTCATCCAAGTGAATGCAGCATCGTTTCCTTTATCCCACAAATCCATATTTGCCCATTTCGAAAGATCAATGGTACGGTATTTTGGAGCGGGAGGTGGAGGAGCAATCGAACCCGAATAACTAAACCATATTTTGTTTCCGTATTTCTTGCCCAGATCCAGCAGGCGATTGAGAATATCTGAACCATAAGCTTCAAAGCCGTTTTCATAAGCTCCTCTGGCAAGCTCGCCAATGGCATGACCCGCAACACCACCGTTCATATATTGCCATTTTTCGTCGTGGGAATTGAATCCCTTTTCAAATGGAGGATAGATGGAATACCATTCACCGGGAGAACCAACAGGCAGATTTTCTTTTAGACGTTGGTAGGTTTTTATTATGGCTACGTTCATTTCATGGGGTAATCCTCGGTTAATGGAATACATATTACTTTGGGCTATTTGTGACTTCTCATCAACTCCCAGATTGCGCTTTACATTTGGATCTTCGTCGATAAAATGAGTGAAGAAATTTCCATTCCAGGCTAGTTTGGTGAGGTTTGCCAGAATCTCCTGTCCCCGTTTCCGGTAAACAGTTGCTTTTTTCGTTTCATTAATAGATTCATACATTTCGGCAAGCTGATTACACGCTTCAAAGTAGCCTGTATTATCGCCAAAGAAAATGCCATATTTAGTTTTCCCGGGAACTACTACCATTGTTGGACTTATTGGAGCTGCGGGAATGTATTCGTCATCTACCTGAAAATCCCAGGAATCGATGCAATAGGGACGTTTTAATAACTGAAATCTTTTCGACCAGCGGATAGAATCTGTGTAGCAATAGTCGAGTGCCAAGGCTGCTGACGCAATTGTTTTTTTCATCCATTCATTATCTCCGCTTGTCTTCCAGTGTTTATAGAACATGTTTACATAGCAATAATCTGAATGATTATCGACAGGTTGACGTACAAAAAAATTCTCTTTTTCTTTCATGAAAAAATTTATAGGATCGTATGCTGTCTCATAGTAGTAATAATCACTGCCATCCCTGACAAAACTCCAGATCATTCCGTCTTTACGTTGTGTCTCTCGCAACAAATCAGTTAATCCATTTCCATTTGGTGAAAAATAGAGAGAGCCATTCATAACATTACTATTGTCTAAATCCCAGGGGACAAAGAATTTGTAGCTTACACCATTTCGGATAATTTCACCAATTTCAGGATTATCAGGACCAAACATCCCATTGTAAAAGATGTCAAAAAGCTCTTTATATTTTCCTCCATCTTCAATGCTTGTTTTCGTTTCCAAAGTAAAGATGGCAACTCCTGCCAGTCTGCCTTTCTTGTCGATTAAGGATATTTTATGCGTTCCCGTTGCTCCCCCGGCAATAAACGAAACACGGGGAGCGGCAATTGTTTTAAAATACTCCTTGTTTTTACCATCTGTGACAATAAGAGTGCCTTCAGTTTTACAGGAAATAACCACTTCGCTTAATGGGTTAAAAACACTTGAGCCGGCAATGATGTAGACATCTGAACAACTTTGCGCATAAGTAAATGAGGGAATTACATTCCAAAAAAGCAGGAAGAAAATGACTTGAATTCCGGTGTTCCTTGATTTCATTGATATTTTTTCAGGTTTCATTTCAATATGATTATTGGTTTTTCAAAGCAAGTTTAGTATTCCAAAAGGTAATAAATCGAATGAGTCTTTTCTCCATCCAGAAGCATCTCTTCATCTTTAGGTTTTAGGTAATTTGTTGTTTTATATCCCATGTGATCAAGAATTGTGACATTAGGGTTCCCTTTTCGGGCAATGGTAAGATGGAGTTTTACTGGTTCAAGCAATAATGGTGCATTTCCGACTTGAAGAAGTTCTGTATGATTCTCATTGTATTCCATACCTGTATTTTTCGCCCTGGCAATAGTAGTTATCACCAATTGTTTTGCCGTTTGAATGGTTTCTTCAGGATTCATGCAGCTGACAAGGATTACAGCAAATTCATTTTTCGAAGTAATATTTACAGGCCCTATAATTACCGGTGAAGACGGTAGGAATCCCACGAAACCAATAGTTCCCGGAGTATTAATGCTAAACCATGGTTTTTCACCATAATGCCATTCAAGTTGTGCGTTACTGGCTTTAATTATGTGATTTATTGTATCAAGCCATTGAGTTAATTCGGGACTTTTTGTGGGTATAAATGTGGATGTGAATGCAACAGGAAATTTACCAATTGCCAATACTTCTTGAGGAATGGTAGAGCGGAAACTCTTCTGATCGCCCGACTGATCTGATACTTCTACAAATCCAATTACACCTTTTTCAAGAGCTCCAATATTCACATTTCTGGTGCCAAGAAGGTCTCCTTCCTGTATATCCTTCCGGTAAATCATATTGGCAATAGCTGGGTAGAGTCCAAGATGTAAAGGAGATTCCACGTTATAAACGCCATGATTACCTGACTGCACAGTATTGGAAAACTTGATATTATTCGAAGCAAATGCGAAAGAGCCGTCCCATCCTTGTAAACCCATACCATAGGCGGCAATAAGAGGTACAGCTTCGGCGGTCCATTCGTTGGGTGTGAGACTCATCCATTCTGAAAAAACGAAAGGACGACCCTGAACTTTCTGAAGTCCGGTGCTCAGCAATCCGGAACCCGGGACTTTTAGCATTGATTCATTATTTACCTTACTGGGTTTAAGACTATGTCCGGTTCCTCCACCAGAATAATTGTGCCGATCGACAATACCAGTTTTGAAATCGTTGTACAAATTGTAAAAATGGCTTACACCACTCCCAGCCTGCCAGCAGGATGCAACTATGGCTCCTTTATAACCGGTGGAGCGGATCATGGTAACAGCTTTATCGTAAAAGTTCTGCTGCTGAATATTCAGGAAGGATAGCATATCCAGAAGGTACAATGGCATGGTTGAGTTTGCATCAACTGCTTTTTTGTATTCATAATCGAAAACCCCGTGGTTCGCTATCGGGCAGATATTTCTTTTCTGCAGATGCCATTGTGCGGTGTCTTTAGAGAATTCCCGAGCGAAATTAAAATTCTCAGATCCCCATGAAGAAATCAGCTTTTCCTGTGTGCCGTATTTCCGCATAAGCCAGTCCGTGAAGCGCTTTGCGAGAATTGAACGGTATGTTGGACAGGTTTCCAAAGTCTGCTGCATCGTTGCAAAGTAGATGTTATCTTCGTTTTGTATTTCAACAAAAAGAAGAGCGGGATCGTCTGCATATTTTTGTCTGGATACAGAATTTGTACGGTTCAGTAAATTAAGGATCAATTCCATTTGCAAATCCTGCAAATCTTCGGCGAAATTTACCAAACCTATGGTTGAGGATTTAAGATGATCTTTTAAACCGGAATTTATCACTTCAGAATAATTTATAAGTCTTGCGCTATCGCCCGGTAAAGGTTTGTGTCCATAGATTGGCGACCAGCCATAATATATTCCGGCATTTTTAAGTTGATTGTGAAAAAAGTCGAAATTCCTCATCATTGCGGAATCCAAATCCACCGAAGAATTTCCGGTAAGGGCATGTTCAGTAAACTTATGAAAACGGACGGCATTTATCCCATAGGATTTCAGATTGTCGACCCAGAGTATGGCTTCTTCATTAGAAACATAAGGCTTTTCACTACAGATATTCACTCCCCAGAATTTAGCAGGAGCACCGTTTTCAAATTTGAAATGATCCCCATCCATTGTTAGGAATCCACTTTTGCCAGCCGGGGCATCCAGCCAATGGCTTTGATCAATTGCTGATATTCCTTCTGACTTTTGAGGATTAAACGGGAACCATTGTTCAGCTTTTCTGCATCCCCCAAATAGAATTAAGAGAATGGCAATTGAGAAAAAAGTTGTCTTATTCATCGCAGGAAGTTAGTTATTTGAAGATACTTTAAAAAACAAACTTACAAATTCGAATTTACAGGAATTACACTGAACTAACTTCTGTTATTTTCTCAAATAATTCTTTTATTGGGGTCTGGTTTTACTGATGCTCGTTTGGAAAAAGGGCATTCTTTTCGCTTTGCCCCACCCCAACCTCCCGAGTTTGGGACAGGCTCTCCCCCAGAATGGAGGGCTAGTCTATCGATTTTATTATATTACTTGATTATAGAAGTTTAATAATATCAATTCTTTCCTGTCTCTGAATTTTATACCTTTTTCAAAGTTAAAACTAGGTTAAACTTTACTATTTAAACATATTATCTTTAATTCCATAAAGCGTTGTTCAAACGCCAGACAAGCCCCTCCATTACCTGTGGGAGAGCCTGTCCCGAACTCGGGAGGTTGGGGAGGGGCATTTCAATTTCACGCATCCTGAATATAAGGCAAAATATTAAAGTTTAAACTCCTTTTTAACCCAGTCAATTTTCAGATTGTAGTTCTCAGCTGGGAGTCCATGACCTGAATTTGGATATACCTTATATTCCTTCGGCCCTTTAAGTTGGTTGTAAGCTGCAAAATTGATATGTGGAGGACAAGTCATATCGCGTAAGCCAACACCCATAAATACCGGCACTTTTATCCATGGCGCAAGATTTTTTATGTCGATGTAACTTAAAGTTGCATATATCTGTTCCTGAGGCATTTGAGGATGTTCTTTAAAATAATTTGCAAATTCTCCGCCCGGCCAAGCTGCTACCTTGAAATAGTCTTTAAAATCGGATAAAAAAGGCACATCGGGAGCACAAAGATCGATACGCGAATCCAGAGCTGCTGTGGCAAAGCTGAGAGCGCCTCCCTGACTTCCTCCCATTACTGCAATGCGGGTTGTGTCAACACAATCACGTGAGCTCAAAAAGTCAATTGCCCTCAAGCAATCCATGTAAGCGCCACGGTAGATATACAATTCTTTATCGTTTACAAAATACTGCATGTAACCTGGGAATCCAGGATTTATATCATCGGTAGAATTGCCATGGCCACGTATATTAAGGTTAAAGCTTATCATATCATTGCCCTGGTATGCATATTCGGGTTTCATAACTGAGCTGTAACCCTGAACATGAAGAATGGCAGGATATGTGCCTGTTTTAATTGGTTTTGTATACCATCCTCTTATTAAGATATTTCCAAGTGAACGCATTTCAACCAGATACACTTCTTTTGTAGCGGTGCAAAGGGAATCTTGTCGAATTAATTTATATTGAGGATCAACAGCAGCAAGTTCTCTTTT
This sequence comes from Bacteroidales bacterium, assembly GCA_038316435.1. Classification (GTDB taxonomy): domain Bacteria; phylum Bacteroidota; class Bacteroidia; order Bacteroidales; genus JACJXF01. The sequence continues at coordinate 43,831 of JBBQAQ010000018.1, read as the reverse complement.
GGCTCGCATCCAGTAATTATCAAAATCGGCCTGACGGTCGGTTGGAGAAATTATTTCTTCGGGACGGACACCAATACTAAACTCCATCTTTTTATTATTTGTATCCCCTGAATAAAATACGTTTGCAATATAAAACCCCGGAGCGAGTTCGCCTGTTTCCATAGAAACCAGAGTTGTTGCTCCAGTCTTAATGGATATCTGAACAACCGAAGTTTTAACATTTTCTCCAAAATCAGAAAGCAGTTTAAGACTGACGGATCCTTTTATTGACGACTTTGTCTGATTAGTTATTTTTATCGGGATTGTAACAGGTTCTTTTCCAAGAAAGAGATGATCAGGGCGTGAAAACTGAGGTTCAATAGTAAGTAGTTGTTGAATGCCTTTTATCGTACAAGCGATTTCATCACCGATAATTCCGCCACCACCTCCTGAATCGAACACTCTTACGGCAATAACATTCGGTTTATCCCAGATAATTTTATTCGCAGGGATTGAATATTTACGAAGTTTGTCATATGCAGTAAGATAATTTGGAGGGATTTCCCCGTTTTTCCCAATGAATTCGCCATTCCAGTATGTATAATCAACATCATCAATGGTTCCAAGATTAAGCTCGAGACCTCCATTAGCTTCAACTTCTTTTTTCAGTTTAGAGGGAATAACAACCGACTGGCGGTACCATGCAAATCCGTCGTAGTTGCCAATTCCCTGAGATTCCCAAATTGTTCCAGCAATAATTGAAGTCCAATCCTTATCATCATAGCCGTTGCTTGCCCATTCCAGGTTGTCGCCGGTTTTAAATTTCCATTCAAATTTCAAAAGGTTCTGGGAAAAAAGCTGATTTCCAAAAAACAGAAGGGATAAAAGCAGAAGGAGCTGTTTCATTTCAGGTAGTTTATTTAATTTGAGTCACGCATTATTTCTTATAAAGAAACATGTATGCAATATTAATAAAAAGGTAAGTATAAGAACTAAAGGATAGTCAATTAATTATTCATACTAGTTGAGTTTATCATAAAGAAAATTGGATTTTTCTGCTCCACATTTTACATTCTTGCCGCAAAAATTAAAAATGACCCCCTCTATTAATTTTCCAGTCCATTATCATTGGCACTTCAGAATTTGGGTCTATGGGTATTTTTTAACTTACAGGGTTTTTGACGGCAATTCGTTTAAAAGATTTTCGGTTAAAAATTAGCGTGCGTTAATTGGATAAGTGGTTCTCAAAACTATCAGGGTTGATTTTTTGATGAGCTTTTTAGTTGGATTTTGACTATATTAGAAATATCTTTGATAATAGAATAAGAAAGGTAGAAAGAAGAATGGAAACTTAAAGACAGTTCTTGACCGAATTGTATTCTCTTGAAAAAACCATCCATGCCATGAGGTATTTAAGCGAGGGTCACGCTAAGGGAAAAGTGGTGATAAATGTGAAGTAACAAACCAAAGAACAAACCAATTTTTTGAATACACGGCTTATGAAGTGAAAATTCTGGCTATTAGACTCAAAATATACTTGGGGATACAAAATTAAAATTAACAAACCATGAAAACAATTACTCAAATTCTGGCATTAATAATCCTGAGTGCAAACATAAACTTGCTGAAGGCGCAGGATTTTCGGGAATTGACTTTTTATTCCATTTGCAGCGGCTCCGGTTTCAAATCAAGCTTAAGTGATTATCAGCTTGGATATCATTTCGCGAATATGAGCACTCTAATAGTTTCGGGTTATCTGGGGACAGAAAATTGTGCCATTGAGCATATTTTTACAGTCAGGGTTGATAGTAATGAAGTGATGATATCGGAAACAATTATTGATACCTTGCTTGCCACTTGTACCTGTTATAAAAGAGTACAAATGGAAATTGATAGTTTCTATTTTGAGCAATTTTCAGTGAGTTTTAACGGTGAATTGTTAATGGATACTCCAAAAATCGGGACTCGCTGGAATTTGTTAATTTATCCCAATCCAACACAGGGGAAAATAACTATTGAGTTGGATGATTATAATAGAAATTCAGAAATTGATGTATCAGATTGTTACGGAAGAATCGTAAACACTAAAAAAGCGAACGGATTGTCTTCAATCCATTTTGATTTAAGTAATTTCACGCCAGGAGTTTATTTAGTAAGAATTAGAAATTCAAATGAGACAAGAATAGTGCAAATTCATAAATGACAAATTTCATAACCAAGATCCATGGAACTTAACAGTAAAAAACTTCAGCGTACTTCCCAGATTATTTATTATTCCATTTCGATTATCCTTTGCGTGTTTCTTATTCTTCTGTCAAATAGAATTATCGGGGACCTTGACACTGTTACCGTGCGTCCTGAAATTGAAAAATTTGTCGACCATGCGACGATGAAAGATCTTGACAATAAAATCAATAATATAAATGTCGATATTGAAAGCTTAAATAATAGTAGAAGCACTATTGAAAAAACAATTGAAACAGCCAGAGAAAATTACACAAATGAGAAACAGTCTTTCGACAATTGGGTGCAAACCAGAATAACCTTAGGCTCTCCCGATAAAGATATTGAAGTAATTGGCAGAGCAAGGAAGCTGGACGAATTCTATAAAATTGAACAGGACTGGCGTTTACAGCTTAATTCCAGGCAAGCAGAAATTGATATAAAGGATGCACAAAAACAAGAAATACAATTATTAATTGACAAGGAAAACCAAAAAGCTGAAATCAAGTATTACAAAGAATTAAAACATTACGACCTTATAGTTTTTCTGCTTCGACTTCTTTTTGTTGGCCCTATTTTAGCTTTAGGAATCTTCTTTTTCATACGGTACAGAAACCATAAATTTTGGCCATTATTTTTCGGTTTTACCTTATTTTCATTTTATGCATTTTTCTTTGGACTTGTTCCATATCTGCCTAGTTATGGAGGTTATGTTCGATATGCCGTTGGCATTATACTCTCAGTGGGACTTGGGTATTATGCAATCAGAACAATCCGGCAATTTATTGATAAGAAACAAGCTGAACTAAAAGTATCTACTCAGGAAAGAGCTAAAAATGTGCAAATCGAAGTTGCAGAAAAAGCTCTTGAAAATCATTTTTGTCCTTCTTGTGGTAAGGACTTCATTATAAAAAAGTGGGAGTTTCCACCAGCCAGAAATATTGACCCGGAGATCTATAAATCAGTTACAAATTTTTGCAGACATTGCGGTCTTGAACTATTTAAAAACTGTGCGAGTTGTGGTAACAAAAATTTTGCACATTTGCCCTTCTGCTCTACATGTGGAACAAAAAATGACAATTGAGAAATAGACGCTTATGCTGACTTATCTTTGCGAAATAGTGAATTGTTAATTTAGGTTTGGCATCTTTCATGGCAAGGTAGAGCAAGACGGCCACCCTAATTCGTTATTTTCTGTGCACTAAGCTATTAGCTACTTTAGGTTGAGCCTTAATTAGACGGATTTTAAATTTTAAGGACTCAATAAACAGACTGCACTTCTTCTGGAAAATATGGACTATTCGCCTTATTACTTATTGCAATTTCTGTTTTAATTGGCACATTTGGGTATAAGTACCTTGGAAATATTAGCTGGCTGGATAGTTTTTATATGGCATGCATGATTTTAACAGGAATGGATCCTGTATCCGAGATGACAACTGATAATGCAAAGCTTTTCTCGTCATTTTATGCGCTTTATAGCGGAGTCGCATTTTTAAGTATTACAGCAGTTTTCTTTTCACCACTAATTCACCGGCTTTTACATATACTTCATGTTAAAAAGGAAGAGTAAGCTTTCCAAAAAGATATTGTATAGTTTGCACCAATTGAGACGCAACCCTACAAGCAGATAATTCATCATAAGTGAATACAAATAAAAGAGATATGAAAGCATTGAAATATATAGGATTACCATTGATATTCATCACATATTTGATGATTACTATACCATTTCAAAGTTGCGATCCTGATGACGATGAAAACGAATGTGATACCTGCCTTATGGTTTATAAACCAAACATTTACATATACCCGAATGAACAAATCCTATTGACTGTAAAACTTGATTTTCCAATAGGGGGTAAAATTGTAACATCAATTCCTGAATACGGAACCGGTTGGAATATTTCAGTTGATACGAATGGATTGATAGATAACACTTATTCTTATTTATTTTATGAAAGCATTCAACCAGATATTTGGCAAAATAACTCTGGATGGATCATTAAAATAGATCACCTAGAATCCTTTTTCAGAAAAAATATGGCTGATTATGGATTTAAAGGTAGAGAAATTGACGATTTCATTGACTACTGGATTCCTCGACTTGATGATTACACATTTTATTCAATTTACCCACAGACAGATAGATTAATTGACAATGTAATACGACTGAATTTTTCAAAGGAACCTGATAATTTATTGAGACTTTTTTATGTTATTGAAGGACACAATCAGTTAATTGATATAATAGTAGAGCCGACAATAGATGATTTTAAAAGAGATGGATATTTTGTTGCTGAATGGGGAGTGATATTGAGATAATAACGGCTATACACACAGATAATATAGGGCATGTGGATTTGCCTTCTGCGAGCTTCTCCTTCGTCGTCGGTTCAGAAATACAAATAAATTAATCCTTGGGTATCTGCACGATTAGAAACCTATAAACTGAAAATATTCCATTCCTCTTGCCAACGGATTTTAAAATGTCCGTTCTTAAGTTCTATTGGTAGCCAAATATGTTTTCCATCTATCGGGTTTTCCGGATTCCACCTGTCACCCATGTAAATGAATGCATCCTTTTTCCCGTGAACAGGCAAGATGAATGTACTTTGGGAATAAAAAGTTGTTAACGAGTCTTTGCCGATGCAGGGATTCCCGAGTTCTGTCCATGGTCCCAAAATGCTTTTTGCAACTGCAGATCTAGCCGCGTTTGGGTTCCATCCCGTGCAATCTGAGCCCATGAAGAAATAGGTTCCGTCTGATGTCTTAAAAACCACTGGTGCTTCCATGTACCGGTCAGAAAAGAAACGGGCATATTTGCCTGAGCACGATAAATAGTCATCACTTAGCTGGGAAATATGTAAGGTGCTGTTTTCTTCGGAAGAATAGAGTAGATAGGCCTTTCCATCATCGTCCACAAATAAGTTCATATCCCTGGCCATTTGTCCTCCTTTGTAATCTCGACCCAGAAGATTTAGGCTGTCGGGATGGGATGGAAGACAACCTTTACCTCCACAATATGCAGTTTTGACACTATCTGAAACAGGCAATTTATGGATATCCTGAACATTTACCGGCCAGAAACCTGCATCGGGACGAAAAGATGAAAGAAACTTGAATGGTCCTTCGGGAGTATCGCTGACAGCCACACCTGAACGGGCTGCATTGTATCCCTGTCCCTTTAACTCCAGATGAAACCACATGACAAATTTCCCAGTCTTTTCATTATAAATAACCTTTGGTCGTTCCAGAATGCAGCCTTTTGCAATTTCGCTACTGTCATTGTCTTCAACTTTCAAAGCAATCCCAAGATCCTTCCAGTTATGCAGATCCGGTGAGGAATATACATGAACGCCTACCATTGCAGTATTTCCGGCTTCTCCCTCAATCATATGCTGGCCGTACCAATAATATATCTTATCATAAATTAGAATTCCCCCGCCATGAGCATTTATGGAAATGCCGTTATTATCTTTCAGGATTTCGCCGGGTTTGATAATCCCCAAATCTTTATTCGATTCACATGAAGCAGAAATCAATACAATAACGGTAATTATTGTTGTAAATGATGCCTTGAGTGGCTTATCCATTCTCATATTTATTTGGATTTATATTCGTAGAACTCTGCAATTCAAAGATACTTCAAATGATAAAAGGGTAAGTTAATTATTTTGCTAGATTGTTTCGATTTTTTGAATGTTAACTTTTGCTGAGATTCAAAATAGTCAAGGCATTCAAAAAATAGCCTATCCACAGATTCAGATGATACCTATTTTTGATTATTATTATGCTACGGAATTATCAATCGAATTATTACCTTCACATCAGATTAATTTAAACCTAAAAGACTTTTTTAACCTTTTTAACAAGCTATTTATGAAAATATTAAATGGGATTATTTTAACAGTTTTTGCCTTTTGTTTTGCATTAACCTCTTGTAAATCTGAAAAAAATAAGTGGGAGTTAAAATCTCCAGACGGGAAAATCGAAGTTGTTATTAATTCGGACATTTCTGACCCAAATTCTCAAAATCAGCTTTATTACCAATTGCTTATCACCAAAGAAGGAGTTATGCAATCTGCAATTTCACAATCACCTTTGGGAATTGTCAGAGAAGATGCTGATTTTTCAAGAAATCTTACTTTTCTCAATAGTCTGTATTCTGAAAATGTAAAGATACAATACCAGTTAATTTCCGGGAAGAGCCGTCAATGTAGCAATGTGTATAATGAAATAATTTTGGAATTTCAAAATGCTGAAGGAAAGCAATTAGCTTTTATTTTCCGGGCATTTAATAACGGAATTGCATACTGCTATAAATTTCCAATTGCAGAAAACAATAATGTAACTATACTTAACGAAAAATCAGGATTTAATATCCCGGGCGCAACAGCCTGGATGCATCCATATGATACCGTAACAAAATATACACCTGCATATGAGACTTTTTACGAAGGGCCTATGTCTTCGGGGACTCCTGCTCCAAAAGGAAAAAACGGATGGGCTTTTCCTGCCTTGTTTGAGACTGCAAATCATCAGTGGGTTTTGATTTCTGAATCTGATCTGGATGGGAATTATGTTGCATCGCACCTTGATGTTGAGGGAAATGAAGGACTGTATTTACTGAAGAATCCAATCCAAACTGAAGGAATGGGTTTATTTAAAACAAGTTCCGAAGTTCAATTACCTTTTCAGACACCCTGGAGAGTTATAATTGCAGGAAACGAACTGTCAGCCATTCTTGAATCCAATCTTATTACAGACCTTGCTTCTGAAAATAAACTTGGGAATACAGACTGGATAAAACCTGGACGCGCAGGCTGGAGTTGGTGGTATGATAATGATTCGCCAAAAGATTATAGCAGAATGTTGCCTTATATTGATTTCGCTGCAAAAATGGGATGGGAATATTTCCTTGTGGATGCCAACTGGAATATGATGAAAAATGGCAGTATGGAGCAACTTTCAAAATATGCGTCTGAAAAAGGAGTTGGATTACTGCTCTGGTATAATTCAGGAGGTAAGCATAATGAAGTTTCGGAAGCCCCCAGAGACCTGATGTTTGATCGGGAAATAAGGCGAAAAGAATTTCAAAGAATCCATGAATTAGGAGTAAAAGGAGTTAAAGTCGATTTCTTCCAGAGCGATAAGCAGGACATTATCAATCAGTATATTGAAATCCTTGAAGATGCTGCTGAATTCCAGATTCTAGTTAATTTTCATGGCTGTACCTTGCCAAAAGGATGGAGTCGCACCTATCCAAACCTTGTATCGACCGAGGCGATCAGAGGTGCCGAAAGTTATTTGTTCGATCCTTTGTATCCTGAGAGAGCACCTGTTCACATCGCAACCATTCCATTTACAAGGGGTGTAGTTGGACCAACAGATTATACTCCCTGTGGTTTCTCAGATAAAAAATATCCCCACATAACCTCCAATGGGTTTGAGATTGCTCTCCCTATAATAATTGAAAGCGGAATTACACATTTTGTGGATGCTCCGGAAGTATATTCTGCAATGCCGCAATATGTAATATCATTTCTGAAAGCGGTGCCGGTATTATGGGATGAAATGATGCTTCTTGATGGATATCCCGGGAAATATGCAGTTATAGCAAGAAGAAGCGGGGATACATGGTATGTAGCCGGAATAAATGGTCAAAAGCAGGAGCAGACTGTAAAAGTTGAGTTATCACGCCTAACCAAAGGGGGAACAATTAAGCTGATAACTGATGGTGCAGATTCACGGACTTTAATTGAAAAGGAATACACAGCAACCGGAGGTGTTGTTGAGGTAACTATTATGCCACTAGGCGGATTTGTTGGTGTAGTGCAGAAATAGGCTGGTTTACATAAGCGCAGACCCCAGCATGCTTTGGCCACAAAGTTGCAGATGGAAACCGCAGTTTAGTATTTGTTCCGTTTAATTTCAAAAAACATACGGGGTTTAAACCCCTGCTGTTTAATGTGGCGAAAAACTAAAAATCAGCTTTTATTGATTGTTTTTTTTGAGAATTGCGATTTAATTTCAAAAAACTTCCGGGGTTTAAACCCCTGCCGTTTAATGAGGCGATAAACTAAAAATCAGCGTTTCTAAAGTGTTTTTTTGAGAATCGCCGATTTAATTTTACCGCTTTTCCGATTTTATATTGAGTAAACATAGAATCAACCCCAGTTTTTAACATTTGCCTAGGCATTTCACAAAGCAAATCTGGGTTTAAAATGAGCGAGTAAAATTTTGCCAGTACTATTATTTGATTGATACTACCGAATTCATCCCCAGATTAACTTCCTCCATAAAAGTTAATACCCAATTTTCGTTCTGAAGGATTTTTTTTGTTTTAACCTTTGTGCCATTTAGATATACGACCGGGTTTTTGGATGATATTTGTTGAACAGGAACAGTTAGTGACTTAATCTTCATTATCCCGGTAAGTATTTCAATTGATACTTGTTCCTTATCCTTACGATACCTTGCAGTGCCATTACCGAAGGAAAAAAATATTTTGAAATTATCCTTTTCAATTCTTGGATTGAAAATATAGTTCCCGTTCTTAATACCCAGACCAAGGTAGCCATTAATGATCGACCAAGCCGATAGCGGGCGGTAATAATGACCTCCAAATTCCTGATGATCCCAGTATAACCCAGCTTTTCTGTATCGGTCATCAACCGTTTTTATGACATTCAGAGCATCAGTAGTTTTGCCTTCATAAAGTAATAAACTGGCGAATCCAAGTTCAACTCCCGACCAGCAGGTATTTGCCTGGTCTACCCAAAGATCCGAATCCTGTATAGGAAAAAGGTCAGGATATTGAGGCCAGGTGCAATTCCTTAGTCCGAAATTAGTGAAATAGGATTTAGAAATTATTGTTTCTAGGCTTTTTGAAACATTTTCTTTTGGAAACAAATACCCCATCCCGGTTTGATGTGCAACCCATTGTCCAATAATCTGATCAGTAAGAATGCCTTTATCTTCGCCTCTTGAGCCGGAATAATCATTTGAAAGCGAGTAGTAGCTTCCGTTCCAGAGTTTTTGATTCATCAGGGCAGTACCTTTTTCAAGAATATCTAAAGTAAGGGCATAGGTTTTCTGATCTTTCATAATTAATGCCGCTTCACTTGTCAACTTCATTGCGGCAAGCCATTGCGACTGTATATAGGATGCCAGTCCGTACATTGGAAAATTATCATAACTGCACATAATTCCTTCCATATCAGGCATAAGGTTTTTGTCGGCATCCCGCTCAGTAAGAATATAATCAATTCCTTTAACTACTGAAGGCCACATTTCCCGCAGGTAATTCTGGTCGCCTGTCCAGAAAAAATCACGTAAAACAAGCTGGATGTAGTTCGGAACTAGATCTACACGATGGTATACACCTGCGGTTCCATTTAGAGTTTGCTCAAGATCAGAACTTAATCCATGGTTTATTTCTCCTTTGGGAGATTGCAAGCATTTGTGGATACGCATCAGATTTTTTTGCAACTCCGGGAAAAGAGCAATGGTAGAGGCAGATCCATATAATGTTACATCAATAGTTCCGTTAGGACCCCATGGCTGAGAAGGCGTAAGTCCCTCTCTGATAGCAAATTTTCCACTTTTTGTGAGAGTTGAACTTGTAATAAAAGTATTGAATTGTGAATTTATCTGGTTGAGGACAAAAGGTTCAATGTCGGTGTCATAGAAATTATCAAGGAATTCTTTTGTTTTTCCGTAAAGCGATTCCTGGTTTTCAACAAGATAACTTGCAACCTGAAAAGCTGAATTAAAGAATTTATTATAATAATGGCCTTGGATCTTCGTTAGGCGGTAATCAAGGGAATAATCATCATTTATCAGTTTTGACTCTTCATTCAAAGCTCCGTAAAGATTGGGGAAATTCCAGGCAAATATAACGTTGGCATTCAAAGTATCTCCCTTACTTAGTTCTGCATTAAAGCCTAATGAACTGAAGCAACGTTGGTCTTTGTTCCCTGAGGTATTAGCTGTCTTTTTACCTTTTTTGTTAGAATTCCTGCTTTCAGTGTCATCAATATTTTCGAATTTTTCCGATAGGAGTAATTTTTCGTAATAGGGGTGTTTATGTTCCCAACCAAGATAATAGCTGCAGTTTGGAGAAGAGGAAAAAAGGCCCATCTGACCCCATGAACTTGCGGTTGTATCCATTCCATTTGATTCCATCGAAAACCCATGAAATCCTTCTGAGTAATAACTGTCGGTGGTAAAGAATTTTTCCGTAGTATCATAACCGCTAAGGTTTCGAAGAGTTCCTACCAATAAAACTTTAACGGGTTTTGAGGAATGGGAAATTATTTTAAAATCGAAAAATATTCCGGGAAGAGATGAGTTTTTGATATCATGAGGGATAAATGGAGAGTAGGATTGCATTTGAATATCAAAAGGCATTTCCCTATCGCTAAAATTAAGTGTTACAAATGGGAAAGTGCCGTTGTATTCAATTTTTTCAACAGTGGAAAGCCATGGGAAATAGTAGGTTATGCTTTCAAGAGCAGCTTCTGACAATCCATCGTTTATCTGGAGCAATTTCAGTTTAGGCGTTTCTCCCTCTACCTGATAGCGAACTAAAAAGAAGAGAAATGAATCATCATCGGAGTTGTGCGGAAATGTGCGCACAACAAGCGGATCACCAGTGAAAACAGGCCAGTTATTCATTATGCTCCAGTTATAAAACTGACCATTTTTCCTCAGTTCAACAGAGCCTGAACCAATACCGCCCAAAGCGATGCCACTTCTATTACTTGAACTTCGATTATAGGTTTCTGAAAATCCAGAACTGACCTGTGCTTTTATCCCTGTAATCAGAATCAAAGTGACAAAACTAAGTATTAAAATTTTTTTATTCATGGGAAAATAAGAGTTCCAAATTATTGTCTATTTAAACCATTGCTGGGTTCTGAATGAAAAACAAGATTGAACTCATTGCTCTTTTCTTTTGTGCTGCATGTGGCTAATTTTTCAGTTGTTCATTCAATTCAATTTTTTCCAGCAATTCATAAATCAGGATTACTTCACATGAGCAAAGCTATTCACACAGCCTGATTCAATGGGACACTATTTTTCCAGAAAGGTTAACTATTTTCAGAATTTGATTAAAAAAGATGATTTTATGATTTAAAACCTGTTAAATCATAAGAAATGTCAATAGAAACAGGATACCTACCAGAAATACGGAAAGGGTAATTTCGAGCAATACTATTTTAGAAGGGCGTTGATATACCTGCTTAAGGAATTTCATGCAGAATTTTTCATAAATATAGCGCCTGCAAATGTTTAACAGGTTTGTTTATTTCTCCAATAGTTTCGTGATTTTAATTCTGCATATATTCTTTAGGCGACATATCAAAAAACTCGCTAAAACAGGTGGAAAAATATTTCGGGTTATTAAAGCCGACAGCGTATGCAACTTCGCTGATATTATAATTGCCTTTTTTAAGAAGTTTGGCGGCAGTTTTTAATCTTATATTCCGAATGAATATGTTCACAGTTAATCCAGAAAGCGCCTTTAGCTTTTTATAAAGATTCCCTTTACTTACCCCTAAATCACTTGCGAGACGATCACCGCTTAGATAGGAATCATCAATATTGTCTTCAATTATTTTAACCATTTTTTCCAGAAAACCATGATCGATCTGGCTGATTTTGATATTTGCAGGAATTGAATCAAGCTCACTTGAAAACTTTTTTGCCAGTTGGCTTCTATTTTCGAGGATATTTCGAATCCGTAATTTAAGAATGCTTGGGTTAAAAGGTTTGGTAATATAATCATCAGCCCCATACTCAAGCCCCTGAATTTGGTTTTCTTCTGAACTTTTAGCTGTTAAAAGTATAATTGGAATATGACTGGTTAATTCATTTGATTTTACATTTTTGCATAATTCATAACCATCCATTACTGGCATCATAATGTCAGAAATTATGAGATCTGGCATTTGATTTTTCACCATTGTCAGACCTTCCAACCCATTTGATGCAATGTTTACGTGATACTCCTGTGATAATTCATCAGCAAGATATTTTTGCATATCAGGGTCATCATCAATTACAAGTGCCCGAAATGAATCGATTGTTGCGGCAGATGGCTTTAGAACCGGGTCGACAGATGTGGGAATATCAATATCCAACATCGAACGTGAATAGTTCAGAAGTAGCGAGCTATCTGCTTCTTCAGCAAAATTTTCGGGGTCATAGTCATCGGTACATAAAGGCAATAAGACTTCAATAGTAGTTCCTTTTCCTATTTCAGAACTAGCTGAGATCTTTCCTTTATGCTTGTCGATCATGTCTTTACAAATTGATAAGCCGATTCCAGAACTGATTTGCCCGGTTTCGCTTTTTGTAGATAATTGATAGAATCGGTCGAAAATGAAAGGAAGATGTTTTTCTGAAATTCCATTTCCTGTATCCACAATGCTAATTTTTATCCAGGTTTCTTTTTCAATTTCTATATGCTCCAGGAAAAGAATTATTGCTCCCCCATTTGGAGTATGGTTAAATGAATTGGATAAAAGATTGAAGACGATTTTTTCAATTTTGTCTGAGTCGAAAAATAGCTTTACAGAGTCTGCTTCAGAAATGAAACTGAAATTGACATTATTCTTTTTAGCCAGTCCCTCAAAAAGTTCACTGATACCCAGCAAAAACGGGACTATATCCTCATCCCTGAGTTTTAACTTAAGTGAGCCCGTTTCAATCCGGCGAATTTCGAGCAACTGATTTATTAGGCGGAAAAGCCTTTTTTCATTTTTATAAATGAGAGTTAAGGATTCTTTTACTTTTTGGGTATCTGCATAAGAATCTCTTTCAAGGAGTGATTCGGTTGGGCCTAAAATCAATGTAAGTGGAGTGCGGAATTCATGCGAAATATTTGTAAAGAAACGAAGCTTTAATTCATCTGCTGCATGCAGTTTGGAAGCCATAGTTTCAATTTCATCTTTTTGTTTTTCTAAAACATTATTTTGTTCTTTCAGGTTATCTCGTTGTAGAGCTATTTTTTCGTTTTGTTTGATGATTTCCTCCTGATGATTCTCAAGTTCAAGATTCACTTTCTTTAAATCTCGGGTTTGTTCTTCTACCTGCTCCTTGAGGTATTTCTTTTGCCGGGTGAGAATACGGGTTCGAATCTGAAGAATGGACAGAAACAAAATGAGTATTGTAAAAAACAGTAATGCTTTAAACGATATCCTTTCCCAAAACGGTGGCAAAAGTGTTATTTTTAGAATTGCAGGTTCTGGTGACCAAATCCCGTCGCTATTGGTAGCCCAGACTTTAAACTGATATTCTCCAGTAGGAATATTTGTGTACGTTGCGAAACGTTTTGTCGCATCAACAAGGTTTTCTGTTGTTTCAAATCCTTCAAGTATATATCTGAATTGCGTTTTATTAGATGAAACATAATTAAGTGAGGAAAATTCAAAGGAAAAAATTCTGTCTTTATGAGTAAGAAAAATCTTTTTTTGCGAAGAAATACTTTCATTCAAAACTACCTTGTTTCTGATCGTGTCAAGGGGAAGAACTGGAGTATTAAAAATATTGAATTTTGTAATAACCGGCTTAGCATCGAATGGATTGTTTTTCAAGCTAAGAGGGTCAAACCATGTTAATCCATTAACACCACCGAAATACATAATCCCTTTGTCATTTTGGAAATATGCACCTTCATTGAATTCATCACTTTGAAGGCCATCTTCGGAAGTATAGTTTCGTACCTTTAGTGTTACCGGGTCGAAACAGATGAGACCTTTGTTGCTGCTTATCCACAGATATCCGCTCTTGTCTTCAAGAACTCCATGAATGGTATTGCTGGGAAGCCCGTTATTCTTGTCGAAGGTTTCGAAAGTGCCGGTCTTTTTATTGAATTTTTGTAAGCCCCCATGTGTCCCAATCCACAAAATATCTTCTCCATAGATTTTAGGCTCTAAAATGGACTTAATTAAATTGTTTCCGATTGATGTGGCATCGAGTGGACTGTGCTTATAATGCTTAAATGCCCCATTTTTGGGATCAAATCGGTTTAGGCCTCCCTGGGCGGTTCCAATCCAAATTGTTCCCTGACTATCTTCATATATTACATTTATCCAATAGTCGCTTGTGCCACCTTCATTGGTTTCAGAAACCGGATAGTAGTTAAAATTCTTCTCTTTTGGATTATAGTGTGCAAGTCCGTTTCCTGTGCCTCCAAAATATACATCGCCATTTCGCGTAACACAGATGGTCCGTAACGACCATGTTTTAAATGAGTTTGGATCGGAAGGATTATGATGAAAGCTCAGGAATTTGCCACTTTCCGGATCAAACAAACTGATTTTATAATCAAAATAGCCTAACCAGATTTTACCGTCTTTTTGAGGTTTGATGACTCCAATAATATTTCCCTGAGACTGATTCGAGACTGTATAAGTAATATTTTTTGGGTTTTCAGTAATCTGTTTGTAAACTTTTATCTTAACGGAATTATGAGGGATTACATTAAGTCCCTCTTTAGTGCCAACATAAAGATCTCCATTTGGATTTTCGTAGATTGAATAAATTTCTCTGTTTGATAGTGAATACTTTAAAAGGGGATTATTTGTAATCTGATGGAAGTTTTTAGAATTTAAATCTGCTTTTAAAATTCCATCTTTTTCCGTTCCCACCCATAAAATTCCAGTGCTGCTAATATAGAGAAATTGAGTTTTGACATTTTTTCTTTCTCCAAAAGACTTCACATAAAACGGGATTTCCTCACAAAATGACATTTCCGGGTTAAAGCGAAATAAATTTTTGGATAGTTCAGCAGATACCCAAACATTTCCAAATGCATCTTCTGTGATATCCTGAATTGAATAAAATGCTGTTGTTTCAAAAGGGACAGTGGCCCAGCCTTTTTCCGTATTTCTGATTTCATAGAGACCATCAATCATCCCTATTAATAATTTGCCGGTACGGGTTTTATAAATCGAATTTACTGATGCTTCCTCATTTTGGATGATAGATTTACTTAGGAAACTGGTGACCATTGCCTTTGCAGGATTATCTGGGAATTGAATAAGATTTATTCCGCCTAAAGGGGTGCCAACCCAGATTGTACTATCATTTTCTAAAAAAATGGTTGATATGGTAGAGTCGCTTAGATCGGTTTCATTACTTCCTTTTAAAAATCTGATGCACTTCCCTGTTTCAGGATTCATGAGGTTAAGTCCGTTTCTAGTGCCCGCCCATATTCTTCCTTTTGAATCTCCGGTTAATGAAATAATTCTATTATCGCTGAGAGAAAATATGTCGGTAGAATCGTGATGAAAACTCCTGAAACTATCCTGTTGGCGATCATAAATATTAATTCCGTTTTGAGTGCCCACCCAAAGATTATTATTCACATCCTCATAAAAAACATTATTGATATTGGCATTAAGTGGTTGTATTTGTATGTCTGAAATTGATCCGGGTATATTTGGGTCGGAATGATAATCGTAAAATATTTCCGTATTTGTGTTATACCTGTTAAGTCCCTTCCCCTGATACATAATCCATAGTTGAGCCTCACGGTCCATATATATGCTGTTTATCCAACTGCCCGAAGGAAATCTTGGACCGCTTCCGGGTTGGAAAATTTTAAATTCATAGCCATCATAGCGATTCATTCCATCCTGAGTCGCAAACCACATAAAGCCCGTCTTGTCTTCAGCACAGCCTGTAATCAGACTATGCGATAAGCCATCTGCGAGATTCAGTTGTTCAAAGTTTATTTGATTTTGCTGAGCGCTTGATACTAGTCTGCAAAAAATAAGAAGTACAATCAGAGAATAGTTTTTACTGACCATGAAGAATGTCGTTAATCAACCGTTTCGGTAAAGATATAACAATTTATACTGTCATCGAAAAGATTGATTTGGTCTTTAAAAGAAGCAAGTCTGCTATTGGAATTGATTTCCGCAATTTCTAAAACAAGAAAAAGGGGTCCCACAACAGACCCCCTCTTCCTAATAATTTACACAATACTAACTAAAACAATGATTAACGAATAATTTTACGTGATTCGTTGTTTGCACGAATGATATAGATTCCTTTTTCCAGTCCAGAAAGTTCGATCTGACGAACATTCTTTCTCATGGTAATCAGCTGACCTAATGTGTTATAAACAGCAACATTAGCGTTAACGCTGAATTGAATCTGGTCAGGAGTAACTAAACTGAAAATAGTACTTTTTACTTTGTTGTCAGAAATTCCAACAGGATGCATTACACCTTTTGTATCAAGTAATCCTGCATAAGTTGTAAGTGCATAAACATCGTTATTTGTAGTATTCCACCAGTATTCAGCAGGTTTCTGAACTGCAGGAGTGCCATCTAATGCATCATCAGCATCCACATCATTTACCTTCATATCAAATGAAATACCTTTTCCACCATTAAGAGAGGCCCATATTGCTGGAGTAAATTCAGGACGGGCAGCACCAGTTAAAGCAGGATATCCAATGGTATAAATGTGTTTGATTGTTTTTGATCCAATAGCTGTATGGTCATCAATGAAAAGATTTGCGGTAAGGATTTCGTTTGTACCGCCCCAGTTAACATTTGCTGTTGCGCCAGTTACCATCATAGCTGCATCGAAACCTGTAGTTTTAAAGGTTGCTTTGTAAGCACCAAATTCAACATAACGCATGTACTGAGTTACGGGTGCGCCAAACATTGCAGGTGCATTAACAGCCAGGTAAGGTGCCCAGGCAATTTCAACAGTTTCAGTTCCGGTAACATCATCATCGGTGTATTGCAATAATACATACATGTTACTTGCATCATAAACTACTTTGAATGCAGCGTCAGTAAAGTCGTTTGCACCTTTATTGGAACCAGCTAATCCAAGAATATGACCTTCAGTTCCTAAAGCATTGCCATCTCCAACAATACTATTCCAGGCAGCATCAAAATCAACTGCAGCAGGATCGAAAGAAACATTTTCTGCAGCAGAAGCCTGAACTCTTACAGGTTCGGTTGCAGGTAATGATACCCATGAAAGAGCGTTACCTGTCCAAGTTGAAGTAAATGCAGCGTCGCCTGCGTCAACAGGAAGTTTAATACCAACCAATCCTGCATAAGTTGTAAGTGCATAAGCATCGTTATTTGTAGTATTCCACCAGTATTCAGCAGGTTTCTGAACTGCAGGAGTGCCATCTAATGCATCATCAGCATCCACATCATTTACTTTCATATCAAATGAAATTCCTTTTCCTTCATTTAGTACTGCCCATATAGCAGGAGTAAATTCGGGACGGGCAAGGCCTGTTAAAGCGGCGAATCCGATGGTGTAAATTTGTTTAATTGTTTTTGCTCCAACTGCAGTATGGTCATCAAGGAAAAGATTTGGAGTAAGGACTTCGTTGGTTCCACCCCAGTTAATACTTGCTGTTGCGCCAGTTACCATCATAGCTGCATCGAAACCTGTAGTTTTAAAGGTTGCTTTGTAAGCACCAAATTCAACATAACGCATGTACTGAGTTACAGGTGCGCCAAACATTGCAGGTGCATTAACAGCCAGGTAAGGTGCCCAGGCAATTTCAACAGTTTCAGTTCCGGTAACATCATCATCGGTGTATTTCAATAAGACATAGATATTGCTTTCATCATAAACTATTTTAAAAGCAGCATCTTTAAAGTCTTCAGCACCTTTATTGGAACCAGCTAAGCCAAGAATGTGGCCATCACCACCTAAAACATTACCATCACCGGGAATTTTAGCCCATTCAACATCAAAGTCACTTCCTGCAGCATCAAAAGCAGTAACGGGCGTAGCTAATGCTTCAGCTCTTACCGGTTCAGTAGCGGGTAAGGAAACCCAGGATATTGCATTTCCTGTCCAGCCTTGAACAAATGTAGAATCGCCTTCATCGGGATTCTGCGCATACAATGCGGTTACACCCAAAAGTGTAAGCCCTAAAAGTGTAAATAAATTTTTCATAAGTTTTTAATTAATTGGTTATTAAAGAATGTAATTGATTGTTTATAAAACAGTAAAATAATTGCGATATTTTTTTCCTTTCAGATTATTTAATATTAACGGTTACAACATACTTATCACCTGCAGTAGTTCCTTTATAAAAAGTGTATGTTAATGGGGATGTGAAATTATTAACACTTACTCCGTTGGTCTGTGCAACAGTACCAATGGTCACTTTTCCCGTTGAGCCTGTCCAGAGTGCAGTCAATTTTGTAACATCAGTTCCGCTTAAAACATCAACAGAAATGGTCTTGGCAGCTTTATTAATTATGCCTACCGGTGCTGGTACCAGACCTGTAAAAGTGAAAGTGCTTACAGGATCCTGTGTTGTAATAATAATTGTATAGTTTACTTCAGAATTGTTTTGTGCAACCACCTTGATTGAGGTTATACCGGCAGGGGAGATGTTATAGTTTTTTCTGTCAGAATAAGCTACATTGCTCAAGTAAACTTTGCTTGCATAGGAAAAACCTAGTACTAACCTAACTGCTGTGAGGTTAGTTGCGTAATTTGCATTTATGCTTATTGTTTTCGCATCTTCATCAATTACTGCAACTTCACCATTGCCCCCAAGGCCTAGTACGAAGTTGGTTATTGCCTTCTCACTCGATGAAGGAAATGTAGAGAATTTTACTGTGTACAATTGTTCATTTCCTTGAACAGAAACAACTTTATATACAACAGCATTAGTAAAATCATTAATCGTAACACCTGATGTCTGCTTAACGTTATTCACATATACCTTGGCTGAATCGGATTGCAAAACAAATATGGCTGGAAAATTAAAATTGGTAGTAATGTCAGGAACACTGAAAGTAATTTCATTATTCGCCGATATTAAACCATCTACGCCATTAATATTGAAAAGTGTAATGCCGTTTCTTTCATCCACAACATTGACTTCAACAGTTTTTACTTTTCTACTAACTTCTTTTCCAAAATCACCGGCGCTTGTTGCAACAAGTGTCAGCTGGTATTTGCCAACGGCATTATACTGAACGCTTAGAGAATCAGCTCTTTCAAGATCAATACCTTTTGCGCCTGGCTCGCCCCAAACACGACCTGGAGCACCATCAAAAAGAGTAATGAACTCCCCTGAACCGGTGGGAATAACATAAAATGCCGTACCTGCAAGGGCATCAGTCTTTCCATCTCTTTCATAAGAAAGAATAAAAGCAGGATTCACTTCAATCATTGCTTCCTTTACACAGGAAACAGAAAGAACAAGAAGAAGTGCTATTGCAAATGATTTATAAATAAATTTCATATTAATCTTTTTAAAAATGTTTCAAATAAATTACCAACCCGGATTTTGAATCAGACTGCCACTATTGGCATCAATATCTGATTGCGGTATTGGGAAGTACTGATTTTTACTGATGTTAAATTTGTTTCTGAACAAAATTCCCAAATCGATAGGGAAGGTTGGGTCAAACGACCAGCGGATAATATCGTTATAGAAATGACCTTCTGTAGCCAATTCAACAGTGCGTTCATGAATAATTGCAGCGGGGGTTAAAGCTACGATTGCTGGCATATCAACACGTGCTCTGACCTCGTTGAGGGCAATAAGACCCGTGCCATCAGCGTCGTTATCAAGTTTAAAAGAAGCTTCTGCATACATAAGCAGAACGTCTGAATAACGTATAACCCTTACATTAAATGGAGCTGAGTTAGGAGCCGCTTTAATCGTAAACTGAGGGTAACCGTATTTTTTAAGTCCAATTGCAACGCTGGGAACCGGACCTGCATAAAGATTGTTTTTTGATACTACAGATTTTGCATTCAACGCACTTTGGAAACCGGTTTTGTATCCTGATTCTTCTCTCCAGTCTAGCGTATCTCCATCTAAATAGCAAGTAGCATAAGCTCTTGGATCTCTGTCGTAGCCAGCAGGATGACCCGTTACCGTTTCAAATTCATACCATAATGTCGGGTCAATTTCATGATTTCTGTAAGATGCCAGACTTGGTGAAAAATACAAATAGTTTAGATTACCTCCCCATTGCCATCCGGGTAACCAGCCACCTGCAGCCCGGTTATCGTCGTTATATTGAATTTCCCATACTGATTCATCGTTATTTTCAGAATCGTATAAATTATTTCCAACGGGGATATCAAGGTAGGAGAAATTTGAAAGGAGCGCCGCCTGATAGTTTGCTTTTGTTTTTGTTATTGGTAAAATCAGGTGATATACGCCACTATCCATTACTCTCTTAAATGCAGCTTTTGCCTTAGTAAGATTTTGGATAGCTTCGGCTGTATTTCCTTTACTAAAACGAAGATAATAATGATAGTGTTTATAAAGCAATGCTTTACCTAAAGCAGCATTTGCAGTTCCTCTGGTAAGACGCCCCAATTCGGTTGACGGCCAGCTATCGGGTAAATTCTCAGAAGCAAAAGTCAGATCTTCTTCGAGCTTATTCCAGAATTGTTCGGGTTCACCATTTGAATATCCAATAAGTGGATCTGTAGGCACATTTGTTTCATCGTAGTAAATCGGCTTATTGAACCAGGTAACCAGGTAAAAATAGTACATTCCGCGAAGAGCTCTGAGCTGGCCTTCATATTCTTTATACTTGGCGGGTTCAATAATGTCTTTTAACCTGATGATGTTGGCTAGAATATCTGAGGTTCTGAATAGCCCCCTGTATAATTCGTCCCAAAAATCATTAAAGTCATTAATATTAATGATCATCTGATCAAGACCACCTTTTGGATTTTCGAACCAGATATAGGGATCGAGTGTATTTAAACGGAAGAAATAGCTGTTTCCAAACATTCCACCGTGAGCAAAAGGTGTATATGCTGCGTTGGTAGCTAGTAACAGATCATTTTCCGTTCTAAAAAAGGATCCAACATCCAAACCATTTTTATTTTCAGTATCCAGAAAATCATCTGAACACGCCGAGAGGATCAGGGCTGAAATGATTATATATAGTGTTTTTTTCATTTTGATTGATTTTAAGCTTTTCTGATTTATTTTTAGAATCCAATTTGCAGTCCACCTGTATAAGAAAGTGGAATTGCAAAATCTCCATTATCAATTCCTGATTCCAAAGGATTTGAAGACATGAATGCTTCAGGATCCCGTCCCTGATAATCATTGAAGCAATATAAATTGGAAGCGTTAGCAAATAATCTGATACTTGTAACACCAAGTTTCTGGCATTTATTCGGCGGGAGATTGTATCCAAACTGAATGTCTTTTATTCTAAGAAAAGAACCATCTTCAATCCAGAAAGTCGAGAGTTGGTCATTAAAATTTCTGTTGGACGGATCTACTCTTACAAAACTTGTTGAGGGATTATCTATTGTCCAGTAATTCTGAGAAAAAGAGTTTAACTTATTATGATCCATATCCTGAGAGTTCATGCTGGATAAATGAGCTCTCTGACTGTTGTAGATATCGAAATCATTAACCCCGAACAGGAATATGTTGAAATCAAAACTTTTGTAGGAGCAGTCAAACCCAACCGTGTATGTGAAACTTGGAATAGTTTTTCCGATAAGGGTTTTATCGAGTGCAGTTACATCTCCATTGCCATTTAAATCGCTATATCTAATATCTCCGGGCTGTGGAGTATTCCCAAGATGGGTTGCATGTTTGTATCCAGTATAAAATCCGCTTGCATCTTTCATCCAGTTACCATCAATATCTTTAGTATAATTCGATTCATTAAGCTGGATTATACCTTTAGAAACATATCCGTAAAGCTCACCAATAGAATACCCTTCAGTTGTCCTGTTGTATCCGCTTTGACCTGGAATATTAGGTTTTGGCAGGTACATAACATCGTTTTTAATAGTTGTAAAGTTTGCATTAATGCCATAATGGAAGTCTCCAATATTATCTTTAAACTGGAGAGAAAACTCGATTCCCCGGTTCTGCATATCTGCGATATTATACCATGGATCTCCTAACCTGCCAAATATCGAAGAGGCAGGTACTTGAACGAGCAAACCATAATTAGTTTTCACATAGTACTCGAGACTTGATTGGATTTTACTGTCAAACAAACTCACATCAACTCCGATATTGAACATATTTGCAGATTCCCATTGAATCTCTGGTGAACCAAATCCATTAAATACATACTGTGCTCGAGCGATATGCTGGTCATTTCCAAAAACGGGAGAAAATTCTGTGTTTTCGGAAATCTTATCGCGATACTGGAACCCTCCTCCTATATCTGAATTACCTGTTTGTCCCCATCCTAGACGAACTTTCAGTAAATCGATCTGATCTACATCCTGCAGAAATACTTCATTAATTTTCCATGCTACTGATGCAGCTGCAAAATTACCTCGTCTGAATCCCCGTGCAAATGTGGAAGTACCATCAGAACGATAAGATGCCGTCAGAAAATAGGTGCCTTTATAATCATATATTACCCTTCCGAGGTAAGATATCATGCGAGGTTCAGTTGATTCATAACCTTTTAGACTTGTTGAGGCAGTACCCCCATTAGCAAGCGTATTCAATTGCTCAAAATCGAAGCCGTTTTCTGCACCATTTATCGAATGATTTTGTCCTGAACGTATTGAGGTAACAGCAGTTGCCTGAACATTGTGAACATCATTGAATTTTTTATTAAACATCAACTGGTTATCCAGATTGAGGGTTATTCCTTCATAAAAATTTTCGCTTAATTGTGCTTGACCGGGAGTTCGATTGCCTTCAAAAAACGGCAACCATGATTTGCCACGGCCAGCATATATTTCTGCAGATGGTGTTATTTTATAAGACAGCCATTTGGTAAAATCAACCAGCATATAAACACTTGCAAGAGTTCCCAATCCATAAGATTTATTCTCACCCAGAGAGGGTGCTGCAAGCGGATTTGGTTTATCATTACCAAGGGTATTGGAATATACCGGTCCGGTGTAACCGGCGGGAAGTCTTCCCTGCATTAAATTCCCATCAATATCTTCCCAATAATTTGCCTGATAATTTTCATATCCCCCTTTATAATATGGATTGTAAATTTTCATTAATGGGGAAGTATTTAATTCCCAGATTGAGGTCTGAACCGTAATCGGGTCTTCACTTACACTGTAATTCATGCTAAAACTCTCACCGAATTTAATGTGATCGTTGAGTTTAAAATCAGAATTGGCGCGAAGATTATAACGTTCAGCGTTGCTTTTGATAACGGTTCCTTCATCTTTTACATACCCAAAAGAGACACTGTAATTACTGTTTTCTCCACCACCTGAGATCGACAGGTTATGATTTTGAGTTAAGCCATTATGAAATAATTCACTCTGCCAGTCGGTACCTTGTCTCCATCCAGCACCATAATACTTTTCGCGGAATGCCTGTTCATATTCAGGCTTGGTGCCATTAATTTTGGTATAGAAAGCTGAATACTGATCTGCATTCATAACATCGTATCGTGCTGGAGCACGACTCAATCCAACATAAGAATTGAGATTAACAACCGGCTTGCCCGATTTTCCTCTTTTAGTGGTTACGATAATAACTCCGTTTGATCCGTTTGCCCCATAAATTGCAGAAGCAGAAGCATCTTTGAGAACCTGGAAACTTTCGATATCCTGAGCTTGAATGTTGTCGATGCTTCCACCCCAAACTCCATCTACAATAACTATAGGATCAGAGCCTTTACTTATAGAACCGACTCCACGAACTCTGATTGTTGGGCCTGCACCCGGTTTCCCGCTTTGAGTAACAAGCACTCCCGGAGCTTTACCCTGAAGCGCCATTGCAGCACTTACAGATGGGTTTCTATTGAGGTCTTTGCTTGATACAACCGCAACGGAACCTGTTAAATCTGATTTCTTAACTGAACCGTAGCCAATAACGACTACCTCATCCAGACTTTGTAAATCTTCAACAAGTGAAACATCCACAATTGTTTTACCGGTTATATCAGCTTTTAGACTTGTGTAGCCTATAAAAGAAAAAGTAAGCGTACCTGAAGGGCTTAATAAATCTATTGAATAGAACCCGTTAAGATTTGTAATGGTTCCTTGAGTGGTTCCTTCCAAAACCACATTAACGCCAGGAATTGGCAAACTGGTTTTGGAATCAATGACAGTACCCGTAATAACTGTCTGAGCATATAGGTTTACAGTAAAAAGACTTACTGTAAACCATAAACTCAATAAAAGAGTAGTTTTTTTCATACAATCAGTTAGTTTTTGAGAGAATTCTTATATTTCTCAGAGCATAATAATTAGGTATCATTTACTCCTTGAAATATGTCTATTATTTAAATATCAAAACTATTCAGATTTAATAGTCTTGAGGTTCAATATAAAATCAAAAAGGTTTGCTATTTTATCAATTGTTTTGGGATATCATTTAAAAAGCCAGTGAATTAGCTGATTCACTGGCTTTTATAAAAATGGTTAGAAAGGATGGTTTGCTGCTGATTGTTAAACTCTGAAACTATTGTTTTACAAATCTGAAAACCTGATTTCCTTTTTCAGCAGCTACTTCCATAAAATAAACTCCGTTTTTTAAACTGCTAAGATCAAGAACGGACTTTTCAGTATACACTGCTTTCTGCAACACAATATTCCCTAAAACATTCCTGACAGTGATAGTAGCCTCAGAACTTAATCCACCAAGTTCAATATTCATCTTGTCTTTTACAGGATTTGGATAGACTTTGAGATTAAGGACACCGGGATTTTCAATACCTACTAATTGGTTGGTAACATTAAAGGTAATATCACTGAATGTTCCACTTCCATCGGTAGCAGTTGCACGAACTGTAACGGTTCCATTAGTATAACCATCGGCTTTAACATTTCGGTTTGCCGCTAAACTTGCATGTGCTGAATTCTCAACAATTGCGAATTTAAGTGTTTGGTAGAATGCATCTGTCGGACTTACCGTATAAAGAATTCGCTTAAATTCAGAAGGAGTGTCCAGATCAGTTGAACCATCAGCGGTATACAGATCGATACTTGTAACTTTTTGGTATTGGTAATCACCAAGCACTGGCATAGGATCGAAAGTTTTGGTGCCGGCTTTAAAGCGGATAAATACTGCACTGTATTTTGGAATTGAAACCAGCATACCGTCTGTTACATTGATAACGGAATCATTAATTGTTACATCCAAAGCATTATAATTACTTCCGCTTACAATAACCATCTGACCATCGGTGATTGTACCAATGTCATCAGGTAAATCCAACTGAACAATATAATCATGCTCAAAATCTCTGCTGTATAATGCAACGGCATATTTATCTTCATTGCTGAAGAAGTATGTGCCAACACTGTTAAGTTTGAGCTGAATTCCAGTGTAATCAGAGATTTTATCAACCGACTGATAATTGCTTTTTAGGAGAACTCCGCCTTTACAGAACTGATTAAAATATTTAACCATATAAAATAATGGACGTTTTTTGAGATTTATACTATTATCCAGAATTCTCCATTGCCCGCCTTCCAAGCAGAATACATCAGGTAGCACAACTCCATATTCCATTACTGCTGTATAATAATCAGCAAAGGATACGGCCTGACCAACAGTTCCATGATAATCGTTTGTAGTAAGATTACCTTCATACATATAAGATGGCACTCTTTTTCCCATATACTGAATCATTTCCTTATTTACACTTTCAAGTCCTTTGAGCTTGCTGTAGAATACGGAGTAAGAGTTTTTATGATAATCGAGTTGCGATTCACCCGGATCAATTGCAGGATCATATTTTAGGTTTCCACCCAGATATCCGCTGATTCCCAGCATGTCCATTTCACCGGCATCACCGTTAAACAGGCTTGAGTGGAGGCTATAATTTTCTTCCGGACTACGTCCGCTAAATGCAACCCACATTTTCTCCGGATTATAGTAAGGAGATGTTTTAATGTAATTCTTGGACATGTTTCTTGCCCAGGGTGCATAGTTATTGTAGCTGCCGCCAAATGCGTTGGCGCCATGTGCATCAAAACCCCAGACTTCATTGCCCATTTCAATGATAGTGCCTTTAAGTTGCTCGTTGAATGGTAACGCATAGCCTTCAGAAATACGAACATCTCCCCAGGTTGTACCTGCAGGACCATTTAGATATTCAACGAAGTTTTTAAAGGTATTGGCGTTTGTCATCCAGTCGGTAGCTGAATTTACACCCACTGTTAAAAGGGCATATCCGTTATATCTTGCACTCAGTGCTGCAAAATCGCCAAGGGTCATATTGGATTTCTGATAAGGGCCAACTGATTCTGAAAAAGACTCATAATTTGCATCAATAGCTCCCCAGCGAACACCTGCAGGTTGCAGTTCATCCAGAATATCGAGTCCGGCCTTTGAGAATTTTGTTGTAGGATCATACCATTCCTTGATATGAAGCTGAATATCATCAAGATAAACTGTTCCAAGAGCGTTAAAAGAGAATTCTACAATCCAACCCGTCGAAGCATCTTGTATTCCTGGAAATTCAAGTTCGTGCATTGCCCATTCAGAACCAGGTGTTACGGAACCAGTAAATGCAGCTACCACACCACCGGTTTCCCGGAAAACCTTGACAGTTATTGTTCCTGGGTAAGAAGTTCCTTTTTTGGCGGCAAATCTTACAAGATAGTTGTAGGAAGGAGTCATCACAATTGATGACTGATTTCTGAAATAATCTCCGGGACCTACTTCAAGTTTGGCTGCTTTCTTACCATGAAACACACTTACCGTTTCGGCAAAATAGGTGACACCAGATGATTTACTTTTCTCAACAGTGGTAAGTGCTGTAGAGTTCATATTATTAACAAAAGCAGGCCCTTCAAATGAGTTGTATGATACTTTATTTGAAAGAAATACTGATTGTAAACCATAATCTCCTTCAACTGCAAAACCGGTTGAGGGAACAATCGGATCCCAGCTCATGCTTACCTTTCCAACATAAGCATCTTCCTTAACATCATCCCATGTAAACACATTTGTGGTGCCTGAAATGGAGGCTGTGGCTGATTCATTGAGTGCAGCATCTACTGCGGAAACTGAAATGGTATAATCGCTTTCTGCTTCTAAACCGGTTACTTTATAAGTAGTTGAAATAACAGGAACCGTATTAACAGGAGTTGCACTGCCATTTACATAAATATAATATCCAAATACTTCTGTCTCGGCATCCGTTGAGGCAGTCCAGGATACCGTTGTACTGAATGCGGTCTTTTCTGTAACGGATAGATTTGTTGGAGTTTCCGGGGGATTAACATCCAAACCCCAGGTGGTAAATTGTATTCCGGCTGAAGGTTTAGAATAGTTTTTCAACATATCGGCAGCCATAACAAATACATCATAGCTGGTAGCCGGATCCAGGTTTTCAATCAACAAACTGGTAGCCTTAAGAGGTACTGTATTATAGAGAATTCCATTTACAAAAATGTAATACCCATTTACCTTTATATTATCAGTTGATGCCTGCCACTGAACTAAAGCTTGATTTGACCCTTTTTTTAGTAGAGTTAAATTTGCAGGTGAACTGGGCAGTATCATGTCAAGCATACTAAAGACGTAGGGTTGTTGAATTACTACTGGAGTTGATATTCCTGGGTAAACCCATTCGAGTCTCAGAAAATAATCATTAATAATTTCTTTGTGATAAGCTTCGAAATAATATGCCTTTCCTGCTTCAAGATTTACGAAGGAAGAAGCCTGTTCGTTTATTGCTGTGGGGCTTCCGATTGCAGGCAATCCGCTTTGAGTAGCATTTGTACTAAGGTAGAAATTACCTAATCCTTCTCCTTCAGTAAATGAATAGAATTTGTAACTACCTGTAACAGGTGCAATGATGTATCCCCACATTCTTCCCCAGAAGAAATCATCTTTACATACATCCAATACATTTGCCTGAGGATAGATTACCGGATACCCATCTTTATAAACAGGATCCTGTTTGTAAGGCATATCTTGCCAGAATGCAACCTGTGTTGCGCCATAATTTACACCATAGGTTTCATATATTCCAAGGGGAATATCAAAACTCATTGTGAAAGGGGTTTTGCCAAGTAATTGATCAGTTTCATCAATGCAACTTACGGTTACATTTGCATTTCCTGTAGTTCCTTTATCATGGAAGTAGAGTAAAGCATAGGAGCTTCCAGTGATGTAGGAGATAGAATCAATGATAACTTTGTCGCTTGCGTTGTTAGTAAACCCAAAAGTTATTTTCTGAACCACATCTTCATCTCCATCATCAACATTACCCAAAACAACTACATGCTGATGACCAGCTCCAACATTATAATGTGTGAAGTTCACCGATCCAAAAATGGCAGCATCATTTATACCAGGAGTAGAATCTCTGAACTCGGCTACGAATGTAAGTGAATAGCTGTCTGACTCGTCGCTGTAAACGGTTCCCTTATTATCTTTAACTGTAACTGTTATAATTGCGGTTCCATTGGTGGTACCTGTATAGGATAATATTGCAGTAGGAGAGGAACCATCGTAAGATAGACTTATGTTTCCGTCTGCCACAACAGCCTGATTGCTGCTGCTTGCCGTAATAGTTAAGGTTTCTTCTCTCTCCAGATTCCCATCGCTAATTCCTTTTAATTGGACTAACTGCGCTCCATCTGAAACATAAGCCCATGCAGGTTTACTAATCGGATCTGCCATAGGTTTTTTATTGGCGTATGCATCAACTCCAACTCTGAAATCATCAATCCTGACATCACTAAGTGCTGCACTGACGGTACGGTCAGTACTCAAAACAAGATATTTTACAAGGAATGGATTAATAGTTTTCATTTTCCCAGTAAAATCCCAGATGGCTTCATGAAACTGACCATCTGCGGCTACTGGCATACTAAGACTTTGTGAAGAAACATCAAAGTTACCATCATTCAGAGGAGCATTTGAATCCTGAAGTTTTGCACCACAATCAATAAGTGCGGAGGCCGATTTAACTCTGAAACGTACTTTTGGGCTAACCAAGCCAAGGTTTAGGTTTTCAGGAAAAGTAAACCGTATGTAGTCGTTTGTTGAAGTGTTTTTAGTAATTTTCAGGTTTCCATCTGCCGCCGAATGGCTGATCGTGAAAATATTTCCATCTCCGCTATTGTTCCAGTTTCTTACAATCCAATTGCTAAGCCAGGTATTTGCAGTAAAGTCGTCCATAAAACCTGCAACACCTGCAATGTTATTATAAAGTAGAGTATAAGTTTTTATTGAACCGTCCTGAGCTGTTATTGCAAGAGAACTTGCAGTTGCAAAGGAAATAGAGGTTCCTGACGCAATTGATCCCAGCGCAAAATAGTCTTTCGAGAAATTAAAAGCTGCTGTGCCTGCTAAACCGCTGTAAATATCAAAACTAATAGTATTTAGAGTATTATTGACTGTCCCGGTAATGCTTACCTGTGGGAAAACAAGTACAGGACTCGAAACGGTATTATCAGTTCTTTTTGCATCCACAATTACGGAAACTGTGTATACTTTTGTGTGATTACCATCAGCTGATTTAACTGTATAAACTACCGGAGAAGAAAAGTTTTGTGCGATTCCGGAGGCAGGACTTGCTGTTGTCCCAAAAGATAGTTTTATTTCAGGGGAAAGTGAACTAAGATTTGTTCCAAAAGGGACATGAACCTGAACAGTACCCGCTGTTGTATCAACGACTCCAATTGCAGGAACTCCAAGGGTATTAAAGCCGAAATCTTTTATTTGTGTGAGAGTTGAATCAATAACGGCTTCACTGGAAATAAACGATGAACCTATTACCTGAATCGTAGAACTCCCTGGTACTTTCCATCCCACTGAAAGGTTATCCCCACCACTTCCTTCTATCATCATGGCTTCAAAATAGTAGTAGTTACCAGCGACAAGCGAAATAGGATCCGACATTTGATTATCAGGTTCCTGAGTCCATTGATATTGGCTTGACCAGCTGGTTAAGAAACTTATTTTAACTGCATTAGCAGGTAAGATGTTTGGACTTAGCCAGAGTTCGCTCTGATCATCAGACGCTACATAAAATGTATAAAGTCCCGTTTGTGCAGGTACTATATAACCTCTGATTCTTGCTGCATAGCCATCATCAGTGTTAAGAGGAGCATCGAGAGATGTTAGTTCCAGTGTAGCAGATGGACTGGTTGCTGCGCTAATTAATGGGAAAGTGGCCGGAGCCGGTTTAAACTTTTCCCATGTCACATGCCCGTTCTGAGCCATAAGCACAGAGCTGGAAAATAGAAATGCCGATAATAAAACTAAAGTATTTGCTTTCATAACTTGTTTAGTTTAGTGGAGCTTAATTTTTACTAAAAATTTCATTATAATACTTATGCCCAATTGTTAATCTGGCCATGTAATTGCCTGATTTCAATCCGCTTATATTTATTTGAATTTCACTTCCTGATTTCGTTTTAGGGAAAAGTTCAGTTTGTAAACTTTTGCCACTCATGTTGAATATTTCTAATTTACAATCCTGATTCTCCGTAGATAATGGCATTTTAATCCACAGAATTTCGGAAGCAGGATTAGGATACAATTTAAGTTTATTTTCCGATTTGGGATTCAAAATTCCGGTTGTGCCATCCAGAACCATAAAAATAGTACTTGCATCAAATTCGCCATCACTTGCTTTGAGGGTTACTTCAAAATCTCCGGAATAGTTGGTTGTTGCATTTACAGTAAGTTTGTTTCCGGCTAAGTTAAAAGCTAAATCAGGGGATGCGCAGGTGATTGTATAATTGAGAACATCCATGTCTGGATCATAAAAAATTGTAGAAAGATCCGCAACAATTGTTAATGACTGATTTTTCCCTGTAATACTGAAATCGGGAATTTCAGAACTAACAACTACTGCATGATTCTGTGGTGTAAGATTTGTAACCAGTCTGACAGAGCCATAACCATTGGCATTCTTCCAGTGGTCGTTGTATTCGGCTGCCGAAACCCAAACAGAACCGAAGAAATTATCACGAGCGCCATCAAGGCTGTCATTATCGCAATAGGCCATGCTCATTCCCATAAGTTTATTTTCAGAAAGAGTCCGTCTTGATGCCTCCGGATCTGCTTTTGAATAAGCATCGGTATATACTCTCATTGAGAACTCATAAGTATAAACATTTCCAGTTCTTTTCATTTTAAAATCAGGGAAATGGGCCGCGTAATTTTCTATTACCTGATCGCTCCAGTCTGTCCCTGAGATATCACATGCCACCAAATTGGAGCTGGTTCCACCATCAACAGGCTTGCTGGTCGCAAGGTGGTAAGAAAAGGCATTCTCGGCATTTTGGCCCAAGGTAAGGTTATTATCGAATACATGCAGACCGCCTGATTTATCCTCATCAATAAATACCTCTACAATATCAAAATTAGGGTAACCTCCGTCAGGATAAACATATCCATCAATAAAGGCATCATCGGTTATTCTTACCAGATAATACATGAGGTTTTCAGCAGATGACCAGGAAACCTTAAATTCCCCATGGAAATCTGATTCAGGAACTGCTTGTCCCCATGTGATCCATGTCTGATCGATAGGATACCATTTAGCACTTGTCCAGCAGCCATCAGTGTCTTCCCCATCAAAAACCGGTGGAGTAGCAGTTTCACTAGCTATTAATGTTGTTTTTATTAAAGAGGGATTTGTAGATACGAGTTCAATACCCTCATCGAAGCCAAGGTTGCGGGAATATTGTTTTTTATTTGGATCATTCCAATGTTCGCAAATACCTAGACTTCCCATGATAATACCATCACCTTCCGGGTCATAATCAAGACCGGCTGGCCAGAATTTCGAATCTGCTGCCTGAAGAAGGTAATCGTCAACAGCACCATATTGTGGTCTTGCTTTTCCCGGACCTGAAGGATTCGTAAATTCAGCACGGAGGAAGTCCATGCAAACTGATTCCAGTGCAACGGGATCCTGAGCAATAAAGAAGGAGTTCGGCCAGTCATTATTGAATGGGGCAGTAGTCCATTTTACGGGTTTCTCAACAGCTTCTGTTCCTCCCCATAACCCGTCAATCATAAACAATACAGTATTTCCTCCTAATTTTTCATGCCCCATAAGGTCAGTAAGAACTCGATAAACACCATAATCGGTACGAACGGGGACATCGTTTTCAGGTGCAATAAGACCTTCATGCAAATGACCGGCGCCATCCCGTGTTTGAGATCCGAAATGATTCTTGGTTGTAAGTGTTACACCAGCTCGTGCATGCGCCTTAAGAGCTGCGATATTGATAAGGTAATCAGCATCCTGCATTTCAGTATATAGTTTGTCTGCGACTGCATCTGGCATGTCATTTCCACCATCAGAATAATAAATAATAGGGTCAGTAGGAATGGTAAGTTTTGTGCGGCCAATGTCGCTGTGACTTTTATCTACATATTTTACATTAGGATATATAGCAGCCAACTGGTCGTAAACATGCTTATAGATATGAGCAATCGGATCTCCGATATAAATATCCTGCTGGGGAACTCCATAAACAGTAACGAGTTGTTTTAAGACAGCAAGCATCGCTGCAGGGGAGGTTTCAGCCATTCCATAATTGTCGGCCTGCCATCCAGAGGTAATAAATGAGAGGTTACTTGCATCGGTAAGCCAACTCCCGCCGCCTAGATTCACTTTGATAAATATCTTCTGACCCGCAGAATAATCAACATTTCCAAGACCTTTACGCTCATTAAGTGACTTAAATAGTGCGGTCCATGCATCTTTTACTGTGGCAGTTCCAGTTAATTTGGTAACGGCATCGCTGAGCATTCCATCGATCACCGCCTGATTATTGTTTTTTGCTAGAAAATACCCGTCAACTCCTCTGGACGCATCATTTAATTTGTTTGTGCAGTTTTTATCTGTAGCATCCGGATTCCAGGCCCATACAACCCTGCCCGGAAAAATTCCCCGAGGTTCACCATATGGAGTATTTGCAACAAGAGCAGTAGCATTCGAAGATTTATATTGGGCGTATATTTTCTTAATATTCAGATTGGATGCAAGGGCAAAAAGTGAAACAGCTATTAGAACTAAGCCTCCTGCAATGACGTATCTGGATTTTTTAAATTGGGTTTTTGCCTTCCTGAATACCAATACGGTTCCAGCGAGAGAAATGATATAGAGAATAAATGCCGACATTACCGGCGCTGCTGCCCTCATGCAAGGGTAAGCTGCCCGTGAAGGTTTTGGAATTACTCTAATGAGGAACCATACTGTTGAAATAACCCCAATAATTATAAAACTTACTTTAAATGGGATTTTATTTTTGACCAATTTGTCAAAGGTCTTTCGGAATCTTTGAGGAACTGAACTCATTATGAAGTTTTTAGTTTGTCGTTAGAATTACAGCAATTCACCACAAAATTATTTCTTTTCGGCCTAATAAGAGTTCATTAACTAATCAAATAGGTTTGCTATTTTCGCTTCCGGGTTTAATTTTTCTCATTTTCTCTCTGCTCTTTTAGAAGGTTCTGAAAGAAATTTTTAATCTTGTCGCCACCAGATTCTATCTTTTGCGATGGCAATTTCACCAGAGAGTAAATCGAAGGCAGATAAGTCAAGTTTAGGATCAAGCAATTGAAATCAGAACGATGGTGAGTATCAGTTATTTTTTCATACAACAAGTCTTGTAAATTGTATTATTTGGCTACCACTTATTTGTGGTCACTTGAAAAAGTCTTCGTCAATTCTGCGGTTAAAATTTTCTGCTATTGCGCGAAGTTGCGTATCGGTAAGGGTTTGTTTCGCACCTCCGGCCGACAATACTTTTAGGCAAATGTCGGCGGCTTTTTCAGCCACGTCGATTCGTCCAAATGCTTCATCCAGATTTCTTCCACAACCGCAGATCCCATGAAATTGCCAGATAACAAGATTTCTGCGTGAGATTGCTTCAGCAGTAGCTTTTCCTAGATCAAGACTCCCGGCCATAATCCATTGTAATAACTCAATCCCTTCAGGAAATACCACAATGCATTCAGCATGACTTTGCCATAAAAGTTTCGTCAGACTTTTTGTATCCAGATTTGCAACTGCGTAGGAAAGAGCAATGATGCTATTCGGATGTGTATGAATAAATGCAAATGAGGAATTATTCGATTTTTCCTTGATTTTACAATGTGAAAGTAAGTGAGATGGAAGTTCGGAGGTAGGAGCACCAATTGGCTCATATCCCCATAAGAGCTTAAACGCGTCACCTTTTTCATTGATTTCAATTACTCCAATATTTTTTTCTGGAAATAACTCGATGTTTCGCAAAAACCTACCTGTCCCGGTAACCAGAAATCGTTCTCCGGCGATTTCGGACATTGTGATTGGGAGGCTCTGCAGCTCAGATTTATAGGGCATTCCGTTAAAAAATGCATAATTTTCCGGGTTCAGTCTTAGGCTGATATTTCCCCCGTTCGATTCAGCCCATCCCCTGCGGGCCATATCACCACTGGTCTTTTTTATTTCGTCAATTAGTTTTTTCATTTTATTTTAAGTTATAAGTCAATGAAAATTTTATTCCCTATTTAATACATTCCTATATTTACTTTATAATCAGTTTTTCGGTGTTTTGTTGCCTGATCTTTGCACTTTCTGTTGTTTTAAGTTTTTCCCCCATATAGCTCATATTCTCAATGGTAACCCCAGATATATTCTTTTCCTCATCGAAGCCATGAAACACTGAGAAAGGAAGAAGGCCTCCTGTTACCTGTATATTACGAAATGTGATATTGCTTATGGTTCCCCTGAACTGTTTGTGGTAAGTTTCCTTACCTTCTGGGATTTTCTGCACTCCATCCCAGGCTCCGTGCAGGTAGTTTTTTGCTATGAAGTCTTTATTGCGAATGCCATCAGGCCCCCATTGTGAAAAGAAAATGGCCACGTCAAAAAGTTTCTGGCGCGCATCTTCA
Source organism: Bacteroidales bacterium (assembly GCA_038316435.1). Classification (GTDB taxonomy): domain Bacteria; phylum Bacteroidota; class Bacteroidia; order Bacteroidales; genus JACJXF01. Next base: position 8,811 of record JBBQAQ010000018.1, on the reverse strand, counting down.
ACCCGGATATTTTCAAAAACCACATCATGTACATTAGATTGGCCTGCATTGTGGATACTCATCGCGGCACCATCTTCTACATGAATAATGTCGATGTTCTCGAAACGGATATTTTTTACCTCGTTGGAGTAGAGTTCAAACCCTACTTCAATAGCGTTGCCCCAGATTGAATTCCAGAATATGCAATTTTTAACCAGGATGTTATTTGTGGGATCTTCTGCCGGATATTTGCCTCCTGATTTAATTGCAATGCAATCATCTTTAGTATGCGCAAATACCCCGTCCACTATGACATTAGTGCAACGGAAAATATCCATGCCATCATCTCCTCCGCTTTCGGAAACAATTCGGATATCGTTTATTTCAGCATTATTGCAGTGGAAAAGTGCAGTTTGCCAGGTAGTTCCGTTATGCAGAACGATATCACTTATTACTATGTTTTCACAGTCATTTAAGCGGATAAACCAGTTTCGTTTTTCAGGATTTTCCTTGTTGTAAGTGCCATCGAGGATTCCTCTCCCCATTATTTTAATATTCTTTTTGCCTTCTGCAAAAATATATCCTTGTACAACAGCTCCACCTTCAATATAAACGGTTTGATTATCCTGCAATTCCAACTTAACATCTTTATGCAGTTTACCACCTTCATACCAGATTACATTTTTATCCGATTTCGATGGGATTTCTTTTTCAGGTTCCCCGGAAAAAATGAAAAGAGGCTGCTGACGGATCCTTCCGTTTAGTTCAAGGCTAAGGTTTCCGGGATTTTTCATGGTGAAGGCAAACGAATTATCTCCGGTGTATTCCGGTTTCAATGCGGATTTCAGGGGACGGATATCCACCCAGCGAACATCAAACATCGTATTTACCTCGACCTTTACCTCTCCCTTGAAATCAAAAACAGCATACGAGGCAATGGGAGTGTCGTAAACGGGAACCTTGACACCATTCACTTTTACCTGGTAATATTTCTCTGATGCAAAGCCCTCTGGGCCTAACCAGGTGGTTACCTGGGAGTAAGAATTTAAACAAATGAGGCTGAGAATTGATAGTATTAGGGGTTTCATTATAAATTTAGAATTTTTCACATTGAGCTTGTCGAAATGAGAATTTTATTATTAATCAGCTTATATGGATTATTGGGGGTAACGGGTTACGGTGCTTATCAATTTGTAGCTGGCTAATCTGCCTTTTGGCTGAATTTCGCAGGGGACATTTTTAGGGATTCGGAGATCAAGGAAAAGATTGTCGCCTGCAATATGCCAGCTGACCCCAACATCGCCTTGAGGATGAGGAACAGTTCCCTTAGCCCATGAAAGAGTTTCCGATTGAGGCTGAATAAAGATGGTATCCCTAGAAAAGGGCTGGTTAAATCCCAGTTTTACTCCGAGAACTTCTGTCGACAGGAAGTAAGTCGGGTGTCCGCTCCATGCGTGACTTGCGGTTCCCTGTCCGCCTCCGGACTTTTCCGAAACGATATCAAAATTTTCCCAGGAAGTGTCATCTCCCTGTAAAATCATTCTTGTCCAATATTGTTTCATAAATCGTTCCGCAACACCTGCCTGTTGGTTATCATAAAGTGCTGCGAAAAGGTAAAAACTACCATAAGGAGTTACCTTCCTGTTCCGGGTTTCCTCTCCAATGTCTTTCAGTTCTTTATCCAGGAAATTGATGATATTCTCTTTTTGAGTTTCATCGCTGACCACTTGGAAAAGCAGTGGGTAAAATGATGAGATCGGGTAATAATGGCCAATTTTGTTTCCCTTTTCAAAACCATCGAAGAAGCATCTTTTTTCTTTATCCCAGAATTGTTCTATGATCACTTTTTTCAGGGCATCGGCGCGACTTTGATATTTCAGTTGGTTTTCGGTTAATCCAAAATCAGACAACATGGACTCCAGGATTCTCATGGATCGGTAAAGCAGAGCCTGGTAAGCGGTAAGATCAGCGGTTTTATTAATCTTTGTCCATTCCAGGAATACCATCCCAACCTTATAATAACCCTCCGGAGTTTTGTTTTTTTCAAGGACATCAAGGTAAGTAATGTAGTTTGGAAGAAGCTTTTTCACGAATGCGCTGTCGCCTGTGTATTTGTAATACCATTCCAATTCGAGGAGAGTTTTAAGAATAAAATCGTTGTGCCGGTTATTGATGCCTTTTTCCATTTCTTTCTGGTACATATCCCTGAAAAGCAAAAGCGAGTTTTTCATTAATCTGCTGTCGCCTGAAGTTGCAAGTGTTATGGCATATTCCGGAAGTGCATCCCCTGCATATAAACCTCTCTCGCGAAAAGGAGTATCAATGTATGAATCTTCCGAGCAGACCCTGAGAGTTCGCCAGCCCATTTCCCATATTTTGTTTAGCATGGGATCAGAACATTCAAAATTACCTTTCCTTGTGTAGGGATAAACCTGCTCAATCACCCCAATGTTTTTAAGTACCGCGGTTGTTCCTGTGGGAGGAGTTATTTTAACCAGCATGTGCCTTACGCCGTAAGGTTTAAATGTTTCATAACGGGATTGAGTAGTGTCGCAGATAAAACGGGCACTGGCATTTATCTGAAGGCTTTTGTAAAGGTTGGGCAGGCCAAACTGATTCAGATCTTCGCTCCAGCCAAGATCGATGATTGTACCATCAGGTGCATCGATGTCAAGGAATATCCTGCCAAGCATTTTTCTCCCCATATCATATACAAAAAAACGGGTGTTTGATTCCGAAAAATTAACGGTCTGGTAATCGTTTGGCACAAGATTAAGACTGATATCAGGTTGATTCCAGACAAGATCCCTTGCGGGATTTTTAAAAGGGATTTCATTCTTTTGATCCAGCCATTTTATTTGTCCGGGCAGTTTTTCAAGACTCTCATTGCCTTTTTTTACAGCATCGGTAATTTGATCTGATTCGGTTTTATTAAGGGCGGCTGTTGTTCTGAAGAATGAATCGGATCCATGCTTTTTAATCCCCGAAAATTCAATTCCTGAGCAGGTGGGAACAGCAAGCGTAAACTCCCACGCCCCCCAGATTGCCTGGTAATTCACATAAAGAAAATTCCAACCTTTTTTAAGATTAAAATTACGGTTTTCCCTGACCGGGTTCAGGCTGTCGGGAGATAGTACTCTCAGGGGTCCTTCTCCATTTAAATAGTATTCGCCCCACCAAGTGCCGAGTTCAACCAACTGTTCGCTGGGGGAGTACACCCATGTATATCCCGCTAAACGCTCACCCCAGTTATACAGAAACTGATTTTCATCGGGTATTTTCTGATAGAATGAGTAGAATTTTTCATAGGTAGACAGCCCGTAAATACCCATACACCTGAATGCCGTTGTTTCATTTTGAGTAAGTTCTGGAATTTGACGAACTTCAAGTTTTCCCCAGTATTTTTGATTTGAAATAAGGAGTGGCTTTTTCCAATCCGTGTCGTAAAATCCCCATGATTTCCAACCCGAAGGTTCTTTTCTGGCGTCAAATATTTCCAAAGCCCCGCAGGCGAATGAAAACTTAGGTGTGAGAGTATCCATTGATTCAACCTGCATGAATTTCCAAGTTCCTGGTGTGTCAAACGAGTGTAATCCATTTTTGCCTGTTGAGATTTTTCCCCAGGCAATAAGACTTCCGATACTTTCAAATATCTGGAAAGTCTCCATTCCGTTAGCCAGCACTTCGACAGCAACCACATTTTTACCTGTTTGCAGGTAAGGAGAAATGTCATAAGAATCGTACCTGGGATTCTGAGGGTAAAATCTGGAAGGACCGAAATTCAGATGTGTACCATTAACATAAATATGATACCTCGATGATGCAAATAGGTTGATTATTGCAGTATCTGGCAGTGTTTTTATTTCAAAGCTATTCCTGAACAGCACTTTTTGCTGCCTTCCGCTGCCATCCTGATTAGACCAGACATACGAGGATTTCTGTGCAAGAACGATGCTGTTAATAAATAGCAGAAGTGCAAATGAAACTACCAGTTTACTGGCAAGCTGATTAATTTTCATATGTTGATTTATACTTATTTACCAATAATAAATTTCAGATAATTTTTCCTTGAAATGACTTGAAATGTAGCATCGGGATAGTTGCTGGTCCACGCTCCGGGCGCCTTGACGTTATTCGGTTGATATTTCATTTCGAATCCGTTGAGGCTTCCATCGCGTTCTTCAATCCAGTCGATTTCCTGCTGTTCGTAGTTCCGCCAGAAGTAATTGTTCGATAACCACCCTTGATAATGCTGAAGCTTGATACGCTCAGTAATTGAATAGTTTTCCCATAGCTGCCCCACAGCGTTTCGAAGCGCAAGCGGGTTGAAATTGGCCACCAGTGTATTTCGTATTCCAATGACAAAATTAATATTAATTGGGTCAGAGTAATGACATATTTAACGTTAATAATGTCAGTGTAACAAAATACCAAGATGAAACAACTCAAAGCAATGAAAAGTAGTTTTATCATTAGTTATTTTTTTACTGATTATTCTAGTGGACACTTAAAACTGCATGGCAATTTCTTCAGCTTTCAGGTCTATAGTGTTTGTTATGAATATGTAGGTTTTGTTCCGATTTTAATCATAATATTCGATTCTGAGCAGCTTAGCCGGATATTCCTTTTTGAAATTGCATCTTTTTTATTGGTAGACTCTTACATAATCGACTAACATTTTTTGGGGTAGTGCTTTCAGATCAACACCTTTTATTCCTCCCCAGGCTCCGCCAACGGCAAGATTGAGTATTAGGTATTGTGGTTTATCATATGGCCACGCATCGGTCCCAGTTCCTTCATTGGCAAAGGTGAAGACCTTATTCCCATCAAAATAGAAATCGAGGTTTTGAGGAAACCATTCCAGCGCATAAATATGATAATCGGTTTGGGGTGAAACACTAATAACTTTTTGACCCTTGTTCGTTTTTTTTACATGATTGTATGCTTTTGTGTGAATGTTGAAATGAATGGTATCGGGATTGAAACCCACATTTTCCATCATGTCAATTTCGCCGCAGGCAGGCCAACCAATTTCGCTTTTGTTTGACCCCAACAACCAAATTGCAGGCCACGAGCCCAGAAAAACAGGTATTTTTGCCCGGACTTCAATTTTGCCATAAGTCCAGTCATGTTTACCGGCTGAAATTAAACTAGCCGATGTTATTTTTAAAGTGTCGTTCCCAAGAATCGATGAGTCAACACGTGCCTCTATCACCAGATTTCCACCTTCAACACGGGCATTCTCCAGGTTTTTGGAATAGTATTGCATTTCGTTATTCCGAACAAAACCAGTTTCGTATCCCCATTTGGTCGAATCGGGTAAACCACTATACTCAAATTCATCGGACCAAACCAACTTGTCGAAACTCTTTGTTTTTTGCTGACAGCTTACCAATGTAAATGCAAATGTAATTGCCAAAAGGAAAAAATGTTGTGTGTTCATAATTAATCAATTTATCAGATTAAGTTTGTCATATTAGCGTTATAGCTGTTAAAGGTATATTTCAAGAATGAAATTGCCTTTTGTATTTACTCCCAGCAATACTTTTTCCTGAATGTTTTTCATACTTAATAAATTCAGTTAGTTTGTTTCATATTCAGTTTACAGATGTTTTCAATGATATATTGATTTCCATTTTCTGCTTCTTTCAAAAACTTTTCGTCTGAAGCCAGAAATTTTCCATTTTCATCTGAAGCGTTAAAAGAAATGGCTGCAATCATCGCCGTGAAGATCAAATTGAAAGGCTTACTGAGATTGATGGCTGCATTGATTGGCCCAACTAACCGGTCTTCAGGACTTAATTTTCGGTACAAATCGCAGCCAACCCTAAAAATGGTGTCGCCCAATGCTTTGTTTTGAAACCGGTATAGCAGATCGTCAATGTGGGCTTCCAACTGGCTTGATGTGAACTCACCAGGATACAAGGCCATCAGGATTGCGGCCGATTGCAGCATAGTTTGACGTGTAGTATCGAGGATTTCAGCATCGGCAAGCACTTCGTAGATAAAGATAGCTTTCGGATACTTCTGAAACCCCAGATATGCCGCAGTGGCATGGCCGAGGTTGTGAATAAAAAGTTTCCGGTCAACCCAGGCTTTTATATTTTCTTTGGGCTGAAGGTTCAAAACCTCAGGAACGGCATTCTGGAAACCTTTTTTTGCCACAATTAAGCTGTTGTAAGTTTCCGCAAACACCTGTAGTGGATCTTCTTCCATGTCTTTTTGCGACATGATTGGAACCATTTTACCAATGCTGGTTTCAACCAATCCTACTAGTTTATTGAGAGGATAATCAGATGGTAAAAAACGACTCAATTCCTCTGCCAGATAAACATCGGAATTGCGCATGTTCTCGGAGATAATAAAATCGAGCGGCCATTCACCAAATTTATTTCTGCGGTGAACCAATGCTTTTGCTATCAATGGTATGGCGGTAGGTAATCCTTGCTGGCCAACCGACAATGCCGCAATCGAAGCACCGGCCAATTCATCAACCACCTTTTCGGTATCCTTGATGTTGATGCCTCGCACGTTGGCCACCTCCAGGATTTCATCTCCGGCTTCACTTTTAATCACTACTTTGTATTTTCCTTGTTGGTTAAGATGATTGATCAAATCCTGATTGATGTCAACAAACACCACCTCATAACCCGAACGGCTGAATAACTGCCCAATAAACGAGCGGCCAATTTTCCCTCCGCCAAAAAGCACCAGTTTTTTACCTTCATTTTTTATTTTATCAGTCATCCCAATTTGCAACAAATAATCATGATAATAGGACTTTACCAGACTGTTCTTTTGACCGGGGAAGCTTTCATAAAACGTACCACCGTTGTAAAAACAGGCATATCCACCCGAAGCTATTCCCAATGCCGCTGCACTTTTTAAATCAACCTGACCTGAGGGATTTATAATCTGCTGATGTGCAATCGCTGCCAATACACCTCCCACGAAATTATCGCCACAACCGGTGGTGTCGCCCGATTTTTCCGTCATCTGTTTTAATTCGGTTACTACTCTTTCAGAAACCGGCAAAGTGGTCAGCTTAACTTGTCCGAACAATAAACTATCCGCTGAAAGATAGAGTTGATTAGATCCATGAGTGATGATAAAAGCACCCACTCCGGAATTTTGAAAAAACAGGATGGCCTCTTCAATCTTAGAAGTTCCACTTAATCGGAGTGCTTCTTCCATATCCGTTATCAATAAATCAATGTGCCAGTAGGTTTCATGGGAATCGCCCAGTGGCCAAGGCTTTGAAGGATTGCTCTTTTCATTCAGAAAATCATAGACGGTATTTACCACTGTGATGGCTTTTTGCGCTTTGGCTTTCATGAGCAATTCGCAAAGTGAAGTATGAATGTTTGGTACCAGGGCGGTTCCGCCAAAAACAGCTATATCGCTTCTGAAGAAAGATTCATCCATATCTTCAGGCATAAATTCCCAGGCTGCCCCGATATTGTTGATGAAAACCCGTTCTCCATGACCTCCGTCAAAATCGGGATCGGACAGCACATCTGTGAAAGGCGTGTATTGGGTTCCTGTTTTATAGTTACCAATTTTCAAGGGAGTTTCTTTCAATTTCTCCACAATAAATGCACCGGCTTCATCGGCTCCTTTGCTGCCGTAAAAACAGACTTCAGCAGCCGATCCGTGTAGCATCTGCGCAGCATGGATCAGCGAAACAATAGAGGGGCCGCCGATATTCAGAGCCACCAGTTCCCTTCCACCGTTGATAGCGTCACGAACCTGCAGGTATGCTTCATTTGAATACTTTTCAAATTCCTCTTTGAAAACAAGTTTTCCCGGCGCAAGACCTCCGTCACCGGGAGTTTTTGAAAGATATTTGGAGAAATTAGCATCGGTAAAATTGACAGGTTTATAGAGATAGTCAACCAATGCACAACCGGTTCCTGAAATTCTGTATGGTTTTCTTTCTGGCATTGCTCAAATAAATTTTTGATAATCAGACACCAGTAAATGCAAAGGCAACTCATCCTCTTCAATAATCGGAAACCGCCCGATTGGTTCATAGAAACAGTTGTCGGAGGTGTCGTCATTTACCATACTCACTTCGCCTACCAGAACTTTTCCCTTACCGGGTTCACCGTAAAAACGATGGTACATGCCTTGTTCCAGACAAATGCTTTCGCCTGGAGTCAGTACTGCTTTTCCACCAGCTGGCACTGAACGTTTCATGCCGTCTGTCTTAAAATTTACCCGGGTCGAGTCGAACTTGTTATCGGATGTAGAATTGTATAATTCCAGAACCAGATTTCCTCCTCCACGATTGATGATGTCTTCCATTTTTGACCAATGGTAATGCATGGGTGTTTCCTGATTTTCTTCGACAATCATGATCTTTTCGGCGTAAGATTTCCTATCCATATTGAATTTTCCATTACGGAGGGTGAAAAGGAACAATCCCCGCGAATAAAAATCGCCGGAGCCAAAATCGGTAATGTCCCAACCCAGCATGTTGTTGATGATTTCTTCGGCATCCTGTTTGTTTTTCTTCCAATCTTCAAGTCGCCAATATGCCCATGGGGGTAAAATGAATTGTTTCTCTGCCATAAAAGCCTTGGCATCTTTCATAATCTGGTTAATTTCACTACGTTTCATAAAGTTTTTTGATTGATTATGGATGTGCAAAATTATTTTTTGAGTTCTGATTTATCAGAATATAATTTATTTCACTGTTGTCCGGTAAAAAATTAAAAGGAGGGTTGGCCGATTAGGACCAACCCAATGGTTATCTTTGAAGATACTACCCTTTAAAGAAAAACCATGAGTAAAAGTAAACATTTTACCGGACAGCCGATTCTCAATCAA
>JBBQAQ010000017.1:0-72752 GCA_038316435.1 Bacteroidales bacterium | reverse complement strand
TATAATGAAACAGGATTTTGAGCATCGCCGAATTCAGGAATTTGAATTTCACTGGTATTATTGTTATTGTAGTAATTATACCATGGATTATGTCTGTTATAAACATTATAAACTGAAAACGTCCATTCAGAGGGGCGACCGTGTTTTGTAAGCTTCTTATATTGAAGGGAAATATCCAACCGGTGATAATTTTTAATCCTACCTGAATTATGCTCCCCATAAATAAGGGCTTCGTAAAAGTATTGTTCACCATTATCATCTGGATTTAAACCGGGTGCAATTTGCCGACCCAAAGCAGGCGTAAACGGCAAGCCAGTTTGATATATCCACAGTGCATTAATTGTAAGTTTTGTATTGATCTTTCTGTTTAAAGATATTGATACAGAATGAGGCCTGTCAAATTCGTAAGGATATTCCTTTCCTTTGTTAATGTTTTTAAATTGCCGTGTTGCGCTGGATAAAGTATATGCTAAAAACCCAGTATACTGTCCATGATTTTTCTTTATCAGAAATTCTAACCCAACGGATCGACCTGTTCCATTTCGCTCAATTCCATTTGATGAGTTAGTGATTTCCTGGTAACCTGGCTGGAAAACCGCTAGCTGGGACATAGTCTTATAGTAAGCATTTATCTCTGTTTGGAACATGTTTTCTCTGAGGGTCATCTCCCAGCCTAAAGAAACTTGTTCGGATACCGATGGTGGCAATAATTTGTGCGAAGCAATCCATATTTCCCTGTTGTTCACAGCCCCGTTGGATAAAAACATGTGGTTATGCTGATGAACTTTCATGTACGATAGGTTAAAATATTGATTCTGTTTTATTTGATAACCCAGTACTGCTCTAGGTTCAATATAAAAATCCTTCCAGTTTTCTGTTAAATAGTATCCTGTCCTGATCCCTGGTTTTAACCTGACATTCTCTGTAATACGAATATCATGTTCCCAATACAAAACTGAATGAAGCGCTGAAATTCTAAAAGTGTTAACTGCATCTGGATAAGTCCCTGATTTTAGCAGTTTTTGGGGGATATTTATCAAATAGCCGGAATGCAGGCCGAAGCCCATTTTCCAATTTGGCAGAAAACTATACTTCCAGTCGGATCGAAGAGAAAAGTTACTCAGAATGTTGAATTGAGCCAGTTTATAGTTTATTTTATTAAAGGGGCTATTCATGGAATATTCCTGTGCGTAACGAGATCGATACCTAGACCAGGATATTCCGGAATTCACCAGCAATTTATCCCCAAAAACATGCTTCCAATTACTGGAAAGCAGCATGTTACCCCAAATATAACGTGTACCTGCTTTTTCACTTATATTATCCATTTCTTTATTGGTGAGGTATATCAAATAATCATCACCAAAGTACATATTGAAATGAATGGAGTTTTTAATATTATACCTATGTGATAACTTTGCATTGATATCATGAAAGCCATAAAGCATTTTAAAATCCTGACCATCACTTATACTGCTTGCCAGCCAAAGAATAGGGTCGAAAAGAGTCTTCCTTCCTGATATAATAAATGTGGTATTTTCATTCTTCAAGGGACCTTCGAAAGTGGCTGAAATATCAGTAAGTCCAATACTTATAGAAGACTTCCTTGTTTGGTAGTTCCCTTCCTTCTGCGTGATATCAACAATAGAGGAAAGCTTGTCGCCGTACATGCTAGGAAATGTACCTTTATAAATCTTCAGGTTGTTGATCATATCTGGATTGAATACCGACATAAACCCACCAAGATGATTCACATAAATCAGGGGTACATTATCCATTAAGTACAGGTTCTGTCCCGGGTCTCCACCTCTTACAGATATATAGCTAGTACCTTCCGCTCCAGGTTTAACACCTGGAAGCAACTGCATAGTTTTTAGCACATCCGGTTTGGCTCCAAGGGAAGGAATATCTGTCATTTCCGCTTGAGAAAGACTTAATACGCCGGGTTGCAGGCGTCTATTTGCCCTAATTGTAACTATATCTATCTCACTTCCCGGTTCCAGAAAGATTGTCAGCAGCGAATCCAGCTCAATTGGAATTTTTATTACTTCCTTCTTATAGCCAACAAATGAGACTTCAATAACAGATGTTCCTTTAATGAACAGGGAAAAGTATCCGTTGTTGTCGGAAATTGTTGCATTCGTAGAAGATTGTTCAACTATATGAGCACCTATCAGTTTTTCATTGGATCGCTTATCCATGATAAAACCATTTACATAGCTCTGTCCTGACAAGTGGTTAACGATAGCCAGCATCGATAACATTAGCCAAAAAATTTTCATGGGTGTAATTGGGGATAAATTGTGTCAGAAAATACAGTTGAGTACCCTGCAAATATTCCGTATCCGTCATTCACATTAGTATACAAAGAGTTAGGTGTAGTTACTTTACCAAATTCAGGGTACCTGCCCAATTCATAAATATATTTACTACGAACATACTTATAATAATTCCGGCTCACTGATCGCAATTCCACTACTAATGGCATATTATTATCGAATGTACCACTATTATAGCTTATTGTCATGGTATAACTATTAGAGGATATGTTTTCATTTTTGAACAATAAAATAGGCAATCCTTCTTTTAATAGAACTGGGTCGGTAATTTGAATAAGGTTTGCTTCACCATGACCTAATAGCCAAATTTTAATTTCATAAAAGCTATTAACTAGCGGATTATTCAGAAAACTTACTTTAACAGAGGGAAATGTGAGTCCTTCTTCATCAACTCCGGCGAAGGCGTTATATTCCACACTTGTTAATACTGGTAGAGGAGGGATACTGTCGACTGAAGAAAGAAAAAACTTATCCAGAATCCCTACCTGACATTCATAGTATGCATCGGCTTCGGCAATCAGGTCGGAAACATACATACCTTTACCCTCATAAATCAATGTGTCGCTCCCGGCAGAGGATGACAAGATAATTATAGCATCTTCCTCCGTCTCCAAAGCAGTGTTATCCAACAATCCCGTGTATGACAGGTGTACTTGAATAAGATGCCCCGTTCTAATTATTCCGTTCAGTATGGGTATTTTGGGAAATAGGTATAAATCTTCATTCACTGGCTCACGACATGAAGAACAAAACAGGATAAAAATGATGATGAAAACTTTATTCATGATTATAACTAATAAAAGTACTTCAAGTGATTTTAAGCTGCGAGTTGATTCTAAATTTTTTCCTGCTGACTTGGTTTTCTTCCTAATTTTATATTTAACCCAAAAGTCACGGATTTTGCTAGAGAAAAATAAGACTTGCTTTTACCATATTCGAATATTAAACCTATTCTATGCGTTAGGTTGAATGAGGCTCCTCCAAATAATCCATATTCAATTCCACTCTTATTAAATGGATACTTGTTGGAAAAAATATGATATCCACCTACTTTGAAAGAGGCATATACATCAAACCTAAAATTCTCTTTCTTTATAAAAAGCGGTAAAAGATAAATATTACCAGAGATTCCAAAAGAAGGCATGGGAGCCTTTTGAGATAAATAAGGATTTAAATTATCATAAATCGGTAGAGCTCTGTAACCAAGATATACTCCAATATCACTGAATCTATTTATTTTAGAGTCAAATTCTATATTGAACCGATTAGGATTATGCCAAATTAACGTATGTGAATAGCTTGTCTTAATTGCATATTTTGGATGGAATTCAGTAGACTGAGACTTAGCACAAAAAAAAATCAAAATAAAAAGGGATATGAAAGTAAATCTTTTCATGATTTTGTTAGTTTTATTAAATCAGAGTATTGCAGTTACATCTGCAATACTCTGTATTAAATATATTAAAGGTTATCAAATAGGAAACTATTGCATTCTTGTTCAATTGCTGGACTTGTTGAAGGTGTATCAGCAAAAACATAATAAGCACCAAAATGCGCTGAAATAATTGATGCTGGAGACAACTGATAGACTGTTACTTCCACTTTACTATCTGAGCGCGTGATTCTATTAAGAATTGTATGAAATCGAAATGGATCAACATTGTAACTATTGGTATAATCAACGGCGAGTTTGACTTCTGCAGTAATTGTCCTAGTACACCAATACCAGATACCCAAAGTTTTCTTATAAGGACGGATCAAACAATTACCTATTACATTATATCCGATATCCAAAGGTTGTACCCAAACATCTAATTCAGCTAAAGTTCGATTATTATCATTTGTTACTCTAAATTCTTTTGATGTACCACAGTTATAGGTAACATCTTTTAAACCCTTTTTATCGCTATGATTAATAAAATTAAGGTAATCATCATCATTCATCTTTAAAATTACGTCTGAGTTTTCTTGGGTTAATTTTACTATTCCAGAATTAAACACTTTGTATGAATCATTGCCAATCTGAAATAATCTTTGATCATTCGCAAAATACCTAAAAGGTGATTTACATAAAACAGTTTCAACATACAAGTCACCGTAATCATCTTCAACAAGCTGAAGAAACCTGCTATTTTCGTTTATAAAACTAATAATTTCTTCTTTAGTCTTAAATTGCTCAAAATCAATACTTCTGTAAAAATTTTCGCTTGATATTCCTAAAGAAGAGAAGCCGTTTAATTTCTCAAATTCGCATAATTCATTTTCATTTAGTGAAATAACGCGATCCAAAGTTTCCTTAAATTCTTGTTGAGTACTAAATACTAAAGTATTGGATTCATTAAGCTTGGGCATTTCGATCTCATTTGCCTTATTACAAGATGTAACTGTCAATCCTGAAATTACCAATAAATAAATCAGGACTTTGGTAATTGAAAAAAATTTATTCATTTTTGTAAAGATTATGGTTAATACATAGTTGTATTACCGCCCCATCCTGAATCTGATTCGACTTCATTTAAAGGGATGGGGCTTTTTTCTGTTTTGAGTAAGGGAGGTAAGCGGAAAAACAAAAACTCCCGTTTTCAATTAATACCCTGATTAATTTTCAAACAATTTGAATTGGTATAGTTCTTTTTATTTAAAGGTTTTAATGTTTTTTTGGATGGCTATACGAAATTAGCTATTATTTTTTACCCTGCAATTGTTTCCCCCCCCCCCCCGTTATTTAAATTGATTCTTGATAAGTTATCATTGACCCACATTAATTATACATAGACGAACCTCTTTAGTATTTGATTTACCCTATATTAATGGTGCTAGATTGGATGTTTTATTCGAATCTCTAATCTTGTAAACCTAACTTGAGGTATGGGCTTATTATATAAATTTCATAGTCAATGGCAAAGCCACCAAGTAGTCCAATATAACGGAACAGACCTACTGCAAAGCTACCAATACCAATATAGTCATAGTTCTTCCTGAAATGGTATTGGGTACACGTGTTCTGATACTCCCAATATTTAATACAGAAAACGCATTTTCTATGGCTGTATCTTCCTCACTGATAATAATTTGGGCTGACCTTGAAGCCTTCCTATTTCCTGACAAGCTTGAATAAATCGAATATCAATTTCCTGCTGCGTGGTAGCAGAACCGGTGGTCTTGAGTACTTTGTAGCGGCCGTTTACCTTCTATATAACCTGTATTGACTGGCCTCCTGAACGATTTTTTAGTTTTCGCGCAAACATGAGTGAAATATTGCAACACCCAAATTATAAATACATTTCAGCATTTACAAGGGTTTTAGAGGGTGTTGCATTAAAGTATGGAAAACCGGAATGAATGGTGAAATTTTATTATTCAAACTCTATGAGTAATATTTTTCGAGGTACGCATATGATTTATTATATTCTTATATTTGAAAGCAATCTGAATACAGTCCTCAAAAATACTACAATATCCCATGAACATTGAAATCCGCGAAGTGAAGGGAAAAAGTGAGCTTAAAGAGTTTATTTTTCTTCCCGCAAAAATTCACAAAAGCCATACGAATTGGGTACCACCTGTTTATATGGATGAAAGAGTCTTTTTTAATCCAAAAAAGAATGATTCATTTTCGCATTCCGACACAATATTATTATTAGCATGGTCTGGAAATGAGGCGGTTGGAAGAGTTATGGGGATTATTAATCATCACTACAATGAAAAAACTTGCGAGAATGATGCTAGGTTTTGTTTTTTAGAGTGTTATGAAGATTTTAATGTTGCTGAAAAACTCATCCATAGTGTTGAAAATTGGGCGAAAGGTAAAAAGTGCGATAATCTGGTTGGTCCGCTTGGATTTTCTGATAAAGATCCGCAAGGATTGTTGGTTGAGGGATATGATAAACCTGTAGTAATAGCTTCGAACTGTAATTTTCCATTTCAAGTTGGATTTGTTGAAAAAATGGGATATGAGAAAAAAACAGACCTGGTTGTTTATCAGTTGGAGGTTCCTGAAAAGGTTCCTGAATTTTATTTGAAAATAAGTGAAAGAGCAAAGAGGAATAATCCGGGATTAACAGTTATTGAGCCAAAATCGAAAAGAGAATTAAAGAAGTTGGTTAGACCGGTGTTTGAGCTTGTAAATGAGACATTTAAGGATATCTATGGGTTTTCGGAAATGACTGTTAAGGAAATGGATGAATTTGCGGATCGTTACATAATGGTTATGGATTCGAGGTTTATTAAAGTAATTAAAAATGAACAAGGGAAACTTGTTGCGTTTGTGCTGGCGATGCCTGATATCAGTGAAGGTGTGAAAAAAAGTAAAGGGTTTGTGTTTCCGTTTGGGTTTATTCCCATTCTTCTTTCGCAGAAGAGAACTTCGCAACTGAACCTTTTGCTTGGAGGGATAAGCAAAGAATACAGGAATAGCGGGCTTGATACAATTATGGGAGTATTGATGTTGCGTGATGCATCAAAAGCTGGTTTTAAGTATATTGATTCTCATCTTGAATTGGAGACAAACACAAAGGTAAGGGCAGAGATGGAAAAGATGGGAGGGAAGGTTTATAAACGATTCAGGATATTCACAAAGGAATTGTAAAATAAAAAAATGCTGTTTGATTCAAACAGCATTTTTTTTCATTTAGCTTCAGACATATAAATGCAAATCTACAATCAAATAAACGTAAGCCAATGCATTTATACGATTGAATATATACTAATTGCTTTTAACAGAACAACTTAATATATAAATTATTCTGTTAAAAGTATATAACCGAATTTAACCAGTTACTATTTTTTAGTAGTTAGATCTGTAGCCACCGTCGCCACCACCGCTTCTGCGATCGTTGCCACCGCCACCGCCTCTGTTATAACCGCCGCTGTTTCCGCCTTTGTTATAACCGCCGCCGCCGCCACCTCTGTTGCCACCGCTAAATCCGCCTCTTCTTTCGCCTTCTTTTCTTTCTTCAGCTTTGTTAACAACAATTGCACGACCGTCGATTTCGGCGCCATTTAATTCTTCAATAGCTTTTTTAGCTTTTTCATCATCAGGCATTTCAATAAAGCCAAAACCTTTACTTCTTCCGGAGAACTTATCACTGATAATTTTTACCGATGCAACTTCGCCATACTCTTCGAAATACTCTTTTAATTCAGATTCCTTTAGACTAAAAGGAAGACTTCCAACAAAAATGTTCATAATTAACCGTTTAATTTAATTGATAATAATTTTTTCAAAAGTAGTCTTATTTTAATTCAAAAGCCATATTTAGGAATAATTATGGCAAATTATTTCAAAAATACTTTGAAAAAAGCAACTTAAGTTAATTATGAGAATGTGAAAATTGAGTTATCTATCAGTTATTGAGCTGTTTATCTCTCCATTCCAGATAGTCATCATACTCCATTTTTTTATCAATATTACCTTTTGGAGTGAACTCAATGATCCTATTACTAACCGTTTGAATAAATTCATGGTCATGAGATGCCATGAGGACATTCCCTTTAAAGCCTGTTAATGAGTTATTAAAGGCCTGAATTGATTCTAAATCCAGGTGATTTGTGGGTGTGTCAAGAATAAGCAAATTAGCACGTTTCAGCATCATTCTGGAAATCATACATCTGACTTTTTCTCCCCCAGAAAGAACGGTAGCTTTTTTGAAAACCTCTTCACCTGAGAAAAGCATTTTCCCAAGGTATCCTCTCAGATAAATCTCACTTGAATCTTCGGAATATTGCGCCAGCCATTCAAGAAGTGTTAAATCCTTTTTGAAAAAATCGGTATTGTCTACCGGGAGGTATGCTGAAGTAATGGTTTGTCCCCATTCAAAGGTGCCGGAATCTGGCTTAATATGTCCTGCAAGAATTTCAAAAAGTGCTGTCATGGCGCGAGGATCATGAGAAAGAAAAACAATTTTATCGTCCTTATCGGCCACAAAGCTCAGATCTTTAAATAAGACTTCACCATCAACGTTTTTACTAAGGTTTTTTACTTCAAGAATTACGTTACCTGGCTCACGATCTGGATTGAAAATGATACCCGGATATTTTCGGGTAGAAGGTCTGATTTCTTCGATGTTCAGCTTCTCGATCATCTTTTTGCGGCTTGTTGTCTGTTTTGATTTGGACACATTAGCGCTGAATCGAGCGATAAATTCCAGTAGTTCTTTTTTCTTTTCTTCAGCTTTTTTGTTTTGTGAAGCTTGCTGACGAAGGGCCAGCTGACTTGACTGGTACCAGAAGCTGTAATTTCCTGCGAAAAGCTGAATTTTACCAAAATCAATATCTACGGTATGTGTGCAGATTGAATCAAGGAAATGCCTGTCGTGGGAAACTACGAGAACAGTGTTTTCATAATTTGAAAGATAATGTTCGAGCCATGTTACAGTATCAAGGTCAAGGTCGTTTGTAGGTTCGTCGAGCAGCAGATTATCAGGTTTTCCGAAGAGAGCCTGAGCAAGAAGAACTTTTACTTTTTGCTTGTTACTGAGTTCTTTCATGAGCTTATGGTGCAGATCTTCAACGATTCCTAATCCACTTAAAAGGCTGGCTGCATTGTTTTCTGCATTCCACCCATCCATTTCAGCAAATCTTTCTTCGAGATGGGATGCTTTTATTCCATCTTCATCAGTAAAATCTGATTTCGCATAAAGAGCATCTTTCTCATGCATTATTGTCCAGAATTCTTCATGGCCAATCAACACGGTGTTCAGTACAGTGTATTCATCGAAAGCGTATCGATCCTGCTTTAAAACTGAGAGTCTTTCGTGGCTACCAAAAGTAACTGAGCCCCTCATTGGGTCGAGATCGCCACTTAATATTTTTATCAAAGTGGATTTTCCAGAGCCATTTGCCCCAATAATGCCGTAACAATTGCCGGATGTGAATTTAAGGTTAACATCCTGAAACAGCATTCTTTTACCGAATTGCAATGCCAGATTTGAAACTGTAATCATTTATTAATCAAAATTTTATTTGAGCCTGAAAATTTTTAATCAGGGCGCAAAGGTAATCAATTTTGATTAATCTGAAAGCTATTCTTTTACCTCGAGTTCAATTTTTTCAACTAGTTTTAAGTCACGTTCATAATAAAAAGAACCGGCGAAGAATAGAACGGAAGATATTACAAGGGCGATTGGCAGAAAAGAAAAAGCAGTCTGAATGTTGGACCTGTCAGAGATAGCACCCATAACTATTGGTCCGAGTGAGGCACCCAAAAGGTTTTGAACAACAACTGCAATTGCATATGAAAATGCCCGAAGTCCGGCATGAACAAGATCCTGAGTTACTGCAGCTGCGGCAGAAAGAAAAGCAGTTATACATATTCCGAGAGATAAAAGTAATGCATACTGGGCTTTATCTTTGAAGACTGTAAACGCAAGAAACAAAATGATTGCCGAAAGTAATGTGGTTATTGTAGGGAATAATAGTCGTGCATTAATTCGTTTTTTCCTCCATCTGTCTGATAAATATCCTCCAAGTGGAGCGCCGATTATGGCCAGCAGCATAACAGCACTGGCTTTCATGCCTGCAGAACTTTCAGGAATATCTTGTACCCTGTGAAAATAAGTAGGTAACCAGGTAAGCAAAGAAGTAGTTGTAAATACTACTCCTGCCATAGCAAAGTATGTTAAAATTAATGAGGGTTTACGGAGAAACTCTCTGACAATGTCTAAAACATTCATTCTCACCTTTTTACGCTCTGTTTTTTTATCAGTTTTAATATCACCGGAAGGATTATCAGTTTTTTCAAGGCTCACAGTTTTGTAATCTTTCACAAAAAGAAACAGGATACCGATAATTAATCCGGGGACAGCAACAATTCCCAAAGCGTGACGCCAGCCCCAATAAGTTGCGACAACCCCTCCTAAGGCAATACCAATGGCACTTCCAAGTGGAATAGAAGCGTTCCATAAGCCCATCATCCAGGCTCTTTTGCGCACAGGGTACATACCTGATATCATTGCTGAACCTCCGGGTGCATAACCGGCTTCTCCAATACCAATTGCGGTTCTTGTTGAGAAAAGCTGAGAATAAGACTTTGTAAAAGCTCCAGCAGCAGTTGCAATACTCCAAAGTATTGCCATAAATCCGATCGTTTTTCTTCTGCTCCAACGGTCAACCAGTATTGAAATTGGTATTGTAAACAAAACAATTGACCAATAAACGGCAGAAACCATCAAACCGCATTGTGTGTCGGTAAGGTTCCAGTCTGCTTTAAGAAAGGGGAAGAGGGAGGTTATGATCATACGGTCGACATAGTCGAACATGTACAGCAGAAAGAGCAAAACAAATACGTAATTGGTATAGGACCTTGTAAACAGGTAACCTTCGGGAATTGGTTTATTCTTCATTAGAAGTTTTTAGAGTGTCTAAATTTAAAGTAAAATAAATCTAATCAACAAAAATCGGCAGATAATTATTCCATTTATATGCTTAAGTGGCTAATTAATAATAAATTACATCAATCTCAAATTTTATCAAATAGAATAGTGGAATTCTTATATTAAATATGTGACTGAGTGATGAAATAACAAGAAACAACAAAGCACTTTTCTAATTTTAGACTGAAGGAGTTTTTTAATTATACTCTTCCATCAAATCATCAAGTATATCAAGCGAATGCTGAATACATTTTTCGCAAATATTCTCCTTGAAATGACTGTTTTCGAATTCCGCCTGTCCTTCCTTAGTATTCAGATCGCAATGCAGAAGATCAGCACAGGCTGATGTTCCATGCACCTCTTCAAACCTTTTTGTGAATTCACGAATCATGGAATAAGCAGTTTCTTTTCTTTCAGCATTATTAACTGATTTTGTACCGGCGTAAAGTCCGATAACCATATATGCACCTGAAACAACTCCACAAGTTCTCTGAAGGCGACCCATACCTGCACCAAAACCTGATGCAATGCTTAATGCATGATCTTCCTGAATCTGAAAGCGATCGGCAAAGCCCAGAAGAACGGCTTGTGCGCAATTCTTGTCTTCATGAAATGCTTTTAGGACTTTATATTGATCTGTTTTCATAGACGTTTCTATTTTAAAATTCTTAGATTACTCGATTTCCAGATTAAGCCATTTTTCAAGAGTAGTTACAAAAAGTGCACGTTGTGCAATATTCATGTTTCGGATTCTTGCTGAGCCGTGGCTTGCATCCTTAAGAAAAAACCATACTGAATTTGTTTTTGATGAAACTGGCACTGAAGTAGCTGACCATGTATCGCCGGCGCCATATATATAGATGAAGTTATTTCCGCTAGTCTGAGTCCAGTCATACACTTTTTTTGAAAGCGTTGAATTATACTCGACTTTCATTTTTCCCGGAGTAAAAACAGCGCTTGGGTATGGTTTTAGGGGGAGAGCTTTTAAAAGTTCCTTGAAATCATCCGTTCTGTATGAGTAGTATCCAACTTCCTTACCAGCCTGGTAATAATGCGATTCAAATTTTTTCATGGTTTCGTCTGCAAAAAAGTCGATGTCGGAAACTGCAAAAAGGTGGTTAACAGCCACTTCGAGTGAAGAAGTATCCGATGGGATTTCGCTTACAGAGTGTCCCCATTGAAAAAATGAAAATGAATATTCCAGAACGCTGTATTCGAAGGCCTGTTCAAAAGTAAGATAGGTAAATTCAAGTCCTTTTCCTTTGCTGTACCAATGAACAAGAGGTAAGACCTTTTCGCGGTTCTTAAGGATTCGAATCTGAAAATCTTTAATTTTCTTTCGGCATTCTGCTGTATTTACTGTGTCAAGAAATTTGTAAATCCGCTCATCTCCCAATGCCAGATTGAGTGGAGCAACATATGGAATTGTCGCAGCAACATCGTCAGGATAAAAGTAACGGTAATAGATACTATTTTGCCCTCCTTTACTTATTCCAGTACTTACCCATTTACCTGAATAAATCCCCTTTAATAACTGGTTAATATGATGTAAGTCAGCAGCTTCCTGTTCTAAATTTAGGTAATTCCAAATAAGCGAATCGGGTTTACTGATACCGAAATAGCGATGTTCAACTTCTATCTGGTTAGCGTGTAGTAAAGTGGTTAGTTCGTTCCTGTATATTCTGGGTTGCTCATAGCCTTCTGTTACAAATACCACTAGGTTTTCAAATCCCTTGTGCGACAGAAAAACTCTTTGGTAGAAATATCCTTTTCCTGGGTTATTGTGATCAATGGGTTGTTTTACAGACAGTTCATAAGATGCATCGAAATCCAGAGGAGCTTCCACTCTTGAGAAAATTACATCGGGAAGTTCGAATAGTTTTTTTTCGAGGGAGGAAAATTGAGTGAATGCCTGCAATGAAACTGCAAACAAGATCAGTAAGAGATATGCTTTTCTCATAGAAGCAGTTTTGATGAGTCTTCAAATGTAGAAAAAAATTAATAATTAACAAGAGAGCATGAGCGGAAGGGGAATGGCCTTGAGGAATACTCAATGATGAATTTAAGGATTCCAGAGGGAGATTATCCTATTCTTTTACTGCCTTCATCCCCAAAATAGCACCTGAAATAATGAGTATTGCAGAGACCCAAAACAAAGGTTTTACGGGTATGTTATGAATAATTCCCACTAGAAAAACAGAACCGAGTGGAATCATATATGAAAGGGAAGTTACCAGATTTCTGTTTCCGTTTTTCATGGCGAAAAACCAGAACAGGTAGCCAAGACTTGTAGGGCCAATGATTGTGTAAATCAGACTTGGATTGCTGATAAGTGGAAATAAACTAAAAGTGTGACTATCGCTGGAGAACAATTGGATGACAAAAAATATAAGTCCACTTAAAATGAAAACTATCGGTAATGCAACTCCATCATCTTTTGAACCATTCTTTTTTATCAGGTTGGAATACACAGCCCACGATACGGCTCCAATTAGTGCGAAAAGAAAGGCAAGGAAGTTATCATCCAATGCAGCAGCTATTCTTAATAGTTCCTTTGCTTCATATCCTTGAAGAAGAGCTAATACTATACCGAAAAGTGCGGCTGTAATCCCCGGATAAAATAACCAGGGCCTTATTTTCACATGATATATCGGGACTCTGAAAACTGCAATGAGAACAGGCCAGAGGTAATTTATCAATGCCACCACTACCAGCTCTTCATTATTTTTTGCAAGTCCGAGGGCGAGATAGAAAAATACATTATTAAAAACAAAGAATACTCCAGTTTGAAGATAGTATTTCAAAGGCAGAGATTTAAACTGAATTAGTAATTGGCTTTTTCCTGAAACAGCTAACAGGATTATGATATTAACCAGTCCGGCAAAAAAATAAATGTAAAAAGCTGCGCTGAATGCGCCAAGATCATTCATAGCCATCTTAGAAAAGGCCACGTTGCTGCTCCACATAAGTATTGCCATTATTCCGGCGAAGGTGGAAAGATTTGATTTTGGAACTTGCATAGTGCGAATATAGGAGAAAAGATATTGAAAAATGTGCTGATAACTAAATCGGTGAAATTTTTTCCAGAATGATTAAACGTGGTCTATTGTGCATTATGGCTTATAGGTACAAAACAAAATAGAAATCTTCGCGATTTTTTTTCTGTCTTGAAGGGTTAAACGCCAATACGCCAAGAAAAACGCTAAGCATTTTTTACGCCATTAACTTCGCACTTTTTCAATTGAACCATTGAACCATTGAATAATTCAGCAAATCGATAAATGAATTAGCTTAAGTTTATTACATTTATGCCTGAAAAAACTAAAACTACATTATATGGCACAACAGAAAAAATTTGTTCCTTTTGTATCGGCCGAAACCAACATGGCTGAATTCACCGTCCGGGCTTTAATAATTGGTCTTGTACTGGCAGTTGTGCTAGGTGCGGCGAATGCATATCTTGGGTTGAAAGCAGGAATGACAATCGCAGCTACTTACCCGGCGGCTGTCATCGGAATGGCTCTTATTAAAGCAATGCGTGGAAGCATTCTGGAAGAAAACTTCGCCCGTACCGTTGGTTCAATTGGTGAATCGGTAGCTGCAGGTGCCATTTTCACAATTCCTGCATTTTATATAGTGTATCTCCAGAAAAAGCAACAAGGAATTGAAGTGGATAATTTTTTCACGTATGGCATAACCACAGCAATTCTCATCGCCGGTGGAATCCTTGGGATTATGTTCGTTGCTCTTTTGAGAAAAGTAATGGTAGATGATGCAGAACTACCTTTTCCTGAATCTGTTGCCGCAGCCGAAATTCACAAGTCAGGCAGTCAGGCAGGTAGTGGTTCAAAATACTTATTTGGCTCAATGGCAGTAGGAGCGGTGGTTACCTTACTTGCAAAGTTTAGCATTTTTGCGGATTATTGGGAAAGATTCATTGTTTTTGGAAAACAGGGAATCACAGGTTTAGGAAGTTTCTTTGGAGATAAAATTGGCGTTTTCGGAAAAGGAGGAGCTTTAGCCGGATCACCCGCAATATCGCCTGCTTACGTTGGTGTTGGGTATATAATCGGGCCACGTCTCGCATCCCTAAACTTCAGTGGTAGTGTACTTGCCTGGGGACTATTAACTCCGATTATTCTGTATTTTCTTGGTCCGCAGATTGATATTGATGGCATTGCTGCCATGATGGCACAGACCGAAGGAATAAGCAAAGACGCTGCCTTACAGAAGGTATGGATTGAAAAGGCTTATTCGGTTTGGAGATTTATTGTTCGCCCAATGGCAATAGGCGGTATGCTTGTTTCGGCCGTTTTCACACTTTACCGGATGAGAAAAAGCCTTTTTGCTGGAGTAAGTCGTTCGATAGATGATGTAAAAAAGGCTGCTTCCGGCATTGATACCGGTGTTCCCAGAAATGAAAAGGATATTTCCTTTAGCTGGATCATGCTTGGAATTCTGGCTGTTGCCATTGCTACTTTTGCAATTACCTTCTTTATTTTTAATACTTCATTATTGGTGGCTATTGTTGCTGCAACTGTGATGATTATCCTCGCATTTTTCTTTGCTGCGGTTTCCGGTTACCTTGTCGGCATCATGGGATCCAGCAATAATCCAATTTCCGGACTTACACTTACGGCACTCGTGGTTACCGCACTGATAATGGTAATCCTTGGCGTAAAAGGTAATGAAGGTGTGGCAGCTACATTGGGTGTTGCCGCAATTGTATGTGTTTCCGCGGCGGTTGCAGGGGAGATGCTACAGGATCTAAAAGCCGGACATATTCTTGGTGGAACACCTTGGCGTATGCAGCTTGGCGATATCATCGGAGTTGTTGCGGCCGGTGCTGTTATGTTTTTCGTTTTATCGTATCTGAACCAGGGTGATATCAATACAGGTCTGAAAGAAGGATATATCGGGGGATTTGGCTCGAAGGAACTTTCCGCGCCTCAAGCTAACTTAATGGCATTGCTTTCGCAGGGTATCGTGGGAGGTGAGATGGCGTGGCCTCTGGTAATCACCGGAATGCTTCTGGGAATAGGATTCATTATTATGAGAGTTCAAAGTCCGATGCTTGTTTTTGTTGGGATGTATCTTCCTCTTCAAACTACTTTCGCCATATTTATGGGTGGAATGATCAAAGGACTTCTGAACGTTTTTGCGGAGAAAAGAAATCACAATGAAGCTCAGAAAACACGAAGCGAAAATGTGGGCGTCCTCATTGCCTCCGGTTTAATTGCTGGTGAAGCCTTGATGGGTCTTGTATTTGCGATCTTCGCAGCATTCGATAAATTCCCTTCAGCGGTTTTCAATCACCCATCTTATCTAATCGGTCTTGCTGTACTTTCTCTGATTGCATGGGGAATGGTAAGTTTGCCACTTAGGAAAGCTGGTAGCCCTGATGAACCGGCTCCACCAGCTGCCATGTAAAATTTTGATTTTTAACTTTAAGTTTGCTGAATACATTTAATTCTGTAATTGAAAGATGAATTATTTTCAAAGGAGAAAGATTTTAAAAGCAACCAGTGCTTCGGACCTTATTCCAATCAGGGTATATGGGCATGATGTTGTGGAAGGAAAAGTTGTAATTCTGGCACCTAAATTTGAAAGCAAATGGGTACACAATCTTTTTCCACGAACCAGTAAACTCTTTTACAGGATTAAATTGGATGAGCTGGGAAGTTTAAGCTGGGAAAATATTTCAGGGGATAAGACAGTTTCAGAAATAACCCTAGCAGTTAAACAACAACTTGGCGAAAAGTCAGTTTCTTTTGATGAAGCGGATGAACGTGTTTCGAAGTTTATGTCTTTATTGTACGATTGGAGGTATATTACATTCAAACAGATTTTGCAGTAAATCAGAACTTTAAGCTTGAATATCGATTCGCAGGAATTTGAAAATTAATAATTGTTTAAAGAAAAAACTATATGAATACTATTAAATCTCTTAAACCAACATCATTGTGGGAAATATTTCACGAATTAACACAGATCCCTCGTCCCTCTAAAAAAGAAGAAAAGGCCGCAGCATGGGCAAAAGCTTTCGGAACCAGTCTTGGTTTGGAAACAATTGTTGATAGTGCCGGAAACGTAATTATCCGAAAACCAGCATCCCCCGGTATGGAGAACCTTATGGGCGTTGTTCTTCAGGGGCATCTTGATATGGTTCCTCAGAAGAATTCTGATAAAAAACACGATTTTGAGAAAGATCCGATTGAGACAGTTGTTGATGGTGAATGGGTGAAAGCCAATGGTACTACACTTGGTGCAGACAATGGAATTGGAGTTGCAGCAGCAATGGCGGTTTTAAAAGACAAAACCCTAACACACGGGCCACTTGAAGTTTTGCTAACTATTGATGAGGAAACTGGCATGACAGGCGCATTTGAGCTTAAATCCGGACTTTTGAAGGGCGATATTCTGTTAAATCTCGATTCTGAAGATGAAGGTGAACTTTACATTGGATGTGCCGGTGGGATGAATACTACCGGAACTTTGAAATACGCTGAAGAATCATTTCCGTCAGGAATGCTGGCATTCAAGGTTTCTGTTACAGGTTTAAAAGGTGGACACTCAGGCTTGGATATTAACCTTGGTCGAGGTAATGCCAATAAAATAATGAACCGTTTTTTGTGGGCGGCTCAAAACCTAGATCTCAGAATTTCTTCCCTCGAAGGCGGAAGTTTAAGAAATGCAATACCTCGTGAATCATTTGCTGTGGTTGTAATTCCGTCTGCAAATAAAGAAAAGTTAGTGGCTCTTGTAACTGAATGCCAGGAAATGTTCAGTCTTGAGTTTGCTACTCCGGATCAGGGAGTAAAAATTGAAGCTGTAACTACCGAAATGCCTGCGAAAGTTATGGAAGCCAGCGCACAGAAGAATCTGATAAAAGTTGTATATGGAATTCCAAATGCTGCAATGCGCATGAGTCCTGAAATTCCTGATATCGTGGAAACATCAACGAACCTTGCTATTGTAAAAGCCGAAAAAGGAGAAATAAAAATTCAGTGTCTGCTTCGCAGTTCCGTTGATTCGGCTAAGTTCAGTCTGGGACATATGACTCAGTCGGTTATGGAGCTTGGTGGAATGGAAGTTGTTCATAATGGAACGTATCCAGGATGGAGACCCAATGTAAATTCATTAATTCTGAAAACGATGAAGGATGTTTATCTGAAAAAATACGGAAAAACTCCGGAAGTAAAAGTTATCCATGCCGGCCTTGAATGCGGCATCATTGGCGCAGCATACCCAAAAATGGAGCTTATTTCATTCGGCCCGACAATCAGATATCCTCATTCACCGGATGAGAAAGTTAACATTGCTACAGTAGAAAAATTCTATAATTTCCTTGTTGAAACTCTGGCAGCAATTCCTAAGAAGTAAATTGAAAATGAAAATAACCTGAATATAATAATTAAAAGTTTTTAAAGATGAATCAAAAGAAAGTATGGACAAGAAGGCAGTTCCTTGGTTCTGCTGTTGTTGGAATGGCTGCTGTAGCTGTAATTCCAGGTCTCTCTGGTTGTAAATCCCCTGAAAAATCAAGTGATATTCGACTTGGATTTATTGGAATGGGTCAGCAGTCAATGCATTTGCTTAACGGATTTCTGCAGATAAAGGGTGTTCAAGTACTTGCAGGATGTGATGTGTATGGAATCAAGCGCAAACGTTTTGAGAAACGGGTTAAAGATTTCTATGCAAAAGCAGGAAAAGAATCCAAAGTTGAGACGTATGAAAATTATGTTGATCTATTAGCAAGAGAGGATATTGATGCTGTAGTTATCGCGGTTCCTGATCATACTCATGCCATGATAGCCATTGCTGCCTGCAAAGCAGGTAAGGATATTTACCTGGAAAAACCTATGACGTTTACGATTAAAGAAGGCCAGGAACTCAGAAAAGCAGTTCGCGAAAACAACAGAATTCTTGCCCTAGGAAGTCAGCAGCGTTCTGACCCCAATTTCCAGCATGCTGTGAATCTGGTGCAGACAGGAGCTCTTGGGAAAATAAGCAAAGTGAATGCTTATGTTGGCGCACCTCCGATTCCCTATAATTTGCCAGAAGAACCAATTCCTGCTGATCTGAACTGGGATATGTGGCTTGGGCCACTTCCTACTCCAATTCATTTCAACAAAGAACTTAACCCACCAATTACACTTGACCCCGATCAGGATGAGCAGTTCTGGGGCGGATGGCGCTGGTACAAAGAAATGGGCGGCGGTTTTACTACCGATTGGGGTGCACATATGTTTGACGTTGCACAATGGGGACTTGGTATGGACAGAAATGGTCCGGTAGAAATTTCTCCCATTGGTGATGGAACTGAATATATGAGTTTCACCTATGCAAACGGAGTAGTGCTTACTTCAGAACCTTTTAATGATGACAAGATGAAGGGGGTTAAATTCTGGGGAGAAAATGGCTGGATAGAAGTTTCCCGGGGGTTTTTCAATGCTTCGGATCCTAAGTTTTTTGCTACTGAAAATGTGAAAACTGATGGCCCATATGAAACAAAAGTTTCGCATCAGGATAATTTTATCGAAGCAGTGAGATCAAGAAAAGATCCAATTGTAACCGTAGAAATCGGTCATAGTTCTTGCACTGTTTGTACGCTTGGAAATATTGCCTGCGAATTAAAACGAACCATTAAATGGGATCCTCAGACTGAGACATTTATTGACGATGTTGATGGCGCTGCAACTAAACTGATGCACTATGAGTATCGGACAGGTTGGAAGTTAGTTTAATCTACACAAAAAAAGCCGCTAAATTTTCAGCGGCTTTTTTTTAGAATACTTTTGATGCTATCTGCTTGATATTGTCGGATATTCCGATGGTATAATAATGAAGGGCAGGAACACCTGCTTTTTTTAGTTCAAGGGATTGTTGAATAGTCCATTCAACGCCAACAGCTTTAGCCTCTGCGTTTGTTTTACACTTCTGAACTTCTTTAACAAGTTCGTTGGGTATTCCAATATGAAAAACACGGGGTAAAACATCCACATCTTTCATTGTGGTAATAGGTTTTAAGCCGGGGATTATTGGAACTTTAATTCCGGCTTTCCGGCATAAATCTACGAATTCGAAAAATTTCGCATTATTGTAAAACAGCTGTGTGACAATGTATTCAGCACCTGCATCAACTTTGGCTTTAAGGTGTTTGATGTCTTCATCGGTGTTTGGAGCTTCGAAATGTTTTTCAGGATATCCCGCTACACCAATTGAAAAATCGGTTTTAGTGGCATTCTCGACTTCAGGATCAAGGAAAATCCCTTTGTTTAGGTTCATAATCTGATTCACAAGGCCGATGGTATGTTCATGACCATCTTTCTCCGGAATAAAATCGCGATAGCCTTTTTGTGCATCACCACGAAGAACCAGAAGGTTTGTTAGTCCGAGGAAATGTAAGTCAATAAGCACATCTTCAGTTTCAAGCTTTGAGAAACCGCCACAGATCATGTGGGGTACAACAGTGAGATCGTATTTGTATTTCAATGCAGCTCCGATAGCCACGGTACCAGGGCGTTTTCTGACGATTGTTCTTTCCATCAATCCATTGCCAGCAGGGCGATAAATTGATTCCTGTTGATGGTAAGTGATATTTATATTCAGGGGATTGAATTCAATTAATGGATCAATGGCATGATAGATGTCATCGAGGGTTCTGCCTTTAAGCGGAGGCAGCAATTCAAATGAAAACAATGTCTGTTTGGTAGTTTTTAAATGATCAGCTACTTTCATGGTTATCTTAAATTATTTATCTATAAGTTTAGTGCATTCGGATTTTAATTTGGATAGATGATTAATTACTATACTCCAAATCAGGTCATCAGATATTTTATCATAACCATGAACAATTCGATTTCTGGCACCAATTATTTTTTGAGTATTTTCCAATTCAAAATCTACTAGTTAATACGGATCCAAATGCAAACAATTGTCCTACTTTGTGTTTTTCACACAAATCACGAATTTCATTACTATTTAAATCAAGTGGATTCATTATGCAAATATACCAAAATATGTAAAAATTCTAAAAATGAAGTTAAATATGAAAACCCCCTTCACTGAAGTTAAATAACTGTTTCAAATAATTAAAAATTCAAATTCGAGGCCAGCCAACTCTCAACAACTGAGATATCAAGTTCTTTACGCTTCGCATAATCGGATACCTGATCCTTTGCAATTTTACCAACAAAGAAGTACTTCGATTCGGTGTTAGCAAAAATCAACCCGCTCACTGAAGCCGCGGGATACATGCTGAAGCTTTCTGTCAGTTCAATTCCTGTTGCCTTTTCAGCATCCAGAAGTTTGAATAATTGCTGTTTTTCAGAATGATCGGGACAAGCAGGGTAGCCATGTGCAGGGCGGATCCCTTTATATTTTTCCAGCAGCATATCGTCGAGATTCAAAGCTTCATCGGGAGCATATCCCCAGAATTCTTTTCTGATTCTGAGATGCAACAATTCAGTAAATGCTTCTGCGAGCCTGTCGGCAAGGGCTTTCAGCATGATGCTGTTGTAATCGTCATGGTCTTTTATAAAATTCTCAATTTTCTTTTCAATTCCCAAACCTGCGGTAATTGCAAAAGCACCAATGTAATCTGTGATGCCAGAATCCTTTGGTGCAATAAAATCAGAAAGACAATAATTGGGAGAGCCATCGGTTTTCTTCGTCTGATTTCTGAGGTTCACAAAACGAGTAAGAATTTTGCTTCGTGACTCATCAGAATATACCTCAATGTCGTCTCCAACCGAATTTGCAGGCCAGAATCCAACGACAGCTTTAGCCTGTAACCATTTCTCTTCGATTATCTGATCGAGCATTTCATTTGCATCATCTAAAAGTTTTCTGGCAGTTTCGCCAATTTCAGGATCATTCAGAAGATCTGGGTATTTTCCACGAAGTTGCCAGACCACGAAAAAGAAAACCCAGGAAATATATCCCCTTATTTCATTCAAGTCATAATTTTCGAAAACCTTAACACCTGTGAAGGTAGGTTTTTGTAGATGGGATTTTTCCCAATTGATTTTAAAGGAGTTTTTGCGTGCGTCAGCAAGGCTCACATATTCCACCTGAGATGATGAATTTGCGTAGGTCTTACGTAATTCTTCGTATTCGGCACGAATTTGTAGCGCGAAACCATCACGAAGCTCTTTATTCATAAGGCTTCCGGCCACAGCAACAGAGCGGGATGCGTCTTTTACATGCACAACAGATGATTTGTAGTTATGCTCAATTTTTACTGCTGTGTGAATCTTCGATGTTGTGGCTCCCCCGATAAGCAAAGGAACTGTAAACTTCTGTCGTTCCATTTCTTTAGCAACATTTACCATTTCTTCGAGGGATGGAGTGATGAGTCCGCTGAGCCCGATGATATCTGCATTAATCTCTTTTGCTTTCTGAAGAATTTTTTCAGTGGGAACCATAACGCCCATATCAACGATTTCGAAATTGTTGCAACTTAGAACAACCCCAACGATATTTTTTCCAATATCGTGAACATCACCTTTAACTGTAGCGAGAAGGATTTTACCTGCCGAACTCGACTCCCCCGAAAGAAGTTTTTCCGCTTCAATGTAGGGTAACAGACTGGCTACTGCCTTTTTCATTACCCTTGCGCTTTTCACAACCTGCGGGAGGAACATTTTCCCTGAACCAAATAAATCGCCCACTACATTCATTCCGTCCATTAAAGGACCTTCGATTACTTTCAACGCAAAGTCGTATTTTTCGCGTGCTTCGAGTACATCAGTTTCAATGAATTCGGTGATTCCTCTTACCAGCGAGTGTTTAAGGCGTTCTTCAACACTTCCGTTTCTCCATTCATCAACAGCTTTTTCATCCGGTTTTACATCTTTTACCTGTTCGGCGAAGACAAGAAGCTTATCGGTTGAATCTGATATTCGGTTAAGTACAACATCTTCAACAAGTTCCAGTAAGTCTTTCGGAATCTCATCGTAAACCTGAAGCATTCCCGGATTAACAATTGCCATGTCCATCCCGGCTTTGATAGCGTGATAAAGGAAAACTGAATGAATAGCCTCTCTAACGGTATCATTTCCCCTGAAAGAAAAAGATAAGTTACTAATACCACCGCTCACTTTTGCGTACGGCAGGTTGTTTTTTATCCAAACTATGGTCCGGATAAAATCAACGGCGTAGTTGTTATGCTCTTCAATCCCTGTGGCAATAGGCAATACATTAGGATCGAAGATAATATCTTCAGGAGCAAAATCGAGTTCGTTAGTAAGAATCCGGTAGGCTCTTTCACAAACCGAGATACGACGTTCGTATGAATCTGCCTGTCCTTTTTCGTCGAAAGCCATAATTACAGCAGCAGCGCCGTAATTTTTAATTTTTCGCGCATGTTCCCTGAAAACATCTTCGCCTTCTTTAAGACTTATTGAATTGACGATTGCTTTTCCCTGAATGCATTTCAAACCCGTTTCAAGAACTGCCCATTTCGATGAATCGACCATGATTGGTAGCTTAGCAATATCCGGTTCTGCCATCAGAAGGTTTAGGAAAGTATGCATTTCCAACTCTGCATCGAGCATGGCATCGTCCATACAAATATCCAGAACCTGAGCGCCTCCCTGAACTTGTTCCAGGGCAATGCTAAGAGCTTCCTCGTATTTTTTTTCTCGGATTAGTCGCGCAAATTTCTTCGATCCGCTGACATTGGCTCTCTCTCCGATATTTATAAAATTACTTCCTTGATAAACAGTCAGAGGTTCGAGTCCGCTTAATCTGAGTTTGTGTTCTTTAGCGGGAGGAACACGTCTGGACGCTTTTTCAGCAAATTTCGTAAACTCTCGGATATGAGCGGGAGTTGTACCACAACATCCTCCGATAATATTTACAAATCCCGAGTCCAGAAAATCATGAATGTGCAATCCCATTATTTCAGGGGATTGGTCGTACTCGCCAAACTGATTAGGCAAACCGGCATTTGGGTGAGCGCTTACATAAACCGGCGAATTCTTTGATAATTCAGCAAGATAGGGTCTCATCTCTGTGGCGCCCAGTGAGCAATTGAGTCCGAGCGAGAGCAATTCCACATGTGAAACAGAGTTTACAAAAGCTTCAAGTGTTTGTCCCGAAAGAGTACGACCACTTGCATCTGTGATCGTTCCGGATACCATCAGGGGAATTTTCACTCCGGTTTCTCTGTAAAGTTTTTCGATACCGAATAATGCAGCTTTAGCGTTGAGAGTATCAAAAATTGTTTCAACAAGAAGAATATCCACACCGCCTTCAACAAGCGCTTTAGCTTGTTCATAGTAGGTTTCAGAAAGAAAATCGAATTCAACTGCGCGATAACCGGGATTATTTACATCGGGGGAGAGGGAAGCCGTTTTATTTGTAGGGCCAACGGAACCTGCGACAAATCTTGGTTTCGAGGGATTTTTTATGCTGAATTCATCTGCAATTTCCCTTGCAATCCGTGCCGAGGATTTATTTAATTCCGGTACAATGGATTCCAGATGATAGTCGGCCTGTGATATTCTGTTGGCATTAAAGGTATTGGTGCTGATGATATCGGCCCCAGCCAGCAGAAAATCTCTGTGAATATCGCGTATTATTTCAGGATGAGAAAGAGAAAGAAGTTCGTTATTTCCCTGTAAATCGTGTGGGAAATCCGCAAAACGTACTCCACGGTATCCTTTTTCACTCAGTTTGTGAGTCTGAATCATAGTGCCCATCGCACCATCCAGTACCAATACTCTTGTTTCTAACTGCTTATATAAATTTTCTATTCTCGACATCCGTAAGGAATTTTTTAGTAAAATCTTTAAGAGTCCAGAAATACACTATTTCGGAACGGCAAAATTAGCATAATATAGGGAAATGACAAAAGGGGAAAGTCAGACTATATGCGGAATCCTATTACCAGAACATCATCGATCTGCTGCAGTTTTCCTTTCCAGTTTTCAAATGCCTTAACAAGCACTTCCTTTTGATTGTTCATCGTTTGGGAATTATTGTGGAGAATCAAATCCTTAAACTGTTTCGAGAGAAATTTCTTTTCGAACTTTCCTCCGAACTGATCGATAAATCCATCTGAGAAAATGTAGAAACAGTCACCCTTTTTTATATTTATAACATTATTCGTAAATCCGGTATCCAGATCGTACCATCCAATAGGCATTTTGTCGCCTTTAAATTCAATTAATTCTTTTTCTCTTACCTGGTACATGGGGTTGTATGCCCCGGCAAACTGCAATTTCATCTGTTTTTGATCGATGATACACAAGGCAATATCCATTCCGTCGCGGGCTTGCACTTCATCACCCGATTTAGCCAGTGTTGCTTTCACGTGATCTCTTAATTCATCAAGAAGTGTTCCTGCATTATCGAGTTTATGAGTACTTACAATTTCGTTGAGGAATGAGATACCAAGCATGCTCATAAATGCCCCAGGAACTCCGTGTCCGGTGCAATCTGCGGCCAGGATAACAATTTTATCTCCCTTAACAGTTGACCAGTAAAAATCGCCACTTACTATATCTTTTGGTAAAAAGAGCACAAAATGCTCGGAAAGGACCGAACTAAGCAGTTTTGTGGAAGGGAGGACGGCAGACTGAATCCTCTTTGCATATAAGATACTATCGGTAATTTCCTTTTTCTGCTCTGAAATTTCATTTTTTTGATACTCAATTTCTATGGTGCGTTCTTTTACTTTCTGTTCAAGAACGAGTTTATCTTTCTGAAGTTTTTGTTCCCTGAATTTAACAAAGAAGCTAAACAAAGCGAAAACAAGAATTATTACAAAAAGATAAAAGACTGTTGTACGCCAGAAAGGAGGTTTAATGACAATATTCAACTGATTTACAACGCTTTCCTGACCAAAGATATTTTTTGCTTTCGCATGAATAGTATATTTCCCGGGTGGAAGTATCGGGTATTCAATTGTTGAAATGGTTGACCATGGACTCCAGGTTTTATTTAAACCATCGATTTTATAAGTAAATTCTGTTTTTTCGGGTGCCAGATAATAAGGTGCTGAGAACTCAATTCGCAAAGAGCTGTTTTTATAAGAAATTTTAGGACTGTCAAGGGAAAACGGTTTATCATCAGTGCCTTTTAGTGCGGAGAAAAATACCGAAAATTCATTTGTTGGCATTTTTTCTGTTTCCTTTTGTATTTTGAATATTTCTTTATTATTTGCAATAACCCACAAATTTCCTTCTTTGCTTACAAAAATATCCTGAACACTTTCGAAAATGCCAAGGTACACTTCTGAAAGGCTTACATCGGTTGAGTTATCGCTTAATTGGCTCCATTTTCCATCTGAGCGGTACCAAACTACATTATTATCTGAAAAATAGTATTCAGGTAAAGTTTTCAGATTATCGAAGGACTTGACTTGTTTAATCTCATTGTTTTCCATACGGTAAATGCCGGATGCCAAGAAAAAATACAATTGTTTATCAATGGTTTTCAATATTACTTTATCGGAAAATTTAGTGGTTATTGGTAAAGTCTCGTCACTTTCAGAATAATAACCTGAATCAAGGATTATCTTATGGGCTGAATTATCACTACCCAGCCAAAGTTCTGTAGGTGAGGTCATACAGGCTGAATAAACTGGGTATTCAAGAGTATCGAATTCCCGCAAAACTTCCCATCGGGAGCCAATTAATTTCAGAATAAAAACCGATTTTCCGGCTCCTGCGAACAGCAAATCTCCTGGGCCGGGGTTTATGAAATTAACATAGGTATTTGGCAATACTGCAACAACTTGTCGGTTATAGATATCATACAAGCCATTATTTGTTGAAACAAGCAGATGATCAAAGAAGGCAGTAATTTCTGTGCATTTCCCGCTAATTCCGGAAATCTTTTCATAGGAATGACTTATCGACTGTAGAGCATAAACTTTCTTTTTATTAGCGCTAAACGACTCATCCTCAGGCTTCCTGACGAAAATCCTGGTGGCATTGTCAACAGAACTTATTATTTTATCCAGGATAGTTGCTTGTTGTATAATTGGAGCGTTAGTTTCAGGTGTAAGAACTTCCTTATCGGCTCTACGTTTTTTGCGTTGTTCCTTTTTAGATAAATTCTCGATTACAACTGGTTCTGTTTTGATAGGAATACTTTCTGGTTGAGTTATTTCTGGGGAAATTGTTGTCCTTTGGGACAGAACAACCGGCTTAACATCAACTGTTTTTTCACGATATTCCCTTTTTTCCTTCAGCTCGTAAATGCCATCACTCGTTCCTATATACAATTGTTCCCGGTACCAAGCAGCATTTGTAAGATTACCGCTTAGACCCGGATACCATGTTAAGTTAGCAACTTTCAGATTATTATCAATCCTGGAAACTCCGAATGAATGACACAGCCAGAGTCCTTTATTGATGTCAGTACCAAGGCAATAGACCTCATCATCAGGAAGTCCGGTTTTGTAATTTAGGATGGATGAAGTTTCACCGGTTTTATAATCTGCAATAATTATACCTCCCATTAAAGTGCCAACGGCAATTTTATTACCACCCAGATATGCACCATCGGTAATAATACTGGCGGTTAGGTATTCCGAATCATTGATCATTACTGGTGTGAAACTAGTACCATTAAAAAGGAAAAGCTCATTATCGCTATTTCCGATGAGCATGTTTTTAGAATCGATAGTAAGAGAAAATTTAAGTTCGGTCCGAGTAGAAAAGCGGTCGTTTAGGACGAGCTTAAAACTATCACCTTCAACTTTAAACAAACCTTTATTAAAAACCATAAAATAGAAATCATCCCCATATACAAAGCTTCCAGTAATGTTATTTTCATAAGGAAACTCCCAGTATTTGAAAGGGTCATCGTCCTGAGCGGAGTAATAAAGTCGATTTCTGGAAAGAAAAAACTCTTTTTCAGGAAGGAGACCGATTGAAAAAATTTCGCCAGTAAAGACAGTATCGCTTAAAAGAAGGTATGTATACTGACCAGTGATATCCTGTTCGAGAATACCAAATCCATTTCGGCACCCGACATAAATGGTACCATCAAAACTTGATTTTGCCAGAGTAACAGGATAATATGGAAGGGGTAAAAGCTCCCATTTGCGTGAATCGAAGGTCAGGATGCCTTTTCGATTGGCTATAAGAATATTGAGGTTATTATCCTGTATGAGGTCGAAATTGTCGTTTTCAATACTCTCATTGAATGAAAAGGGAGATAAGTAAGGATATCCCTTTTGAGCATCAAGATTTACATGCAGTGCAAGCAAAATGAATACGCTTGCAAAAGCTTTGTATAAAAAAATGGAGATCTTCATTCAGCTAAAGTAATGAATGATCTCCATATTTTGAAAAATCACGATTAAATTCTAAGACAGCAATTGTGAAATGGATTTTATATTTCTTTCATTATCGATAATTTTCGCCTCCGGTGAATAGAGAAATTCAAGTAAGCCCTCATAAACTTCCATAATTTTTGGCCTAACCATTTTCATGGTTGAGTTCATCATACGGTTTTCTTCAGTGAACCCTTCAGGAAGGATTCCAATTGCAGGTGGAAGCCAGCGCTGAGGAAACATATTACCGTGTTTTCCATTGGTACGATACTCATTTAAATCCGCCTCAATAATTTTTAGTGCAGCTTCCTGTCCTTCAATGCTTGCGGGATCCTTACCATGTTCACGAATGGCTCTTTTCAGATTTTCTTTATTAGGATAAACCAGAACAACTGTATAGGGTTTCTGGTTATTATGAAGCATAACCTGATCAATATATTTGGATGATTCAAAAGCTTCCTCAATGCCTTCCGGGCTGTATTTCTCACCGTCGTCGGAAATTAGTAGGCTTTTAAAGCGACCTAAAACGTACAGAAATCCGTCTGAATCCATATATCCCATATCGCCAGTGTGAAGCCAGCCATTTTTAATGGTTTCTTTCGTGGTTTTTTCATTTTTCCAATATCCGAGCATCACGTTTTCGCCACGAATAACAATTTCCCCTTTTTGACCTTGAGGAAGTTCAACTCCGTCATCATCACAAATTTTCAGTTCGAGATCTTTTGCAAGGAATCCTGAAGAACCGAGCTTATGTTTATGGGCTGCGTTGGAACTAATAATTGGAGCTGCCTCAGAAAGCCCGTATCCCTGATACATTGGAATACCAATTGCATAGAAAAAGCGCTGAAGTTCAATATCGAGCAAGGCTCCACCTCCAACAAAGAATTCAAGATTTCCACCGAAAGCTTCTCTTACTTTTTTAAACAGAATTACGTCAAACAGTTTATAATAGGGTTTAAGAATTATTCTCCATCCTTTGCCTTTGTCGAATCCAAGGCGGTTGTATGTGTATGCAACTTTTAGGGCATGTTGGAACAGTCCATTTAAAACAGGCCCTTTGTCTCGAATACCTTTCTCAATATTTTTTCGGAAATTCTTTGCAAGTGCAGGAACACTCAGGAGAAAATGAGGTTTTATTTCCTTAATATTTAAAGGGATATTTTTCAAAGTTTCCATGGGGATTGTACCAGACTGAACTGATGCCATGCTGGCTCCAGAGGCAATTAATGCGTAAATGCCGCATGTATGAGCAAATGAATGATCCCAGGGGAGAATAAGAAGTGAGCAGAAATAGGTGGGGATGTTCATAAGCGATAATCCCTGTGCAACATTTGCGGTATAATTTCTGTGTGTGAGCATAATCCCTTTTGGATCGGCTGTAGTACCTGAGGTATAGCAAATGTTGGCAACATCATTTTCCCCGATCGACTGCCATGTATTATCAAACTTTTCTCTATTCTCGGCAAGATATTTTTTCCCGATTTCAAGAATGTCATCAAAAAACAAATCATTTGGACCAAATTCCGGTCTTATATCGAGGTAGATAAACTTCTCCACGCTTGTCAGTTCATCTTTAATACTTTCCAGTTTGCGACTTTGTCCCCCTGAAATAATAACCATTTTCGAAGCGGAATGAGTAATTCTGAATTTTAAGTCGGAACCTTCCATAAGTTTAATGGAAAGCGGGACGTTTATTGCACCGGCATAGAGAATGCCTAATTCACTGATTGCCCATGCATTACGGCCTTCTGAAATCAACGAAACCCGATCACCTTTTTCAAGGCCAAGCACCATTAAACCGGCAGCAAACTGATGAACTTTTTCCTTTATTTCAGTATAACTGGATTTAATCCAGGTATCGCCGATTTTCTCGAGCATCATTGGATTGTCGGCGTATTTTGCAGCGTAGCCTTCAAAGAAACTGTTGATAGTTTTCATAGATATAGTTAAGAGTTGGGATACGAATATAGGGAAATTCGATATGAAAAGTTCAATATGCAAAATTTTATAGAATGGGAGAGTGGCAGAAATCCGCAAATTGCTAATCAACTTTTACTTTCACAACCACCTTCCTCACAATTTCATTTCTCTTATCCTTTACACAAGGCATATGTGCGTCTTCAGGAAAAAAAATAAAAAACTCCGAATTGCAGGCGTTTACCATTTTCTTTTCAGTTGTGGTAAAAAACTCCAGATCCTTTTCCTGATCATAATCCTGAATTATCGTGTCTTTTGATGTGATCGGGGCTATCCCAATTAATTCACTTCCGCTCACAACATACTGAATGTCAATATATTTTCTGTGGGCTTCAAATTTTGCATCTTCAGGATTTTTTGTTGAATACTCACTAATTAATACAAACAGATTCTCTCCATCTAAATCATATCGCTTTAGTTCAAGTTTTGAGAGGTCATTATTTTTTAGGAAACTGAAGGCCATTTTCCATTTTTCCGGATTTTTGGAATAGAATTTAAATAGAGTGGTTTTGTTAATTGACGAATCAGGTTTAACTATCCAATTCATGTGCCAACCACTATTCCCGAACCATGAATTAATATCTTCAGTATTTCTAAAGTTTGAGGCATTTGTATTTCTACTCATCGAATTTAGTATAAAAGGGTCTAAGAATTTCGGAAAACATGAAAACCCATAAAGTCCGAAATTATGAAAAATTCTTAATCCAGATTTCATAAATCGAGCTTCTGATGTTTAAATTCCGAATATATTTCTACTTTTAGCATCCAATATAAAAATGAAATCATGAACGACCTTAAAAAATTGATGAGTGATTCCGCTTTAGTTAGGTGGACAGTACTTTTTCTGGTAAGTGTGACCATGTTTGCCAATTATTATTTCTATGATGCGCTATCCCCTTTAAAAAGTATTATTCAGGACAAGTTTTTATGGTCGAATAGTGATTATGGTTTTTTTAATTCAGCCTATAGTATTTCAAATGTTTTCTTATTTATGGCTGTAATTGGAGGAATAATCCTGGATAAGCTTGGCATCCGAATTACCGGATTTACGTTTACATTTTTTATGGTAGTTGGATCTGCTATGACTGCTTATGGGGCAAGTGATTATTACCTTTCAGGTGGGCCCGGATTTGCTTTTATGTCGTCGTTCATGACTGATTATTCTCCCTCATTAAAAATGATGTCACTTGGATTTTTATTTTTTGGACTGGGAGCTGAAACCAGTGTTGTAGTTTTTACAAAGACCATAGTAAAATGGTTCAAAGGCAGAGAACTTGCCTTGGCATTAGGTATAAATTTATCGTTTGGAAGATTAGGAACTTTTGCAGCATTAAATATCTCTCCAAGGCTTGCAAATCCTCAAGGCGACTGGACAATTGCCATTTGGTTTGGAACGCTGCTTTTATTAATCGGATTATTGACATTTATCGGATATATGATTTTCGATAAACGGCTCGATAAACAAGTTAAGATTGATGTAATGGACGAAACAGATGTATTCAAATTATCAGATCTGAAAAAGATTATTACCAACCGATCCTTCCTTTACATTGCTCTGCTTTGTGTAACATTTTACAGTGCTGTATTTCCATTCATGAAATATGCTCCTGATTTACTTTCCAATAAATATGGTATGGATGTTGCGACGGCAGGATGGATTGTTTCAATTTTACCTTTTGGTACAATCCTATTTACTCCTCTTTTTGGTGCATATACCGATCAAAGAGGAAAAAGTGCAAGTCTCATGATTTATGGCTCATTGCTTTTGGTTGTTGTACATCTGTTGTTTGCTCTAACACACATAAATCCATATATTCCGATGTTTTTACTGGGAGTTGCATTCTCCTTAATTCCTGCTGCCATGTGGCCTTCAGTTACTAAAATTGTTGAGGAAAAAAGACTGGGATCAGCATACGGACTGATGTTTTCAATTCAGAATATCGGTCTTTGGGCATTTCCAATGTTAATTGGAAAAGTTCTGGACATTTCGAATCCTCTAGTTACACCTGCTGCAATTAAAGATGGATCAATGGTTTACAACTATACAAATCCCATTCTTATGCTTGCATTCATGGGAGTTTTGGGTGTTGGCTTTGCCCTGTTGCTCAAACGCGATGATAAGGTTTCCGGATTTGGATTGGAATTGCCCAACATTAAGAAATAGCTCCTCTGCTGAAATAGTGATTTGGTATTTCTGAGTTTAAATTTTCAGAATGAATTTGAGGAATTATATACCACAATTAACGTTTCCAAGGTTTTTGGCAGCTTCACTTGTAGTGATATATCATTATGGGAGTCACACGTTTCCATTTAACTCCGGCTTTCTCAAAGAAATAATTTCACAAGGCTCCATTGCCGTGAGTTTTTTCTTTTTTTTATCGGGATTGGTACTTAGCCTGAACTACTTCCATGACGATACCTTAAGTTTCAAGGGATTTATGTGGCGCAGAATTGCCAGGATTTACCCGATTTACTTGTTTGCCTTTATCCTTACGCTTGTTTCGGCGATGTTACTAAGAAATGCTTATCCGAAAGGATTTAGTGTAATTCTTCAATTGCTGTGCCTACATGCATGGAATCCAGGAACATGTTTGGAGATCAACTATCCAGGTTGGTCAATTTCTGTGGAAATGTTTTTGTACCTTCTTTTCCCCGTTGTGATTTTTCTTTTTAGGAAAATGAAAATGAAAACAATCTGGATTTGGGTGATTGCGGTTTGGATAGCAAGTGCAGGTCTGCATATTTTTATGGAATTCAAGCTGTATAATCCTGACAGTATTGCTCCGGGTGAGTTTATTCTATATTTTCCTTTATGGCATTTGAACTCATTTTTATTTGGGATAGGCACAGGAGTTTTAATTAAGAATTCAAGGGATTTACTATTGGAGAAATCGCTTCTGCCGTTTGGCATTTTTACAACCGGACTTGTTTTGATGCTTTTGATATTGGGAACTGAAAATTTCATCAGACCTCATATTCACAATGGACTTTTGTCACCGCTTTATTTAATGCTTACCTTGGGACTAGCCCTCGATAAAACGGTGTTTTCAAGGATTATCGGAAGGCCGGAACTTGTTTTTTTAGGAGATATAAGTTATGGAATTTATATCATGCAGTTCCCTGTTTATCTGTTATTTACAAAGGTTTTAGAGATTGAATCGGTAAACGGAAAGTATTTTTACATCTACTTTATAGTATTAGTAGTTGTTTGCTCAATAACTTATTACCTCATTGAAAAGCAATTCAGGAAAATACTATTACGATAGCATCCATGAACAATTCTCGAGCGTACAACCCCTGCATTTACTACTGATCAAAATAATTTATATACCAGTTGGCAGGATCCATCAGTTTATTGTAAATTTCATTGTATTTGCCATCATTATATTTTGCTGCCACTTTACCTGCCAGATAGGATGGATCATTTCTTCTTTTCGAAATGCGCATGAGATCGTAGAACCTTTCTCCCTCGAAAGCAAGCTCCCGGGCACGTTCATTCATTATCTGATCCTCCATATAAATCTGTTTAGCTGGAAGATTTCCTGTAAGGTCTATGAATCCTGTAATTTCGTTGGTGAATGGGTCGTGGGTATAGATAATGTTAACTACATTTATTCCATCAATCCCATTTCCAAGTCCAACGCGACCACGCACCCCTAACTGAGGACGTGAAACATTTATATCATAATTGCTGCCGTCATTAAGGAACGTAAGTGCTTTCAGAGGATAGGTGTAAGGAACTCCTTCTTTCAAATAAACCCAATGAGTATAAATTTCTGACATATACAGATGAATAGAAGCTGCACGGTAAACAATGAAGTTGGCATCCATGTCATAGCGTTCCTTACCCACGGAATATTTCCATACCATAGTGTCGACACCATCCATAATTGCGTTGGCTCCTCTGGTATCTCCATCAGCCCTAAGGAAGAGCATATTCATATATTCCTGCGCAGAAAGTGCATTACCGTTTTTAATATAGAGGTACGATACACCATATCCCCTGTAAAAGTCACTTGGAATTCCCGCACGTAGCATTTTAGATTTTGCAGGGTTTATCTGATCTTCACTAATAACCTGGCCTCGCCATGTTGACTCCCAGTTGCTTATAGCC
Source organism: Bacteroidales bacterium (assembly GCA_038316435.1). GTDB lineage: Bacteria > Bacteroidota > Bacteroidia > Bacteroidales > JACJXF01. The sequence continues at coordinate 38,654 of JBBQAQ010000017.1, read as the reverse complement.
CAAGAAGTTGGTTTAAGCATGTACTTATCCATGTAAAAAGGCTCAAAAAACGATTGAAACTGATTCTGTTGGAAATTCGCTTTATTAAACCAAATAGTGAAAATATGTTCTTTCGGATCTATACTGTTGAAGATATTTCCCCAGCTACCGTAGGCAAAACTGTTATCTAGCTGGTATCTCAGGTTATCGGTTGAGTTAACTATAATTTTATCGAAGTGCTCTTCAGCCTTGGTAAGATTCCCCTGTTCAAGGTACATTGAACCCAGAAGAGCGTGCATTGCATAGCTGTTCCAAATGGTTACTTCCCAGGTTTGATCGGCATTGTTAATAGCATGATTTACTCCAACTGCCTTTACTTCATTTTCAAGCTGGTTGGTAAAATAGTCCAATACAAGCTCTGTGTCAAAATAGTTTTTCTCAAGTGTGGTAACTGTGTTATACAAAGTGTCATTATGATAGCCATCGGGTGTAAAGACAATGTTCACACTGTCGACATAGCTTCCAGGAGAATTAATATAATTTTCAATTTCATCAATGGTTGAAAGGGATTCATGAATAAAAGGAACTTTACCATAAATTCTTACCGCATTGAAATATGCCCATGCGCGCATACACAATGCTTCCCCATAAAGCCGGTCGAAATTTGAGACCAGACTAGTCTTGTCAAGCACTTCCGGATGGTTTTTTCTAAGGACTCTAATAAAATTATTACAAGCAGAGATGAGTTTAAAGAAATTCGTGGGAGATGCATATTTGTTGGTTTTTGAAATATTGAAGTTGTAAACCTCAACTAAATCAGCATCAGCGTTTGGAGTAATAGTAAGCAAATCCCCTCTGAGTTCACCAAGTACAACCAGCTGTTCAACAAGTTGTTGTTGCAAACCATACAATCCCATTTCCACAGATCTGTATTCATACCAATCATCGAAAAGCTTATCCTGAGTAATTCGCAGTTCCTGTTCGGGATCAAGAAATTTATCACAGGAAGGAACCATCATCAATGCAACCAGCAGAAAAGGGATTAAAAGAAAATATTTTCTAAAACTGCTCATATCTTTTATTTTGAATTTTTTATAAACCAAATTTTACGCCGGCGATAAACTGCCTTGGCTGCGGGCACTGTCCATAATCAACTCCCTGATTGATCTGTGAAAAAGAGAATGCAAATTCCGGATCATATCCAAGGTATTTCGACAGGGTTAAAATGTTATTTGCTGAAACATAGAATTCGGCATTTCTGAAAGCCAAAAAGTGTTCAGGAATTGTGTAGCTCAAGGAAATATTTTTCACCCTCAAGTAAGATCCGTTTTCAATCCAGCGAGTAGAAAAGGCTGAATTACCAATTGGATCATTCCATAATGCACGTGGAACGGAAGTTTCCTGACCTTCATACTGCCAACGGTTCAGTACGGTGGAACTTTGATTCTGCAAACCTGTCATCTGTTCGTTTTTGTATCTGAGGTAGTTAAATACATCATTCCCGGATACAAATTGCAAAGTGGCAGATAGAGTAAACTTTTTAAAGGAAAAAGCATTGGTTAATCCCCCAAAGAGATCGGGCAATGAAGAACCTATAATGGTTTTATCGTAATTATTTATTACATGGTCGGGAGTGCCATTTGGTCCGGAAATATCTTCATAAATTGCATCACCGGCCTGATAATGGCTATACTTATCATTCACAAGATTTGCTGCAATTGCTTCAGCATTTGTAGAATATACTCCTTTAAAGATATATCCGTAGAAACTATTGGCAGGAGAACCGATTTTATTTACGATTTCAGCTCCGGCAATGGAAGAAACCAGCTGGTCGCCTTTAATTTCGGTAACCTCATTATTTATGGTGGATAAATTTGCCTGAATATCCCATTTAAACTGCTCTCCATCGAGCACTCGTAAAAAACCGGATAATTCGACTCCTTTATTTTTCATCTGACCGGCGTTCTCGATTCGAAGGTCGTATCCAAGGTATGATTCAACAGGGCTGAATATAAGCATATTGTCAGTAGTTGACTGGAATACGTCAATGCTAAAACCTACCCGGTTTCCTAGAATTGCAATATCCATACCTGTATTTATCTGTTTTACAGTTTCATAAGTTAGATTTGGGTTGGGAAGTAAGGCTGGGAAAAGGCCTACTGTTTCGCGGAATTTTATAGCCTGGTAATAGTTTGTTGCACTCGACTCACCAATGTCATCATTTCCGGTTTTTCCACTTGAAAATCTGATTTTTAAATCTTCAAGCCAAGAGACATTTTTAAGAAAGTTTTCACTGGAAACCCTCCATGCAACTCCCCCTGAATAAAAGAATCCAAAACGGTTGTTTCCAATTTTTAGAGTATTATCGGCAACATCACCGACTCTCGAGGATCCGTCAAGAGATAAACTTCCGGTGAACAAGTATTTGTCCTTAAAGGAATAGATAAAATTCTCATAATATGAAATCCAATTCCAAATCCTGTTGTCTCCGCCAATTTCACGTTGATTATTTTGTCCATCACCAATTGTCTGATATTGATCATTGGGATGAGCATTCTTGGTTAATCCCCAATCGAGTTCGAATCTGTTTGTTTGAACATTCACACCGGTACTCGAGGAAACCAAATGGTTTTTTCCAAAAGACTTTTTGTAGTTGATGTAAGTGTTATTGAAGAACGTTTTCAGATCGTTATTGGTTGATTTAGAAACATTTATTGCTTCATTGTTATAATAATGTTCCATGCCATGGTTTGGCATGAAAATCTGTTCCTTCAGCACATTATAGGAAATGCTGAATTTGGTTACAGCTGTTAGATTCTTGTTTATTTTTGATTCAAAGTCAAGGGTAGAAATGAAATTATAATTACCGTTGGTTGCGTTGTAATTTTTTATAGTGGCAAGTGGGTTACTTACACCAATATCATTAACCTCGGCAAGTGTAGTAAGCTCTTTTCCATTTGAATCATATTGAAAAGGGTTTAATAATGGCGACTTAGCAAGACTTGTAAGAATTGGACTGGTTTGTTGAACGGTCGCAGCTTCTTTTAGGGCAGAAAGGCTATAATTTAATGATACACCTGCATTCATCTTCAGCCAGGTGAAAATATTTAACCGGCTTACAAATCTGAGATTATAACCTTTATAACCCGTATTTCTAATAATTCCTTTTCCATCTCTGTAACCAAATGATAATCCATAGCGGGCAATTTCATCTCCACCTTTAACTTTAATATTCATATTGGTAAAGTATGAATCATCAAAGACCTGCTTTTGCCAGTTTGTATTGTGCTGAAAATCAATGTAGCGCTCATCTGCAGGGGTAAGAAACAAACTTGGAAAAGCTTTTTGAATGTCTTCTTCATATGCGCCAGATGAAAATAATACTTCATTCATAAGTGTTTTATGCTGATCGCCATTTAACTGGGGGATGAGATTAGAAGGGCTTAATGAGAATCCGGATCTGAGATCAAGTTCAATGGTAGTTTGTGTTACGCTGGGATCAAGAGTTTCGATCAGAACGATACCATTTGATCCTTTCGATCCATAAGCAGCGGTGATACTTGGATCCTTGATAATGGTAGTTTTGGAGATATCAAAAGGGTTAATACCAAGTAAAGGATTATAAGCGAATCCCTCTAAATTAGAATTAAAAACACCATGATTTAAAAGAGGAATCCCATCCACAATATACAGCGGTTGAGTACCGGCATTTATAGAGTTTACACCTCTGAGATTAGTTATAGCACCGCTTGAAGGCATTCCTGATCGGTTTACAACATTTACTCCGGAAATCCTTCCTTGCATATACTGATCAACAGAAATAGCAGAAGAATGATGAATATTTTTAATCTCTAATTCGGAGTAAGCAGCAACCATGTTTCTTCTACTTACATTTTGCGACAAAACAGAAATAGGATCATCGCCACCGGCAACATCGTTTGGAGTGAGATGAATAGAAAGCTCAATGCGGTTGTTAAGGTAAACACGTTTCATCTTATATTTATCAGCCGGTGAGATGATAATCCAATCGCTTCCTGAAGTTGACAACAGTGTAAACTCTCCTGTTTCAGTAGTTACTATGGGTTGTTCACTACTTCCTTCAATACTTATTGAAATATTAGCAAGGGGCTTTTCTGACCCCGAATAAATTACACCCTTAATATACGTGGTATCCTGTGCAACAAGAGTTTGTACAAATAAAAACAATAGAATTAAAGTGGTCAGCCGCTGTAAAAGAAACAAAGGGAGCAAAGTGTTGCGCTGTTTGTTTGCATACTGATTTACAATTACCAGTTTAATTCCTGAAATACTAAGTTTTACGATTCTGCTGTGAATCACTTTTCTTGTTATACAGTGCATTGGTTCCAAATTTAATTTGGTAAGGAATAATGCTAATATGATCTTATAATTTCTCATTCCTGAGTAGTGTTTTTTCGGTAACATGTAATTATTGAGGGATGAATTCAATGTAATCCAATGAGAATCCATTGTTCAAAACTTTTCCAGGGGCAGTATAATCGATTTTGATTTTTGTAATTCCAAAGTCAAGAATACTTTCAACATAACAGTCAAAAATATTGTACCCCGCCTTTGTTGCATGCCTGGTGCCGGTAACGCTTCGGTACACATCTTTAAACTTAACATAATCGTAATAATCAAAAGTTTTAACGAGAACGTCGTTCACATAAATGTCATATATTCCTCCAAGGTTAACGTTTGTGCGGAACACCATCAGGTATTTTCTTGGGAACAGATTATCAACATTAAATTCGAGAGTAAAATCACCGGTATATCCTTTTGGGAAATTTACTTTAGCAATACTGTCATTTGAGGCTGAAGCAATAAATTCCTGGGCAGGAGCAAAGGAAATACTGCTTGAGACGCTTACATTTTCATACCATGAAAACTTGTTTAAACCGGTTTCCTTAAGCAAATCCTCAGCTTCAAATCTGAATTTGCTGGAGAACAATGTATCAGGAACGGCAAAATTTGTATAGTTATACGCATAACCGTTGCTGCAAAGGGTTTTATCAGTTGGGAGATATTTAATAATTATACTGTCACCCTTGATATTTTTCATCTTCACAGTGTCTTTGGTCGTTTGTATCGTGAATTCCACAGGTTCAACCATATTTTCAAATACTCCATGTTCGAGCAGGTAGGGGATAAGAATTTCATTCTGCCAGATCAAAGGAATATCCTGATAATTGATATAATTTCCTCCTAGGCTCTGAGCCATATTTGTCAATGCTGTGTTATAATCTTCCTCCCTCGGGAAAACCAGTGTGGCCGTCTGAAAGCGAAACTCTTTACTAACTTCAAAGTATTCAGCTTCGAACTTATTATATTTTACTGATACCGTATCGTAAATTGTATTTCCAAAATCATCAAATCCAATAGGTTTACTTAATTCTTTATCAAGGATAACTGAATCTTTACTGTCAATATAGTTCAACAAAACAGGATTTGTTATTGCGATATATTCGTATAGACTAGGTTTAGGAACAGCAACCTGAGCCATCTTAAAATATTTTCCATTTTTATAAAGTGGACTTTCAAAATCAAGGGCGATTTCATCAAAATGAGGTTCGAAGTTAGTATTATCGAAAAGTGCAAATTTCAGATCTAATGTTTCAATCTTCCTCTTTCCTTTAATATTCCCTGGTTTTACAAAGAAAGTGGAGATGTGGTATGCAATTGCTGCTGCATCGATGGAAGCAGTATCAGTAATTTGTGAAAAAGCATAGTTTGTTGGTGCAAATAGGCTGTAAGTATTATCCTTTAAAAACAAGGTGTCGTATTTAAACTTTTTCATGTATCTAACGAAAAGGCTTAAATCCGCATCCTGTTGGAGAGCCTCCCAAACATTCATATTGATTGTTACCGGGCTTGATTTGTAATGCTCATCCCACTCGTTATTCTTACATGATGAAAGAATAATCAGCATAACAATTCCTAATATTCCAATTTTATTATTCATTCTTTGGTTTTTATAAAGGTTCAAATCGGATATAGTCCCAATTAAACTTACCCGGTATCAGCGACTTTATTCCAATGGTATGTTGCTCATATTTAATAAAATCGATTGTCCCAATTTTAGTTTGTGCAAATGGATAGGCTGAGCTTCCCCCAGTCGAAAGATCCAAAAGTCCTCCCATTACTATTCCATCGATGCTGATTTCTATAAGTGCGTTTTCGGTATTAAAAGCATCAGCACCAAGAAAAACGGTATAGGATCCCTGTACAAGTTTTGGGATTTTGTATGTAATTGAAAAGTCTCCGTTCAGCATAATATAATCTCCACTCCAGGCAGTGCTTGCTGCATCATCAGATTTGACAAAAAACAAATCAACTCCTTTATATTTTATTGTATTTAAAGACGTTGAATCTTCTACAAGATATGTACCGGGTACAAGCCTGAATTCATTAAACAAAGCTTCTTCATAGAACTGGAAAGTCTGTATTGCACGCGAAGGTTTCTGTTGTGTTAATATCTGATTAATAAAATGTACTACACCGCTTTGAGTAAGAATATTACTGTTGTCATAGTAAAAACCTACAAAATCAATTATGGTAGTATCAATTCCGCTAATAAGAGTGTCAAAGTTTTGCTTCCCTTTATTTATGGCAATATCCAAGCCTGATCCGTTTATATTTAATGGGATTTCTGAATAGGTTGAATAGTTTGTAATAACATCAACAAAATTATCGAGGAATCGTGTATCTGTAAGTTGATGATAACGAATAAAGTTATTCAGGGGATTGGAAACATTTGTATAATCTGTATTTCCAGGGCTTATGTAATTTGCAAGGTCTTCAAAAGAATTTATATTCCTCCTTGCGAAAACTGAATCGGGCTCTGCCAGAAAAGTAAAGGAATTTGCTTCCTTGTCAAGTTTTATATTGATATCAAATGAAGTCTTAAGTCCGGTTGCATCAATAGCATCTTTAAGAATTGTATAACCCGGATGGAGCTCCAGCCATCCATAAGTAGTATATACAACAGGACTAAGAGCAGTATTAATTACATGTACGTAACCATTTGATAATTCAACATTTGGAAGAACAACCGGGGATTGGTTATTAATCTTATAATAAGACGTATCAGGTTCATTTACAAAGCTTACAGTTAGAAGATCGCCGGAAAGTGTATATTCCGGGAGTGCCCCGAATGGGAAATCATTTGTGTTGATGCTCATATCAACGATATGGTAACGTCCAAAGATTCTTACATAGGCAGTATCAGCAACAAGCTCATCAAGGTTTGAATAAGTTCCACTTTGTTGTATGTACTTATTGATGGTTTCATTATCCGGCAGAAACAAAGTATACCCAGTACCATTCGGATTATAAGCACTCAGGGTTTTAGCTATTTTACCAGCTTCAAGAATTCTCAGAAAACTTGAGTATTTTGCACTGTTTACAACCATGTAATCGTAAATGCTAAGTTTCTCCTGGTCTTTGAAATTAGCAGTTATTTCAGGTTTGCCGCAAGAAAAAAACGCAGGGATGATGCAAATGGCAATCACAGTTTTGATAATAAGTTTATACAAAACGATGACATGTAAATTTGCACTTGCCCGATTTAGAATCCCTGAAAACCGGGCTATTATGTTTTTATGTTTTATCATTTTTAAATCCTAAAAGTTATAATATGGATTTTGTACCAGTGATTTGTTCCTCTCAAGTTCTGTTTTATATATTGGAAGGTACCAGCCAAGTGGGTTATTTAATTTGGTTGCAAGGACCCTTTTTTGTGTAGAAGGCACATTTAATACTATGATCTCAATTAATTTCCCCTTACGGCTGTAGTCATTTCTACGCGCCATTCTAACAAGGTCGAACCATCTTTTCCCTTCGAAAGCCAGTTCCAGAGCTCTTTCATTAAGTATGGCATCTTCGAAAACGATTTTTGAATCTGCCAGATCCAGTAAGGGTACATCGGCCCGGTAACGTATCTCGTTTAGAATATCCAAGGCTTCAGGAAACTGACTCATTTGAGATAACGCTTCGGCTTTCATTAGCAGGATATCGGCATATCTGTAAACTATCCAGCTACAACTGTTTTGTTCGATTCCTTGCCTCTCTGTTTTACCATCAGCGCGACTACCAACATATTTCCAAATGATGAATTCTGTATCACTGTATTTCTTAATAGAAACATCTTCACCACGGTAAATTTCTCTGGTATTTAGTTTTCCAAACATCTGAAGTGATCTTTCACTTGGCTTATATTTATAACTGTAACGCTGTGTCATACCATAAAGGTGATTTCTTTGCCCGAGTGCATCATTAAAAGCAAATTCAAAAATATTTTCCAAACTCACTGGTTCAGTGTAAGGATAAAAATTCTCAAACCATTCATCATTTGGAAGGATTTTATATTTGTTTAAGGCTATTATATTATTGGTATGTTGTATACAGGCCGTATAATCGAATGTCCAAAGGGAAATGTCGGCAAGCAGGGCTTCAATGGCAGCTTTTGTTGCACGGCTTTTAACTTCCCAAAGACTTGTATATCCGTCAACTGTTGCCCAATTACTTGCTTGTGTAAGATCACTGATCAGAAGGGCCAGAATTTCGTCACCATCAGTTTTTAAAGGATAGAATTCTGCATCATCAGTAGTTGTAGGTTCCAGCACGAGTGGCACATCCTTAAATACCCTAACCAAATAGAAATAAGCAAGACTTCTAAGGAAATATGCTTCGGAGAGGTAGCCTTTTAGCTGATAATCAGTGAAGGTGTTATCCTTATCTTTTACTTCCGGAGCAAATTTTATTACCTCATTGCAATAGTTTATTGCCTGGTAAAATCTCGACCAGTCAGACAAATAATTATCAGGATAGATGTTGCTTTCCATGATTTTCTTTTCCTCCTGAGAAACATTATAATCTGCTCTTACTAGGTCTGCTCTGATTTCCCCGTATAAAAAATATAAATCATCCATCTGAGCCATCGATTCATAGGCGCCCATCAGAACGGCTTGAACGTCTTCTTTCGTGTTCCAGAATTCCTCCCTTATAAGACCTTGAGGCGGAATCAATGCCATCCAGTCGTTACATGAGAATTGTATGCTCATGGCCAGGAGAATCAGAATAATCTTTGCTTTTATTTTCATTTCAAAAATTCCTTAATTGTTCACAAAAATTAAAAACCAATGGAAGCTGTTATTGTTACAATTCTAGAGGGAGGTGTCCGTGCATAATCAACACCAATCCAGAATGGATTACTTGCGTCTTGACTAACTTCCGGATCCTGACCGGAATAATTCGTAAAAGTCATCAGTTTGCGGGCACTCAAAGCGAGTGTCATCGAACGAAGTTTGAGTTTGTCACAAACTGATTGAGGGAGCCGGTAACCAATCATCACATTAAGAAGGCGCAGATAATCTCCTTTCTCAACATATCGGTCGGATCCAAGATTATTTGCAGGGTGATTAAGGTATGCACGCGGCAACATGGCCTGTTCGTCTTGTCCCTGAACTCTCCATCTTCGCAATACAGCCTTACTCTGATTGTTTCGATTGTTCATTCCTTCAGTTTCAATAGCTACCCCATTGATAATGTCAAACCCGAGACGATAATGAAAACCACAGGAAATTTCCCAGCTTTTATATTTCATAAAGGTTCCAAATCCCCCGATAAAATTAGGATTTGAATCTCCAATATACACAACATCATTCAAGTCGATTTTTCCATCGTGGTTAATATCCTCGTAATGAGCATCTCCACCTTTAAAAGTGTATGTGCCAAGATAGGTCATTGGAATAGGGGCTCCTTCATTATCATAAAGAATATTTCCTTCTGCATCATGTGCCATTGCATCGGCATCGCTGGCATACACTCCAAGATATTGAAATCCGAAAAATGAACCCATTGGCTGACCTTGTTCAACTCGTTTTGGGTATTCCCCATTACCAATGGAAGTTGATTGTTCAACATTAAAATTATCAGGAAGCTTGGTGAAAGAATTGACGTTTTGTGAAGTGTTGAAATTAACCGACCATTTGAAGTTTTTGGCACGTATTAGTTTTACATCCATCATAAGCTCCCAACCTGTGTTCTGCAGTTCTCCACCATTAAGGAAAAGTAGTTGCTGATATCCTGAGGAACTTGGAATATTATAATCCTTGAAAAGAAGGTTAGTGGTATTCTTTTGATACACGTCTGCTTCAACAAATAACCGGTCTTTAAACAAGTTTAACTCCAGACCCAAGTCAACTGATGCAATACTTTCCCATTGCAGATTATTTAGCTGGATTTGCTTTGGAACTACAGCAGTAAGGTTCATATAGCTTCCTGTATAAGTTGACCCGTAGGTAGCAAAACGCGCGTAGGGATTATCAGGTTGTCTTCCAGAAACTCCCCAGCTGGCGCGCAACATACTTTCACCAAGGAATGGGATAGCTTGAGCAAATGATTCCTTTGAAAAACGCCATCCTAAAGAAAGACCTTTAAACAATCCCCAGCGATTATTTGCCCCGAAAGAGGAGTGTGCATCAGCCCTGGCAATAGTCTGCACCATATACCTATCCTTGTACTTATAGTTAAGGTTCATGAGTGCGCCCAATTCTCTGGTTTCACCTGAACCTCCACCTATATAGTTAATCTGAGCATCTATTGAAGGTTCCTGTATATCAACACTTGGAGTTTTGTTACTTTGAATATTCATCCATTCATAGGCAGACTGATTAGTTACCCAGGTTGCTGCACCGGTAAAAACATGGTCGTCAGAAGCAAAGGGTGAATCAAATGCTAACTGGGATTCGGTGTTTATAGATGAATACAGATTGTTTCCTTCTTCTGCTTTATTAATAGTCCATTCAAGCCAGTCGGCGCCTATAGCATTGTATGGAAGGAAGTTATTTGATTTGGTACCTCCATATTGGAAAGAAACTGTTTCTCTGAATGTTAATTTTTCAAGAATCTTGTAACGGAGAATAAATGTATTATTCAATGAATTATCAAGTTTATCATTCTTTCCAAGCTTTGCAACGGCAACAGGATTAAAGTAATCACTACCTCCGCCCTGGTATGAATTAATAGGAGTAAAGTACTCCCCTGTAAGCACTCCATATGCATCATGTTCCCATATACTCATATTAGGAGCTTTGATATAGGCCATTTCACGGATGTTTCTGCCGTTAATCTCTAAATTTCCGTCAGTTTTATTATTGGTATAATTAAACTGTACTGAAAACAAAAGCTTTTTGGAAAGGAAATAATCAAGGTTTACACGGGTAGAAAATCTTTGTGAAGATGTATTAATCGTAGTACCTCCCTCATCAATATAACTAAGTGAAGTGAAATATCGGGTTTTTTCACCTCCTCCTGAGATATTAAAATAATGATCCTGAGTTACTGAATTTTGAGTTATTGCGCCTATCCAGTCTGTATTAGCTGAATAATTATAGAAATCAAAATAGTCTTTATCGTAGGCTATTTCAGAGGGGATATTAAACACGCCGTAGTTATTATGCCATTCCTCAAGTTGCAACATAGTATATTCGTTACCATTGAGCATGGGAATTGCAGGAGGCTGGTAGTTTATACTTGTTTTATAAGAGTAATCAAACTGAACTTTTCCCAAACGCCCTTTAAATGTCTCAATAATTAACACTCCATCAGCTCCTTTTGAACCGTAAACTGCAGTGGAAGCAGCATCCTTTAGAACTTCTATAGATTTTATATCCTGAAGAGCAATATTTACGAGGTTTCCAATATCTTCAGCATCAGCAGAGCTGAGGTCGAAATCGGTTGGTACTGAGTATTGAGGAATACCGTCGATTACAATAAGTGGTTTGTTGTTACCCATCGATGAAATCCCTCTGATTACCAGTTGGGATCCTGATCCCGGGTCGCCTGAAGCAGAGATAATATCTAGTCCGCTAACCTTTCCCTGCAAAGCATCAGAAGCAGACGCAACTCCCATTTCTTTCATGTCTAGAAGGTCAACCTTCACAGAAGAAGATGCATTGTCGCGTTCATCAATATTGGTTAAGCTATGCATTGATTTTTGTTTGGCGGAAACAACCACTTCATCAAGCTCAAAGTTTGTTGCGGCAAGAGTAATGGACATAGGTTTCGTAGGGTCGGGTTTAACTTCCTGTGTTTCGTACCCTATAAGACTGATTTTGAGAATATTGCTAATGTTTTTCATTTCAAGGATAAAATCCCCGTTAACATTACAAATGGTGCCATTGATAATACGATTATCTTTATCGTATTCAATAATATTGGCGCCAATTACACCTATTTTATTCTCGTCAATAACCCTTCCTCGGATTATAATTTTTTGCTGTGCTATACTGCTAGCAAAACTAAATATCGCAAGGACAAGGAATATGGTTTTTTTGAAGGCTTTCATTTCTTTCAGAAATCTTGGTTTCATAGTCAATTGGAATACAAATTACTCGGTATCAAGTTCACTTTTAAGTAGCACTTTGTCAATTTCATGAATAACACTGGTAGAAATAACCTTTGGAATCGTTTCTTGGCCGGTGCCCAAGTTTCTTCCTGTAATTATATTGGTAGTTGCAGATTCAGGAATAGTGACATAATCATTTCCGGAAGGATCCATAATATGGATAATGTCTATATCCGGGTTTATTAGGAACTTAGTGTAATAAGTAGTGAATGGTGTTGATTTTTCATCTATTCTGGTCGATTCATAATACTGAGGGGATTTATTTCCATCTGTAAAAATAATATCGCCCTGAATAAAATGCAATTGAAGGAATTTTTTTAATCCTGGAATTCCCATTGTGTCAACCTGATAGGCATCAAGGGCAGCATCAGAAGGGATGAAAACAGTGTAAAACTCATTTTGAGATAAGAAGGTATACTCAAACAGTTTATCATTTACGAGTTTGGCTTTCGCAAGAAGGCCATGAAACTTTTTATAAGAGACCGATATTTTTCCATATAAAGTCTGGGATGAGAAATTAAACCAGTTTTTAATATCATAGGTTATTCCATTATCCGCATTAGTGCTTATTTGCACTGGGAAGACATTGGTTTGAACTGATCCCTGATAACCATAAGTAGAAGGGGAGGTTCCACTAACTTCGCCGGTGATATTATTATAAATAAGATAATTCCCTGCGAGATTCCGGATAAATTCTTTATTTGCTAATCCTCTGGGCACATCACTACCAATATGATTGAGAAGTAAGGTTCTTAAATCATTATTTGTTAGTATAAAGCGCTGAACCTGATTCCCTGTGATTTGAAAAACTGAAAACTCTTTTCTAATTGCATCATAAACCAGCGAGGAGTCTTCACGCAAGTTGAGATCCGATTCAACATACAATGTATAATTGTTGGATTCTTTTTTTAATGCAGGAAGAAGACCTGTATATTCTATAGCATACATGAGCCGTTCGTAGTTTCTCTGAAGATAAATTGGACCCGTAATGCTTTTCAAAGCTCTAGGAACAAGCATCTCATTTGTACCTATGAAAGTGCAGTTGCTGCCATATTCTTTTTGAACAATTGTTGAGGGATTAATCGATACAATATCTTTTTCACCATTATAAAATCCCTTTTCGAAATCAGAAGGATAAATTGCATTTGCCGACATGTGGGTATTTGCAAGCATTCGTTTTATATGAATAGGAGTTTCTGCAAATGTTCCCCAATGATTTGGTCCGGCAATATATTCACTAATAAAATTATCAAAAGCTTCATTCGTTGGAGCAATCATTCCATGATGATAACGAATCGTTACGTTCGATGGAAGTCCGACTGTTCCGGAAGGAGCTTTTGTACGTTCGTTGGTAATGTTAAATGCCAGCTGGGGATATGTGATATCAAAAAGCGAGTCAACATCGTATCCCTGATCAGCACCAGGCTGATCTTTTGTTCTTTGTTCATTATATGTAAATACAGGGAACAAATTCACGAGATCAAGGAATTCAGTGTAAGAGTTATTATTTTTTTGAGTGCTCAGAATTTGACTCGCATTTTTAAGTGGCTCTATAACCCGATCAATAATATGAATAAATCCATTTTCAGCAAATATATCCGGAGTTACAATTTTTCCGTTTACATAATAAATATCCATTGGATCGTCGTAGGGTCTGTTGAAATAAAACGAGAAATCGTTAAAACTCAGGTCGTAAATATTAAAAAGCTCCTTGTAAAAAATTGGAGCATGCTTTCTCGAATCGGTTGCCTGCCTTCTATACCAAGGTGAAAGCAATGTGTCTATGATGATAATAGATTTGGCTTCATCATACTTAACACCATATTTCTGATCCTTTTCACGAAGAAGTGTTTCCCTTTTATAACCCTTGGGGACATCATTGTTAATGTCGGTCGAATCAATCCACCCATATACATCAAGCCTTTTGAGCTGGTCAGAACTCCATGGATTTTGTACAATATGATATTTTACAAATCTATTGAGTTCTTCCAGAGGGATTGCACTCACCGATGAATAGCCCGGATGTTCTGCAAAATATAGTGTAAAAGCATCATTATTAGGAGCGAAAACAGTATAACTACCTGAAGTATTAATTATGGTATCATAGCCCGAAATTTCGAGGCATTGGGCAAACTGGGAAAGCTCGGGTCTATCTTGTATTTGAGTGAACAACTTACCTGCAAGCCAATCAGGTCTTGCATATTTGTCGGTAAGTTCCGGATCTTTAACACAACTGCTAATACCCGCAACAAACAATACAATCAGTAATAGTTTAGTTATTCGAATCATTGTATTCGTTTATGTAGTAATTGGAGGCTTCAGAAAAAGAATCTGAATTGCACCAAATGTACAATTTTTTTTATTTAGGATTAATTCTAAAGCATGATTATTTATTTGGATAATCAATCTAAGTGTTTTAATATTGTCTATCCTAATTATTACTAACACTAAACATAGAATTATGAAGACAAGACTACTAATCTTTGCTTTCTTAATGGTGGCTGGGATACTAAATGCCCAGGACACCATCCGAACGCTTGTAATTTCCGAAGCAAGGCTCGATGCAGCCCATTTTGCTTATGTGGAATTATCAAATGTTGGAGAAACAACGCTAAATCTTTCTGATTTTGAATTTGGCTCTATTAACCCCTGGACACAACCTTATCTTCCTGGAGTTAACGTGTGGTTTATGTTACCCAACAGGACTCTTGATCCGGGTAAATCATTTGTAATTGCTAAAATTGATGATTATAATCCTGAAATGTGGTTAAAGTATCCTGACAGGTTTAGCAGGAATATTTCTCAACCCGAAATGGCAAAACTGGCTGACATCCAATTGCATTTTCCGGAATCAGCACCTGCTGGCGCTCCAACTGATAGCGTTAGCCCTAATTACCAGGCTCTTATGGTTTGGAATGGTAGTTATTGCTGGTATGTCAGACATCACCTTTCTAATGGTGATTCAGTTGTTATTGATCAGGTAAATGGTATTTTCTCTGATGCCGATGGAACCAGCGCTGATGTGCCAAACGACATAGCCGGTGTTACAGCTGCTTCAAACAACAGCATTTTAGTACGTAAATTCAGCGTTAAAAAGGGTAATCTTGATTTTAATGCTGGAAGAGGTCTTGACTTAACGGATTCAGAATGGATGCCTATTCCTAGATTATCTGATGGTGGCTGGGATGCCGCACGTGCAGTATTCTGGACAGTTGGTAATCATGGTGATTATAATCTTGATGCCGCAACGGTTACTTCCAGCACAATTGATATTAACCTTGCTGGTGCTAAATTAACTGTTCCCTGGGGAGTAAGACATGATGATTCAATCATGTATCAGTTCAACAGAAAACCTGGTATTGCTTGGGCTTATACTTATGCGCCTAACTTTGATGATTCCGCTTATGTATCCGTTCGTACAGGTGATAAACTGACAATGTATGCTTGTGGTAAAGATTTGGATAAAATTGTATTCGATATCACTGTAGCTCCACCAACAGCAGGTGCAAACATTGTTGTTCCAAAAATTCCGAAAAATGTAAACGGAACCTATCGCGGACAAGGTGCATTCTGTGATGTATCTGATAAAATTCCCGGAATGGACACTATCAGTAATGTACCTTTCGCTACCCGTGTTGATACCTTGTTTAAATATCTGGAAAAAGCTCCAAAAGCTAATTGGCAGATTGTGTGGGTTGACGGAAATGCAAGGACTGACCTTAAATTGGGCGATAAACTAAAAGTTACAGCTGAAAATGGTGCTGTAAAAGAATATTATCTTAAAATTACCAAGTGGACTCCAAGTCATGATGCATATATGGGATCAATTACATGGCCTGATATACCTGAATTCTATAAAGGATTCTACGGCTGGAACGGTGATACTATTCCCAATTATATCCGTACAAAATTCGATTATAAAGTATCTGTTCCTTTCGATGTAGATGGAATACCTGCTTTAGTAGCAAAAACAGGTGATGTAAATGCAAAACTTGAAGTAGACAGAGCTAAAAATCTGAATGGAACCGATGCTGATAAAACAGTTAAGTTTACCGTAACTGCTGAAGATGACACTACAATTTTCACTTATAAAGTTCAACTTGAAAAGGAAAAGGATTTTGCAAATATTCAGCCTTGGGCCGGAGAACCATTTATTTCTCAGTTCGTATGGTGGCAGGATTATGGTAACCATTTCATAGAAATTGTTAACCCTGGAACCGAACCACTCGATATGAGCAGGTATATGCTAACCTTTGGTTATGCTGGTTCACCTGCAGATGCTATTACTGGTAACACCGGTATTGGCAACTGGGGAAACAGATATACAAAATATATTCCCGGAAGAAAATGGCAAAGTGAAGCCGACTGGGGTATTAAACCTGCGGTTGCTATTGAAGACAATAACGTTAACCCAATTGTTCAACCTGGTGATGTATTTGTTGCCGGTCAGACTCATTCGGATATAAATGGTGCTGGATATCCTAAATTCATGATGAATCAGCTAGATATCGACTTCGCGCACAGCACATGGATAGACAATGTTGGTGCATGGTCAAATATGTACCAGTGGATTGGTTCTAAATATATGTTGTTCAAAATTATCAACGACTCTGTTATTAATGGAACAAAATCTGCAAATGATCCTAACGATTTCGAAGTACTTGATATTTTAGGTAGTGCAGATGGAAACGATTGGAAGTATGATGGTGTTACTGTCGCTGGACCTGCCTCATTTACCAGAAGGCCTCAGTATTACAAAGGAAATACCGAAATTGGTGCTTCTCTTGATACAACTAATTCTAATAGCGAATGGGAATATGTAGATGAAGCAATTTTAGGCGCAAGAAACTATGGATGGCCAGGAACAAGAGTATTTGTTGCCGACGGAATTGGTACTCATTTAATGAACAGCGCAACGATTTACAGTTCCACAGTTTCTTCCACATTGTATAAAGTAACTGAAGGATTTAGCATGGAAGAAGGAATAAAAGGCGTCGTTGCAGGAACAACTGTTAGCCAATTTTATGCTAACCTTATAAAAGCAAATGCTGATCAGATGCTGGCAGTTCACGGAAATGCCGGACCACTGGAACTCGCTGGTGTATTGACAAATGGAGATACTCTGATTGTTGTTTCTGCTGATGCTGTTAATACTTCAAAGTATATTCTGAATGTAACTCCGGGTGGTTTAAGTAATGATGCAGTATTGGTTTCTACCGATTATACTGTTGATGTAAACGGAGCAAATGGTACTGTTTCCGGATTCCCATATTCACTTACATTACGCACAGTGATGATGAATCTTGATATTCCATTAGGTGCTTCATATACTCTGATCGACGTTAATAACGCTTATGTTCCTCTTACAGTGTTAAATTATGATACGGTTTTAGTTGATGTGCCTGTTTCAGCTGATTTCTTTATTGAAGTTGTTGCTGAAAACGGAACCACAAAAATCCTGTATCAGTTTGTTCCTGATCTTATGAACAATGGTGCTTTCATTACATCCAGTGTTTTTGGAGTAAATCAGGATTTAGCTCTTGTAAGTAATGTTCCAGCCGGAATTTCAGTAAGCGGATTAATGAAGAATATCATTCCTGCTCCCGGCGCAAGTGTTATTATTCTCGATAAATTTGGATACGAACGTACTCTGGGTGATGTATACTATGATGATAAAATCGTTGTTACTTCAGAAGACGGATCAACCTCTAAGATTTATTATCTGCAGGTTTTAGGCCCACTTCCAAGTTACCTGGCTTATGTAACATCTTCAGTATTTACTGTTGATCAGGTTGGATTAACAATTAACGGAACTAGTATTAATGTTCTGATGAGTGTTAGCAATTTCCTCTCTGATCTTTTAGTTGCTCAAAATGCTACTGTTGTTGTTACAAATGCCGCAGGAGTTCCTCATACAGGAAACCTTGCCGTAGGTGATAAACTGGTTGTTACTGCTGGTGATAATGTTACCAAAGTTACCTATGATGTTACTGTTGGTACCTCAATTGGTAACCAAAACAGTAAGGGTATCAATGTTTATCCAAATCCAAGTACAGGAATGATCTTTGTTTCAGGTCTTGCAATGGGTAACAGGGTTTATGTTTCAAACTTGCTTGGTCAGCGTATGATCGACAGAGTTGTAACACAAAACACTGAAATGATTAGCCTTGCTGGTCAACCTTCTGGTATCTATTTTGTAACTGTTAAAAATGGCGAAGATGTTGTAGGTCGTTATAAGATGATTTTACAATAATTTACCAGGCTCATATTAAAGGAGTCCCGAAATTTCGGGACTCCTTTTTTTTTACCTTTACTCCGTGTAAATTCTTATTTATTATTTTAATCTGGGATGTCAATTTTAAATAATCAGATCATGAAAAACTTAATTAACTCTTTGTTCATATTTCTATTTGCGCTATGTTTCATTTCTCTGAATGCTCAGCCAGTAAAGGAACATGGTAGTCTTTCTGTTTCAGGAACAAGCCTGATTGACATGAATGGTAAAACAATTGCCCTTCAGGGAGTCAGCTATGGCTGGCATAACTGGTGGCCCAGATTTTATAATGAAGAAACAGTTACTTGGCTTGCCAACGACTGGAAATGCAATGTTGTTCGGGCTGCAATGGGAGTAGAACCAGATAAAGGATATTTGATGTCTCCCGATTGGTCAAAAGAAAAGATTGAAGCTGTAATTCAGGGCGCAATCAAAAACGATATTTATGTAATAATCGACTGGCACAGTCACGGTATACAGTTGAAGGCATCGCTTGTTTTCTTTGAAGAAATGGCCAATAAATATGGCAAATACCCAAATGTCATTTATGAAATTTTCAATGAACCTGTGAAAGATTCATGGACAGATGTGAAAGCCTATTCAATTGAAGTAATTAAAAAAATTCGCGAATTTGATCCTGATAATATAATCCTTGTCGGCAACCCTCATTGGGACCAGGATGTGCACCTTGTGGCCGATGATCCGATCATCGGATATTCAAATATTATGTACACGTTGCATTTTTATGCAGGCACTCATGGACAATTCCTGCGCGACAGAGGAGATTATGCCCTAAGCAAAGGCATTCCTATTTTCGTTTCTGAGTCTGCAGGAATGGAAGCCAGTGGTAACGGTCCTATAAATTATGATGAGTGGACTAAGTGGATAAACTGGATGAATAAAAATCAGATCAGCTGGATTTGCTGGTCAATTGCCGATAAAAATGAAACTTGCTCAATGCTCAAAGAAAGTGCGTCATCTCAGGGAAACTGGACAGAAGCCGATATGAAAGAATCAGGCATAAAAACTCGAGAACTTTTTAGACAAAACGCAGGTTTAAAATAAGTAGTTGAAAGTGAAACCATCAAAAGAATAGCGAATTTCAATAATTCTGTTGTTGCTTTTGAGAAAATAAAGTTTATCCATCTGATTCATGCAAAAAATTATAAGTTTCTTCGTATTGATATTCTTTTGTTTCATGGGATTTAGCCAGGCAAACGGATATGGTTTGCTAGTGACATCTGCCGAAGCTGAGGATGGAATTCTCACAGGAACCATCAAATCAAGTTCCGGTTCAGGCTATTCAGGCACCGGATTTGTAACCGGATTTGATGCCGATGGCGATAAAGTTAGTGTATCGGTTACTGTGCCTGTCAAAGAAATGTATAAAATTGTTATCCGCTATCGCTGCAGCGGAGCCAAGTATCAGGATTTCGCAGTAAATGCGGGGTACTCATCTTCGGTTTATTTTCCTGCCACAAGTTCATTTGTTTATGCCGAGGCGGGGAACTATTTGTTGGATCAGGGTGCAAATACCTTGATTATAAAAAAGTCCTGGGGTTGGATAGACATTGATAAATTCGAAGTATTTCCCGCTGAAAAAAACGTATTCAATATAGTCGATAAACTTGTTGATCCTGCCGCGAATATTGCTGCTGTAAATTTATATGATTTTCTCAAAATGCAGTTTGGAGAGAGAATTATTACCGGTCAGACATCAGGCTATTACACTGAGATCAAGAATCTTACCGGGAAATCTCCAATGTTAAAAGCCGGCGATTTCGGTTCTTTTACCGAGGGATATCCCTATAAATGGGTCAATGGCGCTCATGGATTTGGAAAGGTTCCCGACAACACAGTAACGGATCTGATCAACTGGTATAATAGCAGTGGGAAAAAAGGTCTCGTTGCAATGCACTGGCACTGGTGCTCACCTACAGGCGGAGTTGCCGGAACAAATACTTTTTATACTGAATTTACTAATTTCGATATTACAAAAGCTGTAACTCCTGGAACTCAGGAATACACCTACATTATCAGGGATATTGATGCTATTGCTGCTGAGCTGAAGAAATTTCAGAATGCAGGTGTCCCCGTTTTGTGGAGACCATTACATGAAGCTGGTGGTGGCTGGTTCTGGTGGGGTGCAAAAGGACCGGTTGCTTGCAAAAAGTTGTGGAATATTATGTACGACAGGATGATGAATTACCATCAGTTACATAATCTAATCTGGGTTTGGTCAACTCCGGAGACAGACTGGTATCCTGGAAATGATAAAGTTGATATAATTGGACATGATTCTTATCCCGGAGTTTATAATTACGGAAATCAGAAAAATGCTTTTGATCGCCTCTTCAAGCTTACCAATGGTGAAAAACTCATTGCAATGACCGAAAATGGGCCTATCCCGGATGTAGATGAAAGTCTTAATTTTGGTGCACCCTGGTTGTATATTATGTCCTGGGTAGATTTGGTTTTGTCTCAAAATTCGAACAGTCATATCATTGAAGTTTATAATCACCCAAAAGCACTTTCACTTGAATCCACAAATGCGTTTTGGCGCAGTTCTCTTTATCCGGTTAATTGGAGGCCGGATACAAAAGATATTCAGGGAAGATTTTTACACGATTTTTCTTACGCAGGATATCAACAGGGTGAAAAGCAAATCCCTCTTGAGACAACTAAAATTACTGACATTACTCTACCTCCTTATAATGCTGATAATACGGGAGTTAACGATGTAACTTCTATTATTCAGCTTGCATTAAATACTGTAGGTAAAGAAGGCGGGGGAGTTGTTTATCTCCCGGCTGGAAAATACAAAATTAAAACCCAGGCAGATTCTTCGTATGCAATTGACATGCAATATGATAGCACAGTTCTTCGTGGAGCGGGACCTGATGCGACTTTTCTATTCCATGATGAAAGCAATATGCGAAATAAGGATATTATTCGTGTTGAAGGGAAAAATGCAGATTGGTTTTCACCCATTGGTGACAGTACTCTTATAACATTTGATCTGTCAGATCCAACCAGAATAATTCCTGTTTCATCGGTTTCAGGTTTCGTAAAAGGCGATCAGATTATTCTTACCTCCTCAGTTACTGATGCCTTTATTGCTGAACATAAAATGACAGGCTTATGGGATCAGGAATCACTTGAAGGAGTTGCCTTCCTTCGAAAGATTGACTCTGTGGATGTTTCAAACAAATTGATTTATATTGATTCCCCAACCCGTTATTTTCTTAAAACCCGCGATAATTCACGTGTATACCATGTAAACAAGCATGTTCGCGAAACCGGGATCGAAAATCTTTCCATAGGAAACATACAGAACCCAAATACAGGCTGGGCTGAAGAAGATTATTCCATCCCCGGAACAGGCGCTTACGAAGTTCACTCCTCCCACGCAATAGCATTTAAAAACGCCGAGGATTGCTGGATCAAGAATGTGCGGAGCTATAAGCCTGACGTGAATTCTGAGGATGTTGAATTGCTTTCAAATGGATTAATTCTGGAGCAAAGCCGAAATATTACTGTTGATTCCTGCATTTTCAGTAAACCTCAGTATGAAGGAGGAGGTGGAAACGGGTATATGTATACACTTGAATCAAACGACTGCCTCATAAAGAATAGCAATGCAAACCACGGACGACACAATTTCGATTTCAAATACCCTTACAGCAACGGCAATGTAATTCATAAATGCAGGTCAGAAAACTCAAAATACGCCAGTGATTTTCACATGTATTTGAGTATGGCTAACCTTTTCGACCAATGCGTATTAAATAGCGATTACCTTGAATCAACCTTCAGACCCTCTGGTGGTACTGCAATTCATGGCTACACATCTACACAATCTGTTTTTTACAATACAGTGGGGGAGGCTTATCATCCAACTAAGGATTATTTAATCGACTCCAAACAGTTTGGCTGGGGTTATGTTATAGGAACCTCAGGGCCAGCTTCTGCAGTGGTTACAGAGCCGGCAGTTGGTTCATCTGGTGGTTATAATTATGACACAGCACCGGCCGACTTTGTTGAAGGCGTAGGTAAAGGAAGTGAACTTCGACCGGTTTCCTTGTATCTCGATCAGTTCGAAAAAAGAATGAAAGACACAATAATTATAAGGAAATACAGGTTGGAAGTTCAAATTAAAGACGATGTGTCAAACGAAAAAATTACGGACGCTCTCATCAAACTGAATGATTTAAGCTTTGCATCAGATACTTCTGGATCGACGATTTTTACTGGTTTGGAGGCAAGTTTTACACTTGGAGTTGAAAAAGAATTATACCTCAATTCTGCAGTCAGGCAATTCACTGTAAGTCATGATACAAGTATTTTGATTTATATGGTCCGCAAAACTTACTCCCTCTCAATTACCGTTAAGGATATCAAAACATCCGAAAATCTCTGGGGCGCAGAGGTATCAGTTGACGGAGAAAAGAAAACCACTGATTCAAATGGGATTGTTACTTTTTCAGTGAAATGGGGTGATCATAAATACAGGTTGGATAATCTCTCTTATCGGACTGATTCAGGGTTATTTAGCCTAAATGCGAATGCCAGCAAGATTTATTATATGTTACAGACTCAGGCGGATGCGAAATTCCGTTTGAAAAATTATGATACTCCTGTAAATGATGCTGTTGTGAAAATAAACGATATATCACTAATTACCAATGCTCTTGGGATAGCATTATTTGAAAATCTCCCCCTGGAAACAGCATACAATTTCGATATTACAGTTGATGGCTACTTCGGACAAACAGGTGAGTTCTTTCTTTCTAAAGATACGGTTATAGATATTGCACTTGTAAAATCAACTATTGGAATCGACTTGCAATCAAATAGAAGTAAAGTTGCAATATGGCCTAATCCTGTATCTGAAATCCTGCATCTTAGCATTCCACGGGAATATGGCTTATGCTGTATTTCTATTACGGATTTGTTTGGAAAGAGAGTATTTGAAAATACTCAGGTATCTGAGGAATTTGAAATTAATACCGGAAGTTTCCCTTCCGGAGCGTACATTGTAAGAATTTATTCTGGTACCTTAAACAAAAATTTCTTGTTAATCAAAGAATAGGCATGGTTATTCAAGAATCAATTTTTTAATTTGCTGCCGGTTATTTTCGTTCCTGAGTACAAGGATATATAGACCTGAGGGTGCATGCAGTGTCAGGTCAATTTCCTTCTTCCCATAAAAAATATCTTTATACACTGTCTGCCCCAAAGCATTTTTAAGTTCTACATCCAGCTTTGCAGCACTGCTAGGAAGAGTGATTTTAATTTTTCCATTAGAGGGATTTGGGAATACGGTTACTCTACTATCTAATGAGCTCAGACTCGTTCCTGTAACTATAACCTGAACGAGAGCAGAAGTATCTACACAACCATTTTGAGTAACTTCTACAGCATAATCCCCTGAAACAGAAGGAGAAAAACTTCGAGTTGCAGCGCCCTCAATAAGCGTGTAATCGCCTGAAAAACTGAACTATCTGAATGTGCCACTGCTTGCATCGGCTGTAATCTTCCCATCAAGAAGGGTCGTCGTTATTAGAGCCTTTTTTATTGTAAGTTTAACAGTAATTACACTGTCACATCCTGCTGCATTTGAAACTGTATTTGTATATATCCCGGAGCTTGTCCATACCTGTAAACCGTTAGGTGAGGTATACGAGCCGCATGCAATCGGATAGATACTATTTTTTGAATTTTTACCAATGCTTAAATGGATGGAAATGATGCTGTCACAACCCGATGAATTAATTAAGGTGTCGGTGTAATTTCCCGATACCTTCCATGTTTTCCCGCTTGGTGAAATGTAAGAATCACAGGATGAGGCATTTATTGACGAACTGGTATTTTCACCAATTGATAAATTTACTAAAAGTAGACTGTCGCAACCATGCAAGCCTGAAATAGTATCTTTATAAACTCCTGCCTGAGTCCAAAGATATTTCCCGCTTGGTGAAAGAATTTCCGAACAAGAATGAATATTTACAATAGTTTCCCTTTTCCTGTCTGAACAATTGCAGGGATTAGTTTCGGGTTCAATTCCGGTATTTCCCCCCGAACATGTTCCGCAGAAATCCAGGTTGGCAGTTCCGTTGATGTCTCCATTGCAATCCATCCGTGCATCAACGAATTTTGAAAGAAGGCGAATGTAAGAAACCTGATAGCCACAACTGTTTTCGGTAACTTCCCAGGAATTTAGCGGCCAACTGGTATTAAAATCTTTATACGATTTTTGTTTTGGCTGTCCCGTTGGAGGAGTGATGCTTTCTGCAGTGCAAATAGCATTGTTTTCAGACGATCCGCAACTTGTTGGGCAACAATCAGCCCATTTGTAGCCGGGATTTGCTCCACCGGGTACAAAGCCTGGAGGAGGGCCGTAAAGTGAGGTTCCAACCCTGTCCCATTTTGCACTGCCATTGGCAAACCAGGTATGGTAAAACTCATTCACGCAATTTTCTCCACCATATTGATACATATTTGAAATATACACCAGATTCAATGGATTAACTCCATGAATGTAATGAATATATCCCTGAGAGGCATTCATAACATTCACTAGTGCAGCACTATCGATATTGTATGAAAGTAGGTCATAATACATACTTCCCTGGGCACATTTAATTCCATTACTTCCCCAGGTATATGCATCAAGGTGTGCACCATAAGGATCTTTCAAATTATTGTAGGCAGGAAAATTTTCGGAACCGGTAAGCATTGCCGATTTATATTTGCTTCTGATATTGCTTGCAACTGCAGGGCTCGCGCCAGTAAGCGTGGAATAATATAACAGAACCTCCTGATTAGGCACTTCAAAGGGATAAGCGAAATTATTTGCGATTAGCCTTGAAGTCAGATAGTTAGATTCAAAGTAGGTTTTGTAAACACTTTCATTTGTCTGCTCATATAAAAAACAGGCTGCTTCGAGTTTCGAGATTGATCTTGTGTAGCTGTCTTCCTCCTGATTTCCCGCTCCAACACCCAGGGAGCTGTTTGCGGCGCCATTATTATTGAAAACCACATTTGGATTTGCAACTGCCCAGTTCCAGGCTTTTTTCGATCTTGCCAGAAGAGTATCAGAATAAGAAGTCATGTTAATAGAACCATAAACTTTAGAAGCGATAGCAAAAGCGGCTGCGCAATTTAAGGAAGCAGAGGTTGTTGCAGGTCCGTATAAACTCTGTCCTTTTGCACTTGAGGGAGGACTTGCATGGGAAAGACTCACAATGCTCAAACATCCGCCATTCGAGCGTTGCATGCGAAGGAGAAAATCAATCCCCCATTTAGCTTCATCCAGCAGATCAGGAATGTTATTGCCAGATTCAGGAATATTATAATCGTCAGACCAGGCAAATGGATTTTCGAGGTAGGCTTTCATCATTTCAACCACGTAGTTGGCGGTCCAGGTAGTATACTTGTTGTAATCACCGGCATCATACCAACCTCCGCTCAGATCGTACTCAGTAGCGACATTATTTTTATCTGAGAAGAGGCGACAGTTTTTATCCTGCAAGGGACCAATATGACTTGCGCCATCAGCCCAAGCTGCTCCGGCATATTGTGCTTCCTTAGGGAAACCGGCACGTTGATAAAAGAAAAATCTCATGGTATGTTTTAGCACTTCCCTGTAAACAGCAGGTGATATCTCGAACTCAAAAGATCTGAGATTCTTTTCGTTATCAAGAACATAATATCTGCCATTCTGAGTAACTGAAGAAAAATTGAAATGCCAGACTTTATCCCCCGAAGAAGCATCCGTTGATCCTGATTTCCAGATAACCGGGCTAGCTGTAAAGACCTGTTCACCAGTTGAGGCATTTACAACGCTATAGCTTACTCCCGGCGTATAGGCTTCACTGGCATCAAAACCTGTTTGAGGGTCTCTTATTACACATATTTTTTTGGAATCTGGGAGATATCCAAACTGATCTACAACTATGAATTTGGATGGAACCTGCGCAGATGCAAGGAAAACTATTAAAGACAGGGAGAATAACAGAATAATTTTTTTCATTTGCCGGTAGATTTGAGTGACGGCAATAAAGGTATAAAATTTAAGGGAATAGAGGGTTTTTATAATTCTTTATCGATTCTCTCTACAAGTTCAAGTACAGCTCTTGAATTATGATAAGGACACTTCCAGAAACCTGCCTTTTCCATTTCCGGATAAACTTTTCCAAAACAATCCACTTTCCAGAACCATTCGCCATTTTGATGATCCACAATATTTCGGTCAATAAAAGTCCAGACATTTAGCATGGAATCCAGAAACTTTTCATCCTTACTTATCTGCCAGGCATTGTAAAAACCCACCATTGCTTCGGCTTGCTGCCACCAGTGTTTATCGGCATCAAGATGATGGCTTGAATAATTATACTCATTCATGATCCCGCCATCCTTTGCTATTGCCTCACTATTTATAATGTTAGCAATATTTACTGCTGTTGCAGAAGTTCGTGCAATCAGATCAGTATCTCCAAGTACAAGTGCTGCTTCATTCAAAAGCCAGGAGAATTCTATATCATGACCATAGGAACAAAAATCTTCAATTGGTTTCCAGTTCGTGTCGAAGAACAAAATCAGATGGCCTCGGTGATCAAGAAATTTATCGAGAAACAAGATGATAAGGTTTCTGAGGGATTCTTGAAGGCCCTTGTCTTTCCATACCTTATAAAGATTCGTATATGCCTCAAGGATATGCAGATGAGTATTCATGGTCTTAGGCGCATTCAGATCTTTTTCACTTAGCCTGAAATCTTCAATAGCGGACCAGTCATCTTTGAAAGCCTCTAAATATCCACCTTTAATAGAATCGAAGCTATGTTTTTCTATAAGCCTGTAAATTGCAATAGCTCTTTCGAGGGAGTCCTTTTGTCCGGAAACTTTGTAATACTCAGCAAAGGAATAAATTGTAAATGCCTGGGCGTAAACCTGTTTTCTCGTGTTTATAGGATTTCCTTTGAAATCAAGTTCCCAGAAAACACCGCCATGCTTTTTATCCACAAAAAAATCGCAAATGTATTGATATGCTCTGTCGGCAAGAACTTTATACTTTTCTGATTTGAAATAGTGGTACGATGCAGAGAAAGTCCAAAGAATTCGAGTATTGAGTACAACTCCTTTTGAAGAACTTTCAACGGGCTTGTTTTCCTCATTTATAAGACCAAAAAAACCTCCGTTTTTTAAATCGGGAGTTTTATTAAGCCAAAATTCAAGAATGTTATGTTCCAAAATATCAAGAAGTTCCGACTTAAATTTTGATAGAGACTTCCTGCTTGAGATCATATCATTTTACCTTAATAATCTGTTCTCTGTCGGGGCCAACTGAAACATAAGTAACCGGTACCTGCAATTCCTTTTCAAGAAAAGCAATATAATCGTTTAGGGCTTTTGGGAATTGAGATTTGTTTCTGATACCTGTCAGGTCTGTTTTCCATCCAGATAGATCTGTATAAACTGGTTTTGTGTGATCGTCGATTTCGTATGGGAAATCAGTGACGGTTTCATTTCCAGTGTTATAGGCTGTAGCTGCGCGGATAGTATCAAAAGAATCAAGCACATCGGCCTTTGTCATAATAAGTTGTGTTACACCATTAAGCATAATGCTGTATCTGAGCGCAACAAGATCAATCCAGCCGCAACGTCTGGGTCTGCCTGTTGTAGAACCAAATTCATGGCCTATATTTCTGAGGTTTTCACCAGTATCATCAAATAATTCGGTAGGAAAGGGGCCACTTCCAACTCTCGTGCAATACGCCTTAAATATCCCCATAACTTCTCCAATGCTTGAAGGTGGATTTCCAAGCCCTGTGCAAACACCTGCGCAGATTGTGTTTGAGGAGGTTACAAATGGATAAGAACCAAAATCAATATCCAGCATAGTACCTTGTGCACCTTCTGCAAGAATTCTTTTACCTTCTTTCAGGTAATTATTGACAACATGCTCACTGTTGATGAACTTGAACTTTTTTAATGTATTTATTCCTTCGAAGAATTCTGCTTCAGCCTCTTCAATATTGTATTCGTAATCGTATATTTTCAGAAGACTTTTATGCTTTTCTTTCAATATTTGATATTTCTCCTGAAATCTGGTTTCAATATCGCCAACACGCAATCCATTACGGCCGGTTTTATCCATATAAGTTGGGCCAATGCCTTTTAGAGTGGATCCGATTTTGCCTTTTCCTTTAGCATTTTCAGAAGCGGCATCGAGAATGCGGTGCGATGGCAGTATAAGATGAGCTTTGCGCGAAATAACCAGATTTCTGGTAATATCCACGCCCATCTGCGCAAGCTTGTCAACCTCTTTTTTAAATATTACAGGATCGAGAACAACGCCATTTCCAATAATATTCAAAGTATTTTCTCTAAAAATTCCTGAAGGTATATTGTGAAGGACATGTTTAATATTATTGAACTCAAGAGTATGTCCTGCATTTGGCCCACCCTGGAACCGCGCAATCACATCGTATCCCGGAGATAATACGTCAACAATTTTTCCTTTTCCTTCGTCTCCCCATTGGAGACCTAATATTACGTCTATTTTCAAGTGGCTGGTATTTAACAATTTACAATAAGAAAATCCTGTGTTTCAGGCAGGATTAAAGGTAAAAAAAATCCCTCATAGAAGAGGGATTAATGAAAAGTTTATTAAGAATTTTGAAACTTTTTATGAACATTGAAGACTAACAACTATTGTATTTTTTTTCTGAACTCATTATAAACATGAAAAACTACGACTTAGTTCCGTGTATCCTTGTTGTCCCGACTTCTCCCGTAAATATATAATGAATGGTGGGATGCTTCAAAATTGTTCAACTCACTTGCAGTTCTTATGATTTCTTCAATTCGAGGATCGCAAAACTCGATTACTTTACCTGTATCCAGATCAATAAGATGATCGTGTTGCATGCAGCGGTAAGCTTTTTCGAACTGAGCGATATTTTTTCCGAACTGATGCTTTATAACGAGACTGCAATCAAGTAGTAATTCAATGGTATTGTATAATGTAGCGCGGCTTACTCTATAATTTTTATTCTTCATAAAAATGTAAAGCGACTCAATATCGAAATGTCCGTCGCGGGAATAAATCTCATCCAGAATAGCATATCTCTCGGGGGTTTTTCTGTGCCCTTTCTTTTCAAGGTATTCCGTAAAGATTTTTTTTACGGTTTCCTTGGTTTCTTCGCTTACCATAACTTAGACTAATTAAGAATTAGGCTCAAAAATAGGTAAAAATTTGCTAATTAGATAAATCTATATTGAAAATTTGTAGTTACTTTTATTGGAAAATCTCGCTATACGAAAGCTATTATGAATCCAATGTTTTTAACAAGAATAAATACTTCATTAAAATGAAAGAAAACAGCGATTTGATTAAGGTGTATTCAGGAACTGAATTTATTGTAAATCTGCTAAAAGATGAACTTGATAGCATAGGGATCGGAGCACTGGTTCAGAATGAGTATAGTTCGGGTATGTTGGCCGGATTTTCGGGTGGAATACCTTCCGGTGTTGATCTGTTTATTCAAAAGTCGGATTTCAAAAAAGCAGAGCCAGTGATCAAGGCCTTTATAAGTGAGAATAGCTGATTAAAAACTTATTCTTTGTTTTCCACTCTGTGCACTGTTTCTACTCCCTTTATCTTAATCAGATTCATAATCAGATTATTAAGGTCAGTAGTATTGTGCACGTACAGGTCAATAGTTCCCTCAAAAATCCCATCATGACCATGAAGATTGATGGTTCGGATGTTAACACTCAGTTCCTTTGAAATTACTGTGGTTATGTTATTATAAACGCCGAATCGGTCATAGCCGTTAATAGCAATGGTAACCAGATAAGCAAGTATTTTGTGTTTTGTCCATTTCACCGGCACTACACGGTTTCCCTGTCGTGATGCAAGTTTAATAGCTTCCATACACCTTGCCTGATGAATGGTTACTGTATCAAATTCATCTTTATATCCGATTACTTCATCTCCTGGGATAGGGTTGCAACATTTAGCCAGTGTGTAATTTTTTTCATCATCATCCAGATCTTCACGCACCACAAAAGTTCCTTTCGGATCAGGAGGAGTCTCTTCTTTTGTCTTTGTAAATGCTGATTTTGCAAGCGAAAGATCCCAATATTTGATCCATTTGCTGGTGGTATTTTTCCTAAGGATTTTTTTCAGATCCTCAAGAGTTACCATACCGCTTCCGATATTGGAATATAGCTCGTCTTTAGAAGCTACCTCATAAGCTGGAAGAAGTTTTTTGAATATTCTAGAGCTGGGCTGTAGCTTCAATTCCAGTAACTTTTCCTCGAGTAATTTCTTACCTACTTCAATCCGATTCTTGGTTTCTGCTTTAAGTGCAGTTTTTATTGCGCTTTTGGCCTTTACAGTAATGGCATAATCAAGTAATTCGCGTTGAACTTTCTGATTTTCAGAGGTTATAATTTCAATCTGATCACCGCTTTGGAGTTGATGATTTAAGGGAACTAAATGATGGTTGATTTTTGCACCAATTGCCTTATTTCCTATTTTGGTGTGAATTTCATAAGCAAAATCAAGGGCAGTGGCACCTGCAGGTAAAGTTTTTATTTGTCCCTTGGGAGTAAAAACAAAAATCTCCGATGAAAAAAGATTCATCTTAAAATCATCGAGGAATTCAAGAGCATCCGTAGTTGGATTTTCAAGCAATTCACGGATCTTTTTCAGCCATTTATCCAGTTCGTTATCATCGGCACCTGCTTCCTTATATTTCCAATGAGCCGCAAACCCGCGTTCTGCAATTTCATCCATTCGCTTGGATCGTATCTGGACTTCAATCCATTTTCCGTACGGCCCCATCACAGTTGCATGTAAAGCCTCGTATCCATTGGCTTTCGGGGTTGATACCCAATCGCGGATACGGTCGGGACGAGGAGGGTAAATATCGGTAATCAGTGAGTAAATGTTCCAGCATTGTGTTTTCTCCTGAATGGCTGGATTTGGTTCGAAAACTATTCTGATGGCAAGCAGGTCGAAAATCTCTTCAAACTCAACATTTTTTTGCTGCATCTTGTTCCAAACCGAATAAATGGATTTAGGTCGACCTGTAATCTGAAACTGAATATCGTTTTTCTCTAATTTATCGATAATGGGTAGTGAAAACTTATTGATGAGGCTTATTCTTTTTTCTTCATTGTCGCGAATTTTAGTGACAATCTCATCGTAAATTTTCGGGTAACGATATTTAAGTGATAAATCTTCGAGTTCGGTTTTTACGGTATAAAGTCCTAGTCTGTGGGCCAAAGGAGCAAACAGATATATGGTTTCGCCGGCAATTTTTATTTGTTTATGTCGGGGGAGAGAATCGAGGGTTCTCATGTTATGCAGGCGATCGGCAAGTTTTATCAGAATAACCCTTACATCTTCAGAAAGTGTGAGAAGCATCTTTCTGAAATTTTCTGCCTGCAAAGAGGATTTGTTATCGAAAACTCCTGAAATTTTTGTTAGACCGTCGATAATTGAGGCAATCTTTGGTCCGAAATTAATTTCGATATCTTCAATAGTAAAATCGGTATCTTCAACCACATCATGCAGGAGTGAAGATATAATGGATTTAACACCGAGGCCGATTTCCTGATTAACGATTTTTGCTACTGCAATTGGATGGATAATATAAGGCTCTCCGGACTTCCTTCTCATACCCCGGTGGGCCTCCGAAGCAAAGTGAAATGCCTTGATAATCAGATCCCGGTCGGCATCCGACTTGCAAAAAACACAGGAGTCCAGTAGATCGTTGAATAACCTCTGTACTTCCACTTGTTCTGTTTTCTCAATTCCCGTCATTCACAGAGATTTATTGCAATTGCAGTTGCCCGGATTATAAAAATAAAGCCCTAAAGATAGTGAATTCAAGGAAAAAATAATGAGCTTATTTGCAAATTACTGACAACAACATTTCCCGTTTATTCAATGTAAAACAATTACAGATTTGAGAGGTTCAAAAATTGAGTTAACGGGGATAAAAAACAGTTACACTTCCGGTTGTATTTTGTTTCTGACCGTTATATGAAGTGAACCAGACATAATAAATGTAAACACCTTCAGGAGCAACTTTGCCAGAATTAACACGGCCATCCCAGCCAATATCCGGATTATCTGAACTGAATACCTGTATTCCTGCACGATCATAAATTATCATCAGATATTCCCTTGGAATAAAATTTAATTTAGGTGCGAAGAGGTCATTTATCCCATCTCCATTGGGAGTAAAAGCGTTTGGCATCCACACTTCGGATTTTACTTTTACAACACACAGATTTGAGTATGATTGATTACTTCCGTTTTCTATAGCTTTTATGAAATAGACTAACTGGCCTACCTGGACTGCGTTATTCAATTCATATATTTCGGAAATATTGTAGGTATAGGAAGTATCAGTTGATGAAATTGTTGTTATCAAAATGGTATCACCTTCAGAACTTATCCTGAAAAGCTCATAACCAGATATATCTAGAGGGAAATCAATATATTTATTCCAGCTAAGAAAATTGAAATGTTTAGAATTTATGACTGTATCTTGTCCAAGTAAAAGCAAATTGGTTCCCAGGTTTGATGAACCTATGAGACTCTGGCAGGTGTTTAAAGCACCAATCTTATAAAAATATCTGTTTACAGAAGTAAAAATAGAATCCTGAATGGTGTTTTGCGTCGAGCTTATATTTTGAAAGGTCTTTATCTGGCTAAACTCTGAAAATTCCTTATTCGACCTGAGTACCGCAAAGCTGGTAATTGGAGAAGGCCCCGTAAAAGAAAAATTTAAATCCACTGTATATGAACCGGTTACAGTTACGTAATTTAAATGAAGGTCATCAGGTGGTAATGGCATGCTGGTATATTTTTCAGCGATATTGGAGAGCGAAATATATCCATCATGCGAATTTAATCCCTCTATAAAAAAGCTATAGGCAATATTTTCCTGAACCCTTTCAAAAACGTATATTGAATTAAAAGTTGGATCAATGGCAACAGTCGTGTCGGTTGTTCCCCAGCGCCCATGAACGTAAACTCCTCCGTTATACTGGTCCTCCCACCCAAGGTATTTATTCCAATTGAGTGTTAGGGTGTTTGCACATGAGTCGTAAGTTACTTTTGTATAAATGGTTCCGTGGGTAGGTGATAAATCACTTTTAAATTCAGAAGAATCGATGGCGACAACGGAATAGTGAACTGATTTGTTTCCGGCTAGGGCTGAAGAATCTGTGAAGACAGAAATGTTGGGAAGAACAAAACCAATACTGTCGCCTTCTTCGTAGGGGTTACCGCGCTTAACCATTTGGTAAATATTGTAACGGGATATATGAGAGGAACTGCTTTTTTCCCAGGAAATGTTGACGTAGTTTGTGGCGGTGTCGACAGAAACATACTTAATCATAGGGTTCACAGGTTTATTGCTTTGTGCACGCAATTCGCCTCCCCCGATAAAAAAGAAGGCTAAAATATATATACATGCAAAAACCTCGTTCTTCATAAACTAAAAACGGAAATAACTTATTTATGGTATTTCTCACTATTCGATTCGAAATTAATACTTTCTGATGATTTGACCGAATATAGTTTTCCAAACTACTTTTTTATTTTCATTTAAATGATTTCTTACATTTGTTCTTACCTATACAATTGTACCTTTGCCCCCGTGAATACTAAAGGATTTTACAAAGCTATAATCGCCTTTCGCGACAAGCATCTCGGACCCAGGCGGTTTGTTATTCTGCTTAGTTTTGTAGTTGGTATTGCAGGCGGATTAGCTGCGGTAATCCTGAAAAATCTGATCTTTTTGGTTGAAGACATTCTCGTACACGGGTTTAATGTGGAACGTGTGAATTGGTATTATTTCGCACTCCCTCTGACAGGTATTTTTCTTACAGTGCTTTTCGTAAAATATGTAGTGAAAGACGGGATTTCACACGGTATTTCCAGAATTCTTTATGCTATTTCCCGCAAAAAGAGTGTGCTTGCAAGTCATAATATGTATTCATCCATGATTGCCAGTTCCCTTACGGTTGGTTTTGGGGGATCAGTGGGGCTAGAAGCTCCGATAGTATTAACAGGATCAGCCATTGGATCCAGAATCTCAAATTTTTTCCATCTTGATTACCGCACAACCACATTGATGCTTGGTTGCGGAGCAGCAGCTGCAGTTGCAGGCATTTTTAAGGCACCTATTGCAGCACTCGTTTTTGCTCTTGAAGTGCTTATGCTCGACCTGACAATGTGGTCGCTTATTCCTCTAATGATTGCGGCAGTTACCGGAGCATCGGTTTCATATTTCCTGATGGGTAAATCGGTTATGTTTTATTTCACCCTGCAAGACCCGTTTGTACTTGGAAATTTACCATTTTACGTGATTCTTGGAATCATCTCCGGTTTGGTGTCATTGTATGTTACAAAGGGAACTCTGTTTATTGAAAAGATTTTCTCAGGATATAAAAATCCATTCAAAAAACTTTTAATTGGTGGAAGCATTCTGGGATTGCTTATTTTACTGTTTCCTCCTTTATTCGGAGAAGGCTATATTACTCTAAAAGCACTGTTAACAGGCAATGTACAGGAATTAACCAATAACAGTCTTTTTTACGAATTTCGCGAAAACTATTGGATGCTTTTATTGTATGTGGGACTGGTGCTCGTTTTCAAGGTAATTGCCATGGCGGTTACGAATGGTAGTGGAGGAGTAGGTGGAATTTTTGCTCCCTCATTGTTTATGGGTGGAATTGTTGGCTTCATGGTTTCAAAAACTCTGGCTTTAATGCATTTCAATAAAGTTTCTGAAGCTAATTTTACTTTAGTGGGAATGGCAGGAGTAATGGCAGGCGTGATGCACGCTCCCCTTACCGCCATTTTTCTTATTGCCGAAATTACCGGCGGATATGGTCTTTTTATTCCACTTATTGTTACCGCTGCTATTTCGTATTTAACAGCCTATTCTTTTCAGCATCATTCAATTTATACAGAGCGACTTGCCAGCAAAGGAGACCTTATAACTCACCATAAAGACAAAGCAATACTTACATTACTAAACCTTGAATCAGTTATTGAAAAGGATCTGCAGATAGTCAGTCCGGATGCGAATCTAGGCGATCTGGTAAAGCTTATTTCGAAATCCAAGAGGAATATCTTCCCTGTAGTCGACAAAAACGGCGATTTGGAAGGAATTATTCTGCTTGATGATATTAGAGAGATTATTTTCAACCAGGAACTTTACAATACCTTACAGGTTACCGATCTCATGGTTGATCCACCTGCCACTGTTTCACCGGGGGAGCAAATGGAATACGTAATGAAGAAATTCGAAACGTCAGGAGCATGGAACCTTCCGGTAACAGACGGGAAAAAATACATAGGATTTATCTCGAAAGCAAGAATTTTCAATATGTACAGAAAGCTGCTGGTACAGTTCAGTGACGAGTAGATTTTTTGAAATTGGATTGGAAAAACATTCAAAAATTTAGACTGAGCAATAGCAAAAAATATAATTCAAAAACTTAAATTTGGGCATAAAAAAAATACAGATGAAAAGAGATATTAAAGTATTCGACATAATCAAAAGAGAGGAAAACCGCCAGAAAAGGGGGATAGAACTTATAGCTTCAGAAAACTTTGTTAGTCACCAGGTTTTGGAAGCAATGGGTTCCGTTCTAACCAATAAATACGCGGAGGGTTACCCGGGAAATCGTTATTATGGCGGTTGTGAAGTAGTTGATGAAGCCGAACAACTTGCTATCGATAGACTTAAGGAATTATATAACGCCGAATATGCAAACGTGCAGCCACATTCCGGAGCACAGGCAAACATGGCTGTTTTTCTTGCATGTCTTCAACCTGGGGAGACTTTCATGGGACTTGACCTTTCTCATGGAGGTCACCTTTCACATGGATCACCTGTTAACAGTTCAGGATTGCTGTATAATGCCATTTCTTATGGATTAAATCAGGAAACTGAGATGGTTGATTATGATATGATGGAGAAAATTGCCCATGATAAGAAACCCAAACTCATCATTGCAGGCGCTTCAGCCTATTCCCGCGAATGGGATTACGCAAGAATGAGGAAACTTGCTGATTCTATCGGTGCTATTTTTATGGTGGATATGGCTCATCCTGCCGGACTAATTGCTGCCGGTTTGCTTAATAATCCTCTGGAACACGCTCATATAGTTACTTCTACTACACACAAAACCCTCAGAGGTCCGCGTGGGGGAATTATACTTCTAGGAAAAGATTTTGAAAATCCCTGGAAAATATCCACTAAAAAAGGCGAAGTTAGAATGATGTCTTCACTTCTGAATTCAGCCGTATTTCCTGGTATTCAGGGTGGACCACTTGAGCACATAATTGCAGCAAAGGCAGTAGCATTTGGCGAAGCTCTTCAACCTGAATATAAAGAATATCAGAAACAAGTACGAAAAAACGCTCAGATTATGGCTGAATGCTTTGTGAAACACGGATATAAAGTTGTTTCTGGAGGAACCGATAACCACTCTATGTTAATTGATCTGCGAACCAAAGTAGCCGATGTGACAGGGAAGGAAGTTGAAAAAGCACTCGTTAGTGCCGATATCACTGTAAATAAGAATATGGTTCCTTTCGATTCAAGATCACCATTCCTTACTTCCGGTATTCGTGTTGGAACACCCGCCATTACTACCAGAGGTGTTAAGGAAGATGTTATTCCTGTTGTCGTTGACCTTATCAACGAAGTAATTACAAATATTGGAGATGATAAAGTAATTGAAAAAGTTTGCATCAAAGTTAATAAGCTGATGAATGATTATCCCATGTTTGCATATTAGTTTTGCATTACATGAGAATACATCCCCTGATATTTGTTGTTGATGACGACCTCCTGATCCAGAAAATTATTGAGAAGGAACTCCGATCAATAAAAATGGAAGCAATGTGTTTTGATTACGGGGAAGATTGTTTGCCCGAACTTGGAATAAAACCCGATCTCATTATTCTTGATTACATATTTGTTAAAGGAAGTACGCCGGTTCTTGGCGGTTTGGAAATTCTTCAGGAGATTAGAAAGCTGGATGAAGTTGTTCCGGTAATAATTCTTTCCAGACAGGAGAGTGGAAACGCAGTGCTTGATTTGATAAAACTTGGAATTGAAGAGTATATAATAAAAGAAAAGAATTTTACTTCCCGGTTAAAAGAGGCTGTGATGACCGCACTTAATAACGAAAACCAGAAATAGCAATGGAATGGTACGAAATACTGCTTCTGGTTGCGGCAGGAGTTATTGCTGGTTTTATCAATACCCTTGCAGGAAGCGGATCATTGTTGACTTTGCCGCTCTTTATGGCATTCGGACTTTCTGCACCGGTTGCAAACGGAACTAACCGAATTGGTATTCTTTTTCAAAGTATTACCAGTGTTTTCAGCTTTAAAAAGCAAAATCTTCTAGATTTCCCAACAGCCTTAAAAATTGCAATTCCTTCTGTAATAGGCTCTGTTCTTGGAGCATGGATTGCAGTTGATATCAACGAGAGGGTGATGAAAACAACAATCGGAATCCTGTTGATCCTGATGTTTTTTCTTATTCTGTGGAAACCCAACCGATGGATAAAAGATAATGCCGGTCATCCTCCTTTACCGCTATGGGTTCAAGTAATTATCTTTTTTTTTGTAGGAATGTACGGAGGTTTTATTCAAGCCGGCGTTGGTTTTTTTCTACTTGCTGCGCTGGTTATAGCTTCTGGCCTTGATCTGATAAGGGCCAATGCTTTAAAAGTTTTGTTGATCCTTTTGTACACACCTTTTTCACTGGCAATATTTATTATGAACCACCAGGTTGATTATAAACTGGGATTAATTGTTGCAGCCGGTGGTATTATTGGCGCATGGATAGGAGCCAAAATGTCTGTAACCTGGGGTCCGGTGGTTGTCAGGTATATTTTATTGGGAACACTTTTAGT